>BTVB01000027.1:0-24241 GCA_045863275.1 Gemmatimonadota bacterium
AAGGTCGTGGCGTCGATGCCCATCTTCTGGAGCTGCTCAGTGTTCGCCGTGCCGAACGCGGCGATCATCACCTGACGGATCTGGGGCACGCGCTCGGCGAGCTGGTTGATCTCCTCCGCGGAGATCTTGCCCTTCGACGCGATCTGCCCACGCGCCATGATGACGCCGTCGAGCTCCGCCCGGCCCCGGCCGACCGTCGCCAGCGCGTTGCCGAAGCCCTTCAGGGCGCGCTCGGCGAGCTCCGCGCTGAACCCGGCGGCCTGCAGGTTGATCGAACCCCTGACCGCCTCCTCGAACCCGAGGCCGGGCAGCTTCGAAACCTCACGGAGCCGGACGAGCTGGCGCTCCGTGGCCGCGCCGCCGCCCGTCACGGCATCGAGCCCCATGCGGAGCTGTTGGAGCTTCCCCGCCGAGATGATCGACGCGGTGCCCAGGGCTGTGACGGCCAGCGTCGGCCCGAGCGTGAGCTTCGTGCCGACGCCCATGAGCCGGTCGCCGAACCGGTCGGCGGCGACGCCGGCCCGGGTCATGTTCCGCTCGACGTCGCGCTCCATGCGCGCGGCGCCCGCGGTGATGTTGCGGAGCCCGGTCAGGTCCGAGTCGATGGCGACGACAAGGCGTTCGAGGATCATCCGCTACGCCTCCGCTTTCCGAATGGGCGCACCGGAGATGGAGCGAAACAGGTTCCGGATCGTCTCGCCCGACTGCGGCGTGATCTCCGGGACCGGCAGGCTGGCGAAGTAGTCATGCGGCTGCCGCACCGTCCCGCCTTCACGGAACGGCGCGGAGTTGAAGATCTCCGCCGCGATGACGCCTGCCCTGAAGTCCGCACGCTGCTCCCTTTTCCTCTCCTGGTCGTTGAACGCCCGGAGCCGTTCCTGAAACTGCTGCGGGCTCATCCGCCAGAACTCGGCCTCCGAGACCCCCAGCACCGTCGTTGCGATGCCGTAGCACCGGCTGGTCGTCAGCCGTTCGGCTGGCCCGTCCCCTCCGGTGCTGGGGGAGGGTTTCCCGCACCCCCCTCCTGCTTCTCGACCGCCGCCGGGTCACCGAGCAGCAGTGCCACCAGGGCCAGCCCGAACTCGCCTTGCGTCGAGGGCGCCAGGAGCGAGCCGATCTTCTCGATGGAGTGCTCGGGTTTCGCGCCCTGGGCCTTGTAGTGCGCCGCGTTCATCGCCCAGATGAGCGCCCGCTGCTGGCTCGGGGTGAGCGAGAGCTGCTTCCTGCCCGTCTCGTCGTCGCCGGGCCAGAGCGCATCATCCCAGATCTCCAGCCCGGTCTGCTCCCGGAAGTCGGCCGCCGCGTTGAAGTCGTAGCGGAGGTGGACGGGCGTGCCGTCCACCTCCACCACCTTCTCGATGATCCTTGCCATGGCCTTACAGCGCCTCGGTGATGGCGCCTGAGACCTTCAGGGTCACGTTGGCCATCAGCTTGCCGTTGTTGGACTCGGCCTCGCCTCCGAACGCCGTGACGTAGGCGCTGAAGGCGTCCTGGGCGGCGCCGGGGTCGGGATAGATGAGCTGGAAGTCCCGGATGTCGCCGTCCTTGAGCGCCTTCTTGAGGCCCGCCGCCGCGTTGTGGGTGGCGGCGGGCGGGTCGTAGTGGATGACGAACGTGACCTCGCCGCCATCGTACAGGGCGTCGGGGAGGAAGTCCTTCGCGGTCGTCGAGTCGTGGTCCACCGCCTCTGTGGTGCCCCGAGTCATGTTCGGACCGGCGACCCGGATGATCTGGGCGATGGTCGTGAACGTCGGCGTCCCCGCCATGTCGCTCATCTTGAGCAGGGTGCCGTGGGCGTTGTGCCGGGTCATGGTGTCAGCCCTCCGTGGGGTTGGTCAGGGCCTTCGCGGCGTGCCGCACATCGGCCACGGTGTATCCGGACTTGCCGGACGGTGAATCGGTGAAGTGCTCAGCTTGGACGCCCAGCTCGGACGCGAGCTCGGCGGCCTCGTCGGACGCGAAGTCGATGCCGGCCAAAGGGCCCGCAGGGACGGCCCCTTCAGCCTCGGTCGGGTGCCGGTCGCGCACGTGGTGCACGATCTCGCCCTTGTCGAGCGTGTCGTAGGGACAGAGAGTGCAAGCGTAGTGCGGGTAGCCGCTCCACGTGCCGGTCTTGTAGCGGGGCTTCGTCATCGTCTCATGCCTCCAGGCTGCTGACGCGGTAGCGGGTGATCTGGTGCTGCAGGGTCTTTCCGTCCTGGTCGACGCCCGGGAGCACCTGCGCGAACTCGCAACGCATCGTGGTGAGGGTGTAGCCCGACACGGTGAGTCGGACGTTGTGCAGGATCGTCTCGCGCGCTTCCCGGATCTGCTGCAGCACCTTCCGGCCCTTCGCGTCCGTCCAGTCGTGGATCGTGAAGGTCCCGTCCCACCCGTCGGCTTCCATGACGTGGTCGGGGACCTCGGTGCTCTCGCCGATGACCGTGTAGGGGTAGGGCGTGCCCTGCGGCGCCTCCCCGTCGAAGACGCCGGTAACGAGCGCCTGATAGGTCGCGCTGGCATCCAGGGCCTCGAAGACCGCCTGCTGGACGACACGCTCGGCGCTCATCGCTTCGCCGCCTTCCGGTGCGCGGCGTTGAGGGCTTCGACGAGGCGACGTTCGTGCTTCGGACGCTCTTCCTCGAACGACGGGAAGAGGTACGGCTGGGCCTTGGTGCCTGGGTGGTGTACGCGCTTGCGCACGGTCCTGGAGCCCTTGGGCCCCCAAGCCAGCGCCTTCTTGTTCTTCGGCTCGATGACGTGCGGCGCAGTCCCAAACTCGACGTCCGGCCCGTAGCTGAGGTTCGTGCCGGCGCGTCCCCCGAAGCCGTTCCGGTCCGTCTCGTGCGTGATGGAGTTCTGGAGCCGGCCCTGGCGGACGGGCGACCGGACCTTCGCGCCGGACTCGATGGCCACGAGCGTGCGCTTGACCTCGCGGCGCACGACCTTCTCGTCTTCCCTGGTGAGGAGGCCGAGCTTGTGCCGGAGCGACGCCAGGCCATGCATGTGCGCGCCCATCACGCCAGCTCCAGGATGGCCGCGGAGCCCGCGCGGGTGCCCATGAGCTCGTCCATGCCGGGCAGGTACGACCCGAACGTCAGGTCCGCGTCGTAGCTTGTCTCCAGGCTCATGTAGCCGTGGCGCTCGTCGCGGTTCACTGGGGGGCCGAGCACGTCGAGGATCTGGACACCCCAGAGCAGCCGGTCGGGAGCCCGGAGACCCCTATGGGCGCGGATTGTCACGCTGTAGTAGGCGCGAGCGTCAGGCTGCATGCCCGTCAGGCGCTCTGTGGCCCGCATGGGTGCCACCCGCGCCCACACGGTGGCGTAGGTCGTCCATGCTTCCGTCCAGCCGCCCTGGCCGTCTGAGACGCGCGTCACGCGCTGAAGCTCCACGACCTCGCGGAGCATGCCGGGGTTCATGCCGAACCGGCTCACCACGGCCTCCGGGTCCACGCGCGGATGATGGCATCGACGTGATGCGGCACTATGTTGGCCGAGGCGTTCACGCCGACGTCGCCCAGGGGGAGCCGCTGCTCAAACCAGTGCACGACCAGTCCGCGCACCGCACGCTGGATGTCCTCGGGCTCAGAGCCCGCGGCGTACCCCCGGGTGTAGGTGACTTCGTACTCGTAGCCGCGCGTCCAGAGGTAGCCCTTGCGGACGAGACACATGCCCCGCTGCGTATAGCCGTCGGACGCCGAAGCGGTGACCGTCGTCGACGACGTGGACCCCGGATAGGCGCGCTCCAGCAGTGTGGACGGGAGTGTGGTGGGCGCCTCAGAGAGCCAGAGCTTCGTGGTGCCGTCGCCCGTGACGTACTCCGTCGTCGCGGCCTCGGCCCCGAAGTAGCGGTTTGTGCGCTTCTGGATGTAGGCGACGGCAGAGGCTTCAAGGTTTGTGACATAGGCGTCGTCCGCCGTACCCGTCAGGCGCAGGTCGAGCTTGAGGTCGGCCAGGGCGATCACGCGACCCTCCGAAACGCGAAGGTGTGGATGTCCTCGCGACCCAAGACGGTCTCACGCTCGTCGTGCTCGGCGCACTCGAAGCCCTGAGCGCCCATCCAGCGGACCAGTCCGTCGGCGCTCCAGTACCAGCGATGCTCGTCGGAGCGGAAGTGCTTGGACGTCAGAAGCCCGGCGGGGTCTTCGAAGACGGGCAGCGACACGAACACCCACTCGCGGACGTTGCTGAGCATGGCCGCGGGGTCGGGAAGGTGCTCCAGCACGTCCCAGAGCGTGACGGCGGCGACCGGCCCTTCCCAGGGCGAGCGCCACAGCCCGCGCTCGTGGAGCCACTTCATGGCTACCGGGCTGACGTCGCAGCCGAAGGCTTCGCCGCCTGCGGCGTACACGGCTTCGATGAAGGCGCCGCAGCCGATGCCCACGTCCACCACGGGCCCGCCAGCCCAGTTGCGCACGAGGTCCACGCGGGCCTCAGTCAGGGCGACACCGAGCGGGGTGCGGGCGTACTCGACGTACTTGTTCCAGTAGGCCTGGGCGTGGCCGTTGCGGTACGGCTCGTCCTCGAGGCGCACCGGGTAGAAGCCCATGCCGAGAGCGGGCTGCCACACGAGGCCCTGGGCCAGGCCGGCGTCGAAGACGTCGTCGCCGGTCATGCCGCAACCACCTCCGCCCCGGTCGCCTGGGCCAGGGCCGCAGCGAACTTGGCGTCGAAGTCGGTAACCCTCTTCGGACAGGCGTGCAGCCGGTGCCTGCACCGGCAGTAGGCGTCGGGCAGGACCCAACGCACGTGGCGGCTGTCCACCCGGGGGCCGCAGACGATCTCCGGGGCGTTGTAGGCGCCCTGGCCGCCGGCGACGATGACCGCGGGCACGTGGGCGGCCAGCACGGCCGGCACGACGAAGCCGACGCCGCCCACCACGACCGAGGCGTTCTGGAGCAGGGCCATGAGCTGGGCCACTTCCAGTTCGCCACCATGGAAGCGCCTGTCGGCGACGGGCTCCGGGCCCTCGATCCACTCCTGGTTCTTGACCGGCTCGACGTCGGCCACGGTCACGACCCGATAGCCAGCGTCCTGCAGCAGTTCGGCCGCTCGGGCGATGTGGCGGGGGTCGGGCGAGCGGGCGGTGTTGAGCCACTCCTTGCGGTGGGTCACGGGCCGCACGACGGCGTACCGCTTGAAGCGCACGGGCGAGGGCCCGAAGTCCGGCAGGTCCATGGGCAGGCGGGCCGAGCCCGGGATGCCGTAGGACCGCATGAGCTCCTCGACGATGCTCTCGCCGGGGTTGGTCAGGGCGTACCGCGCACGGATGCGCTGCGCGTTCGCAGGCTCCTTGGACCAGGTCTCCTCGGGCCTGCGCTCGATGTTCTTGCGCTGGGCCCTGAGGTCCACCTCGAGGCCGGGACGAATGAAGCGCAGGCCTGGAATGTCCTCGAAGAACTCAGGCCAGGAGGTATGCAGGAAGACCTCGCCCCGGCGCTCGGCGTGCCACCGCACCATCGCTCGTTGGTAGATGGAGTCCCCTAGCCCATGCATCGCGTAGATGAGGAGCGGATACCGGCTCGCGGCGCGAGGGCTCATGGCACGACCTCGAACGGAAGCCGCTCCCACGCGCCGAGGCCGACGCGCACGCGCGGAAGACGGAGCAGGGCGTGGCACAGCCGCGCCCGGATGCCGACCGGCAGCACCCGCCAGCCGGCGATCCTCTGTGCGGCACCCACCGCCCAGAGGCACCGGAACGCGACGCGCAGTCTTGCCTCCCGCAGCGCCACCCTGCCCAGCGCCCGCTCCGCGGCCCTCCGCTCCCTGCGAGTCATGGGGCGAGCGCCCTCACGTAGTCGTCCTTCGTGGGCTCCCGGTCGGTGCGCCCGTCGGCACGGGTCACTGTGACGCGCCGGTCTTCGGCCAACGCCTGAAGCGCTCGCTTCGACAGTGCCATGAGATCGTCTGCAGTCTCGCCGCCCGGGGGGTTGGCTGGCCCCTTGTTCTCCGGCGGGCCCGCCAGCGCCTTGTTCTCGTGCGGCGCCGCCTTCTTCAGGGCCACGTCGGAGGCGCCGCCCTGGGCCGCAAAGGCGTCCTGGGCGGCGTAGTGGGACTGCATGCGCTCGGCGTACTCGCGCCGCAGACGCAGGTCCCGCTCCTGGCGCGTTTCGCGCTGCACCTGACTGGCGGGGGTGATGGTGACCCCACTGCCGTTCGGTCCCGTACCCATATCGCTTTCCTCTCCTCCTCTCTCCGGGCTTGGAGCCCCGGGGCCCCCAAAGGGACCCCGGGACACCCGTCACCCGATCAGGATCAGGTGGCCTCGGCCTGCGTCTGCAGGTAGGCGAACGCGGCCGGCGCGTAGATCGGCAGAGCCACGCGGGCCTCCGCCAGGATCGTGCGCCGGTTCTTCGTGAAGTCGTCGGAGTTGAGACCGACCATCACGTTGGCCAGCTCCCGGTCGAGGAGCTGGATGCCGCGCTGGAAGTCGCCCACGACCCAGTTGCGCTGCGGCGTCGCCACGCCCGAGTTCTCCTGAGCGGCGATGGTCTCGACCACGTCCAGGCCCCAGACGCGGGGCTGGCGGTCGGCGGTGAGGAACACCTGCCCGAGGTAGTGGTCGTCCGTCCCCTTGAGCACGACGAGGCTGAACCAGTCGTAGGGGTGGATCAGCAGTGCGTTCGGCTCGTAGCCGCTGACCATGACCTCGGTCGCGCCAAGCCGGACCTTCTCCAGCATGTCGTTGCCGGCGGTGTACAGCGCGGAGGCCGCGACGCTCGTGGTGCCCGACACGGTCAGGATGCCCTCAAGGTTCTGGCCGGTGCCCAACCCGTACATGATCTGCTCCTCGAGCCTCTTGTTGAGGTCGTAGAGCAGCCGCGCGTCGATGAGGCTGCGAAGCTGCGGCCAGTCGGCGAGCTGGTCCGTGGTGACCGGGATCCACACGGGGATCGTGCGGACGTTGGCCGTCTGCTCCGTGTAGGACAGTGCGCCCTCGGGCTTGGCCGAGCCGGGCGCGGTCTCCGCCGCAGCCCGGGTGTGGGACTCCTCGCGGATGTAGGAGACCGAAGACGAACCGGTCTGGCCGATGTTGAGGATGTTGCGCAGGCGCAGCCGGTCGTCGGCGGTGACCTGAGGGATGACGTCGAGGCGGTCGGGCTCGATGACGCCCGAGCCGATGGAGACCACCGACTTCGCCTGCCACACGTCCTCGAAGGCCTTGCGCTGCTCGGCGTTGAGGGCGATGACCGGGATCGGCCGTCCGCTGCGGTCGGTCAAGCCCTTGGCGGTCTGGGCGTTGAGCAGCCCGACGGGGATGTTGGAGATCGGTCCGGGCATGCGGAACTCGCTCGCGGCGAGCTCCTGGAAGATCTTGTGGGCGAGCACGTAGTCGGACAGCCGCACGTAGCCGGCCACGCCCGAGGCGCGCTTCTCGTCGCCGGGCAGCGTGGGGTTCGGTACGATGCCAGCGAGGCGCTCCATCCGCTCGCGCCGCTCCCGGGCGTCCCGGGCGCGATCGGCCATGCCGAGCTGCTTCTCCACGGCCTCGACCGACCCACCGATCTCCGCCCAGATGGACTCGGCCTCTTCGAGGCGCTCGCCCAGGACCTTGCCCTTGTCCTCGGGCACGCGCTTGCCCTTGAACTCGGTCTGGATGGCCAACGCCTCGTCGGTGGCCTTGCGGTAGTCGTCGTACTTGGCCTTGAAGTTCTCGGGCAGGAGGCTGCGCACCGAGTCACCGGGCGCCGCGACGGCCGGGAATGCGAGCAGGACCCCGGCCACCGCCTCGTGGGGCACGAGCAGCCAGGCGAGCAGGAGGCCCGCCAGGACCACACGAGCGGGGGTGAACACGTTCAGGACGGCGCGGAGCACGGTGAGCACGGTCTCGTAGATGGACTGGCCTCCGGCGATGACCTTGCCGTACTGGCGGCGCACGAAGGGGTGCTCATTGAACCGAACGACGCGGGGCATGCGCGGCACCTCGGGGGTGATCGCGGCGAGCCCCACGGCGAGCAGTCCGACGAGCCAGCGAAGCGTCTTCATGACAGCTACCTCGTGGGAGTGGGGAACGTGACGAACGCCTCCGACGAGTGCCGAGTCGGCCGAGGGCCGAGTGGCGGGTCGCCGGGTACTGACGTGGCGAGTCATGCGCGGACGGTCCGCGCATGAGTGCCGACGACGCGGAGCCGGTGCTCGGCAAGCCGCGCCTCCATTTCCAGGCGCCCCGGGTCGTCCGGGGCGAGCCCTGCGGGCCCTTCCTTCTCCGCGGGGGGGGTGACCAGGGGCGGCTCCTCAGGAGGAGTGCCGCCGGTCTTCGGGGTAACCCCACCCTCGTCGAGGAGGGCCTCGATCTTGGCGTTGAGCTCGGCGAGCTCCGCCTTCTCTTCGTCGGTCAGGTCCCGACACGCCGCGGCCTCTTCCAGGGCGGCGACGTCGGCGGCCAGGGCCTTCATGCTGCCCTTGTCGATGCGGGCGGCCGGGTTCATGGGCCAAACCACGACGGACACCTCGCGCAGCTCCACCTCCTTCAGGTGCCGCCACACACCGGCGCGCTGCTCTTCCTCGGACGGGGCCTCGATCTTGATGGCCCGGTAGCCGATGGAGAGGCCGGTCACGTAGCCGCCCTTGATCCGGCGCCAGATCTCGTCGCCGTCGGGGCCGTCGATGACTTCGAACGTCGCCACGAGCCCTTCGTCGGTTTCCTTGGCGTCGATCATCCGGCCCACGATTGCGCGCACGGTGCCGTAGGCGGAATGCGAGTCGAGCAGCGGCAGTACGCTCTTTGAGCGGTGCCAGTTGTTGAGCGTGCGCTTGAACGCGCCCTTGTGAATCACGTCGCCACCCAGGTCGAGGTCCCACGTCGAGGCCAGCCCGGTGAAGGACCGGGTCGCGTCGTCGAGCGAGTCGGCCTTCACCTGGAACGGGACGCCCAGGTGTTTCATCTCGTCCCTGTTCTTTGAGGGGGCGGCCTGCGCGGCCGATTTGGTCTGCGACATCGGACTCCTCCGTCGGTGCATGGGGCGCGCGTTCATGCGGCGTCCCGAATCCGGTAGATGGTGGTGCAGCGGCACTGGGGTTCCCCGGGGTGCTGCAGGCCGTTGGCGAAGGCCTCGTCAACAGGGATCCAGCCTTCCTCGTCGCCGTCCTTGTCGAGTTCGGCGTGCTCGTCACGGACCTTGTTGTCGCGGGCCGACAGCCAGGCCTTCTCGACGACAACCTCTTCGTCCGAGGCCTGGTAGCCGCTCATCGACTCGTGCTGGGCGCCGTTGGTGACCCGCGTTGTCTCGGTGCGCGCGATGAGCTCGGCTCGCTCCCGGCTGAAGGCCCAGGCGTCCTGGATGCGCTCGCGCAACTCGGGGATCGATTCGCCCTCGGCCAGGCCCGCCTTGAGCTCGGCCGCGATACGGTCGCGAGTGGTGGCGGGAATGTTCTTGACGAGGAAGGCGGCTTCTCGGCGGGTATACTCCAGCAGTCCGGGCTCGAGCACCGAGAACGCGATACCCAACTCACTCGCCAGGTCCTTGAGCGCGGTGCGGGCGGTGGCCTTGATAAGCGGCGTGGTCCGCTCCACCCAACCTTCGCCCATGCCCAGCTTCGCTGCGAGCGCCTTGACCAGCGCCTCGACCTTGTCCGGGTCGGCCTCGGGCGGCGCCTTGCTCTCCGGGCTACCCGCGTCCGCCTTGCCGACGATCTCGTCGAAAAGGTCGAGCGCTGCGCGGCGGTCCACCTTGAGCTGCGCCAGCGCGCCCTCGGCCCACGACTCTTCTTGGGCCTTGGCGAGCAGGTCGAAGCGCTGCCACTTCGTGGCCCGGGGGTCGTCTTCGGCCTTGGTCTCGGGGCGGGAGCGGGCCCTCCCGGCTTGCTTGCCACCTGCGGCGCGTGCGGACGTCGTGCCCGAGGGGCCGAGGCCGGCCCCCGCCCCATCGACAGCCTCGATCCACTCGCCCCGCGTCCCGCCCACTGGCTCCTGGCCCGAGTACACCCGCCGCTCGTCCAGCGTCCAGAAGGTGGCGGCGCTCGCTTCATTGGTCTTTGCCGCCTCGTCTTTCTGGAGCGCGCGCACCGCGGAAGTGTCGAAGGCGATGCGGTGGGTGGGGTCGGAGTCAACCGGCCTCAGGAGCTGGCGCGTCAGCGCCTTCTCCCAGCGCCGCCAGAGGGGGAACACCGTCTCTTCGTAGGCGCTGGCCTTGGCCTCTGACATCTGCGACCATGGGGAGTTCTTGAGGCCGACGAGAAACGAGAGCACGACCGGCGGGACGCCGTAGGCCGCAGCGACGCACGCCTCGATGCGGTCCAGAAGTTCGTCGGGGAGAAGATCCCGGAGCGTGAACGAGATGCGCGTGACGTTGCCGCCCCCTGTGACCCCGAACGGCTTGCCGGCGTTGGCGGGGCCGGTGTGGTACTGCGTGAGCATCGCCTTCCACCGCTCGTACTCCTCGGGAGACGGGCTCCATTCCTTGTCGGCCTGGATCACAACGGACGGGAACATGCTGTTCTTCAGCAGGTTCTTGACCGTCGCCTTGACCTGGGCGCCGAGGCCCATCCACGAGAGCGCTGCGTCGGTCGGGCTGACACTTCCGGTGCGGCTGCGGGGATCGAGATACCTGAACAGCACGACCTCGTCGGGGGTCTTCCATTCCCGGCCCCGCGCCGTGTCCACGCCGAACCGCCCGAGGATCCGGCCACCAGCCGGCTCAATGACGAAATTCGAGCCAGAGAAGGGTGTGAGCCGTCCTGTGGTGCGGATGAGGTTGGGGTCCTTCACCCACAGGGCGCGGCCGTCCTGGTCGGCGTAGAGCTGCGTCAACTCCATCAGCTCGCCCATGTCGTAGTCGGGCGAGGGGTCGGCGAGCAGGGGGGAGAGTACGTGGTCCTCGATGGGTTCGTCGCCGTCCGGGGTCTCGGCCACGACGCGAAGCGGTGGCTCCGCGGTGTTCGTGGCCCGCCAGCGCATCGCGACGTAGCAGTAGAGCGCCGCGGCGTAGGCCGTCTCCCGGGAGACCACTTCGACGTCGCCCGGAACGGTGCTTCCGAGGTAGGTCCACTGGCCGGAAGACGGGCCCGCGAAGTCGGCCTGGACGAGGGACTTCTGTTCTGCGCCCGCGACCAGCCTGTGGCCGTTTCGGGAGGGGGCGGGGCCTGGCAGGGATGCCACGGCCCCCGAGTCGCCCAGGGCGAGCGACTCGAAGTCCACGGTGTTGAGGAGTCGGCCTACGAGCCCGCGTCGGTCCAGTGTGCTACCCGTCGTGGTGGGTGGACATGTCCACCACGATGGATAGCGTTAGGGCTCAGGGAGAGGTATTGGCACTTCCTTTAGCGGGATAAAGAAAAGCGATTAGCGCGAGTCTTCGCGCCGGCGGCGCCGGCGGGAGCGGGGGGCCGGTTGTCGATTCTCGGGGGCGGGGTGGGCGCCTTTCTGCTCCCGTGTTCCATCACGCCACCTCCTTCTGCTGGGTTTCAGTCTGCACGAGCCGCTCCATCTCCGCCAGTAGCTCATCGGAGGGCTCCAGCCATTCCCCGACCTTGCGGTGATCCCAGAAGCGGGCCTGGAGTTCCGCCACGAGCTTCTCTCCGCCGGGCGCAGTACCAACGAGTCGCAGCTCCATGGGCGACGCGGCCTGCAAGGCGCGCAGGTGCGCCACCGGATCCTGGGCGCAGCCGATCAGGACGAAGCCGTTGCTGGCGCGCACGAAGAACGCCACGCACCCGCCGGAGCCGTAGGTCTCGCGGTACCAGTTGGCGACGAACGTCCGGCCACTGACGTTCTCGTCGCGCCCGAGCGCCTCACACGCTGCGTGAACGTGCGCGGCCACGGTGTTGGCGCTGATACCCAGGCGCTTCCCGATGCCCTTGTAGCCGATGCCCTGAGCGACGAGGGCGGCCACTTCGAGCTGGCGGTCGGTGAGGGTTCGGGTGACGGTCATGGGCCTTCCTCGCGGGCCGGTTGGTAGGTCACGCTGCCCCCTCCTGTCTCGACTCGTTCATCCCCGGGAAGAAGATCCCGAAGGGTTGCTTTTTGGCTCCCAGCATGAGCTCGGTGCAGCACCAGACCAGAGCGTCCAGCCGATTCGGTGAATCGGGGTCGCCCGGAACCCACCCCGTCATCTCCGCTTCGAGCTCGGGGAACACGCCGACGTGCGACACGAGGCCGTCCTCGTAGAGTGCCGCGACGGGCTCGGCGCGGACGTCCTTGCCCCGGGACGCCGAGACCATGTGCACGGGCACCCGGCGTCCGCCGGCGGCCACGCGGATGTTGGACTCGACCATGTCCCCGCCGAAATTCTTCTCGGCGACGATCCGATCCGCCTCGTGGTCGTCGTAACCATCGACCGCAACCCGACCCCAGTTGAGCGGACCAAGCCCGCCCTTCTGCGTCAGGTCGGCCAGCACGTACAACCGCCCGTCGTGGCCGATACCCACGACGACGATCCCGATCTCGTCGCCGCCGCCGGAGGGGTCCACACCCACCACGATGCGCCGGAGCGGCGGGACCTGGTCGATGCGCTTGATGATGTCCTCGGTCCAGAGCGCGCCTTCGCGCCGCTTCACCTCGTGCTGGCACTCCTGGAGGAATGCGCGCAGGCCGATGTTGTCGATCTGGCGCTGACAGGCGGCGAGGCCTTGGCCCTCCCACGTAGGCTCTCCCGCCACGATGAACGCGCGGCGTCGGCCATGCTCTGGGTCTTCGCGCACCTCGGTCCGCAGTCCGTGCACGGCTGGCACGGGCCCAGAGACTCGGCGGGTCGCCATGAAGTCAGCGCGGCCGTCCGCCAGCCGAGAGAAGACGCCGTGCGGGATGATCAGGTTCTGGATGGCGAGGATCGCGGTGTTCTCGGTGCCCGCGGGTAGGATCGAGGTGGTGATGACCTCGAGCTTCTTTTTCGTGGCCCGCGGTGTGTCGTGCTTTCCGTCGAGGTCGTCCAGCACGATGAGGTCGGGGCGCATGTCCTCGATCTTCAGCCCGCGGGCCGCTGTGTCGAGTCCGATGGCGTCGACAGTGAAGCCGCCCGATGTGCGGAGGCGCTGGGAGTTCCAGCCCTTGGAGTGGCCGTACTTCGAGAGCTTTCGGCCGGCGTGCCAGGGGTAGTACCGCTCAACCTTCTCCGACTCCAGGAGCCGGGCGATATTCGTCCCTACCGAATCGTCGGCGGCGTCCTGGGTAGCCCGGACGTACCAAGCGTAGCGCCGCTTGCCGCGGAGTCCCGTCGACGTCACGGCGCGCTCCGCCGTCGAGGTCTTGCCGCCGCCGCGAGCCCAGATCGCCACGAAAGGGTCAGTGGGCTCGTCGGCCTCGATGGCCCAGATCCAATCCCACACCTCCTCCTGGTGCGGCGCGAAATGGTCCAGGCCCGGGTACATCGTGCCGAGCCACGGCCGCCACGCCCATCCGTCGAGCGGGGAGATGCGAAGCCCCTCCTCCTCCGCTCGGGCCTCCAGGGCCGCCCAGCGGGCCTCCAGCGCGAGCATCGCGCGAGCCATGGCAAGGTCGTCCATGGTCAATTGGCCCGTGGGCCGAAGCTGGACACGTGTCTCCGCGGCGGTGGCGCGGGCGGTGGAACTGGACGAGGGGGCCAGGGCGCTCGCGTGTTCTCGCAGGTCCACAGCGGACGACCGACGCGCCCTAGCGTCCACACCCAGACCAGCGCCCACACTGGAGCAGCGACTCGCGACGCGAAGTCGTCGCCCCAGGCCCAGACGCGCCGGCGCCGACGAATCATGCCGCCCCCGGAAGGGCTCATACCGCCAGCTCCACGCCGGCCTGCTTGGCGAGCTGCAGCAGCTCTTGGCGGCGCTCGACCTCAGGAAGACCCATGACCCGCCGAACCTCGTCGTCTGCGAGCTGCTCGACAAACGCGAGCACGGTGAGCACCCGCACCTCCTTCGGTCTAGGTCGAAAGTCGGGATCGAACTGCTGCAGCACTTCTAGGGCCTTCTGTGCGTCACCACCGCGCACCACCCGGATTAACGTGCGTCGGGCCTCCAGTGTCAGGTGCTGCAGCCAGCGACGGTTGGCCTCGGCGCACGCCTTCGGCCACCACTCCGACTGCACCCACCGGTACATCGTCCGCTCACCCACCCCGGCCCCTTCGGCAGCAGCCTCTGTCGAATCCAGCACGAGCCACAAGTAGGCCGCCGACACCGCCTTGTCCCAGTCCCGCGGCTGAACTACTACCTCCGTAGTTGGTGCCGCGCCGCCGTGTTGGTAGCACGGCCCACCGTCCTTCGCGGGCCGACCGCACGGCTTCCCCGCAACCGTCAGGTGGCCTAAGTCTCCACAGGTCTGCTCGTAGGCGAGGCTCACGATGCCCTCCGGTACCGCCTGTCGATGCCGGACATCTCGACGGAGCGGTACGGCGCGAGCCTGGAGCGGAGGCGTGCCCAGCCCTCCATCTCGTTCCACCGGTTCGCCATGACCTCGCGGGTGTAGTTGCTGGTCACGAGGGTCGGGCAGCCCTCGCGCCGGTCGAAGATGTCCTCGATGACCCGGAAGGCGTCGGGGGTCAGCTTCTCGGTGCCGGCGTCCTCGTAGATCCACACCCGGGCCCGGCGCCGGCGCTCGCTGAACTCGTCCACCTGACCCGTGCCGTAGCGGTCCTGGAGCTGGGTGATGAGCGCCCGGCCGCGGTCGTAGACGATGCGGCTGGCGGGGATGCCGGCCTCCAGGAGCTCGCGCACGACGGCGACGGCGAGTTGGCTCTTGCCGGTCCCGGTCGGGCCGTGCAGGTACAGGCCCTCGACCTCCTGCCAGGTGCCGGCGGAGAGCGTGGCGGCCACGAAGTCCCGGGCGGCCATGACCGCGGGGCTGTCCCCCAGCTCGTCGAGCCGGAGCTGCCCGTGACGCCGCACGTTGACGCCCATCCCGTCGAGGGTGTCGAGAACGTCCGGGCCCAATTCTCCAGTCGGTGCCTCGGCCTCGAGGCGCTCCATGCACGACGGGCAGTAGGGTGGCAACCCGCGAAGCCCGAGTGCGGCGACCTGCTTCGGGTCCGTCCACGTTCGGGGCCCTGCTTCGGCCCGGAAGACGTCGACGCCGTACTTCTCCGCGTCCGCCCAGTCTTGGGCCGTCAGTACTGGCTCGCTCATATCCCGAACTCCATCGTGTAGGACTTGCCGGACACCAACACTTTGTGGGCGTCTCCCTCAAGGGCAATCCGCACCACCGAGCCGTCGGGCCTCCTGCAGTACACGACGGTCACGTCGGGTTGGTGTTTTAGGCGGCGGCGGTAGTAGGGGACCACGCCATGGAGCACCGGCTTCACGGCTGCATCGGGCGGGAACTTCTGCAGTTCTTCGACGAGGCTTGCGACGGTGCGTTGGCCCTCCTGACTCGTCTCGCTCATGCCACCCCCTTGGTGGGTTCCACTCCGATGCTGATGCGCTGTGGGCCGCCGCCCCGCATGCTCACACCCCGTGCCTCGTCCTGCAGGCGCTGGATCTCCCTGGCCTCGTGTTCCCTGGCGGCGTCCCGCAGCTCGTTGGCTGTCGTGGCCTCGTGGTCGCGCTTGTCTCGGGCGTGGTCGGCGGCGATGGCACGTTCCACGGCGCTGTTCAAGACCGAGGCGAAGAAGGGTTGGTACCAACGGGACGGGTTGGACGCGTGCCAGTTGACGATGGCGGTGTGGAGGATCGGTGGCCGGCGTTCGGGAGCGATGTCGTGCCAGGCGTGCTCCTGGGTACCGCCGGGCCCGTAGAGTGCGATGACGGCGCGCTGGTGGGCTGGGTCCACACCAGCGAGGCATCCGGCGTATTCCCCCAGGTACGTCCCCAGATCGTTCGTCCGTCCGCTCGCGCCTCGCGCGCTCTGCGTCTGCCTCTGTACTTCTGCCTCTGTCTCTGTCTCTGGAGTAGCATCTTGCTTGCATCGTGCTAGCATTGTGCTAGCAGGCACAATGAAGTCGTGATCTACCAACACCTTAAGCCACTTTTCCACATCGCCGGGGTCCCTGCGCAAGCGCCATGCTAGCGCGGTGCTAGCGGGTAGGCCTCCGTCCTTGTCCGCGGCCACCAGCCACAGCTCCACCAGGAGCTTGGCGGCGTCCGCCGGAATGGTGGCCCACTCGGCGTTGTCGAGCAGGGTGCGGTACAGCCGAATCCACGGAGGGTTGCGCTTTTTGTAGTGCTGGAACTCCTCCCAGCCCTTCACGTGATAGGCGTCAGGCACGCTCCCCCTCCGATGGCTCCCTCTCCACAAGGAGGATGGCGGGGCGCTCAAGACCGAACGGGTTGTCGGGCGTCACGCGCCACTCGCCGTTCTTGCATACGGCGGCTCCCTCCACCACCTCGTACCGCCGAAGGGCGGCGAGGGTGGCAGCGGCACGCCTACCCAACGCGCAGCCTCCGCACGGGCAGGAGTCTTCGTCACCGCCGTATACCGCTGCATCCTCCAATGCCTCCTCCGCCTGCTTAATCACGTTCATGGGGCCTCCATGTGACCAAGGGCTGTCAGTGCGGCGAGTGCGACGGCCTCGGGTGCGGTGTCGGCCCACGCCGTCGCCGTTCCCCACGGTTCCACGATCTCCCGCAACGCCACGTCCCACACAACCCGGTCGGGCACTTCGTGGAGGCGGTATACCACGGACGCGAACCACCCCTCGTCTGCCATCTTCTCCACCACCGCCATCATGCCTTCGGGGGTGGTGGTGTACCGTCCGCACTTGTGACCAATCCACTCACGGGCGTCGGCTAGGCCGGTGAACCCGCGTACCTCCCGCGGCACACCGCCTACGTGGGGGTCTGCTCGGTCCACGCCGGGACGAACCCTACGCCCCCTGTGGGTGACTTCCCACCCCATCACCTTCTCGGCGACGTAGGCGTCCCGCTCCCTAGGGTTCATGGCGTCCCACTCTGCTCTGGTCATGGGGCCTCCCCAAGTATGGCGCGGATCTCTTTGCGGACGGCGTCCAACTGGCACATGGACGAGTCGGCCCGGCCCCTGTGGATACCTGGCCACTCAGCGTTGCCGTTCTCGATCAGGTTACCCGGAGACACCGTGGCCGCTGCGTAGGTCGCGGCGCTTTCGGCCTTACGTAGCGCCCTTTCCACCCTCTCCCATAGGTCGGCGGGGACGACGACCACGGGGAGGCCGTCCACCATGCCGGGGTGTGACATCGGGTGAACCTCGGTGTACGAGGCCAGATTGGCCTTGTGGCGGTACCCCCTCACCACCTTGTCGCTGCTCATGGGGCCTCGCATATTTCGCGCATGAAGCGGCGGGCCATGATTGCGAGGCCACGCTTTGTCCGCTGGCGATTCTCGGACCTCATGTGCTCGCGTCCGTTTCGGACCAGTCGGTAGTTGCTGGCGCCCTCTTGCGAGTAGACCTCCACGAACCCGTGCGGCGTCACCACCGTCCCCGACCACCAGTCGCCCGACTCGCTCCTGTGGCGATGGATGCGCGAGTACCCGGCACCGATGGCCCAACTGTCGTCCCGTGTCTTGCTCATCGTCACTCCTCCATCCCGAAGCGGGCCAGCAGGGCGTCAGCGAAGGCGTCAAATCCACGCTCGAAAAGGCTGGCGTCGTGTTCGCCTCCCTCGTATGCGGAAAAGCCGGGCGGGCAGCGCGTAACCACGGCGGACTCCCGTTGGCCGTAGGCCACTAGACGCTCTCCCACCGTATACGTCAGCCCACCTACATCCCACGGTGCCCACGCCACCGGCTCCACCCTCTTGTCGCTCATCGGTCACGCTCCCTTGGTACTTGTTCCGACTTGCCGAGATGTTGCGTCAGTGGGGCCTCTGACCGAGTCCAAGGTCGCCGCCATCTCCATCATCTCCTCCGGGGTATAGCGGCGCTCAGTCATGGGGTGCCTCCCCACTTGCCCACGGATCGGGCCATGTGTAGACGCGCTGGCGGTAGGCCGAGAACGGCCCGTGGCCGGGGATCGGGAGCGACTGGACCGTGTAGGGGATCTCGGCCGTCTCGCCGCAGTGGCAACAGCGAACCTCCGACCCGCCATGGGTTGCCGCGCCCGTGTCCCACCCGCGACCCGTAAAGTGGCCGCAGTGAACGTTGCAGTGCTTCTCCTTAGTCATCTCGGTTCTCCTGGGGTGGCGTGGGGAGGGGCATCCAACCCGCGAACGAATCATCTCCGAATCCACCCACGCCAACGGGGGCGGCGAAGTTCCAGTTCCGTTCATCCCCACGGTTGCGCCCCACGAATGCGATACCGGCCCACGATCCCATGGCGTCCCATGATGCCGCGTCCGGCTTGAACATCAGCAACACCGCCGTCCCATCCTTCGGCGCCGTGCTGATCGGTTGCCACGTCGGCCCCTGCTCCTGGGTGCGGAGGAGGGCTACTTGGTCGTCCCGTAGGACGCGGGGCGTGCGACTGGCCCATGGCTCGCCGTCGAGTCCCGTGCCCACCCACGACTCCCCCCACTCCAGCATCTTGCGGCCCTCAATCCTGCCGATTCGTCCGATGGAGCACACGGCCCACCTACCCGTCAGGTCCTCTTGTCTCTCACTCATGGTCCCCTCCGTGGTCGGCCAGTAGACGCGGTACGTTCGGGTAGATGCCCATGCGCTTTTCAATCTCACAAAGCGTGGTCTGCATCATCGCTACCGGGTAGATCGCGTTGCTGATAGCCTCAACCACCCGTTCGGCGTCGTCGCTCACGCTCCCCCCTTGGCACGGAGAGCGGCGCGGACCTTGAGCATCGCGGTGTCGTACCCCAACTCCCACTCCAGGCGCTCTAGCCGGTCGCGCTTGGTCAGGTGCTCCGCGTGTTCGGCCCGCAAAGCTGCGGCAACCTCGCCACCGTCTACGAAACACCCCGTCAGCGCCTCCACCTCCGCACCCTGGGGGGCACCAAGCCTGCTCCGCACCTGACGGAGCAACTGCGTTGGGACCTGCATGGTGTCGGGGAGCCACGCTGAAGGGCCTTGGTGCTCCGTTATCACCTCGTCGATCCATTGGACGAGATCGTTGGGCTCCGCGCCCTGGGGGGTGGGGCGCGCCCACTCACCGCAGGCAGGGCACCTCCCTTCCATGGAGCGGGCCAACATGAGGCGGGCCAGCTCGCCGGGTGACTCGTCTCCCGCTGTTCCCTTCGGCGTGACGTTGGAATCCTGGCCACATTCGGGACACCGCCACGAGTATGTCGTCTCCGCTTCCTCCCCCTGTGGGGGGCGGGAGAAGTGCCGATCCGCCGTGTCGCAGTCGCAGGGGTCGGCACCGTGCGTGGCGCAGAACTCGCCGTCGCACATCGCGCAGTCGTCGGGGCACTCCGTCTCCGCTTCCTCCCCATGGGGGGAGCGACGGTCCTTGCAGTTGCGGCGCTCGCCGGGGCATATCTGAGAAGGCATGTCTCGACGGTCGCACCACGTAACACCTTCGGGGGTCAGGCGTGTCGGCCCGCCACACCTCCAACAACCCTTCAGCGTCTCAGCCATCGGTCGGCTCCTGGGTGCAGTTCGGAACGTGCCAGACGTTGCCGTCGTCGTCGTGGTTCGAGTCCTCGCGGTCCAGAACCGGCAGGCCGCAGTTTTCGCAGAGGCCCTGCACGCCCTCGCCGTCGTCTTCGTTGTCGCCTTCCCACGCCCATTCGGGGTGGCCGCCACCTTGCGCATGGAAGTCCTTGATCGCGTCGAGCGGGGTGTCGCCGTGTCCATAGACCGTGCGAATGACCTGGCCCATCACGTGATATCGCTTATCCATCGGTCGGCTCCTGGGTGGGGGTGAGACGGACGCGCACGAACGGGACAGGCCGGGCAACCGGGTCGTGGCGGTATTCCTCGCACTGGTCGAGGTAAGCGTCGGTTGCCTGTTGCTCGGTCAGCAGATGGTGGGGCGCGACGAACGCCACCACCTCTCCCTCCTGGGAGGGGGCAGCGAGACGGGAGGGCACCAGCACGCGACGGAGCGTTTCGCGGAACGCCTCGACGGCGCACTCGCAGTTGCCGTCCTCGTAGAACGGGCAGTTGGGGGCGTGGACCGTGTACTCCGCGATGGCGTCCAACATGTGCTCTTGCGGCACTTCCGGCTCCCGCTCCTCCGTGCTGCGGGAGGCCCCACACCGCTCGCATACCTCGGTCTGCTCACCCCCAGGAACCGGGGGTAGCCAGTGGTGCGCACAGGTGCGGGAGAGCAGACCACGCAGGGCCTCGGCGGTGATGAGGATGGGGCCGGTCAGGCTGTCGAGGTCGTTGTCCCCGTCCGTCTCCCATATCCAAGCGCCGTCGCCGTGCACACGCAGCAGTTCCAACAGCTCGGCTGTACGCTCCTTCTCCCAGCGCAGGGCTTCGTCGGTGGGTGTGCTGGGGGAGAGGGCGGCACGATCCAGAAAAGCCACCACCCGTTCTGCCAACTGGAAGTCCGGTGTGTTACAGCGGTTGTCCTCGCCGTGGAAGTTGAGAACACGCGATAGGTCGCGCAGTAGGTGGTCCCGCGTCCCCTCAGTCTTCATGGGTGGCCTCCTCGTTGGGCCTCAAGTCGTCAGGGTGGATGCGGAACACGGCGGGCGCGGCGATGTGGAGCCCCCGACGAACCGTGGCCAGCGTCTCCTCCAAGGCGGCGATTCGGGCGTCTCTTTCGTCGGCACCATCCACCATGCCCGCCGCCGCGTTGTACGTCTCGTCGGTGACATAGCTCAACTCCCCGAAGCCACTCAGCGAGTAGCCGATCAGTTGGGCGAACTGCTCGCTGTCTTCGACAGAGAACGATGGCGTTGGCCTTGAAGCGCACTTGATCTTGGCGAGGGTGGTGCGGAGACTCTTTGCGGTGGCGCGCCAGTTCTGTGCGTCAGCCCTACAAGCGTGAGCCAGCGACGGGAACCGCGAATATTCGTCAGCCTGGGCGGCGCTCCTGGTGGCAAGTCGGTCCATGTACGCCACCACCTTCTCCAGCGCCTCCACCGCTTCGTCCCTCTCGGAGCGGAGGCGGTCGGCGTACTCTTGAGACACCCACGACCGGAGCCCTTTTACCTCTGCCCCGAAGCACACACGCTGACAGCGGGCCTCTCGCTTCCGGAGGCGGCGGATCTCGGCATCAGCGGCCTCGCGCACACAGTCGCCTATCAGAGACTCGTGACAGGCGACGCCAGGGCCGTCCTCGGGACCGTGGTTGTGAACGAGCCTCTGCACGATGTCTCTGTCACTCATGGCTCTCGGGCTCCGGCAGGAGGAGGAGAAGTGCGGGGCGTGCGCCGGAGGCGGGGAGCGTGTCAAAGTCGGGACCGAAACCGTCGTCCCGGCTATTGCCTATGACCGCTTCCACCCCCTCCGTTTCAGAGAGGAGGGAGCGGGCGGCGGCGAGGCTTTCGGCACACACCTCGCACTTCAGGGTGCCGCTCTCCATGTGTTCGCCTACGTCCCTGACGAGGTGCGCCAGTTGCCACCGCGCCCTCTCCCACAGGTTCGGCGCGCTCATCGCTCTCCCTCCCTCCTTCCAGGGCTCTGGCGACGCTCGTACTTCACGACGACGTTTGTGGTGAAGCCAAACGGTTTGCGACGGCCTGCGCCGTAGATCCACTGCCCCGCACGCCTCTCCCCCTTCCTCCTCTCACCCTTCTTCCGGCGGTCGGAGAGGATGGTGCCGCAGATGTCGCACCGTATGAACCAACCGTGCGGGCCAACGTATGAATCGCCGTCTCCGTGCTCGCACCGCTCCCCTTCCTCGGGGACGTGGGTGAGGGAGGCCAGGTACGTTTCGTAAACGTCCCCGTTGTCGCTCACCACAGAAGCCCACCAGATTCCCCTCTGCAAATTGGGCACCCCACCAACACTTACCTGGTCGGGGCCGTCCCGATTCAGTCTCACGTACTCCTCCGGGCTGATCGGCGGTGAAGGGTCATCCGGCCAACGGAAGGCCAGCCAGGGGTGGCCCTCGTAGCCCTCGTACAGCTCGCGTCCGTATCTGCTGGCCCTCACCACGCGAACGTCCTTGCTCATCGTGCCTGCTCCTGTGTGTCGCCGTTCATGACACTGTACATGGTACGCGAAACCGTCTCACCGTCAGAACAGCCCGCGCCACTAGGCGTCTTGGTGCCGACTGACACGCTTCCACTTGATGTTGCACCCGATGCTGGGCGTCTGGTCGCCGGAGACCATCTCGCCGGCCAACACCGCGGAGCACGCGCGGCGCAGGTCCCTCCCCGTGATGGGCTCGTCGCTCCCCGGGCGGCTCCCGTCGAACTGGCCCCGGTACACCAGCTTCCGCTCGCCGTCGAAGAGGAAGAAGTCGGGGGTGCACGCGGCCTGGTACGCCTTCGCCACCTCCTGCGTGTCGTCGAAGAGGTAGGGGAAGGAGTAGCCCCGGAGGGCCACCTCGTCCTTCATGCGCTCGGGGCTGTCGTCGGGGTAGTTGGCCACGTCGTTGGCGTTGATCCCCACCATGGCCAGCCCCTTCTCCTGGTACTCCTTGCCGAAGGCGGCGAGGGCGTCGGCGATGTGCTTCACGAAGGGGCAGTGGTTGGACAGGAAGACCACCAGGAGCGCGGGCGCGTCCGCGAAGTCGGAGAGCGCCACGGTGCGGCCGGTGGAGGGCTCCTCCAGGCGGAAGTCGGGGGCCCGGGTGCCCAGGGGGAGCATGGTGGAGGGGACCTTGACCATCGTGCGCGCTCCGCTGCGAAAGGGGTCGGGGACGCTCGCCCTGGAACGTAACACCCGCCCACGAACCCTCCAGCCCGCGCCGGGTACGCCCACGCATGCGCATCGTCTCCCTCGCCTGCTCCAACACCGAGATCGTCCACGCGCTGGGGTGCGCCCACCTCCTCGTGGGGGTGGACGACCACTCGGACTGGCCCCCCGACGTGGTGGACCCGCTTCCCCGTCTGGGGCCCGACCTGGAGATCGACGTGGAGGCGGTGGCGGCGCTGGCCCCCGACCTGGTCCTGGCCACGCTCACCGTGCCCGGGCACGAGAAGGTGGTGGAGCGCCTCGAGGCCGCCGGCCTTCCTTTCGTCGCCCCCGAGCCCGTGTCCCTGGAGGACGTGTACCGCGACGTCCGCCACGTCGCCGCCCTCCTGGGCGTCCCGGAGCGGGGTGAGGACGTGGTGTCCCGGATGCGCTCCGAGCTGGACGCGCCGCCGCCGCCCTCCGACGCGCCCACCGTGCTCATCCAGTGGTGGCCCAAGCCGGTCATCACGCCGGGGCGCCTCTCGTGGGCCACCGACGTGGTGGCCGCCGCGGGCGGACGGGCCGCGCTGGCCCACGAGGAGGTGAAGAGCCGCCCCCTGACCGACGAGGAGGTCACCTCCCTCGCCCCCGACGCCGTCGTCCTCTCCTGGTGCGGCGTGCACCCCGACAAGTACCGCCCCGACGTGGTGCTGGGGAACGAGGCGTGGCGACATCTCCGCTTCGTGACGGAAGCCAGAGTGTTCTCCGTGGGAGAGCCGTTTCTGGGGCGCCCGGGCCCCCGCCTGGTGGAGGGAGTGCGCGCGCTGCGGGGCGTCGTGGGGGCCTTACGCGCATCGGCCGCGGGGTGAGGGGGGAAGTCCCCTTTTTTCCTCCGGAATCGTTATCTTTCAAGCACGGCTCGCGACCCTCTCCGCCTTCAAAGCGGCCGTCGGCGTCCTCACCGGCCGACGCCCGCGGAACGGAGGAGTCGTGTCTTCCCCTCGCTTCGGAATCACCTCGCTGGCGATGGTCATCGCCGCCGGGCTTACGTTCACCGCCTGCGCCGGCGGGCCCGACCCCGAGACTTCGGGGACCACCCACATGGGCTCCCACTACGTGCAGGTGGACCAGATCCAGGAAGCGGTCGTCGCGGGAAGGCTGGACGACACCCGTCGTCCCGCCCGGTGGCTGGCCACGCACCAGGGCCGTGAGTTCCCGCCCACCGCCGCCCAGGCCCTCGAGATGATGCGCAACGAAGGGCGCATCATGCAGGAGCAGAACGAGCTCCTCCCGGTGGCCCGGACCCTTGGACGCATGGGCATCGCCTGCGGCGAGTGCCACCTGGCCACCAACGCCAAGGTGGGCTTCAAGGTTGAGGAGCCGCCCGCGTCCTCGGCGCTCCCCCAGGAGCACATGCGGCGCCACGCGTGGGCGGTGGACCGCCTCTGGGAGGGCCTGGCCGGCCCCTCGGAGGCCTCCTGGCGCGCCGGGGCCGGTGCCCTCGTCCACATGCCGGTGGACTTCGGCGGCAACGACCAGGCCAACCGCCTGGCCGCTCGCGTGCACGACCTGGCGGACAAGGCCGCGGCAGCGACCACGCCCAAGGACCGCGCCCTGGTCTACGGCGACCTGCTGGAGAACTGCGCCCTCTGCCACAACGCGCTGCGCATGCGGCTGCGGTAGTCTCCCTCCGGCGCCCGGGCTGGAGGGGGCCGGGCGCCGCACGTGCCCCCCCCACCCCCGTGGCCGGGGCCCGG
>BTVB01000027.1:24251-55698 GCA_045863275.1 Gemmatimonadota bacterium
CTCCCACCCCCGCCGCTGCTCCGGGGGGGGGGTCTGCCCCCCGCGGGCGCGGGGGCGGGGGGGCCCCGGCCGCCGCTCTTCCCCCCCCCACCCCCTTGACCGGGACCCGGCGCGCGTGTATTCATACGAACGTATGAATCATCAAGAGAACGCCGACAGCCGACCTCGCCCCCGGCGCGCCGCGGCCCGCTCCCCGGGGCGTGGCGAGGAGACCCGCCAGGCCCTCCTGGCCGCCGCCCGGAGGAGCTTCGCCCAGCGGGGCTTCGACGGGGCGTCGGTGCGCCACATCACCCGCGAGGCGGGGACCAACCTGGGCGCCGTGACGTACCACTTCGGCTCGAAGAGGGACCTCTACGCCGCCGTGCTCGTGGAGGGGCTCACCCCCATGGTGGACAGGGTCGGGCAGACGGCGGCGTCCCCGGGAAGCCCGCTGGAGCGCCTGGAGGCGGTGGTGGAGGTCTTCTTCGCCTACGTGGCCGCCAACCCCGACATCCCCCGGCTCATGATGCAGGAGGTCGCCGCCGGCAAGACGCCGCCGCCGGAGCTGGTGGCCCTCATCCGCCGCAACGCGGGCTACGTCGCGGGCATCCTCGCCGACGGCGCGGAGGACGGCACGATCCGCTCCGTGCACCCGCTCCTGGGGGCCATCTCCATCGTCTCCCAGCCCGTCTTCCTCAACATCATGTCGCCCCTCCTCAGGGAGGTGGGCGGCATCCACCTCGCCGATCCGTCCACGCGGGCCATGGTGGTCCGCCACGTGAAGGCCTTCATCCGCGAAGGGCTCTCCTGTCCGAGGGAGGCATCCGCATGATCCGCACGACCCACGGGAGGCGCGCGCGCCTCCTCGCCGCCGCCCTGTGGGCCGCGGCCCTACCCCTTCCCCTGGCGGGCCAGGACGCCCTGACGCTGTCCGCCGCCGCCGATGCGGCGCTGGCGTCCCACCCGTCGGTGCTCGCCGCCGACGCCCGGTTGGACGGCGCCGACGCCGGCCGCCGGGCGGCGCGCGCCGCGTTCCTCCCCTCGGTGGTGGGAAGCAGCGGCCTCACGCGCCACGCCGAGCCCATGGTGGTGGCCCCCCTCCACGGGTTCGACCCCACGCACCCGCCCGACTTCGACCGCACCCTCGTCCAGAGCCAGCTCGCCATGGAGGTGACGCTGCTGGACTTCGGGGCCCGCCGGGCCCAGCTCCGCGGCGCCGAGGCGCTGGCGGCGGGGCTCGACCTCCGCGCCGACGCCACCGGCCAGGAGCTGCTGGAGAGCGTCACCGCGGCCTACACAGGCGTGCTTGCCACCCGGGAGATGCAGGCGGCGGCCCGCCGCCAGGTGGACGCGCTGGCGTCCGAGCTGGACCGCGCCGAGCAGCGCCTCCGCGAGGGCACGGCGGCCCGCGTGGAGGTCCTCCGCGCCGAGGCGGCCCTCCTGGACGCGCGGGCGCAACTGGCCACCGCCGAGGCCCGGGTGGGGCTGGCGGAGCGGGGCCTCGCGCGGATCATGGGCGTGGACGCCGCCTCCGTGGTGGGGCGCCCCCTGGCCGACGTGGAGCCCCGCGCCGAGGTCGCGCCGCCCGCCTTGGGGGTCGATCCGCGCGTCGAGG
Organism: Gemmatimonadota bacterium; assembly: GCA_045863275.1. GTDB lineage: Bacteria > Gemmatimonadota > Gemmatimonadetes > Longimicrobiales > Gaopeijiaceae > SZUA-318. Next base: position 25,846 of record BTVB01000027.1, read on the forward strand.
CGGCCCGGAGGAGCGTGGAGGCGGCCCGGGCCCGTCTCTCCCAGGAGCGGGCCGGCCGCCTCCCCACGCTGAAGGGCACGGCCGGGCTCCTCAACTTCGGGAGCGGGGCCGGCGAGTACGTCACCGAGTGGCAGGCGGGGGTCCGCCTCTCGTGGCCCCTCTTCACCGGAGGCGCGAGGAGCGCCGCCATCGCCCGCGCCCAGGCCGACCTGCGGGTGGCCGAGGAGGAGCTTCGACAGGTGGAGCTCGCGGTGGCCGCGGCGCTGGACGGCGCCGACGCGGCGCTGACGGAAGCACGGGGCCGCGCCGAGGCGCTGGCCGCGTCGGTGGCGCAGTGGGAGGAGGTGGCGCGCATCGAGGCCCTCTCCCTGGAGACGGGCGCCGGCGTGCAGCAGGACTACCTGAGGGCGCAGGCCGCCCTCTTCCTGGCCCGGGCCGGCGAGGCTCGGGCGCGGTACGACGAGATCCAGGCCTGGGTGGCCCGGGCTCGGGCCCAGGGGCGCCTGGACCGGGCGTGGATGGACGACGCGCTGGAGACCCGGTGATGAACAAGCGTATCAGGATCGTGATTCCCGTCCTCGTGGTGGCGGTGGCCGTCACCGCCTGGATACTCCTCCGCGACGGTGCCGGCGACGGCGACGGCATCACCGCTTCCGGGACGGTGGAGGCCACCGAGGCCGACCTGGGCTTCCAGGTCCCCGGCCGCGTCCTGGAGATCGCCGCCCGCGAGGGGGACGCGGTGTCGGGCGGCCAGGAGCTGGCCCGCCTCGACCTGGTGGAGCTGGAGGCGGCCCGCGCCGCGGTCAGCGCCCAGGTGGACGCCGCCCAGGCCCGCCTCGCCGAGCTGCGGCGGGGCTCCCGCCCCGAGGAGGTGGCCCAGGCCGAGGCGGGGGCGCGGGCCGCGGGCCAGCGGGCCGACGACGCCCGCCGCGACGCCGAGCGCACCCGCCGCCTGTTCGAGGGCGGCGCCGTGAGCCAGCAGGCGCTGGACAAGGCGGAGACCGCGCTGGAGGTGGCCGAGGCCGGGCGCCGCCAGGCGTACGAGGCGCTGGCGCTGGTACGCCAGGGACCCCGCGCCGAGACCGTCGCGGCCCAGGCGGCCCTCGTGGAGCAGGCCCGCGCCAACGTGGCCCGCGCCGAGGCGACCCTGGCCAACGGGGTCATCGTGGCGCCCTTCCCCGGGCGCGTCACCGTGCGCCACCGCGAGCCGGGGGAGACGGTGAGCCCCGGCGCCCCGGTGCTCACGCTCCTGGACCCCGACGACCGCTGGGTGCGCATCTACGTCCGCGAGGACCAGATCGGCGCGGTACACGTGGGAATGTCCGCCGAGATCCGCTCCGACACATACCCCGACAAGGTGTACCGCGGGGAGGTGACGTTCATCGGGAGCGAGGCCGAGTTCACCCCGCGCAACGTCCAGACCACCGAGGAGCGCATCAAGCTGGTGTACCCGGTGAAGGTGCGCATCCTGGAGGACCCGGGCTTCGAGTTGAAGCCGGGGATCCCCGCCGACGTCACGCTGAGGCCGGGCGACGCGTGACCGACGTCTCGGTGTCGCTCCGGGGGCTCACCAAGCGCTTCGGCGCGCTGGTGGCCGTGGACGGCCTCACGCTGGACGTGGGGCGCGGCGAGCTCTTCGGCGTCGTGGGGCCCGACGGCGCGGGCAAGACCACCACGCTCCGCATGCTCGCGGGCGTCATGCGACCCACGGCCGGCACGGCGATGGTGGAGGGCGTGGACGTGGGTGCCGACCCCGAGGGGGCCAAGCCCCACCTGGCCTACATGGCCCAGCGCTTCGGGCTGTACGAGGACCTGACGGTGCAGGAGAACCTGGACTTCTACGCCGACCTCTACCGCGTGCCCCGGGCCGAGCGGCCGGCGCGCCTGGAGCGGCTCTACCGGTTCAGCCGGCTGGGGGAGTTCTCCAATCGGCTGGCGGGTAAGCTGTCTGGAGGGATGAAGCAGAAGCTCTCCCTGTCGTGCTGCCTCATCCACCATCCCAAGGTGCTCCTCCTGGACGAGCCCACCTTCGGCGTGGACCCCATCTCCCGGCGGGAGCTCTGGCTCATCCTCCACGAGATGGTGGCGGAGGGGACCACCGTGGTGGTCTCCACCTCCTACCTGGACGAGGCGGAGCGGTGCGACCGAGTGGTGCTCCTGGACAAGGGCCGTGTCCTCTCCCTGGACCGGCCGCAGGTGCTCCAGGCGTCGCTTGCCGGTACCATGCTCGCGCTCCGTCCCGACCGCCCCCGGGAAGCCCGGGACGTGCTCCGGGGCGTGCCGGAGGTGCTCAGCGCCGCCCTCTTCGGCGACGCCATCCACGCGCTGGTGGCCCCCGGCGCCGATGCCGGCGCCCCGGCGCGCGCGCTGGCCGCCGCGGGACTGGCCCTCCTGGACTCGGAGGAGATCGAGCCGTCGCTGGAGGACGTCTTCATCCACCTGGTGGGGAGCGGGCGCGACGCCGGGGAGGCCCACCGTGGCTGACTCCGCCCCCGTCGCCGTCCGGGAGCTCACCCGCCGCTTCGGCGACTTCACCGCCGTGGACGCCGTGACGTTCGAGGTGAGGGCCGGGGAGATCTTCGGATTCCTCGGCCCCAACGGCGCAGGGAAGACCACCACGATCAAGATGCTCACCGGCCTCCTGTCCCCGTCTTCGGGAGAGGGCCGGGTGGCCGGGTACGACATCCGCTCGGAGCGCCCCCACATCAAGCGCTCCATCGGCTACATGTCCCAGAAGTTCTCCCTGTACCAGGACCTCACCGTCTCGGAGAACATCGAGCTCTTCGGCGGCCTCTACGGCGTGACCGGGGACCGATTCCAGGAGCGTCGCCGCTGGATCCTGGAGATGTCGGGGCTGGGGGCGGCCGGGGACCGCCTCACCGAGGCCCTCCCCCTGGGGTGGAAGCAGCGCCTCGCCCTCGGGTGCGCCATGGTCCACGAGCCGCCCATCCTCTTCCTGGACGAGCCAACCTCCGGCGTGGACCCGGTGGCGCGGCGGCGCTTCTGGGACCTCATCAACGAGATGGCCGGCGCCGGCACCACGGTCTTCGTCTCCACGCACTACATGGAGGAGGCGGAGTACTGCCATCGCCTGGCCCTCATGAATCGCGGGCGGCTCATCGCGCTGGACACCCCCCGCGCCCTGCGCCAGCGGGTGGTGGAGCCCATCCTCCAGGTACGCACCGACGACGCCCCCCACGCCGTGGAGGCGCTGGCGGGCACGCCGGGCGTGCTGGAGGCGGCCATGTTCGGCCGGAGCCTCCACGTGACCGTGGAGGATGCCGAGGCCGGGGCCGCCCTGGTGCGCCGCACGCTGGAGGCCGCCGGGCGTCGCGTGCTGGACCTCCACCCGGTGGAGCCCTCGCTGGAGGACGTCTTCGTCTCGCTGGTGCGCGCCGAGGGCGGCGCGGTGGTGGGGTAGCCATGGACCCGTACCGCCTCCTCGCCATGGCGCGGAAGGAGTGGATCCAGATCCGCAGGGACCCGCGGAGCATGATCCTGGCCTTCGTGCTTCCCCTCTTCCTCCTCCTCTTCTTCGGATACGCCATCACCTGGGACGTGGAGGACATCCCGCTGGTGGTGGTGGACCAGGACCGCACGGCGGGGAGCCGCAAGGTGGTGGACGCCTTCGTGTCCAGCGGGTACTTCACCGTGGCCGAGCACCTCCCCACCGTGGCGGAGGCGGAGGAGGACCTGCTCCGGGCCCGGGTGCGGGGCATCCTCACCATCCCTCCCGGCTACGACCGGGACCTCCGGTCGGGAGGCGGGGCCACGCTCCAGCTCCTCCTGGACGGGAGCGACGCCAACACCGCGAACATCGCCCAGAACTACGCGTCGGCCATCGTGTCGCGGCACGGGCTGGGCGAGGTCATGGGCGGCCGCCGCGTGAGCCAGCCCTTCCACCTGGAGCCCCGGACCTGGTACAACCCGAACCTGGAGAGCCGGCACATGATCGTGCCCGGCCTCATCGCGGTGATCATGTCCATCATCGCCGCCATGCTCACCGCCCTCACCATCGCCCGGGAGTGGGAGCGGGGGACCATGGAGCAGCTCGCCGCCACGCCGGTGGGGCGCCTCGAGGTGATCCTCGGGAAGCTGGTGCCCTACGTGGCCATCGGCCTCTTCGACGTCGCCGTCATCGTGGTGGCCGGCATCCTCATCTTCGGGACCCCGTTCAACGGGGGCGTTCTGTACCTGTCGGTGCTCACGCTCCTCTTCCTCGTGGGCGCGCTGGGCCTCGGCGTCTTCATCTCGGCGGCGGTGAAGTCCCAGGTCCTGGCCACCCAGGTGGCCATGGTCGCCACGTACCTCCCCGCCCTCCTGCTGTCCGGGTTCCTCTTCGACATCGCGAGCATGCCCCCCTTCCTCCAGGGCGTCACGTTCCTGGTCCCGGCGCGCTACTACGTGGCGGTGACGCGGGGCGTCATGCTCAAGGGCGTGGGCCCGTCGGTGCTGTGGCCCCAGGCGGTGTTCATGCTCGCCTACGCCACGCTGGGGCTGGGCCTGGCCGTGCGCTTCTTCCGCAAGGAGCTGAAGGGATGAACGGGCGTCGGGAACGACTGCTGCGTGTGCGGCGGATGGTGGCCAAGGAGTTCCGCCAGATCTTCCGTGACCCCATGTCCGTCCGGATGGTCTTCGGCGCGCCCATCATCCAGCTCCTTCTCTTCGGGTACGCGGTGAACACCGACGTGCGCCAGGTGGCGACCTTCCTGGTGGACCACGACCGCACCGCCGAGTCCCGGGCGCTGGTGGAGGCGTTCACCTCCTCGGGGTACTTCCGCATCGTGGGGACCTCGGACACGCCCTCGGACCTCCAGTGGGCGCTGGACAAGGGGCGGGCCAAGATCGGCCTGGAGATCCCCACGGCCTTCGGCGCCGACGTGAAGGCCGGGCGCAGCCCCGCCATCCAGCTCGTGGTGGACGGCACCAACTCCAACACGGGCACCGTGGCCTCGGGGTACGCCGCCAAGATCGTCCAGGAGCGGAGCGCCCGCCTGGCCATGACGTCGGGGGCCGGCGCGCCGGCGGGGATCGAGCTCCGGACCCGCGCCTGGTTCAACCCGTCGCTGGAGTCGAAGGTCTACAACGTCCCCGCGGTCATCGGCGTCATCGTGCTCCTCATGAGCCTCCTCCTCACCGCCCTCGCCGTGGTGCGGGAGCGGGAGATCGGGACGCTGGAGCAGCTCCTCGTGTCGCCCCTCTCCGCCACCGAGCTCATGCTGGGCGAGACCATCCCCGTGGCCTGCATCACCATGATGCAGCTCGCGCTGGTCACCGTGGTGGCGCTCCTCTGGTTCGACATCCCGCTCCGGGGCTCGCCGGTGGCGCTCCTCCTGGCGGCGGCCCTCTTCATCGTGGCCGGCCTCTCCTTCGGCCTCTTCATCTCGACCTTGGCCAGCACGCAGCAGGAAGCGTTCCTCTCCATGTTCCTCTTCCTGCTCCCCGCCATCATCCTCTCGGGCTTCATGTACCCGGTGGACACCATGCCCCGCTTCTTCCAGGAGCTGACGCTCCTCAACCCCCTCCGCCACTTCCTGGAGGTGATCCGGGGGATCTTCCTCAAGGGCTCGGGGATCCGGGAGCTGTGGCCCCAGTTCACGCTGCTCGCGCTCATGGCGACCGCGGGCGTGGCGGGGGCGACGCGGAGGTTCAAGGCGACGCTGTAGGGCCGTTGACTCATGGACATGAGTGCGGCATACTCATCCGATGAGTCATCGCCTCCAGGTGCTCCTGGATCCCGAGGAATACGCCGCCCTCCAGGCGGCTGCGCGCCGCAGCCGTACCACGGTCTCGGAATACGTGCGCCAGGCCATCCGGCGAGCCCGGGAGGGGGAGCCCGCTTCCAGCGCTTCGGAGAAGCTCGCCGTCGTGCGCGAGGCCGCCGCCCATGCCTACCCCACCGGAGAGCCCGACGTCCTGGAAGCCCAGATCCGCGCCGGCTACCTGAAGGACGGCGCGTGATCTTCCTGGACTCCAACGTCCCCATGTACCTGGTGGGGGCGGAGCATCCCAACAAGCACGCCACGCGCCGCGTCCTGGAGCGGCTGGTGGCGGGGTCGGAGCGCCTGGTCACCGACGCCGAGGTCATCCAGGAGATCCTCCACCGTTACGTCGCCATCCAGCGCCGGGACGCCATCGGGCCGTGCGTGGACGCGCTGCTGGGGCTGGTGGACGAGGTGTTCGACGTCACCACCGAAGACGTGCTCCGCGCGAGGGCTCTCGTCGAGGGGGACACGCGCATGTCGGCCCGGGACGCCGTGCACGTTGCCGTCCTGGAGCGGTGCGGCGTGCGTCGGATCGTCTCTTTCGACACCGGCTTCGACGCGGTGCCCGGGCTGGAGAGGATCTCCACCTGAGGGGTGGGAGCGCCCCCCTCACCACCTCAGCGCGTACTGCACCTTCACCATGAGCTGCGTGGCGTCCAGCGCCCAGCGGTCCAGGCGATCCACCACGTTGTAGTTGTGGACGAGGAAGAGGTCGCCCAATGGGCGGAAGGTCCACCGCAGGCGCGTGTTCGTCCCGATCTCCCGGCTCTCGTCGTCGTACTGCACCAGGCTTGTGAGCTGGAGGTCCGAGGAGACGTTGAGGACGCCCCTCACCCCCACCACCGTCTGGTCGAAGTCCCCGGCCTCGAGCCTCCCAACGTTGCGCGTTCCGCTCAACTCCAGCGTGAACAGCTCGGAGGGCCGGATGCGCAGCTCCCCCTCGTACTGGTCCAGGGAGCCGTCGTAGAAGGGCCCGAACCACCAGGTGAGCTGCCCGCTCACCAGCCGCTTCGCCGCCAGCTCGGCCTCAAGGCGGTAGCGGACGTGGTGGTACGAGCCGGGCTCGATGACCACGCCGTCGGCGATCTCGAAGGGCTCCACCAGCCGCTCGCCCTCGGGGTTGGCGTTCACCTCGATGCGGTCGCCGCTCTCGAGCTGCCAGTTGATGGGGGCGTTGAAGAAGCGGTAGCTCTCCCACGCCCCGTCCAGGGACCAGTACACCTGAGGTCGGAACTCGTGGACCATGCTCCGGATCCAGGGGATGGACCCGGGATACACCTGGTACTCGGCGTTGAGGCTGAGCTTGTGGAAGCCCCGGCGGGGCACGAAGCCCAGCGCGGGGTCGAAGCCGTCACCCATGCGCACCCACGACAGCGTCACGTCCCAGATGTCGTTGGGATACGCCACGCTGGCCCCGAACGCCGACTTGTCGCCGGTGAGCCCGTCCCTGTCGGTGGCCAGGCCCCAGAAGCCGGCCACCAGCGACTTGCTCCCCCGGAACCGGGACGTCTGGTACGTGAAGTCGGCGCCCAGCAGCCACGACCCGGAGGCCCCCGTCGGGTCGCCGAAGGTGCCCAGGACGCCCACGGTGCTCTCGGCGAACACGTTCTGGCGCACCCGGAAGGCCCCCAAGGTCGACGCATCCACGAGGCCACCCACGTCGCCGGTGCGGGTGACCAGGGCCGCCACGCTCGTCCCCCCCACACGGCCGGTGACCTTGCCACCGGCGTTCAGGGGCACCGACTCCCCCTCGAAGAGCCCGACGCGGCGGCTGAAGAAGGGGACCAGGTCCGAGCTCCGGAACTGGGTGAGCCCGACGCCGAAGCTGAAGAGGTCGGAGCCTTCGAGGAAGAACGTGCGCTTCTCGGGGAAGAAGAGGGGAAAGCGGGTGAGGTTGGTGCGGCGGGTGTCCACCTCGGTCTCGGCGAAGTCGGTGTTCACCGTGGCCATGGCGGTGAGGTCGGAGCCCAGCCGCTGGAACACGTCCAGGCTCGGCTCCACGTCGCCCTGCCACGACCCCTCCTCCCCCACCTTCTCCGCCGCGGGGACCAGCGCGGGGCGCACGGTGAGCCCCCGCCCGGTGTCGAAGCGGGGGAGGCCGGTGAGGAGCCCGGCGCGGCTCGTCTGGGAGATGCGGGCGTCCCGGAAGGGGCTGGCCCAGCGGCTCACCTCCTGGAGGCGCTCCACCCGGCGCTCCACGTTGAAGCCCCACCGGTCCAGGGACGCGTCGAAGGTCAAGCTCTTCAGGGGGATGCGGATCTCGGCGGACCACCCCTGGCCGTCCCGGGCGGTACGGGCTTCCCAGACCGCATCCCACTGCTCGTCCTCGCCGCTCCGGCTGGCCGGCGCCACCAGGGCGTCGTACCGGGCCGCCCCCGGGTTCACCGCGAACACGAAGCCGGTGCGCCCGTCCAGGAAGGGGTCCAGGACGATCTTCACGTGGTCCTCCTGGTCCATGCGCGGGTCCCGTGCCTTGGACGTGCTCACGATGCCCGACGGGTCCGGATCCCTGGCCAGCACGCCGATGACGAGCCAGTGGGCGTCGGCCAGGACCTTCACCACCGTGGCCGCCGTCGGGGAGCCGCCCTCGGTGGGCTCGGTCATGGTGAGGCCGGGCAGCGACGGCGCCGCCGCCCAGGCGGTCTCGTCCAGGACGCCGTCCAGGCGGAGGGACCCTTCCAGCGCCCCCACGGGCAGCTCGGGCCTGGCCGCCGCGGGACCGGGCGCCGACTGCGCGCCGGCGCCCGGAGGCGCGGCCAGGGGGGCGACGACGCACAGCACCCCCGCGGCGAGGGGCCCGAACAGTCGGGAGGGCGCGGAAGGCCGGCGGCGCGGCGCAGGGACTCTGGGGGAGACGGGCATGGACGGAGGAGGGGCAACGGGACGGACACGGGCGGATCGGGACGCAACAATATGGCACCCGGAGGGGTCCCCCTGTTGCGTCGTCCCCGGCTTGCCCGGGCCCCGGCGTGCCTTCATCATGCGACCACGCGTCGCCCCTTCCACCCCCACCCGGAGGTACGGGATGGCGAACCCGCCCGGAGCCACGCCGCTCCGTCTCGCCACCGTGCTCGTCCTGGCCCTCGCCCCCCCCCTCGCCGCCCAGTCCGTGAGCGGGCGCGTGGTGACGGCCCCCGGCGCCGTCGGGGTGCCCGGGGCCCTGGTGTCCCTCCTGGACAGGGCAGGCGCCACCGTGGCCGCCGCCGTGACCGGTGCCGACGGGGCCTTCGATCTGACGGCGCCGGGACCCGCGGCCTACCGAATCCTGGGCGAGGCGCCGGGTCTCGCCACCGCCGAGGCCGAAATGGACCTGGGCGCGACGGGAGCGGAGGTGGTGCTCCGCACCACGCCCCGCGCCCTCGATCTCCCCTCCTCCCGGGTGAAGGCCGATGGCGACTGCCGCATCCAGGAGGCCGACGCGGCGCGGATCGTCGCCGCGTGGAACGAGGCGGCCAAGGCGCTGGCCGCCGCCCAGTGGATGGAGCAGTCGGGGCTCATGGGCCTGGAGTCGGCCACCTGGTACCGGGAGATGGAGCCCCGGCGCCTCCGGGTGACGGAGGAGTCGCGCACGCCCCGGGCGGGCTTCCACCCCACGGCGCGCCACCCCAGCCCCCCCGCCGCGGTCCTGGCGCGGGACGGCTTCGTGCAGGGGGGCGGGCTCGGCGAGTCGCTGGCCTTCCACGGACCCGACCCCGCCACGCTCCTCGACCCGGTGTTCGCCGCCACCCACTGCCGGGGCTTCGAGCCGAAGGGACCCGAGGAGGGCTGGGTCGGCCTCACCTTCGCCCCCCGCGACGGCGACGCGCGGGACGTGGAGGGCACGCTCTGGGTGGACGGGACCACCGGCGCCCCTGCGCGCCTGGAGTTCCGCTACACCTCCCTTCCCTGGCCGGTCAAGACCGACAAGGTGGGAGGCGGCCTGGAGATGTCCCGGCTGGCGGGAGGCCCGTGGATCGTCCACCGCTGGTGGCTCCGCATGCCCCGGGTGGGGCTGCGCGAGGAGCGGATCACCCAGTGGGCCGAGCCCACCCGCCGCTACACCCTCACCGCGGTGGTGGAGGAGGGCGGGGAGATCACGCGGGTGCGCCTCGCCGACGGCACCATCCACGAGATCCTGCCATGAACCGCGACGACACGCTGCAGCGCCTCCGCGAGAATCCCACGGGGTGGGACGTGATCGTCGTCGGGGGCGGAGCCACGGGCGTGGGCGTGGCCCTGGACGCGGCAGCCCGGGGACACGAGGTGGCGCTCCTCGAGGCCAGCGACTTCGGCAAGGGCACCTCGTCGCGCTCCACCAAGCTCATCCACGGGGGCGTGCGCTACCTCCAGCAGGGCAACGTGCCCCTCGTCATGGAGGCCCTCCGCGAGCGGGGCATCCTGCGGGCCAACGCCCCCCACCTGGTCCACGACCTCCCCTTCGTGGTCCCCAACTACAAGTGGTGGGAGGCGCCCTTCTACGGCGTGGGCATGCGCGTCTACGACGCCATGGCGGGGAAGTACGGCTTCGGCGCATCGAAGAACCTCTCCCGGGAGGAGACGCTGGAGCGCATCCCCAACCTGGAGGACGACGGGCTGCGAGGCGGCGTCGTGTATCACGACGGCCAGTTCGACGACGCCCGCCTCCTGGTGGCGCTGGCGCGCACCGCCGACGCCCAGGGGGCCGCCCTCCTCAACTACGCCCCGGTCACGGGCCTCCGGAAAGACGACGAGGGCTTCGTGTGCGGCGTCACGCTGCGGGACGAGGAGACGGGGGAGGCCCTGGAGCTCAGGGCCAAGGTGGTCATCAACGCCACCGGCGTCTTCACCGACGCCGTGCGGCACATGGACGACCCGGGGCTCCGCGCCGTGGTGCGCCCCTCCCAGGGCGTCCACGTGGTGCTGCCCCGGCGCTTCCTGGCGGGCGACGCGGCCATCATGGTTCCCCACACCGACGACGGGCGCGTCCTCTTCGCCATCCCGTGGCTGGACCGCGTCCTGGTGGGCACCACCGACACTCCCGTGGACACCCCGTCCCTGGAGCCCCGGGCCCTCCCCGAGGAGGTGGACTTCCTCCTGGAGCACGCCCGCCGGTACATGGAGGACGACCCCCACGCCGAGGACGTCCTCAGCGTCTTCGCCGGGCTCCGCCCCCTGGTGGCCGCCGACGACGCCGCCGACACGGCGGAGATCAGCCGCGAGCACGCGGTGCGCGTCTCCGACTCGGGGCTGGTGACCATCGCCGGGGGCAAGTGGACCACCTACCGGAAGATGGCCGAGGACGCCGTGGACGTGGCCCAGGCGGTGGGTGGGCTCGAGGAGCGCGCGTCCCCGACGCGGGAGCTGAACATCCAGGGCTTCCACGTGCACGCGGAGAAGTTCGGCCGACTGGCTCCCTACGGCTCGGAGGCGCCGGAGGTGGAGGCGCTCATGGCGTCCCGTCCCGGCTGGAACGGCGGCGTCCACCCCCGGCTGGAGCTGACCCCAGGCGAGGTGGCCTGGTTCGCCCGGCAGGAGATGGCCCGCACCGTGGACGACGTGCTGGCCCGGCGCAGCCGGGCCCTCATCCTGGACGCCCGGGCCGCCGCCGAGGCGGCGCCCACGGTTGCCGCCGTCCTCGCCGGGGAGCTGGGCCGGGACGAGGACTGGGCCGCGTCCCAGGTGCGGAGCTTCCGGAAGCTGGCGGCGGGGTACGTGCTGCCCTGAGGCCGACGGGGCCCGGCCCCTCGACGTCAGCCCTCCGTAGTAGCCCGGATTGAAGACCCGGGGCGGCGGAATTACCGTCCTGCGTGGGGAGTAGCCCGCTGGCACAGGGCCAGAGCCTTCCATCGTCATGACGGAGCGCCGACGACGCTCCCGGTGGACGGCACCGAAAGGGGCGAGACCACTGCGTCCGGGGGCGCAGCGGTCTCGCCCCTTCGTCATGTTCCCTTCCGCGCAGGGGCCCTATGGCGACGAGCATCTGGTTCTGGGTGGGGTTCGGGGCGTTCCTCCTCTTCATGCTGGCGCTGGACCTGGGCGTCTTCCACCGGAAGGCCCACGAGGTCCGCCTCCAGGAGGCGGCGGCCTGGAGCGCCGTCTGGGTGGCGCTGGCGCTGGGCTTCAACGCCGGCATCTGGCTCCTGGCCGGCCCCGAGCCGGCCATGGAGTTCCTCACCGGCTACCTGGTGGAGAAGTCGCTGTCGGTGGACAACATCTTCGTGATCGCGATGATCTTCTCGTACTTCGCGGTCCCGGCGATCCACCAGCACCGGGTGCTCTTCTGGGGGGTGCTGGGAGCGCTGGCCATGCGGGCGGTGTTCATCGGCATGGGCGCGTGGGTGCTGGAGCGGTGGCACTGGGTCATCTACGTCTTCGGCGGGATCCTCCTCCTCACCGGCGTGAAGATGGCGCTGCGGAAGGACCTGCCCTTCGACGGCGAGCGGGACCCGGTGGTCCGCGTGGCCCGCAGGATCATCCCGGTCACGACGCGCTACGACGGGCAGCGCTTCTGGACGGTGGAGAACGGGCGGCGCGTGGCCACGCCCCTCTTCCTGGTGCTCCTCCTCGTGGAGTTCACCGATCTGGTCTTCGCCATCGACTCCATCCCGGCCATCTTCGCCATCACCCAGGACGCCTTCCTGGTCTTCACCTCCAACGCCTTCGCCATCCTGGGCCTGCGGAGCATGTACTTCCTGCTGGCTGGGGTCATGCACCGCTTCGTGTACCTGAAGTACGGCCTGGCCGCGATCCTGGTGTTCGTGGGGGCGAAGATGCTCCTCCTGGAGGTCTACAAGATCCCCACCTTCGTGTCGCTGGGCGTGGTGACGGGGCTCCTCGCCCTCTCGGTGTTGGCGTCCATCCACCGGTCGCGGGGCACTCCGGCGCCCTCCGGCACCGCGGCGGGCTGACGGCGGCTTCGGGAAGCGACGAAGGGGTGGGCCCGCCGGGCCCACCCCTTCTCTTCACCGGGTGGCGTGGCCTCAGCCGCCGCGCCTCCGGTTGGGCGTGTAGGGCGCCCCCGCCGCCTCCAGCCGGGCCTCCAGCGCCTCCAGGTCGCGCCACAGCCCGTCGATGCGGGGCAGCAGCTCCCGGGACTGGGCCAGGGCGTCGCGCACGAGCGTGCGCTGGGCCTCTCCCGGCGCCTGCGTGGCCGAGTACGAGGCGGAGATCACGAAGCCGATGCGGTTCTGGATGGACGGCGGCGTCTCGAACTGGCGCCGGGCCACGCTGCCGTCGCCGTTCAGGGTGATGCGGATCTCGGCGATGGCCCGCTCCAGCGAGCGGGCGTCGGCCAGCACGGCCTCGGGAAGCGACGGCGTGAGGCGGATGGCCTCCTTCACGAAGCGCAGCCGATTCGCGGCGTCACCCACGCGACGCGCCCCCGCCACGATCTCCCGGTACGCGGCCCCGGCCTCCCTCTGGAACGCCAGGAGGGCGTCCTTGTCCTGGGCGGCCAGCGTGGCGTTGTTCAGCGGCAGCACCCGGAACTCCCGGGGCCCGGCCAAGGGCTCGGGAACGCCGTCCACCACCTTGCTCAAGGAGACGGTGTACGTGCCCGGTGTCGCCAGCGGCCCCACGTCGGGATCGGAGAAGGGGTTCTCCTCGCCGGGCCCGCTCAAATCCACCGGCACCTCCGGGGGATAGCGCAGGTCCCAGGTGATCCGACGGATCCCCTTCCCCGCCGAGGCGCGCAGGCGGCGCACCACGTTGCCCTCGTCGTCGGAGACGGTGAAGAGGAGGTAGGGATCCTCCTCCTGGTCCTCGGCGCGCATGGCCTCGAAGGACGGATAGGGGATGGGCTGGCCCGACTCGGCCAGCTTCTTCTCCTCGGCCTTCCGTCTCTCTTCGAGCGTCTGGATGTCGTCCTTCACCCAATAGGTGAACGTGGCTCCGAAGGGCGGGTTCTCGGCGGTGTAGTACGACTCGCCCTGGAAGGACTTGTCCGAGAGCCCGAGGCGGCGGGAGGGGACGTAGATGAGGGCGTCGCGCACGGCGAACAGGTGGGCGTCCTTCGCCAGCGTCTCCGGCGTCGCCTCCCGGAGGGGCGCGTAGTCGTCCAGCACCCAGAAGCCCCGGCCGAAGGTGGCCAGGACCAGGTCGTTCTCCCGGGTATGGATGGCCAGGTCGCGGACCGCGGCGGTGGGGAATCCGCCTCCGGTGAGCTCCACCCACCCGGCGCCGCCGTCCCGGGAGGCGTACACGCCGAACTCGGTGCCGGCGAAGAGGAGGTCGGGGGCCACGTGGTCCTGCGCCACCGCGAAGGCGTTCCCCCGCTCGGGGAGGTCGCCGGAGATGGACGTCCAGGTGCGCCCGCGGTCGGTGCTCCTCAGCAGGTAGGGCTTGAAGTCGCCGTTCTTGTGGTTGTTGAAGACGGCGAAGACGGTATTGGCGTCGTGGCGCGACGCCAGGACCATGTTCACGTACGTGCGCTCGGGGACGCCGGGGAAGCGCTCGACCTTCCGCCAGGTGGCGCCGCCGTCCTCCGAGACCTGCACCAGCCCGTCGTCGGTGCCCACGTAGAGGAGCCCTTCCTGCACCGGCGACTCGTCCACCGTGACGATGTTGCCGTAGATGGTGGTGGACGAGTTCTTCGCCACCGCGTCCACGCTCCACACCTTGCCCATGACCGGGAAGGTGTTCCGGTCGAGCTGCCGGGTGAGGTCGGGGCTCACCACGCGCCACGAGTCGCCGCGGTCGTCGCTGCGGAAGAGCTTGTTGGCGGCGAAATACAGCCGGGTGTGGCTGTGGGGGCTGACGAGGAGCGGCGCGTCCCACTGCCAGCGCAGCCCCGGCTCCCCCAGCCCGGGCTGGGGCTGGATGGGGACGATCTCCCCGCTGGAGCGGTCGTAGCGCACCAGCCCGCCGTACTGCGACTGGGCGTAGACGATGCGGCTGTCCGTCGGGTCGGCCTGGCTCTCGAAGCCGTCGCCGCCGTTGGTGATGAACCAGTCGTCGTTGACGATGCCGTGCTGGCTGGTGGTCCGCGACGGCCCGCCGATGGAGAAGTTGTCCTGGGTGCCGCCGTAGACGTTGTAGAAGGGCAGCTCGTTGTCGAGGGCGACCTTGTAGAACTGGGTGACGGGCAGGTTGGCCTTGAACTGCCAGGTCGTACCCCGGTCCCACGTCTCGTAGACGCCGCCGTCGTTCCCGTTGAGGTAGTGGTCCGGGTCCCGGGGGTCCTGCCAGAGCGCGTGGTTGTCCACGTGCTTGGAGTGCTCACCGAAACGACCCCACGTTGCGCCCCCGTCGTCGGTGACCTGGGCCCACACGTCCATGGACACCACACGGTCCCGGTCGAAGCGGTCGCACATGATCTCGGCGTAGTAGTTGCCGCTCGTGTTGTAGCCGCCTCGCTTCTGGAACGAGCCGCCCCGGTCGGTGGAGCGGAAGAAGCCCCCGTCGTCGTCCGCGGCCTCGATGATGGCGTAGACGTAGTCCGGGTCCACCGGCGACACGCAGAGGCCGATGCGGCCCACGTCCCCCGAGGGGAGCCCAGCGGTGATCTTGCTCCACGAGGCGCCGCCGTCGGTGGTCTTGTAGAGGGCGGACTCGGGGCCCCCGCCGAGGAACGTCCACACGTGCCGCCGGCGCTGCCACGCGCTGGCATAGAGGACGTCGGGGTCCCGCGGGTCCATGTGGACCTCGTTCACCCCGGTGTTCTCGCTCACGTCCAGGACCTTCGACCAAGTCGCGCCGCCGTCGGTGGTCTTGTACACGCCGCGGTCGCCGCCCGGGGCCCACACGGGCCCCTGGGCCGCCACGTACACCACGTCCGAGTCGCGGGGGTCCACCACGATGCCGCCGATGTGCTCGGACCGCTCCAGGCCCATCTTCTTCCAGCTACGCCCGCCGTCCACCGACTTGTAGACGCCGTCGCCATAGGAGACGGCGCGCTGGGCGTTGTTCTCCCCCGTCCCCACCCACACCACGTGGGGGTTGCCCGGGTCCAACGTCACGACGCCGATGGACGCCGAGCCCTCGCCGTCGAAGACGGGCTCGTAGGTGGTGCCGGCGTTCACCGTCTTCCAGACCCCGCCCCCGGCGGTGGCCACGAAGTAGGTCGCCGGGTCGTGGGGGTTCACGGCCAGGTCGATGATGCGCCCGGAGGTGAGCGCCGGGCCGATCTCACGGAGCGCGAGGCCCCGGAGCGTGGAGGACGAGAGGGGGCTCTCCTGGGCGGTGAGGCCGCCGGGAAGGAGGAGGAGCGCCCCGGCGAGAAGCAGACGGGAAATCCTCATGATGACATCCGTGCGTCGGTGTCGGCCCCTGCCGCCCTGATCCCCGGACCAGCCGAAGCGGTGGGACCCCGAGGGAAGATCGACGGGGGCGCGGGGGCGAGCCAGTCGGGAGAAGTCCCACAGGCCTGGCCGGCCCCCCGCGGCCCTTGGCACGCGCCGGCGGAAACGGCATCGTGAGGCAGTCGTCCCACCCCACCGCCGGTAGCCAGGCCAGGCCATGTCCAAGCGCGCCCACCGCCTCGACCTCCTGGAGGCGGAGCTGCGCGCCCTGGCGCGGGCCGCCCGGGAGATGGAGAAGCGGTACGAGGCCCAGCTCGACCAGCTCCACCCGGACCAGCTCAGGAGCGGCAAGAACCTCCTCCACTACCTCGCCCTCCGCCGGGGCGACGTCCGCCACCTCCAGGAGGCGCTGGCCGAGGAGGGGCTCTCGAGCCTGGGCCGCCTGGAGGGCCACGTCCTGGCGGGGCTCCACGCCGTGCTCCACGCGGTGCGGGCCCTGCGGGGGTCCGGGGGAAAGCGAAGGCGGGGGCCGGTGACCGCCAAGCAGGGGCGCAAGCTCCTCAAGTACCATACGCGCGAGCTGCTGGGCCAGAAGGTCAAGGGGAGCGTCGCGCGGATCATGGTCACGCTCCCGGTGGAGGCGGCCGATCACCCCGAGGTGGTCCAGGAGTACCTGGAGGCGGGCATGAACTGCGCCCGCATCAACTGCGCCCAGGGGACCGCCGCCGAGTGGGAGAAGCTGGTGCGGCACGTGCACCGGGCACGGAAGGCCACCGGCCGCGCGTGCAGGATCTTCATGGACCTGGGCGGCCCCAAGATCCGCACGGGCGCGCTGGTGCCGGGGCCGCCGGTGCTGGCCCTCCACCCCCGGCGCGACGCCCGGGGCGTGGTCTCGGAAGCGGCGGAGGCGTGGCTCGTCCCCGACGACGGCGTGCCCGTGCCCGCCGAGGGCGCACGCCCCCTCCGGCCCGGGCTCCTCCCCCTTCCCCGCGTCCCCCTGGACCCAGACGTCTTCGCCCAGATCCACACCGGCGACCGCCTCACGCTGGTCGATGCCCGGGGCGCGCCCGGGGTGTTGGAGATCGTGCGCCGCGAGGCGGGAGGCGCGCTCTGCCGCTCCTCCTCCGACGTCTACCTGGAGAGCGGCCTTCTCGTCTCCCTGGACACGGGGACGGAGACGGAGCCGCCCACGGGGCGGCTGGGCGCCCTCCCACCCACCGACGCTCCCATCGTCCTGCACGTCGGGGACACGCTGGTGATCCACAAGGACCCCAGGCCGGGGGAGCCGGCGCGCCGGCCCCGGGACGGCGCCGCGACCGTGCCGGCCCACGTGTCCTGCACGTTCCCGTCGGTCCTCGACGACGTGCGCGTGGAGGAGCCCGTGGTGCTGGACGACGGCAAGGCGCACGGCGTCGTCACCGCGGTGCGCCCCGGCGAGATGGAGGTGGAGATCACCCGGGCCGCCCCCGAGGGGGCGAAGCTCCGCGGCTTCAAGGGGATCAACCTCCCCGGGAGCCGCCTCCGCGTGGCCGGCCTCACCGCCCAGGACAGGGAGGACCTCCGCTTCGTGGCGGCCCACGCCGACGGGGTGAACGTCTCCTTCGTGAACCACCCCGACGACGTGGAGGACCTCCTGGACGAGCTCGACGCGGTGGGAGGCGAACACCTGGGCCTCGTCCTGAAGATCGAGACCCTCCGTGGCTACCAGCAGCTCCCCGGCATCCTGCTGGCGGCCATGGAGTGGCCCTCGGTGGGCGTGATGATCGCGCGGGGGGACCTGGCCGTGGAGGCGGGGTGGACGCGCCTCGCGGCGATGCAGGAGGAGATCCTCTGGCTGTGCGAGGCCGCCCACGTACCGGTGGTGTGGGCCACCGAGGTGCTGGACCGACTGGCGAAGAAGGGGACGCCCACCCGCGCGGAGATCTCCGACGTGGTCATGGCCGAGCGCGCCGAGTGCGTCATGCTCAACAAGGGCCCCTACATGGCGGAGGCCATCCGCACCCTCGACGCCGTGCTGCGCTCCGTCCAGGACTACCAGCGCAAGAAGACCACGCTGCTGCCCGCCCTCACCCTCGAGGACCCCGACCCGGCCGAGGTGGGCCGGGCGGTGGGGCTCAGGCAGGGGCGGTGGAAAGGGTGGTAGGGCCCACCGCCCCCGCCGCCCGTCAGGCCGCCTGCAGCTCCCTGGCCTCGATGAGCCGCCAGCGGAGCTGGAGGGTGAACCAGAGCAGGGCCGCCCACACCAGGATGAGCGTGCCCACCACCGTGCTCTCCAGCGCGACGCGGATCCCCCCCCAGATCAGGCCTGGGTGGATGGCGCCGGCGGCCTCGATGGACTGGGCCGCGATGACGATCCCCACCAGCGTGCCCAGCACGCCGGCCACCATGGCGAAGCCGCCCCAGAAGAGGATGGCGTCCACCCAGGTGCGGGTGCGCAGGTCGGCGCGGGCCCCCGGCTGGTAGAGGCGGGCGGCCATCCAGACGGCCAGCGCGGTCACGACCAGGAAGGACAGCGCCAGCGGGTAGCGGATGAAGCCGATGTCGATCCAGATCCGGAGCATGCTCCTACCTCTCTCTCGTTGGGGGATGCGGATGGATCCCGAGGATCTCGGCCTGGCCTCCCTCGGCGACGGAGATCCACTGGACGATGAAGAACCACGCGAGCCCTCCCGCCAGAGCCAGCAGGAGGGACACGGCCAGGAGGACGGCCGTCCGGCCCAGCCACGCGACGAGGAGCGTCCCCGCCAGCTCCGGGCGCGCCTCGAGGGCCAGGGCGAGGCCGTAGAGCTCGAAGAAGCCCCCGGCCACGCCCAGGGCGAGGGTCACTCCGGCCGCGGCGAGGATGGCGTTCAGGCCCCTGGCCGGATGCCGGTGGTCGCCCTTCACGAAGAGCGCGAAGGCCTTGGCGGCGGTGAGGGCGAAGAGGAGGCCTCCCGCAGCCAGTACCGGCGCCAGCCAGGTCGAAGGATCCCCGGACAGCGGCACCCGGCGCAGCGCCAGACCCTCCACCAGGACGACCCCCGACGTGAGGGCGAAGAGGGCCCCACGCTCGGCCGCCCGGAGGCGGTGCGCGGTCACGCCGCGCGTCACCCGCTGGTAGAGCGGCGCGTGGATCCGGTCCAGCGCGGTGAGGGCCTCGGCGTGGGGCACCAGGGCCTCGGCGGCCCTCCGGCGCGCCTCCTCGGCGGGGACCCCCCGGGCCATGAGGTCGGCGGAAAGCTCGTCCAGGTCGAAGGCCAGCTCCCTGAGGATCTTGACCCGGCTCCGGAGGGGGAGTGCGAGGCCCTGCCCCACCTGGCGGAGGACGTCGGCGAACGCCCCCCCGGCCATGGTGCTCATGCCGTGGCCTCCCCCGGACGGCGGAGCACGGAGAGGAGGCGACTCACCACGTCCTGGATGCGGTCGGCTCCCCCGACCACGTGCCGCTCTCCGCGTTGGGTGAGGGCGTACACCTTGCGGCGCCTCCCTCCTTCCTTGGACCAGGACCCCTGGATGAGTCCCTCCTCCTCCAGGCGGTGGAGGATGGGGTAGAGCGTGCCGTGCTGGAAGCGGAAGAGGCCGTTGGAGTCGGTCTCCACGTCCAGGGCGATCTGGTACCCGTGCTTGGCCCCACCCCTCAGGGAGGCGAGGACGAGGAGCTCGTTGATGTCCCGGGCGAAGCCCTGCACGTCGAAGCCGTCGTCGGTCACGGAAGCCCTCCGAGCGTTATGGAGAGTGTCTTTATATAGACGATCTTTATATACAACGGCGACCCGCCGCGGCGCAAGGCGGGCGTCGGGCTCCGGGCCCGGCGGCCCCCCTCGACACCCGACCGGTGACAAGGCCCCCCACCTTGATTTGCTTCAAGGTTGAATTATCTTCCTTCCGTTGCCGACGGACGGTCCGTGGGCGACCCCAAGAAGGAGAGCGACCATGACTGCCCCTGCCCTCACCACGCGCGGATTCCACCACATCACCATGGTGTCCACCGACGCCCCCCGGACGCTGGCGTTCTACCGCGAGCTCCTGGGCCTGGACCTGGTGAAGAAGACCGTGAACTTCGACGACCCCGGCGCCTACCACCTCTACTTCGGCGGCGACGGCGGCCGCCCCGGGACCATCCTCACCTTCTTCGAGTGGAGCCGCGCCCACCGCGGCCATTGGGGCGTGGGCGGCATCCACCACCTGGCCCTGGGGGTGTCCACGCCCGAGGCGCAGCTCAAATGGAAGCGCCGCCTCGCCGACGCCGGCGTGTCGGTCTCGGGGCCCCTGGACCGGGGGTACTTCAGGAGCATCTACTTCGCCGACCCCGACGGCCAGATCCTGGAGATCGCCACCCGCGGGCCCGGGTACGCCATCGACGAGCCAGCCCACGCCCTGGGGAGGGAGCTCGTGGTCCCGCCCACCGAGCGGCTCCCCGGCGGCCGCGACGAGGCGGCCATCGCGGCGGCGATGCACCCCGAGCCCGTGCCCGAGGTCACCACGGACATGCGCCTCGAGGGGATCCACCACATCACGGGGATCACCGACGACATCGAGGGCGCCGACGCGTTCTACCAGGAGGCGCTGGGCCTGAAGCTGGTGAAGAAGACGTACAACCAGGACGACGCGAAGACGCTCCACTACTTCTGGGCCGACTACGACGGCGCATCGGTGGGACCGCACTCGGCGCTGACGCTGTTCGGGTGGCCGGGGTCGCGATACCTTGCCCGCCCCGGCGCCGGGCAGACGCACCATATCGCGTTCCGGGCCCGGGACGACGAGGAGCAGGGCGCGTGGAGGGAGCACCTGCTCTCCATGGGGGTGGAAGTGAGCCCGGTCATGGACAGGACCTACTTCCGGAGCATCTACTTCCGGGCCCCCGACGGGCTCCTCCTGGAGATCGCCACCGACGGCCCGGGCTTCGCGGTGGACGAGACGGAGGGCGCGTTGGGCTCGGCGCTCAAGCTCCCCCCGT
This sequence comes from Gemmatimonadota bacterium, assembly GCA_045863275.1. Taxonomy (GTDB): domain Bacteria; phylum Gemmatimonadota; class Gemmatimonadetes; order Longimicrobiales; family Gaopeijiaceae; genus SZUA-318. The sequence goes on from BTVB01000027.1 coordinate 46,743, forward strand.
GGCTGGAAACCCGCCGGGAGGAGATCGAGAAGACGCTGGTGTCCCTGGGCTGACGAGAGGAACGCATGCTGGGATACGACCTGAGCCTTCCGCCCGACGTGGCCGACGGCGCCACCGTCGCGGTGCTCCTCCACGGGCGGGGGAGTCACCGGGGCGACCTCCAGGCGCTGCGCCCCCACCTCCCCGAGGCGTGGAGCCTGGTCACCCCCCAGGCCCCCCACCCTGGCCACCCCTGGGGGTACGGCCCCGGCTGGGCGTGGTACCGCTACCTGGCCGAGGACCGGGTCGAGGACCCGACCCTGGCCTGGAGCCTGGACGCGCTGGACGGCTTCCTGGAGCGCCTCCCGTCGGCGCTGGGCTTCCGCCCGGGCCGGCTGGTGCTCGGGGGCTTCTCCCAGGGTGGGACGTCCAGCCTGGCGTACGCCCTCACGCGTCCGGGGAAGGTCTCGGGCGTGCTGAACTTCTCCGGCTTCCTGGTGGACTCGCCGGTGGTGCCGGCGAACGCGCTCACCGACGCCGGTGTGCCGGTCTTCTGGGGCCATGGCACCCGGGACCCCAACATCCCCCACCGCCTGGCGGTGAAGGGCCGAGCCCGCCTGGAGGAGGGAGGGGCCGCCCTGGCCGCCCACGACTACGACATCGGCCATTGGGTCGACCCCCGGGAGATCGCCGACGCCGTGGCCTTCGTGGAGGGCATGGGGCGGTAGCGGACGGCGGGAGCCTCGGGGCCGCCGGGACCCGGAGAGGAGGCGCGAGGGTCTCGTAATTTATCAAGGGTTTATCCTTGACAATTATCGCCGAGGCGCTCAGCTTCCGGGGAGTGGCCCATCCCCCGGAGGCGATCCATGACCCCCACCGACGGCTCCGACAGCCCCGCAGCCCGCACCCTCGAGCTCCTCAAGCGCCGGGGCTCGGGGAGCATCCCTGAGCTGGCCCGGGCCTTCGACCAGAGCCCCGAGAGCGTCCGGGCCCAGGTCCGTGCCCTCCTCGACGAGGGCCTGGTGGAGGACGTGGGCTCCCGGCGCCGGGGGGGCCGGGGTCGCCCCGAGCGGGTGTACGCCCTCACCCGCCGTGCCGAGGCCCGCTTCCCCCGCCGCGAGGGCGAGGTCCTCCGGGGGCTGGCCTCGTACCTGCGGGAGCTGGGCCGGGAGGAGATCCTCGCGTCCTTCCTCGAGCGCTTCGCAGCCCAGCGCCTCAACGCGGCCCAGGGGCGGCTGGCCGGACTGGCGGGGCGGGATCGCCTGGACGAGGTGGCGCGGATCCTCACCGAGGAGGGGTACATGGCCGAGGTCCGTGACCCGGAGGAGGGGGAGGACGGCACTCCCCGGCTCCGCCTCTGCCACTGCCCCGTGCGGGAGCTGGTGGACGTGACCCGTGCCCCCTGCCGCGCCGAGGTGGCCTTCGTGCGCTCGCTGGTGCAGGGGAGCCTGGCCCGGGTGGAGTATCTCCCCGACGGCGACGCCGCGTGCTCGTACGCCGTGGGCCTGGAGGCGCGGGGGTGAGCGTGTCCGTCCTGGGCGCCCTCTCCGGCGCCGAGCCCCCTCCCCTGTCCCTCCCGGGAAGCCACTTCGCCGTGGCCACGGGCTTCCTGCTGGCGGGGGGGTTGGGGCTCCTGGCCTCCGCGCCCGACCTGGCCGCCGGGTCGTTCCTCTCGCCCCGGGTGACCGCCACCACGCACCTCTTCACGCTGGGGTGGATCACCACGTCCATCATGGGGGCCCTCTACCAGCTCCTCCCGGTGGTCCTGGACCGCGCCATCCGCTGGCCCGGCGTGGCGCGGGGCACCCTGGTCCTCCACGCCGTCGGCCTCGCGCTCTTCGTCGCGGGGCTCGCCCTCCAGCGGCCGGGCCTCACCGCCCCCGCCGCCGCCGCGCTGGCCCTGGGGCTCGGCCTGTTCGTGGCCAACCTCGCGGCGACCCTCAAGCGGGCCCCCCGTCGCGATCTCACGTGGTGGGCCCTGGTGGGCGCCGCCTCCTTCCTGGCCCTCACCGTCGTGGTGGGGGCCGCCATGGCCGTGAACCTGCGGTGGCCCTTCATGGGTGCCGCCCGCATCCCCGCGCTGGCCTCCCACATCCACATCGCGCTGGCGGGGTGGGTGGGCCTGGTGGTGGCGGGGGTGGGGCACCGGCTCCTCCCCATGTTCCTCCTGAGCCACGGCGCGTCCGAGCGCCCGGGACGCTGGGCGGTGGGACTGCTGGCCACGGGCGCCGCGCTGGTCTTCTCCCTCCACCACGCCCCGGCCCCCTGGCCGCGCCTGGTGGCGGGGCCCGTCCTGCTCGCCGGCGCCGCCGCGCTCCTCGTCCAGGCGCGTGCCTTCTACCGGGCACGGCGCCGGCCCGACGTGGACCCGGGCATGCGCCTGGCCGCCGCCGCCCTCGGGGTCGTGGGCCTGGGCGCCGCGCTGGGTGCGTGGCAGGTGGTGGCGGGCTTCGGACGCCCCGCGCTGGCCACCGCCTACGTGGCGGCGCTCGTGCTGGGCCTCTCCCTCTTCGTGGCGGCCCACTACTACAAGATCGTCCCCTTCCTGGTGTGGTATCACCGCTTCGGCCCCGTGGCGGGGCGCCAGCCGGTGCCCAAGGTCGCGGACCTCTACAGCGCACCGGGAGCCACCGCCGCCACCGGCCTCCAGGCCCTCGGGGTCGTCGCCCTGGTGGGCGGCGTCCTGTGGGGTGCCCCGGGGGTGGTGCGGACCGGCGCCGCCCTCTTCCTGTGCGGTGCGGTCGTCGAGGCGGCGCAGCTCGCCGGCGTGGCCCGCAGGAGGCCCGCGTGAGCCCGGGGGGCCTCTCCCCCGCGGAGGTCCGCGAGGCGCTCCGGCAGGTCATCGACCCGGAGGTGGGGAGGGACATCGTCTCCCTGGGCCTGGTCTACGACGTGCGCGTCGAGGGGCCGAGCGTGGACGTGACGTTCACGCTCACCACGCCGGGATGCCCGCTGCGCGACGTCATGCATCGCAGCGTGGACGCAGTCCTCTACGCCCTGCCGGGCGTGGATCACGTCAACTCGAACCTGGTCTGGGAGCCGCGCTGGCACCCGGGCATGATGGAGGAAGGAACATGGAGTCCCCGATGATCCCCGGCGCGCTGGCGGAGGTGGCCGAGAGCCGGATCCTGGACCTGGACGTGCGGGACGACCTGCGCCTGGGGCGCGAGCCGTTCCAGCGCATCATGCACGCCCGCCATGCGCTGGCGGAGGACGGAGTGCTACGGCTCCGGGCGATCTTCGAGCCCCGCCCCCTCTACGACGTGCTGGGCCGGGAGGGCTTCTCCCACTGGACGGAGCGCCTGGCCGACGACGACTGGCGCATCTGGTTCTACCGGGCCGACGGCGCGGCGAAGGCGGCGCCGTCGGCTCCCGCACCCGCGCCCCGCCAACCCCGCGGCCCGGCGTTGCACAACTGCGGCACGCCCCGCGCCGAGCCCGCCGACATCCACCTCCTCGACGTGCGCGGCCTTGAGCCCCCCGAGCCCATGGAGCGGACGCTGGCGGCCCTGGAGACGCTTCCCGACGGCCACACCCTCGTGCAGCTCAACGAAAGGGTGCCCCGCTTCCTCCTGCCCGAGCTGGAGCGCCGGGGCTACCAGCACACCGTCCGCGAGGAGCAGACCGACCTGGTGCGGGTCTTCATCCGGCGGGCCGGCCCCCTCCCGGTGCTGGACGTGCGTCTCCTCCCGTCCAGGGAGAAGCACCCCACCATCTTCTCCACCTTCGACGCGCTGGAGCCCGGGTCGGCGTTCGTGCTCCTCAACGACCACGACCCCGTGCCGCTGCGGTACCAGTTCATGGCCGAGCGCGCCGACGCCTTCGCGTGGACGTACCTGGAGCAGGGCCCCGAGCTGTGGCGCGTGGAGATCCGCAAGCTCCGGTGAGGCCGGGGCGCCCCCAGGCGGCGGCGCGGCCTAACGTTGGGGGCGCGTCCCCGCGTAGCCGGTGAGCTCCACGTAGCCCCGGCCGGAGAGGGGCCGCCCCGCCGCCTCGCCCTCCACGCGAACCGCTCCCTCCCAGTACCGGAAGGCCAGGTCCAGCTCCTGGTCGGGGAGCACGGGCGTCACGTCCAGGGTCCAGCCCAGGGCCGGGAGCCGGACGCGCCAGCCCGACGGGTAGACGGCCCCGTCCAGGGATGACGCCCATCGCCCGGTGGGCGTGAGCGCGACGTCCCTCCCCCACGCCAATCGGGTGGGAGCGCCCGTCGGGTCCACGAGGACGCCCTCGGAGAGGGGGTGGGCGGTGCCGTCCTCCCGGCGGAGCGCATACACCATGAGCTCCCAGCCGTCGTCGAGCTGGAGCGCGAACCAGTCCCACCCCACCATCCCCTCGGAGAGCGCCGACGTGCTCCACTCCCGGTCGAGCCACGCCGACCCGGTGGAGCGCAGCGTATCCGCTCCGAGGACCACAGTGCCCGCGGCAGGCAGGCGGGAGTGGGAGTAGTAGTAAGACGCGTTCCCCGCCTCGGGCCCTTTTCGGCTCAGGCCCGCCTCCCCCTGGAGGACGCGGGGCTTTCCCTCCTGGAGGACCAGGTCGAGGGCCACGTCTCCGTCCCGTGCGCTCAGCCGCAGGGGGAAGGTGGGGTCGGCGCCGGGGGCCGCGCCGCCGCCGCCGGTGGAGGACAGCGACCAGTCGCCCACCCAGACGCGGAACGGGTCCGCCCGGGCGCCGGCCAGCCCCACGGCGCCCCGGGCGAAGCGCTCGAAGGCGTGGAAACGGCCCCCCGCCTCGTCGGTGACGGCGAAGTGGGCCATGTACGCCTGGTTCGTCGCCCACGCGGAGGTGCCCTCCCGCTCCCGGGGGGAGAGGGACGTGCGGAAGAAGGTGAGCTGGAACCCCACGGCGCGCCCCTCCGCGTCCTCCAGGTTCCCCGTGACGTACCACCACTCGTTGCGGAAGGCCGGGTGGGGGCCGTGGTCGGCGGGGAAGGCGAAGTCCCGGGGCCCCGCGGCGCGGGCGAAGCCCACCGTGTCGGCGCCGCCCAGCGTCTCCTTCAGGTCCAGAGTGGCCCGGGGGAGGCGCGCCTCTTCGGCGCACGCCAGCGCCACGGCCGCGAATGCGGCCAGTGCCATCCGCGGGAGGGGCCCCATGCTCACTCGCCCCGGAGCGCCGCCGCCGGCGACGTCCTCGACATGCGCCACGCGGGATAGAGGCCCGCGAGCAGCGCCCCCACCAGGGCCAGTCCCACCGCCTGGACGAGGACGTCCGGGCCCACCTCCATGCGGAGCGTCCATCCGAAGGAGCGCTTGTTCACCACGTGGATCATGACCCACGACAACACCAGCCCCACCGGCACCGACAGGACGCCGGCCACGGCGCCCATGAGCCCCGTCTGCGCGGTGACCAGCGTCCACACCTGCCGGGGCGTGAGGCCGTTGGCGCGGAGCACGCCCAGCTCCCGGACCCGCTCCAGCTCCAGGGCCATGAGGGCGCTGAGCACGCCGACGAAGGCCACCACGAAGGCGAGGAGGCGCAGCACCGCCGTGACCCGGAAGGTCCGGTCGAAGACCTCCAGGGAGCCATCGCGCAGCGCCACGTTGGTGCGGATCACCACCGCCTGACCCGGAGGCACCGACGCCGTGAGCTCCCGCACCACCGCGTCGGGGTCGGCGCCCGGGCCCAGGAAGAGGCCCAGCGAGGTGACGCCGTCGTCGTCGAAGGCGCGGTCGTACGCCGCCCGCGCCATCATCACCACGCCCTGGTCGGACCCGTAGTCGTAGAAGACCCCGGCCACGGGGTATCGCCCCTCCCCCCTTGCCCCCGGGAGCGCGAGGGTGTCTCCCACGGCGAGGCCCCGCCGGTAGGCGAAGGGCTCGGACACGAGGACCGCCCCCTCCTCGCGGAAGGCCGTGAACGCCGCCGCCCCACCGCCCTCGAGGAAGTCGAAGGACGCCTCCCCCCGGGGATGGAGGTCCAGCGCCACCAGGCGCAGGGGCCCGGCCCGGTCCATGAGCTCCACGCCGCGGTACGTGCTCCAGCCCGCCAGGGAGGGGTGGGACGTGAGGGCGTCCACCGCCGCGGGGTCCAGCGTTCCCTCGGCACGGGACGCCTGGGAGGAGGGGAGGGACACGTACACGTCGGCCTGGAGCGTGGCCCCCAGCCAGCGGGTGAGCGTGCCGCGGAAGCTCTGGATCATGATGCCGAGGCCCACCGTCACCGAGACGGCGACCACCAGGGACGCCACCGCCGGGGCGGTGCGGGAGAGGGCCGTCACCACCCCCCGCGACGCCATGGTCCCCAGGACGCCCGCGCCCCGGGCCAGCCAGGGCCGGGCCACCCCCACCAGCGCCACCGTCCCCAGGGGCGTGAGGAGCGCCATGCCCAGGATCACCAGGAAGAGCGCCGCGAAGCTCACCACCAGCGCACGCGTCGGAACCAGCAGGAGGAGCCCGCCCGCCCCGAAGAGGATGAGTCCCGCCGCCGCGGCCCGGGGCACCGCGCGGCGCGCCGCCGACTCCACCGCCGAGCGGAGCTGGGCCACCCGGGGAGGCGCGGCGGCGGCCTCCAGCGCCGGGGGCAGCGCCGCCAGGAGCGTGGCTCCCAGCCCCAGCGCCAGGCCCTTCAGGAGCACCGCCGGCGGGACGGACAGGCCCTCCACCGAGACGACGAAGTACAGGTCGTTGATGGTGCGAGTGACCATGCGCACCAGGCCCCGGCCCATGACGGCACCCAGCGCCACGCCCCCCACCGCCCCGGCCGCACCGATCCACGCCGCCTCGCGCAGGATGCCCGCCACCAGCTCCCGGCGCGTCACGCCCAGCGCGCGGAGCCCGCCCAGCAGCTCGCGGCGCTGCACGACGGAGAACGTCATGGCGTTGTAGATGAGGAACATGCCGAAGACCAGCGCCAGCAGGCTCAGCGCGGTGAGGTTCAGGTCGAAGGCGCGGATCATGCCCGCCAGCGCCGCCGCCCGCGTCCCCCGCTCCCCCACCCGGACGCCCTCGGGAAGGAGGGCGGCCACCCGAGCCAGCAGCGTGTCGCCGGCCTCGCCCGGCGGAACCCTCACGTCGATGCGGTCCAGGCGTCCCTCCCGGCGCAGGATCTCCTGGGCCGACGAGACGTCGAGCACCAGGAGGTCCCGCATTCCCAGGCGCGCCATCCGGTCGGCGGGCTCCAGGAGCCCCACCACCGGGAGACGCCGGTCCCGCCCCTCCACCCGCACCGGAAGGGAGTCCCCCGGCGCCACCCCCGCGTCCGCCGCCGTCGGCGAGGAAAGGACCACGCCCCCGGGCACGGTGAGGAGGGCGGACACGTCCACCCCCGGGCCGCCCCCGGCCAGGTACGGCCGGAAGGGCCCCTCCGAGAAGGGGTCCACGCCCAGCACCCGCAGCGCCATGCCCGGGAGGGCCGGGCTCGTGGCGATCCCCTCCACCACGGGGGCCGTCTCCCACGCGCCGGCCTCGACGCGGAGCACGGCGAGGAGCGCCTCGTCCACGCCCCCCGGCGCCGCCGTCACCGCGTGGGTGGCCCGGCCCGCCACCGTCTCCGTGGAGACGCGCATCGCCTCCCTGGAGCTCTGGACGGCCAGGTCGACGGCCACCACAACCGCGACGCCCAGCGCCACGCCCAGCACCGAGAGGGCGAGCTGCCCCGGGTGGCGCAGGAGATGGCGTCGGCTGGCCCGCGCCAGGAGCCTCACGCCCGGCTCTCCTCCAGCCGGCCGTGGTGCACGCGGAGCACCCGGTCCATGCGCGCGGCCAGCTCCCGGGAGTGGGTCACCACCACAAGCGTGCGCCCGTCGCGGCGGACCAGCTCGTCCAGGAGGTCGGCCACCCTCGCTCCCGTGTCCTCGTCCAGGTTCCCCGTGGGCTCGTCGGCCAGGACCAGGTCGGGCTGGTGCACCAGCGCCCGGGCCACGGCGACGCGCTGTTGCTCCCCACCCGAGAGGCGGTCGGGGAACGCGTCGGCGCGCTCCTCCAGGCCCACCCTCGCCAGGAGGTCACGGGCCCGCGCCTCCTCGGCGGGCCCCACCTCCCCCTTCAGCTCAACGGGCAGCAGCAGGTTCTCCAGGACGGTGAGGGTGGGGAGCAGGTTGAAGAACTGGAAGACGAAGCCCACCCGGTGGCGGCGGAAGAGGGTGCGCTCCCGCTCGCCGAGGGCCGTCAGGTCCGTGCCCGCCACCCGGACGGAGCCGGCATCGGGAAGGTCGATGCCGCAGATGAGGTTGAGGAGCGTGGACTTCCCCGAGCCCGACGGGCCCAGGATGGCCACGCGCTCCCCCGCGGCCACCCGGGCCTCCACGCCGTCGAGGACCACGTGGGTGCGCCCTCCCTCCATGTATCCCTTCCGCAGGCCCTGGAGCTCCAGGGCAGGAGGCGCGGACTCGGGGGAGTGGGGGGACATGAAGAGGCCTCCGGAGGGTCGGGACACCCCGAACCCCCCGGAGGCGGCCTTGTTCCGGCGGAGCGCCTCAGCTCTGGGCGCCGGCGTCGAGCTGCTGGGGGAGCGTGGTCAGGTCCAGGATCTTGTAGCGGCGCGCCCCCGCGGGGAGATGCACGCTCACCTCCTCCCCCGCCTTGGCGCCCAGGAGCCCCCTGCCGATGGGCGAGGCCAGGGACACGTGCCCGGCGTCGAGGTCGATGAAGTCGCCGGCGACGATGGTGAAGTCGAAGTCCTCCCCCATGTCCAGGTCGCGGATCTTCACCCGGGAGCCGAAGCCCACCTTGTCGTAGGGCATCTCCTTCAGGTCGATCTTGTTCAGCTCGCCCATGCGCTTGGTCAGGTGGTTGAGGCGCGCCTGGACGAACTCCTGCCGCTCCTTCGCCGACTTGTACTCGGCGTTCTCCCGGAGATCACCGTGCTCGAGGGCGGTCTTGATGCGCTGGGGGAGCTCCACGTTGAGCTCCTCCAGGAGATGCGCGATCTCGTGTTCGATCCTGTTCTTGATCTCGTCCAGCATGAGCGTCTCACCTGAGGATGCGGAAGCGGGGGGCCCCCCCCCGCGCGGGGGGGGCGCGCGGGGGGGCACAGAAGA
>BTVB01000027.1:55708-63483 GCA_045863275.1 Gemmatimonadota bacterium
CTCGTCCAGCTGGCGCGTCTCACCTGTGGAGGCGGACGCGCCCCCCCGGACCGGGCCGGGGCGGCGCCGGCGTTTTCCAAGAATAGGCAGAGAGCCCTCCCCGCGGTAGCGTCTCGTGGCCTATTCCGCCCGGAGGGCCACCACCGGGTCCACCCGCGCCGCGCGCCGCGCCGGGAGCCACGAAGCCAGCGTGGCCACCCCGCCGAGCACCAGCGCCGTGGCGCCGTAGGTCAGCGGGTCGGTGGCGGACACGCCGTAGAGGAGCGTGACCAGGACTCGGCTTACGCCCCATGCCCCCAGCAGCCCCACGCCGACGCCCACGCCGGTGAGCACCATCCCCTGCCCCACGACCTCGCGGAGCACCTGGGCCGCGGGGGCCCCTAGCGCCATGCGCACGCCGATCTCCTGCGTCCGTCGGCTCACCACATACGAGATGACGCCGTAGATGCCCACGGTGCCCAGGAGCAGCGCGATGCCCGCGGCGATGCCGAGCAACACCACGGTGAACGACGTGGCCGCCATGGCGTCGCGGGTGATGCGCTCCACGGTGGTGGGGTCCACCATGGGGAGGCGCGGGTCGACGTCACGCAGGGCCTGCCGCGCCGCCTCCACCAACGCCAGCGGGTCGCCGCCGGCCACGTGGATCACGGCGGCGAGCTGTCGCGTGGGCGTGGGATCGTCGGCGTCGCCGGCAATGAGCGGGAAGTACATGAGGGGCTCGGGCTCGCGGTTCAGGTTCTCGAAGCGCACGTCCCGGGCCACGCCCACCACCTCCCATCCGGCGTTCGTGCTCCCCTGGGAGCGGATGCGCTTGCCCACCGCGCTCTCCCCGGGCCAGAAGGTGCGGGCCGTGCCCTCGCTGACGACCACCGCGCGCACCGCGTCGGCCCCGTCGTCGGCGGTGAGCTCACGCCCGTCCACCAGGTCGATGCCCATTGTCGCGAAGTACCCTGGGCTCACCTGTCGCCAGTTCACCAGCGGCCCGAGCTGACCCTCGGGGAGGGGTTGGTCCTCCGCCTCCATGGGGCTGGCGTTCTTCGTCTCCTCCAGCGGGATGGCCGACGTCAGCGCCGCGCTCTGCACGCCGGGGATGGCGGCGAGGCGCTCCCGCAGGCTCCTGTGGAAGACGCGGGTGGTCTCGGCGTCGGGGTATTCCGCCGACGGGAGCGAGAGGCGGAACGCCATGCGGTCGGCGGACTCGAAGCCCGCGTCCACACTGCGCAGCGCCGCGAAGGAGCGGGCCATGAGCCCCGAGCCCACCAGGAGCACCAGGGCCAGCGCCACCTGGGCCACCACCAGGGCGCTCCTCAGCCGGTGACGCTCCTTCCCGCCCGTGGAGGCGCGCCCGCCCTCCTTCAACGCCGCGGAGAGGTCCGGGCGGGTGTAGCCCAGCACGGGGAAGAGCCCGAAGAGGAGCCCCGCCGCCACCGAGATCACCAGCGTGAAGAGGAGCACGCTCCCGTCGATGCCGATCTCCGAGGCCCGGGGCACCGCCACCGGCGCCATGCGGAGCAGCCCCTGGACGCCCAGCTGGGCGAGGCCCAGGCCCAGGAGCCCGCCCCCCAGCGCCAGCGTCACGCTCTCGGCCAGGTACTGGCGCACCATGTCGGCACGGCTCGCCCCCAGCGCGGTGCGCAGCGCCTGCTCCCTGAGACGTCCCTCGGCGCGCACCAGGAAGAGGTTGGCCACGTTGGCGCACGCGATGAGGAGGACGAAGCCCACCGTGCCCAGCAGGATCCAGAGCGCCTGGCGCACGTCGGACACGTAGAGGTCCTTGAGGGGCTTCACGTCGGGGCGGAGCCCGATCTGCTCCAGCACCTCCCGGGAGAGCTCCTCGGGGTGGGCGTCGGCGAACCGGTAGAGCAGCTCCTGCATCTCGGCGTTGGCCGACACCACGGTGGCGCCGGGAGCGAGCCGTCCGACGCCGAGCCTGCCGAAGGACCCCAGGTCCGGGTCGGCCTCGTCGATGGTCATGGGCAGCCAGAGCGACGCTTGGCTGGGGACGTCGATGCCGTCGGGCATGACGCCCACCACCCGCCTCATCACCCCGTCCATCTCCACGACGCGCCCCACCACCGACGGGTCCGAGCCGAAGGACTGCTGCCAGAGCCCGTAGCCCAGGAGGGCCACCGGCTCGGCGCCGTCCCGGTCTTCCCCCGGCAGGAAGGCGCGCCCCAGCATGGGCTGGACGCCCAGGACGTCGAAGAACTGCTCCGTGACGACGGCGGCCCGGACCCGTTCCGGCTCGCCGTTCGTGAGGAGGTTCACGTTGTCGTCGGTGAAGACCGCGAAGGCCGACAGCGTGCGCATCCCGTCCAGGTAGTGGAGGTACGTGCCCTCCGACTGGGGCACTACCGGCACGCCCATGCCCGGCGCCGTGTGGTTCATGGACACGATGGCGTCGCTCTCCGGGAAGGGGAGCGGATCCAGAAGCACGCCGTCCACCACGCTGTAGATGGCCGTGTTGGCCCCGATCCCCACCGCCAGGGTGATCCCCGCCAGCGCGGTGAAGAACGGCTTGCGCGAGAGCGCCTTCACCGCCGCACGCACGTCCCTGAGCATACCCTCCATCGTCCACCCCTCCGTTCTCATGGTCCACGCGTCGGGCAGCGCGCCCCACGCGTGCGTCATCGTCCCGTGGTGGGCGGCCAGCTCGCCGTCCCACTCCTCCACCCACTCCTCCCGGTCCCGTCCCGGAACCAGGACGGAGACCAGCCGCACCCACAGCCGCGCGGCGTCCATCACGCCTCCCGGGCCCTCGAGGCGGGCAGCTCCTCCAGCACGCGACGCACCTCGGCCAGCTTGGCCTCGGCCTCCGCCAGCGCCCGCCGTCCCTCGGCCGTCAGCTCGTACGTGCGCCTGCGGGGCCTCCCCTCGGCGCGCGCAACCTCCGCCTTCTCCCAACGGGAGCGGAGGAGGCCCGCCCGCTCCAGGCGCCGGAGCGCCGGGTACGCCGTTCCGCTGGGCACGCCGCACGCCTCCATGACGTCGAAGCCGTGGGCGTGTCCCGCCGCGACGGCTCGGAGCACCAACGCGGTGACCTGGGTCATGCGGAACGCCGCCATCTCCCCTCCCTCCCTGATGTGGAGTTTTCTACATAGGGGCCCTACGGGAGGGTGCCTCCGGGGGTTTCAGGGTCGGAAACGACGAGGGGCGGCACCCCCATGGGTGCCGCCCCCGTCACAGCGGGCGTACGCGGATCGCGGACCTCAGCGACGCTCGCCGTACCCCAGGAGGACCTGCGTACGGCCGCGTTCCTGGTGCGCCACCACGAAGACCATGCGGCCCTCGCTCTCGCTGCGCGCCCAGAAGGCACCCTCGTCGGCGCCCTCGGCGGTGCTCCGGTACCGGTCCCTGAGCTCGTACCCCCGAGACTCCAGCGCGTCCTTGTAGCGGGCCAGGGTCTCGGCGGGCGACTCGGCGGCGCTCCACGTCACCGCCCCCAGCGCGCCGTCGGCGCTGTCCAGGGAGTAGACCGGGCGGGGCGTCTCGGGGAAGCCACTCATCCCCGCGACCCAGCCCGGCATGTCATCGGCGCCGTCCCCCACGCCCAGGCGGGCGGTGCCGTCGTCGCTGGAGATGAGGAGCTCGGCCCCCTCCCCGCGCTTCTGGAGGTCGAAGCGGACGTTGCCGTCCTCCGACTCGACGCTCAGGTACCCGCCCTCGCCCTGGCCGACCAGGTCGATTCGGGTGCGGCCGTCGGGCCCGTCGATGGTGAGGAAGCCGCCGTTGTCGCCCTTCACCAGGTCGAAGCGCGTCTCCTCGCCGCCGGAGGCGATGACCAGCGACCCGCCGCCGTCGCGGCGGTCGAGGCGGATCTGGACGTCGCCGCGGTCGGCGTGGACGGTGGCCTTGTCCCTCACGTCGCCCGCCACCCGCCCGATCCGGCGGAAGGGCTGGCCGTCCACCAGGTCCAGGTTCCCCTTCACCATCTCCCGGACGAAGGCATCGGCCGGGTCACCGGCGTCCAGCGTCTCCAGGAAGTCCAGGCCCGCGTCGGGGTCCATGGCGATGAGGCGGGTCTGGGGCTCCAGGTCGGCGAGCTGCGAGAGCCTCGACAGCTCCCGGCCCACGTCGAAGTCCCGTGCGAAGTCCTCGAAGCGGTGCACCGCCTGATTCATGGCGAAGCCCACCCCCACCACCCCCACCACCACCAGGAAAGCGAAGCCCGCGGCCAGCCATCCCAGAACGGACATCCCGCGCCGAGGCGCCCGCCCCGTCATGGCCCGTTCGAATTCGTCGTACATGCCCCCTCCTCGTCCTCCACTCCGGAACGACGCCCGGCGCCCACGCGCCGGGCCTCCTCGAAAGGCCTTACGAGGGGGAGCCTCGATTTGTTTTGGGCGCGGCCGTCAGCCGCCGATGGGGGCGCCGGGGAGGCTCACCATGCCGCAGCCGAAGGAGAGGGGCGGGACCTCCTCCCCCGTGGCCAGCAGGCGCTCGATGTAGCCCCGGGTGTAGATCCGCACCTGACCCCCGCGCCGGAAGACCTCCACCATGTAGAGGCCTCGAGGGTCCACGTGCTCCAGCTCGGACATGTTCTCCAGGACCTGGCGGTTGTCCACGCAGATGGAGAGGGGGGTCACCCTCCCCTGCGCGTTGATGCACAGGTCCTCCTCCCGCCCGTTGATGGGGTCGCAGGGCCGCGCGAAGGGGACCACACGGCGGACGAGGTCGGAGGCCGCGCCGTCGGGAGAGTGGAGGAGCTCGGGCGCCGTGATGACGTCCACCGCGCCGAAGGGCCCCCGGCGCCGGTCTTCGAAGCGCTTCACCAGGACCTCGAGCCCCTCGATCTCCACCGGGTCGGGGTCGAGCTGGAAGAGGAGGGGCTCGGCGGCGGACTCGGCGGCCACGGTCATGCTCAAGTCGCGGTAGCCGAGCTGGCGCACGTCCATGACGAAGTAGTCGGAGCGGGGCACCGGCAGGGCGAAGTAGCCGGTGGAGTCGCTGAGGACGCCCCGCCCCACGCCCTGGAGGGCGACGTAGGCGCCGGAGACCGGCGTGCGGGTCTGGGCGTCGAGGAGATGGCCGCGGAGGAGCCAGGGCGTCTGGGCGGCGGCGGAGCTCGCCGCGAGCGCGGTGGCCAGGAGCCCGGCGCACGCGAGCCAACCCGTGCGGCGGATTCGGCGGGTGTGGTCCATGTCACAAGATAACGCCCCGGAGCGGCGGTGGTTCCGCCCCCTCCCCCCTCACTCGCTCCGCAGCGCGGTCACCGGGTCCACGGCGCTGGCGCGCCGCGCCGGCACGAAGGCGGCCACCAGCGCCACGCCCGTGAGAAGGAGGGGGATGGCGGCGAAGGTGGCCAGGTCCGTGGGTCCGACGCCGTAGAGGAAGCCGGAGATGGACCAGGTGACCGCCGCGGCCATGACGATGCCCAGCGTCCCGCCGACGGCCACGAGGCGCATCCCACCGCCGACGGCCATGGCCACCACGTCCCGGGCCGTCGCGCCCAGGGACATGCGGATGCCCAGCTCCCGGGTGCGCCTGGCCACGGCGTAGCTCACCACGCCGTAGATGCCCACCGCCGACAGCACGAGCGCGAGGCCTCCGAACACCGCCAGCAGGAGTGCCGCCATGCGCGGGGGGAAGAGCATGAGCCCCAGGTGCTCCTCCATCGTCTTCCTCTCGAAGTAGACCAGGTCGGGGTCGAGCTCGTCGAAGACCTGCTGGGCAGCGGCGAGGACCTGCATGCTGCTCCCCTGCCCCCGGACGACGTACTGCGAGCTGAAGCCGCCGCTCTGGCTCGCCATCTCGTACACGTAGGGGCGTGGATCCTCGCCCAGCGTGCGCACCTTCGAGTCGGCGGCGATGCCGACGATGCGCTTGGGCTCGTCCGACTCGGCGTCGAAGACCATGCCCAGCACGTCGCGGCCCGGGTAGAACCGGTCGGCGAAGGCCTGGCTCACCACCACCACCCTCTCGCCCTCCTCGTCCTCCCGGGTGAAGGCCCTCCCCCGGAGAATGGGCACCTCCATGACCTCGAAGTACGAGGGGCTCACCGACGCGTTGTCCACGTCGGTGCGGCCGTCGGGGCTGTCGGAGGGCACGTCGGGGAGGCGGTATCCCCGGGTCTGTACGCCCGCTCCCAGCGGGATCCTGTCGGTGATGGCCACCTCCTCGATGAGGGGGTGGGCCAGGAGCCGCTCCGTGGCCCGGACGGCGAAGTCCAGCTGGGCCTCCTCGGTCTCGTAGCCCGACAGCTCCACCATGGGCCAGACCAGCGCTCCCGCCCCCGTGTAGAAGCCGGGGTCGATGAGCTGGGCCTTCTGCAGGGAGCGCACGAAGAGGCCGGCACCGATGAGGAGGACGAAGGAGAAGGCCACCTGCACCACCACCAGCCCGTTGCGCAAGTTGAAGCGCCCGGGCTTGCCCGTGCGGCCCGCCTCGTCCTTGAGCGTGGGGGCCACGTCGGGGTTGGTGGCCTGCAACGCCGGCGCCAGGCCGAAGAAGACGCCGGCCAACAGGGAGACCGCCGCGGTGAAGAAGAGCACGTTCCGGTCCAGGGAGACGTCCAGGTCCACGGGGATGGGCAGCGGCGGCTTGAACGCCATGAGGATGCCCAGCGTCCAGTCGGCCAGGACGACGCCCGCGGCCCCACCCAGGACGGCGAGGAGCGTGGTCTCGGTCAGGAGCTGGCGTACCAGTGCCCCCCGCCCCGCCCCCAGGGCCAGGCGCACGGCGATCTCCTTCCGCCGGTCCTCGGCCCGGGCGAGCAGGAACGACGCCAGGTTGGCGCAGGCGATGAGGAGCACCAGTCCCACCACCGCCAGCAGCAGAGCCGCCACCGGCTTCAGCGCCCGGTCCACCAGCGGGTGGAGCGCCACGTCGCCGGAGGGGAGCGCGGTCATCGTGCGCGCCTCGTTGTACCGGGGGTGGGCCTCGGCGAGGCCGGCGGCCAGCGACGCCAGCGCGACGTTGGCCTGCTCCACGGTGACGCCGGCCCGGAGGCGTGCCTTCACGAACATGCTCCGGCTCCCCCGGTGGTCGAGCTGGTCGTTGGTGAGGCTCCCCATGAGGTGGTTCGTCATCATGAGGGGCGCGTAGAACCCGGTGACCAGAACCGGCATGGAGCCGGTGAACGCCTCGGGGGCGACGCCGACCACGGTGTACGGGCTCCCGTTCAGGCGGACGGTCCGGCCCACCACCCCCGGGTCGGCGCCGAAGTCGCTCACCCAGGTGCGGTAGCCGAGGATGGTGACCGGGTGCGTCCCGGGTGTTGCGTCCTCCTCGGGGAGGAAGGAGCGCCCCAGGTGCATGGGCACGCCCAGCACCTGGAAGTAGTCCCACGACACCATCTCCCCGAACGCCATGACCGGCTCGTCGCCCCGCTCGACCCGGGCGAGGAAGGTCCGCGTCCCCACCACGCCCTCGAAGACGTCGGTGAGGCCCCGCATCTCCCTGAAGTCCGGGTAGGACGACGTGGAATACGGGTATCCGTCGGACTCGGACGTGTAGACCTCCACCAGCTCCCGGGGCCGCTCCACGGGGATCTGCCGCAGGAGCACGGCGTTCACCACGCTGAACATGGCGGTGTTGGCGCCGATGCCCAGCGCCAGCGAGAGGACCGCCACCAGCGTGAAGCCCGGGGCGCGCACGAGGCGGCGCACGGCGTAGAAGAGGTCGTCGGGGCGCATGGGCATGCGGCTCCAGAAGTCGGGTTCGTCGTGGCCGGCGCGCCGGGGGCGGTTCCGCTCCCAGGTGGGGCGCATGGCCCTCAGGCGTCGGGAGATGCGGCGCAGCGCGCCGGCGCGCAGGGTGAGGAGCGGGCCCCAGGA
>BTVB01000028.1:0-62939 GCA_045863275.1 Gemmatimonadota bacterium
GCGCAGAGCTTCCCTCGGGGGAGGGTGCCGCCGGTCGCCCTACCTTCGCGGACCTTGGGTGGTGGGGAACTCGCTTCACCCGCCCTCCGTCCGGTCCGCGGCCGTGCCCCAACCGCTCCCCCTATCCCTCCCGGGTCCTCTCGAGCCGATGAAGCTGCACGTACTCCACGTCCAGCTCGTCGGTCCACTTCCCGAGCACGTAGTCCGTGCCGATCTCGAGGACGCGCAGCCCCGGGGGCGTCGCGACCGCCCCCAGGTAGACACCGTCCGGAGCGTAGACATCCCACTCCGACGGGGAAGCCATACCCGGCGCGATGAAGCGGCCCAGCCACACGTGACCCTCCGCGTCGACGATCAGGCTGGCATACACGGGAAGCGTCGCCGGCATATGGAAGGCCTCGAGCATGGGACGCATCATCGCGCGCTGGGCCTCGGGGGCGGGCTCGAGCAGCGCGTCCTTCCATGCCTGGGCATCCGCACGAGTGACGGGCGGAGCGGGCTGGGCGCGGCGCACGAGGCGGGTCACCGCCCCCGTGGGGTCGTGGATCCTGAACTCGAAGGCATCCCCCGCGGTCGTGTAGATCGAGCTGGCCTGCGCATCCCAGCTGGGCTGGCTCGTCAGCGCCTGGTGCCGTCCGGCGAGTTGCCCTTCCAGCTCCACGACGTCCGTCCACGGACCGGGCACCGCCGCGATGGCCTCGCGCCAGGGGGTGCCCTCACGGAGCTCGAAGAAGAAAGCGGTATCCCTTGCCAAGCCGGGACCGGACCCCGCGACCATGCTCATGCCGTCCATGCCGAATGCCTGTCCGGTCTCCAGGAACCTCAGCTCGGAAAGGGCCATGGGGACAGGCCCGTTTGCCAGACCGACGTTCCACGTCGTGACGACCTCGCCGGAGAGGCGGTACACCGTGACGCGGGAGAGTCCGGGATCGAACACCACGATCGAATCGCCGTGGGCGTCCAGCGAACGGATGGAGCGGAACTCACCGGGCCCGTCGCCCAACGATCCCAGCGTGGACTCGTGCGTGCCGTCGGGTGCGAAGATCCGGACCTGTCCGCTCCCCGCGTCTCCGACGACGAGGCGGCCGTCCCCCAGGCGCGTCGCCGAGGTAATCCTGTGGAAGCGGATTGCCTCGGCGCCTTCGACGCTTCCGATCCTGGTCGTGGGCTGCGCGCTCACCGACCAGGCAGGCACGGCGCCCCACGCAGCGTCGGTGCTCTCGATCACCTGGATGCCGGCGCTGTCTCGGATCGTGTAGGTGGAGGGCACGCCGCCCTCTCCTCCGCACGCCGCGACGGCGTGGCCCAGCACCAACCCGACAACGACCCACCGCATGGCTCCTCCCCGTCCCGGAGTTCGTTCGCCGAACCTGGGACGGCCGAACCGCGATGTCGAGGCCCCACCCCCCCGGTCCGCGAAGATAGGGCGCCCGCCGGCACCCTCCCCCGGGGGAAGCTCTGCGCCGGGAAATGGTGGGCCCGGCGCAGCGCAGCAAGGCCCCGGTCAGGTCCGCGAAGGTAGGGCGACCGGCGGCACCCTCCCCCGAGGGAAGCTCTGCGCCGGGAAATGGTCGGCCCGGCGCAGCGCAGCAAGGCCCCGGTCACTCACGTCTGGAACCGTGTGGGTAACGGGGCCGCGCGATTCCCGCGGGGGAGGGTGCCGCCGGTCGCCCGTACCCCAAAGCGCGTCCGCGCGATTCCCGCGGGGGAGGGTGCCGCCGGGCGCCCGTACCCCAAAGCGCGCTACTCGTACCGCAACGCCTGCATCGGGTCCGTCCGCGATGCCCGCAGGGCCGGCATGTACCCCGCCCCCAGCGCGACGCCCCCCAGCAGCACGGCCACCACCACCACCACCCACGGGTCGTTGCCCTCCAGGCCGAAGAGCAGCGACTGGGCGGCCTTGCCCAGGGCCAGGGCGGCCGCCACGCCGATGATGCCGCCGATGACGAACATGCGCGTCACCTGCTTCAGCACCATGCCGCGGAGCCGGTCGGAGCCGGCGCCCAGGGCCATGCGCACGCCGAACTCCCGGGTGCGCTGCGCCACGGTGAAGGCCAGCACGCCGTAGAGCCCAACGGCCGCGAGCAGCGTGGCCAGGGCGGCGAAGGCCGACGCCAGCGTGCTGATCATGCGATCCAGGAAGACGTTTTCCCGCACCTGCTGCTCCAGCGTCTTCAGGTCCTCCACCGGGAGGTTGGGGTCGAGGCGCCGGAACACGTCGGGGATGGCGCGCATGAGCTGATCGGTGGGAAGGGACGTCCGGACGTAGAAGTTGATCCACCCCAGCCGCGTGTCCTGTCGGTACGGCGTGAAGAACAGCGGAGGGACCGCGTCCTTCACGTCGTTGTACTTGGCGTCCTGCACCACCCCCACGATCTGGATGTCGAGCTGGTCGCCGCTGGCGCCCGAGTTGGTGGACATGAACTTCCCCACCGCCTGGCGCAGATCCAGGTTGAACTTCCGGGCGAAGGCCTCGTTGATGACCGCCACCTTGGGAGCGCCTTCGGTGTCGGACGCATCGAACTCCCGCCCGCCCATGAGGGGCATGCCCAACGTGCTGAAGTACGCCGCGCCCACCTCGTTGTAGCGGGCGTTGGAGTCGATGTCGGGGCCGTTCTGGAAGCCCTCCACCGCCACGTCCGTCCCCCAGCTGCTCCCGCCGAGGACGGGCACCAGCGCGGCGGTCACGCCCGTGACCCCGGGCAGCGCCGCCATCTCCGCCTCCGCCTGTTCGAAGAGGGCCCTCGTGCGCTCCGGCTCGTAGCCGTTGAGCAGCGGCGAGATGCCGAAGACGACGACGTTGTCGGTGCGCAGGCCCAGGTCCACCCGGCTCACGTTCACCAGACTCTTGATGAAGAGCCCCGCGGCCACCAGGAGCGCCATGGAGAGGGCGATCTGCGCGGTGACCAGCGTGGACCGGAAGCGGGCGGCGGCCTTGGCTCCCGAGGGTTGGCCGGCGCTGGACTTGAGCATGGTGACCAGGTCGGCCCGGGACGCGTGGAGCGCCGGGTAGAGCCCGAAAAGGAAGCCCGTGCCCAGCGCCAGCACCCCGGTGAACGCCACCACCGTGGGGCTGATCTCCAGCTTCAGGGTGGAGATGGCGTCGGGGGGGAGGAGCGACCCGATGAGCGCCAGGGTCCACCGCGCCACGAACAGCGAGGCGACGCCGCCCAGCAGCGCCAGGAGCACCGACTCGGTGAGGAGCTGCCCCATGAGCTGGCGCCGGCTGGCGCCCAGGGAGCCGCGGATGGCCATCTCCTGGCTGCGGCCGGCGCCGCGGGCCAGGAGCAGGTTGGCGATGTTGGCGCACGCGATGAGGAGCACCACCCCGGTGATGCCCAGGAGGATGTTCAGCGGCGTCTCCGCCTCCCGGTGGATGGAGCTCTGGCCCCGGTACCCGGCCTCCAGGAGGAGCTTCTTCTCCTTGAAGCGGGTCAGCGTCGCCTCGCTCATCCCGTCCTGCAGCGGAGCCTCCACCTCGTTGACGATGGCGGAGTACACGCTGTTGATGTCCTGGTCGGCCTGCTCCAGCGTGACCCCGGGCTTGAGGCGCCCGAAGACGTAGGCCCAGTAGGTACGCCGGTTGTCCCACTGGGTGAACCACGACTCCATCTCGCCCCGCATGGTGAGGGGCACGAAGACGTCGGGCTGGGAGCCCAGGGTGGTCCCGTCGAAGCCCTCCGCGGCCACGCCCACGATGGTCATGGGGTGCCCGTTGATGATGAGCGTCTGGTTGAGCACCGACGGGTCCTTGCCCAGCCGGTTGGCCCAGTAGCGGTGGGAGAGCACCACGACGGAGTGCTCGCCGGGGTTCTGATCGTCGCCGGGCCCGAACAGGCGTCCCATGGCCGGCTGCACGCCCAGGAGGGGGAAGTACGAGCCGGACACCAGCATGCCCTCGGCGGAGAGCGTCTGCCCCTCGAAAGCCAGGTTGGCGCCGAACGCCCGGTGGGCCGCCAGGCCCTCGAAGGGCCCGCCGGCCTTCTCCAGGTCGCGGTACATGGCGTAGCTGAAGACGGCGTCGCAGTCCCCCGCCTGGTTGCACGACTGGGAGCCGGGCTTGGGCCCGGGCGCCGCCAGGTTCACCAGCCGGTCGGGCTCCCGCACGGGGAGGGAGCTCAGGAGCATCTGGTCGAAAAGCGAGAAGATGGCCGCGTTGGCGCCGATCCCCAGCGCCAGCGACAGCACCGCCACCGCCGTGATGAACGGCGACTTCGCCAGTGTCCGGACCGCGAGCTTCAACCCTGCCATGCCCGACCCCTCCCTGCAACGCGAAGCCGGGCCGGCGCCGCCTCGATGCGGCGCCGTCTTCCCGGACGATGGACCCGCGGCGCGACAGGCGCCCAAGGAGTATGACGGGAAAAGGGGCCGTCAGGTTGCAGACGGCCCCCCATCGTAGGGCTCCCAGCCTCGTCGCCAACTCGACGGGGCGCGCCCTCGTCACCGGCGCCGTGGCCGCCGGGCCCGGACGCTCCCCCTCGACCCCTCAGCCCTGACGCACCCACCTCCAGAGCTCGGGGAGGGTGGGCCGCTTGCCGGTCATGAGGATGCCCACCTTGTAGATCCTCCCCGCGACCCACGCCACGCCCACGACCGTGAGCCCCATGAGGACCAGGGACAGCCCCAGCTCCCAGGCCGGTACGACGCCCGTGGTGAGCCGGGGCCACATGAGGATGGGCGTGAAGAAGGGGAACAGGGACAGCGCCCGCGCCATCGGCGACGCCGGGCTGCTCAGGACCGGCGACAAGAACATGATGGGGATGATCACCAGCAGCATCACCGGCAGCTGCGCCTGCTGCGCCTCTTCGTCCGTGTTGCACATGGACCCCACGGCGGCGTAGAGGGCCGAGAAGATGAAGTAGCCGAACACGAACAGGACGACGAACAGGAGGAGCATTCCCGCGCCGGGCAGGAAGTCGCCCAGACTCGTCAGGGACACCAGCTCCGGCCGTGCCGCCGCGAGCGCGGGAAGCCCCATCGACATCATCAGCGCGCCCGACACACCCCACACCGCGAGCTGGGTCAGCCCCACCGCTCCGACTCCGAGGATCTTGCCCAGCATGAGGTACCACGGGTCCATGGCCGAGATGACCACCTCGACGATCCGGCTCGTCTTCTCTTCGAGCGTCGCCCGCATGACGGCCACCGCATACAGCAGAATCACCATGTAGAGGATGAAGGACCCGACGAACCCCACCATCATCGTTCCATCCGAGAGGTCGCCCGAGTCGGTGCCGAGCGTCTCCACCCTGAGGTCGCCGCCGCCCAGGAGTGGGCCCGCCTCCACGCCCTGCTGCTCCAGGTGCACCTCGAGGGCCGTGCCGACGGTGGCCTGCCTGAGAGCCAGGGACCGGAGGGGCGAGGGCCGCTCGCCGCTGTAGAAGGTGGCGGTCCCCTGCCGGAGCGTCTCCTCGTCCAGGACGAGGAAGCCGGCGATCTGCTTGTCTTCCACCCGCCTGGTGAGCGTCACCTCGGCGCTGTCGTCCCACTCGGCACGCTCGACCGCATAGCCCCCTTCGGCAAGCCTGCTCGAAAGCCGGTCGTAGAGCGCACCCGTGCGGTCGACGAGCACGATCTTCCGGTTCGTCGCCGCCTCTTTGGAGGCGAAGTACCCCGGCACCAGGATGCTGGCCAGCATGAGGAGCGGCACCGCCAGCGTGGCGAAGATGAACCACCTGGACCGTACGCGCTGGAGGTACTCGCGGCGGATGACCGCCCACACGTTCCCCCTCATCGTCCACCTCCCGGGTTGGCGGTCCGGGGCACGCCGGCGTCACCCGTCGCCGCCGCCCCCGCGTGCCGTACGAAGATCTCGTGGAGCCGCGGCTCCACCAGGTCGAAGCGGTAGATCGTGGCTCCGGCCTCCACTCCGCGCCTTAGGACGGCCTGGTGGTCGGCACCGTCGCGGAGGTGGAGGTGGAAGGTCCCGTTCACGGGCTCCACCGAGGCCACCTCCGGGCCCTGCAGCCACCGGTCGGGGCCGTCGAACTCCACCGCCAGCACGCCTTTCCGCTCGGCCGCCTTGAGCTGCTTGAGGTCGGCGTCCAGCACCTTCTTCGACCGGGAGATGAGGCAGACCCGCTGGCACAGGCGCTCGGCCTGGTCCATGAGGTGGGTGGAGAAGAGGATGGTCGTCCCCCGGGCGTGGAAGTCCAGGACGATCTCCTCGAGGACGTCCTGGTTGATGGGATCCAGCCCGCTGAAGGGCTCGTCCAGGATGAGGATCTCGGGCTCGTGGATGACCGTGCCGATGAACTGGATCTTCTGCTGCATCCCCTTGGACAGGTCCTCGACCTTCTTGTCGGCCCAGTCGGGGAGCCCCAGGCGGTCCAGCCACGCCATCCCCCGGCGCCGTCCCTCGCTCCGGGGCACCCCGCGGATCTCGGCCAGGAAGACGATGAGGTCCAGGCACTTCATCTTCCGGTAGACACCCCGCTCCTCCGGGAGGTACCCGACCTTGGTGCGCCGGGTGGTGTCCGGGTCGTTCCCCAGGAGGTGCACCCGGCCCTCGTCGGGGTGGAGGATCCCCATGATCATGCGGATCGTGGTGGTCTTGCCCGAGCCGTTGGGCCCCAGAAGCCCGTAGATGGTCCCCCGGGGGACCTCCAGGTCCAGACCCGAGACCGCGGTGTGCTTGCCGAAGCGCTTGGTGACGCCCTCCAGGCGCACGGCATACCCGTCTGCGCTCATGCTCGCCCCGATGTGGAGAGGAAGAGAGGGCCCAAAATACTGCCACATTGGCAGATTCGGTCTCCGAGGGCCCACGGAAACCACTGCATCAGTGTACGGGAGGGGGCTGAAAACCCTTCAATGACGCGAAATCCGTCGCGCTTCGCCCTCGATCCCTGTACATTACCCGGCTGTAGCTCCCGAAGAGAGGAGGCCCATCATGGCCATCTACCGTACGCTCTACTACGGTGACGTCTCCGTCGGTGTCGGCGGCCGGATCACCATCCCCCAGGACATGCGGGACGACCTGGGTATCGACGAAGGCGACACGCTCACGGTGCGCGTCGAGGAGAACCCCGACGGCGGCCGTCAGATCGTGATGTGGCGCGCGGAGCAGCAGCCGGAAGAGGAATAGGCCGGGTGCCGGGGCGGGCCCAGGCGCCCGCCCCGCACCGGATCACTTCTTCGCCTTCGCCTTCGCCCTGGCCGCCTTGGCCTTGGCCTTCGCCTTGGCCGCCTTGGCTTTCTCGGCCGCCTTCTTCTTGGCGGCCTTCTCCTTTTCGGCCTTCTTCCTGGCCGCCGCCTTCTCCTTGGCGGCCTTCCGCTTGGCGGCCTCCTTGGCCTTCTGGGCCTTGGCTTTCTCCTTCGCCTTGGCCGCCTTGGCCTTCTCGGCGGCCTTCCTCTTCGCGGCCTTCTCCTTCTCGGCCTTCTTCTTGGCCGCCGCCTTCTCCTTGGCCGTCTTCATGAGCGCCATCGTCGTCTCCTTGGCTTGGAGTCACGTGCGACCCGGAGCTCGGATCTCCAGGTCGGTCCACCGTACCAGCGCACCCAGCGCCCCCATCCCGTCGTGGTGCCAGCGGGGCGGTGGGAACGGCGTGGCGTCGAAGCCGGTGATGCGGGTCACGCCCACGCCGGCCAGCTCCCGCGCCAGCGCGCCCAGCCCGTCCCCCACCCCCGCCACCGACACGGTCTGGAGATGGTCGGAGAAGGGGGCCACCAGCCCCGGCACCGCCTCCACCGCCGGCACGGGTCTCACCCGCAGCACCCGACCCACGCAGGCGAGGCCCAGCTCCGACCCCGGATCGTAGATCACCGTCCACGAGGCCGCACCCCCATGGTGCACCTCCACCCCCGAGCCCGACGCGGCCATGAGCTCGGCCGTGCCCCTGAGCTGATGGACGGCCGACGCCTCGGCGTCGTCCAGCGTCCCACCGGGAAGGTGCTCCTCCAGGGAGCGGAAGGCCGCGGCCAGCTCCGTCGCGAAGTCCCCGGGCGAGACCTCGCCGCCTTCTTCCACGAAGAGGAGCTGGGGAGAAACGCACCCCCTCTGATCGAAGAACGCCACGGCCCCCGCCACCTCGCTGGCCACCTGCGTCCGGCGACCACCGGCCAGGCCCGCCCGGCCCACCACGCCGATGCTCGTGCGGTGGTGGTAGGGGACGAAGCGCGTGCTCACTGGGGTGCGGGCGCGCAGCGCCGCCACGGCGGCGTCTCCGCCATAGGCGGTGACCACGTCGGCGCCCTTCAGCGCGGCCTCCTCCACCGCCGTGTCGCCGCCGGGCCAATACACCACCGCCAGCGCCTCGCCCAGGACGGGATCCTCGGCGCGGATGGCCTCGGCCAGGAGGACGGGGAGCACCACGTCCCCCCGCCCGGGCTTCACCAGCGTGGGCGCCTTCACCAGCAGGCTCCGCAGCAGCGCGGCGGCGCCCACCCCGGGCACGCTCCCCGACACCACCTGTACGCAGAGGGCCGGGCCCAGCGCCATGACGGCCCCGTCGCCCCGGGCGACGAACCCGTCCAGGACCGCGGGATCGGGGAAGTCGGCCCGGACCAGCTCCCGCAGGCGCTCCGGCGTCCAGTCGGCCGCCATGCCGTCCAGCACCGCCGACGCCATGGCCGGCGAGAGCCCCGACGTCCCGGGAAGCGTCTCCAGCGCCCTCAGCCGCAGAGGGTCGGCGGGGTCGAGGAAGCGCGCCCCGACGCCCCCGAGCACGCCGGCAAGCTCGTCCGCGGACCGTTCCTGGAGGGCCCGTCGCGCGGCGCGGAGCGAAGCGGTCAGGCCGCGCATCCAGTCGGCGTCCACGGGAAGGTGCTCCACCTGGGCGGCGCCCACCGGGATGATGCGCCGGGACCCGGGGGGTGGCGCGACGCCCTTGGGGAGCGACCAGGCGCGGAGCGCGCCACCGGCGCCGGTCACCGGTGGCCCTCCGTGGCGGCCAGCAGCTCCTCGAGGGCCAGCGAGCAACCCCGGGGCTCGGCGCCCTCCGAGCGGCCGGCGAGGCGGACGCCCTCGGGCCCCACGCTCCCCACGTCCTGCGTCAGGACGTGGCACACCGACCCCAGGTTGGCCAGGTCGTAGAACGCCAGGAGGCCCGGCTCCCCTTCGGGCAGCTCCTCCAGCGTGGACGGGTGGAGGGCGCGGACGCGGAGCCACGGCGGGGGCACGTGCACGCCGCGCCCCTCCGCGCCCACACGCAGGACGGGCTCCCAGAGCTGGGAGAGGAGCTCGGTCATGCCGTACTCGTTGACCACGCGATCCGCGGGCACCCCGAGACGGCTCTCGAGGAATCGGTACAGCTCGTCCCGCTCCACGGCCCGGGAGCGGCCCTTGAACCCTCCGGTCTCCATGATCCGGCTCCCCTCGGGGAGCCGAACGCTCCATTCCCGCAGGGCGAGCCCCTCCAGGAGGTGTACGAAGGCGAACGCGGTGCCGGCCACCAGAGTGGCACCTCCCCCGGCCGCCGCTTCCTCGGAGGCCCGGACGAAGCCGTCCACGTGGGTCCCGGTCCGGGGGTGCCCCAGCCAGCGGACGCCGTTTCCCCAGGCGTCGGCCGCGAAGCCCACCATGGCGGAGAGGGACGACTCGGGCGCCACGTGGGGCGAGGGGATGAGGGACAGGATGGCGGGGCGCTCACCCTCCGGATCCAGGTGGGCCTCCAGGTTGGGGAGGGCGGAGGCGCGGTACAACGCGAGGCTGGCCACCCGGTGCCGCCCCCGGCGCTCGACGCCCCCGGTGGTGCCGCTGGTGAGGAAGGTGGCCTCGGCGGGGGCGTCGCAGCAGGCCAGGTCCACGAACTTGAAGGCGGTGGTGGGCACCGCGGGCACGTCCCTCCACCCCGTCACCTTCTCGGGCGAGGCACCCCGGCCAAGGCAGAAGCCGCGGTACGCCCGGTTGGCCCCGAACTGCCACGCGAAGGCCCGCAGGGCGAGCTCCTCGAAGCGCGCCTCTCCGAGGGGCTCGTCCACGCCGCGGCGGAAGAGCGCCGCCAGCTCCTCCGCGAGGGAGACGAAGACACCGGTGCCGCCCATGCGCCTTCGCTCTCCTCCGTGGAACGGGTGGACGTCAGGTGAAGCGGCGGGGGTTCAGCAGCTCCGACCCGGGAACGGGCTCCGTCCCGGCGACGATGGCCGCGATGACCCGCCCCGACTCGAAGGCGAAGGGGAGCCCGCCGCCGCTGAAGCCGGAGATGACCAGCTCCCCTGTGCGCCCGGGAAGCGGCCCCACCAGGGGAAGATAGTCCGCAGTCCACCCGAAGATCCCGCTCCAGCGCCGCGCCACCGCCAGGGGAGCGGCGTCGGGGAAGGTGGACTCGAACCAGCTCTGGATGTTCTCCTGGAGCATGGGGTCGAGCTCCGGACGGAGCTTCCAGTACGAGCGGTCCCACGCGTCGTGGCGCCACCCGCCCAGGACCAGCCTCCCCTCGGCGTCGGTGCGCCACACGTTCATCTTCCAGTGGGTGGAGAACGACCCCTTGAACACCGGGGCGCCCGCCTCGGTGATCATGCCCTGCCCCCGGATGGGCACGATCTCGTCGCCCAGGAACGACGAGAAGCGCCGGGAGTCCACGTGGGTGGCGTAGACCACCATCTCGGTCCGGATGTCGCCCTTGTCCGTCTCCACCACCATCCGACCCTCGGTCCGACGGGCGTCGTCCACGTCCACCCCCTCCAGAACGGTGGCTCCGGCGTCCCGGGCGGCACGGGCCAGCGCCACCGCCGTAGGCCCCGGTGCGATGCAGCCACCTCCCTGGATGGTGTACCCACCCAGGAAGCCCCGCCCGTGGGCCAGGGTCCGCACCGCCTCGGAGGTGATCCACTCCACTGGGAGCCCCGCGGCCTCGAGGGCCCGGTACGACGCCTCCACCTGGTGCAGGGAGTGGGCGTCGGCCAGCACGTGCCCACCCGAGAGGTCCAGGCCGGCCTCCTTCGCGTCCCCCAGGGCCGTGAGCAGCTCCCCGAGCCCCTTCACCGAGCGGAGGGCGAACTCCCAGATCCGCCGTGCCGTGTCGGCGCCGCGGAAGTGCACCGTCTCGTCGAAGGGCTGGCGCAGCGGGGGTGAGAGCACGCCCACCGCGGCGGCGGTGGCACCCTCCCCGATGCGGTCCCGCTCCACCAGGACCGTCCGCACCCCTGCGGTGGCCAGGTGGTAGGCGGCGGACGTCCCGGCGATCCCTCCGCCGACGACCACCACGTGGGTCTCCTCCGGCACGTCGCCCGAAAAGCGAAGCTCGGGCTCCATGGGCTGGGACATGGATCCTCTCAGGAAGGAAGGGCGCGGGAGGATACTCTCAATCTAACCGGCTGCCGCCCCCTTCGCGTGGGCGTCCGGCGGCGTAGATTACCGGGCATGACCACGCCCGTCGCCGTATCGCTCGCCCTCGCAACCGGAGGCCTCCTCACCTTCGGGGCCACCCGCGCCACCGCCTGCGTGAAGAACGGGAAGGCGTTCCTGCGCTGGATGCTGGTGGTCTTCGCCGCCTACCTGGCGCTCATCACGCTCCCGGTGGCGCTGGCGTTCTGACGGACGCGCTCCACGCCACCCCCGGACGCGCGGAGGGGGCGGGCCCGGCGGGCCCGCCCCCTCGTCACTTCCCGGCGTCGGGATCGGGGCTCAGACCACGCCCTGGTCCAGCATGGCGTCGGCCACCTTGAGGAAGCCGGCGATGTTGGCGCCGTTCACGTAGTTGCCCGGAGTGCCGAACTCGTCGGCCACCGCCACGCAGCGCGCGTGGATGTTCTTCATGATGCCGTGGAGCTTCTGGTCCACCTCTTCCCGGCTCCACGCGAAGCGCATGCTGTTCTGCGCCATCTCCAGGCCCGACGTGGCCACGCCGCCGGCGTTGGCCGCCTTGCCGGGGCCGTAGAGGATCTTGGCGTCCAGGAAGTGCTCCACGCCCTCGGGGACCGTGGGCATGTTGGCGCCCTCGGAGACCACGTAGACGCCGTTCTTCAGCAGGTTCTTGGCGTCCTTGGCGTTGATCTCGTTCTGCGTGGCGCTGGGGAACGCGCACTGGGCCTTGTGGTCCCAGAGCGGGTCGTGGTCCCGGCTGCCGTCGAAGGGCGTGAACACCGCGCTCTTGTACTTGTCCGCGTACTCCTTGATGCGGCCGCGGCGGTGATTCTTCAGGTCCATGACGAAGGCGAGCTTCTCGCGATCGATGCCCGCCTCGTCGTAGATGCAGCCGCCCGAGTCGGACAGCGTCACCGGCTTGGCGCCGAAGTCGAGGAGCTTCTCCACCGTGAACTGGGCCACGTTGCCGCTCCCGGAGACCAGGCACACCTTGCCCTCCAGCGTCTCGCCGCGGGTGGCGAGCATCTCGGCGGCGAAGTACACGGCGCCGTACCCGGTGGCCTCCGGCCGGATGAGCGAGCCGCCCCAGTTCAGTCCCTTGCCCGTGAGGACGCCGGTGAACTCGTTGGCGAGGCGCTTGTACTGCCCGAAGAGGAAGCCGATCTCGCGGCCACCCACGCCGATGTCGCCGGCGGGCACGTCGGTGTTGGGACCGATGTGGCGGAAGAGCTCGGTCATGAAGCTCTGCGTGAAACGCATGACCTCGCCGTCGCTCTTGCCCTTCGGGTCGAAGTCGGAGCCGCCCTTGCCGCCGCCCATGGGGAGCGTGGTGAGGGCGTTCTTGAACACCTGCTCGAAGGCCAGGAACTTGAGCATCCCCAGCGTGACGGACGGGTGGAAGCGCAGGCCGCCCTTGTACGGCCCGATGGCGCTGTTCATCTCCACGCGGAAGCCCCGGTTCACCTGGACCTCGCCGCGGTCGTTCACCCACGGAACGCGGAACAGGATCACCCGCTCGGGCTCGATGATGCGCTCGAGGATCTTGGCGGACCGGTACTCGGGCCGCTTCTCGAGGACCAGCTCGAGGGACTCCGCAACCTCCTGGACGGCCTGGTGGAACTCCGGCTCCGCCGGGTTCTTGGCCTTCACGTCCTCCATGAGACTCGTCACGTAGGCAGCCATAGCTCTGTGCTCGTTTCGCTCGGGTGGAGTGGGGGCAGCTCCGTGGCTGTCGCCTACGGCTGTCTGCCTCAGGCAGGTTGGTGAATCAGGGTCCCGAAAGATGACACCTTCGGCCGCCGCTCGCACCCTTGGTCACAAGCCGCCTACCCCCGGTCCTGAGGGGGTTTTCGGGTGCGGCGGGACGGGTGTTTGCCGGTATCCGCTGTAGGGGTTTTCCCCTCCCTCCTCCGGGGCGCCCCGCGGGGGCGGCGGGGGGCGCCCGAGCGCTTCCTCGGGAGGCCGAAGACGGTCACCACGATCTCGCCGAAGTCCAGCTTCTTTCCCCCCTCGGGGAGGGGGTGCGCCGCCTCGTGCTCCACCGCCAGGAGGCGGGCGAAGCGCACCTCTCTCCACCGCTGCACGACCAGGTCGAGCTTCCTGGAGCCGTAGGGTGGATCGGCGAAAGCCAGGTCGTAGCTCCCCTCCTCGAGGGCGTTCACGAAGGGGATGGCGTCGCGCTTGAACACGCGCGCGGCCTTCATGCGCGCGGTGGGCGGAGCCCCCGGCTTCGGCGCGCGCAACTTGCGCGCCGCCACGTTCGCCTTGAGGGCGTGCAGGGCCACCGGGGCGTCCTCCACGAAGTCCGCGTGCGCCGCGCCCCGGGACAGGGCCTCCAGCCCCAGCGCCCCCGACCCGGCGAAAAGGTCCAGGACGCGGGCCCCCTCCAGGTGCGGCTCCAGGTACGACATCCAGCGGTCGCGGACCGCCTCCGAGGTGGCGCGCACCCGCTTCCCCGGCGACACCAGCTCCTTGCCCGCCCAGACTCCCGAGACGATGCGCACGCGCGTCTACTTCCCTTCCGGCTTGAGGATCACGCCGCGGCGTTCGCGGCCATTGAGGATGGTAACGGCGGGCGCGTCGAGACGGAGGAGGCGCACCGGGCCCTGGGCATCCAGCGCCGGCGCGTCGGCGAACCAGTCCCAGTCCACGAAGCCCTCCCCCGCGTCGGCGTTCACGGTGAAGTAGCCGATGCCCAGGGACACCAGGTTCTGGTAGAAGTGGGTTCCCTGGGACGGCGTGACGCGGAAGTCCTTGAAGCCGGCCTCGACGATGACCCTGGCCCCGGAGATGTCCTCCCACTTCACCGGAATGCCCAGCCACGGCTGGCTGGAGCCCCAGCGGCCCACGCCGATGAGCCCGTACGTGAGTCCGTCCCGCACCAGGCGCGCGTTGAGGTGGGCCACCGCCGACGCCACCTCGCCGCTCTGGGAGCGCTCGTAGCGGTTCCGGTCCACCACGATCCAGTGCGTGAGGTCGTCCCAGCGTCCGTGGCCCAGGATGGACGGGCTCTCGCAGAGGATCTGCTCGGCGCGCACCCCCGAGAGCTCCACGTCCCCCTCCTCCCGCGACGGCGCCACGGGGCGGAGCTGGAGGAAGCCCATCTCCGCCGGCTGGCCCCGGGACCCCATGGTCGCGGCGAACTCGATCTCCACGGGCAGGCGCGTGCCTGCCATGCCGAGGATGAGGAGCTCCCTGAGGATCTCCGCCAGGGGGAAGAGGTCGTGTTTGAGGATGGGCGCGAAGGTCACCAGACGCACTCCAGGGCGTCCTATGCCGTCGTAGACCGCGTTGTTCTCGGCGGAGTACGTGGAGGCCACCGGCGCCAGCGTCCCTTCCTGCTCGGCGTCGCGGAGGGTGCACCGCGCCAGGGGACCGTCCTCGGCCCACCCCGGCGCGTCCCTCCCCAGCTCCAGCGCCCAGAATTCCCGCTGCGCGGCCTCCAGCATGCCCTCCACCGACGAATGGTCCAGGATGTGCCCGGGGTGGGCGGGGGAGAAGCGGAGGCAGGGCTCCCCCTCGGCCACCGTCTTGCCCAGGCCCAGGGCCACCGCGGCGATCCCGTCCTCGGGGCGCGCCGGCGGCTGCGGATAGTAATTGTGGGAGCGGGCCACCCCCGAGATGTGGGGATAGAAGCGGTCGCCGTGGCGCGCCCCCACCACGCGCTGGATGATCACCGCCATGGCCTCCTCCTCCATGCGGTACTGCGTCGCCTCCAGGAACGCCCTCGCCCGCCGACCGAAGGTGGTGGCGTAGACCCGCTTCACCGCGTCCACGAGCTGCTCGAGGCGGTGGGCCGGGTCGGGGTGGTCGTTGGGAAGGAGCCAGGTGCCGTACACCCCCGCCAGCGGCTGCTGGGGCGAGTCCTCCAGGAGCGACGACGAACGCACGGCGATGGGCGTCTTCACCACCTCCACCACGCGCTCCAGCGCCTCCATGGCATCCTCGGGGAGCGGCGACGCCAGGATCCTCCGGAGGGTCTCCTCGTCGTCGTCCGACTGGAGGGCGAAGGACCTGAGGTCGTTGCCGTCGAGGAACTCGTCGAAGACGCCGGTGCCGAGCACCACCGCGGCGGGCACGGTGATGCGCACGCCGGGGAAGCGGTCGGCGAGGCGGACTTCGTCCAGGAGGCGGGAGGCGAAGGCCAGGCCCCGGCCCTTCCCGCCCAGGGAGCCCCCGCCGATCATGACGATCCCCTCCTCCCCGTCGAAGAGGTCGGGACGGAAGGGGTTCACCGACCCACGGTTCCGCTCCCGGCGGTACCGGTCGACGTCCCGCACCAGCGAGTCGCGGAGCGCCTCCACGGTGGGGAAGTCCTCCAGGAGGCGGGGGCGGAGCTGCGCCGCCACGCCGAACTCGGCCCGGGCCCGCAGCCACCGGGAGAAGTCGTGCCTGCGGGCGTGGTACGCCACGCTCTCGGCGGGCACCCAGGCCAGCACGTCCACCAGGCCCTTCAGGTCGGCGGCGCGGGCCACCTCCTCCCCCTGGTCGTTGCGGAACACGAAGTCGCCGAAGAACAGGTGCTCCGACAGGTAGCGGCGGAGCTGCTGGAGGAAGTCGGGCGAGCCCTTGAGCAGGAAGCCCACGACGAGCTCCTCGGCCACCGCCCGGTTCTCCTCGTGGGACGACTGGAGGGAGATGGGGACCTCCGGCTCGAGCTCCCGTACCGCCTGGACCAGCGCGCGCCCCGCGTCCGGGTCGGACCGGCCCCGCCGGGGGAACTGCATGTCGCTGAACACGCCCATGATGGAGGCGCGGTAGCGCTGGAAGTCCTTCAGCGCCCGCTCGTAGGTCGTCGCCAGGAGGATCTTGGGCCGCGCGCGCATGCGCATGATGCGCTGGAGACGGTTCCCCGCCTCGAACTGCACCGACTCCGAGAGGTTCTGCACCTCGGCGTAGATCACCGGCAGGAACGCCGAGTAGAAGCGGACGTTGTCCTCCACCACCAGGAAGACCGGTACGCCGATGCGCGTGTCCCGCTCCACGTTGAGCCGGTCCTCCACCGCCTGCACGATGGCCATGAGGATGCGCGCGTCTCCCTGGTACAGGAACGACGCCAGGATCCCCGTGCCGTCCACGCGCTTCTCGACGCCCCGCAGGTCCTCGCGGTCGTAGCCGAGGAGCGCGATGGGGAGCTTGATGCCCTCCTCCGCCATGGCCTCCGAGAGACCGACGGCGTCCATGTCCCCCAGGTCGGGGCTGGCGATGACCAGGTCCACGCGCCGACTCCCGCTGCGCAGGAGCTTCAGGGCCTCCCGCCCCGACGACACCCGCGTGAGGTCCGGGGGCTCCCGGGGCGAGGCCTCGAGGAACTTCCCCAGCACGCGCTCGTGGAGGTGACCGTCCTCGGCGAGGATGAACGACTCGTACAGGGAGGAGGCCAGCAGGACGTGCCGCACCTGGTGGCTCATCAGGTCCCGATAGCCGCCGGCGCGTGACCCGTAGCGCTCGGAGAAGTCGAAGTACGACGTCATGACCGCACGCTACACGCGGGCCGTGCCCCGCACGCCACGCCCTCCGAGGCGGCCGGTGTGCTCGCCGTCCCGCAGCGTGAGGACCCCGTTCACCACCACCACGGGGACGCCAACGGGGTACCGGTGGGGGTCCTCGAAGGTGGCCCGGTCCGCCACGGTGGACGGGTCGAAGGCCACCAGGTCGGCGAAGGCGCCCACGGCCACGGCGCCCCGGCCCTCCAGGCGGAGCCGCTTGGCGGGCGCGCCCGTGACCTTGTGGATGGCCGTCTCCAGGGAGAGGGCCTTCCGCTCGCGGACGTAGTGGCCGAGCAGGCGCGGGAAGGACCCGTACCCCCGGGGGTGGGGCGAGCTGCCGCTCAGCGGTCCGTAGGGCGCGTACGCGCCCCCGTCGGAGCACATCATGCCCAGGGGGTGGGCCAGGAGCTCGGCCACGTTCTCCTCGCCCATGCCGAACCCGATCATGCCCACTCCGCCGTCGTTGGCCTCCAGGAGATGGAGCGTGAGCGCGTACGGGTCCTCGCCGCGCTCGGCGGCCAGGTCCCCCAGCT
This sequence comes from Gemmatimonadota bacterium, assembly GCA_045863275.1. GTDB lineage: Bacteria > Gemmatimonadota > Gemmatimonadetes > Longimicrobiales > Gaopeijiaceae > SZUA-318. Next base: position 17,265 of record BTVB01000028.1, read on the forward strand.
TCCTCCCCCGAGCCCAGGGCGTGTCGCCCGCCGACGTGATCTGCACCGAGTTCCAGTCGCCCAGGAGCGCCACCTTGTCCCGGCACGCCCGCTCCAGGCGCGCCGCGGTGGCCGGGTCGCGGAGGCGGCGAAGGAACGCGGCGGTGCCGCCGGCGCGCATCTCGGTGGGAAAGAGGTTGCTGAGCCCCGTCTGGTACGCCACGTAGGGGTAGCAGTCGAAGAGGGCGTCCACCCCCGCCTCCCGGGCCTCGGCCAGGAGGGCCAGGATCACCTGCTGCTTCCAGTAGTTTCGCTTTCCCTGGGCCTTCAGGTGGGAGACCTGCACCGGGATCCCCGCCATGCGCCCCACGTGGATGGTCTCCTCCACGGCGGCCAGCACGCGGTCGTCCTCGTTGCGCATGTGGGACGCGTAGGGGTAGCCGGTGCCCTTCAGCACCGACGCCAGCGCCACGAGCTCGTTGGGATCGGCGAAGCCCGAGGGCGTGTACTCGAGCCCCGACGAGAGCCCCACGCACCCGCCGTTGACGGCCTTGCGCAGCTCGGCCTGCATCCGCGCCACCTCGGCGTCGGTGGCGGGACGGTTCTCGTTGCCGACGACGAAGCCCCGCAGCGCGCCGTTCCCCACCATGGTCGCCACGTTCACCGCCGGGCTCAGCCGGTCGATGCCCCCCAGGAAGCCCGCCGGGTCGCGGAAGTCGATGACGGCGCCGTAGCGCTCCCGGTACCGCTCGCGGGTCTCCTGGAACTCGGCCTCCGACCAGGGGCCTACCGACCCGCCGTCCTGTCCCACCACCTCCAGCGTGACGCCCTGGCGGATGCGGCTCTCCGCCTTGGGGTTCACGAAGAGCGACATGTCGGCGTGGGAGTGGATGTCGATGAAGCCCGGCGCCAGCGCCAGCCCCCTCAGGTCCAGCTCCTCCGACCCCGCCGGGAGCGCGGACCCCACGGCGCTGATGCGGTCGCCGGTGACGGCCACGTCCACCTCCCGGCCCGGGGCGCCGCTCCCGTCGAAGACCATGGCGCCTCGGAGCACCAGGTCGGCACGGCGGGCGCGGAAAGCGATGTCAGGCATCGCGAAGGCGCCGGTGGCGGCCAGCGTGCCGGTCTTCACGAAGGTGCGGCGTCGCATGCTCATGTCTCGTCAGGTCCCGCGTCGGACGCGCCCCGGCTCCAACCCCCCGGCGTGGAGGATCTTCTCCTGCAGGCGCTGCCCCTCCTCCTCGGTGAACTCCAACACCCTCCGCAGGGCGTCGCGCACCTCCTCGTAGCGCTCCCCGGGGAAGTCGGAGCCCTCGGCGCGGCGCAGCGAACCGTCCAGCGCCTCCAGCTCGCGCTCGGCCTTCTCGGCGGCGCGGGCCAGGCGGTTCAGGGCCTTCCGGGCCTCCGACTCGGCCGACGTCACGCGGCGGCTCCGGAGACGACTGCGCGCCGGCTCGAGGCGGGTGGGTTGGCGGGAACGGACGGTGGAGCGAACGGCTTCATGGGAGGACGGGGTCGTGGTGGGAGGGTCTCCGGGCAACATGCCCCCCCGCCTTCGGCCCAGCAATGGCCGACAGGAACCAATCCCCCCGGTGGGGTAAGGCATCGCCATGACCGACCCCGACGAGCGCTTCGACATCCTGGTGGTGGGCGCCGGCCCCTGCGGCATCGCCGTGGGCGCGGCGGCCCGCAAGGCCGGCGTCTCGTGCGCCCTCTTCGACAGGGGCTGCATCACGTCGTCGCTGATGAACTACCCCTACTACATGACGTTCTTCAGCACGGCGCGCATGCTGGAGATCGGCGACGTGCCCTTCACCATCCCCACCGACAAGCCCACCCGCCGGGACGCGCTGGCCTACTACCGCTTCGTGGTCCGGCACTGGGATCTGGACGTGCGGCAGTACGAAGCCGTGACGGAGGTGTCGGGCGCCGAAGGCGACTTCACCGTGCGCACGCGGCGCAAGGACGGCACGGACGGCGTGTATGGTGCGGCCGCGGTGGTGGTGGCCACCGGCGGCTTCCACGAGCCCAACTTGCTCGGCGTCCCCGGGGAGGACCTTCCCAAGGTGCTCCACTACTACAAGGAGCCGTACCCGTTCTACGACCAGGACGTCCTGGTGGTGGGCGCGGGCAACTCGGCGGTGGAGTCGGCGCTGGAGATGTACCGCAACGGCGCGCGGGTCAGCCTGGTGCACTTCCAGGACACCATCGACAAGGGCGTGAAGCCCTGGGTGGTCCCGGACATCACCAACCGCCTGAAGAACGGCGAGATCGCCGCCCACTGGCGCCACCGCGTCGCGGAGGTGAGGCCCACCTCGGTGGTGCTGCGCCACGAGGAGAGCGGCGCCGCCACCGAGATCGCCAACGACTGGGTGCTGGCCATGACGGGATGGCGGGCCGACCCCCGCCTGCTGCGGGAATTGGGCGTGTCCATCGACGAGGAGACGGGCATCCCCGCCCACGACCCCGCCACCATGGCCACCGACGTCCCCGGCGTCTACATCGCCGGCGTCATCGCCGCCGGGCACAACGCCAACAAGATCTTCATCGAGAACGGACGGGAGCACGGCGGGCGCATCGTGGCCCACCGGCTGGGAGAGGCCTCCTAGAACCGGGCGCTCAGGAGCGTGAAGCCCAGCGCAGCCTTCCGCTCGGGGCCGCGGGGACCGTCCAGCTCGAGGAGGCGGGGGAGCGGCACGGGCGCCCCCACGCTCCACGCTCCGCCAGCCAGGTTGAGGAGCGCGCCTCCGGGCACGTCCCCGGCCTCGCCCCCGACGCCATCGATGAGGTCGTAGTCGCGGGTCCGCCCCACACCTAGCGCCAGCCCCACGATGCTCCCGGCCAGGGGGATCCCCACGGCCACCTTCTCGTCGTCGGGCTGGGTGAGGAGGTCCAGGCCCAGCCCCGAGAGCCCGCCCATCACCCCGTAGAGGCTCACCAGCCGGGCGCGGCTCCGGCTCACGTTCCACGACGGCGCCATGACCGCCGCGGTGACCAGCCCCGCGTTCCCGCCCAGGAGCGTAGCGGCCAGGAGCCCGTCTCCTTCCATGTCGGCCAGGTAACCCGTGCCGAAGCCCAGCCAAGACCCCCAGAGCGCTCCGAAGTTGGCGGCGGTGGCGGCCCCCGTCGAGATGCTCCGCTTCGACAGCGCGTACCCGGCGGTGATTCCCGCCGCGCCGCCGAGGATCATGGCCAGGTAGCGCTCCTCGTCGCCCTCGCCGGACTCGAAGCAGTAGCCGCCGGGGCCACCGCCTGCGTCATCGTTGATGCAGATCTCCTGTTGCCCCAGGTCGAGGACCTCCGCCCAGCCGAGTCCCTGCCAGGTGCCCCAGGTGCCCCCCAGGGTGATGGCCCGCGCCTGGCCCTGGGTGAGGTCCCGTGCGCCCGCCAGCGCCCGCCCCACCAGGAAGCCCACCGGCCCCCCCGCCAGGAGCCCGACCCCGTACGGCTCGGGCTCGTCCGCCCCCAGGGCACCGGGAACGGCGATCCCCAGCCAGAGGCCGTAGAGGGTGCTCCACACCTGGAGCTCCACGCGCCCGCTCCCCTGGGTGCCGAAGCTCCGGACGCGGGTGAGCCGCTCCCGGGCCGTGGCGGCGGCGGCCGTCCCCGGGAAGCGCTCCAGCACGTACCGGTACAGCGCCTCCGCCACCTCTCCCTGCCCCTCGCCGGCGAAGCGGGCCGCCGCGTCCAGGAGGACCGCCGCCGAGTCGGCGGGGGTGACCTGGGCGGCGGTTGGCGCGGGTGAAGCGCCCATTCCCAGGCAGAGGAAGGCCAGGGCCAGGACGAGGGATCTGGGGCGCATGGGGAGCTGGGGTGCGGGAAGAGGAGTCGCCGGCGGGCCCGGGTCCTCCGGGAGATACGAACAGTGGCCCTCCCGCGTGACGGCGGAAAGCTTGACGGCGGCACGTCCCGCCCGGTAGGGTCACCGCCTTCGACCCTTCCTACGGAGTTCGGCCCATGCCCGACGCCGGCCGCTGGACCCGACGCGACTTCCTCCAGGGCGCGGCCGCGCTTGCGGCGGTGCCCGCGCTGCCGACCCCCCTGTCCGCCCTCGCCGGCGCCCCCGCTCCCCGCGCTGCGCCCGGGCGACGCTGGCCCGGGTACGCCGACGCCCTCGTCGTCGACTTCCTCGCCAGCCCCGGGTACTTCAACTACCCGGCCGACCCGCCGCTGGACGCCGCCATGGTGAAGAACGCCGTGGACTCGGGCATCACGGCGGTGAACCTCACGGTGAGCGCAGGGGACTTCGAGGCCACCGTGGCGAAGATCGCCCGGTGGGAGGCGGAGATCGAGCGCCACTCCGAGGCGCTCCAGCGGGTGCGGAGCGTGGAGCAGCTCCTGGAGGCCAAGCGGGCCGGACGACTGGGCATCGTCTTCGGGTTCCAGGACACCGTCCCCGTGGACCGGGACCTGGGGCGCATCCGGCTCTTCGCCGACCTGGGCGTGAAGGTGATGCAGCTCACCTACAACGTCCGGAACTGGGTGGGGGACGGGTGCCTCGAGCCGGCCAACGGGGGCTTGAGCAACTACGGTCGCGCCTTCGTGGAGCGGATGAACGAGCTGGGCGTGCTGGTGGACCTCTCCCACTGCGGCCAGCAGACCACCGCCGACGGCATCGCCGCCTCCGCCGGTCCCGTGGCCATCTCCCACTCGGGGTGCTCCGCGGTGGCGCCCCACCCCCGGAGCAAGCGCGACCAGGAGCTCCGGGCCATGGCCGACGGGGGCGGCGTGGTCGGGATCTACCTCATGCCCTTCCTCTCCCCCGGGAGGGTCCCCACGGCCGAGGACGTCCTCACCCATGTCGAGCACGCCATCCAGGTGTGCGGCGAGGACCACGTGGGCATCGGGAGCGACCTGTCGGTGACGCCCATCGACGGGTCCGACGACTACTGGGCCAAGCACCGGGAGTTCGTGGCCCGGCGCATCGCCGGCGGCATCGCGGCCCCCGCCGAGGACCCCGACGTCCTCTTCACGGTCCCGGACCTCAACTCGCCGCGCCGCATGGAGCTCATCGCCGACGCCATGGCCGCCCGCGGCCATTCCTCCGCGCGCATCGAGAAGGTGCTGGGGGGGAACTGGGTGCGCCTGTTCCGGGAGGTGTGGAAGGGCTGATGCGCGCCCGTCGGCAGCCGCCGTCCGTCCCGAAGGCCGGCGCCTGGCGAGCTCACTAGCTCCGCTATTGACAACCCGGGATCCACGCCCAGATTAGGCTAACACAGCTAGTGAGGAGACGCGGATGACCAGGAAGGGGCTCGGGGAATTCGAGCAGCAGGTGCTTCTCACCATCCTGCGCCTGGGCGGCGAGGCATACTCGGTGCCCATGGTGGTGGAGATGGAGGAGCGGGGCGGCAGGCCGGTCTCCCAGGCGGCGGTGTACATCGCGCTGCGCCGCCTGGAGGAGAAGGGCTTGGTCGCCTCCCGGATGGAGGGCGCCGCCGAGTCGGACACCGGCCGGGAGCGGCGGTACTTCCGGGTCCTCCCCCAGGGAATCGACCTCCTCAAGCAGGCTCGCGACACCATGGAGCGCTTCTGGGACGGCCTGGACGCCTCCCTGGAGGAGGCGTGAGACACCCGGGCGCCCCCCGGCCGCCGGGCTGGTGCCTCTGGATCCTGCGGAGGGTCCTCCCCGAGAGGGAGGTGCGCCTGATCCGCGGGGAGATGGAGGAGCTCCACGCCCGCTGGACCGAGCGGCTGGGCCGCACCGAGGCGGACCGACGCGTCCTCCGGCAGTGGAGAGGCTACCCCTTCCGCCTGCTGGGAGATCGGATGGCCGGCCGCGGCCGGCGTGGGCCGGGGTCCGCGCGTCGGCTCGGCGGCGGCGTGCCCTGGCTCACCCCACGGAGCCTCGCCCAGAGCGCCCGGGCGTTGGCGAGGGCGCCCACGCTCACCGGGGCCATCCTCGTCACGGTGGGCCTGGGCATCGGCGGCTGCACGGTGGTGTTCAGCCTGGTGGACGCCTACTACCTCCGGCCTCTCCCCTATCCCGAAGCGGAGCGGCTGCTCTGGATCCACACCGACGCGCCCCCGAACCGGTTCCCGTTCTCCGTGGCGGACTTCCAGGCCCTCCAGGAGCAGCAGACCTCCTTCACGGCGGTGGGAGCCTACGGGGGAAACCGGCGCACCCTGCGCACCGCCGACGGCGTCGAGCTCGTCACGACCCTGGAAGCCACCCCTGGGCTCCTGGACGTCTGGGGGGTCTCCCTCCTGCAGGGACGCACGCCCGCCCCCGCGGAGGGAGCGCCGGGAGCGCAGCCAACCGCGCTGGTCACCCTGGGCTTCGCCCGCCGCCACCTGGACGCCGGGCCCCGGGGCGAGGGCGCCGTGGGCCGCTCGGTGGACCTGGACGGCGTCCCCCACGAGGTCCTGGGCGTGCTGCCGGCGTCCCTGGGTCCCTTGGTCCGCACCGCCGAGGTGGTCCCCACCCTCCGGCTGGAGCCGCCCACGCGAAAGGGACCCTTCTTCCTCCAGGTCTTCGGCCGCCTCCGGCCGGGCGTCACCGCCGAGGCCGCCCGCGCCGAGCTCCGCTCCATCAACGCCCGCCTCTTCCCCGTCTGGGCGGACACGTACCAGGACCAAAACGCCTCCTGGGGCTTCCAGGGGGTGCGGGAGCGCGTGCGCGGGGACGTGGGCCCCCTCCTCGCCGTCCTCATGGCCGCGGTGGCCATGGTGCTGCTCATCGCCGTGGCCAACGCCGTCAACCTGCTGGTGGCCCGCGTCAACGCCCGGGGGCGGGAGCTGGCGGTGCGCGCGGCGCTGGGGGCTTCCCGCGGCCGGATCCGGGGGCACCTCCTCACCGAGAGCCTCCTCCTCGCGGCCGGCGGCGTGGCGGTGGGGCTGGCCACCGCCCGCATGGGCGTGGCGGCGCTCCCGGCGGTAGCGTCGGCGTACATGCCACGCTCCGGCGAAGCCGAGATGTCGGCCAGCGTCATGCTCTTCGCCCTGGCACTTGCCCTGTCGAGCGCGCTTCTCTTCGCGACGGTGCCCGGGCTCCACCACCTCCGCGCCGGCAACCTGGCGCACACGCTACGCACGGGCGGCCGGGGAGCCACCGCCGGTCGGGAGCGCCAGCGCTCGCAGCGGATCATGGTGGCGGGACAGGTCGCCCTGGTGGCCCCCCTCCTGACGGGCGCCTTCCTCCTGTTGGGCAGCTTCCTCCGCCTGGAAGCCCTCGACCCGGGCTTCGACGCCCCTCGCGTCCTCTCCATGCGCGTATCCCTCTCGCCGGCGGCGCACCCCGACCGGGTGGCCCGACTGCGGTTCTGGGAAACGGCGCTGGAGCGGATCGAGGCCGTCCCCGGCGTGGAGGCGGCGGCGCTGGCCTCCGAGCGTCCGCCGGAGGATCTCAACAACCTGAACAACTTCGACCTGGAGGATCGTCCCTCCCAGCCCGGCGAGGCCCTCCGGCTGGCGGCGTGGGTGCTGGCGCACCCGGGCTGGTTCGACGCCATGGGCATCCCCCTCCTCGAGGGGCGGGGGCTCGAGGCGGCCGACGCGGAAGAGGGCGCTCCCCCGGTGGCGGTTGTCGACCAGGCGTGGGCCCGGGCGAATTACCCCGGCGAGAGCCCCGTGGGCCGCCGCTTCTACTCCGGAGGCCAGACCACCGGCCCCCGCACCACCGTGGTCGGCGTGGTGGGGACCGTCCCCTACGAGGGCGTGGGGGCCGGCGAGCGCGGCGCCGTCTACGAGGCCTGGGTGGACTTCGAGAGCCCGTTCCTCGCCGTCCGCTCCGCCGGCGACCCCCGGGACCTGGCCGCGGTGGTGCGGGACGAGCTGCGGCGGCTGGACCCCACCGCCCCGCTCACCGAACTGGCGGCGGGCGAGGCCCTCATGGCCGACGGCCTGGCGCGCCCCCGGCACCTGGGCCTCCTGGCCACGCTCTTCTCCGCGGTGGCGCTGGGCCTCTCGCTCGTGGGGCTCTACGGGGTGACCTCCTACGCGGTGCAGCAGCGCCGCGGCGACATCGCGGTGCGCCTCGCCCTGGGCAGCGACCCCTGGCGGGTGCTGCGGAGCACCCTCGCCGAGGGAATGGGCCTGGTGACGGCGGGGCTCCTGGCGGGCTCCGCGGGGGCGTGGCTGGTGGGCCGTGCGCTGGCGAGCCTCCTCTACGGCGCGGCTCCCGGAGACCCGCGGGCCTTCCTGGCCGCCGCCGGCCTCCTCCTGGGCACCGCGGCGCTGGCCACCCTCGCGCCCGCGCTCCGAGCCGTGCGGGTGGACCCGGCGTCGGCCCTCAGGGAGGAGTAGGGCGGGGGCCCTCCACCGCCGACGAGCTGCCGCCGACTACCCTCCCGCGTACCCCCGCAGCCGGGCATACGCCTCCACCTGCTCCGCCGAGAGGATCCGCGCCGTCTCCAGGTGCGCGGTCAGGTGGGCCGCACGCAGGCGTCCCCGGAGCTCCCCGATGGTCACCGTGGCCTCCCTGACGCCCTCGGCCGAGGCGTGCCCCTGGGCGAACATGTGGTCCAGTCGCGTCTCGGCGTCCACGATCTCCCCGCCCAGCTTCCTGGCCTCGTCGGTCATGCGGACCCGGATGGCCTCCACGGCCTCGCGCTGCTCGTGGCTCAGCGCCAACCCGTCGGCCAGCTCCAGGACGTGCTTGGGACCGGGGACGCCGTTCAGCTCGGCGGACAGGGCGAAGCCCAGGCCGTCGCCGGCAAGGAGCCCTGCCACCTCCTCCGGCGCCAGGGCCTTGATGACCCTTCCCGAGAGGTCCACGTAGGGCGACGCCGCGTGGTCGTGCTGCGCGGCGACCGTGTGCGGCCAGGCCGCCAGCGCGGCCACCGCCATGGGCAGGACCACGGTCGTGCGTGCCATCATGTGCTCTCTCCCTCTTCAGGCGTGGCCCCCGGCAAGAGCAGGGGGCGGCACCCACGGGTGCCGCCCCCTTGGTACCGCCTGTGGGGAAGGGAGGTTGCACGGACCCCCTATCGCTGCCCCAGCCAGTGGTCCGCCAGGACCCGCACGGTGGTCGTGTACTCCTGGCCGTCCACGGTCAGCGTGACCTTGTACGTACCCGGGGCCGCCACCGGCGCCTGGTTCCCGCCGAAGCCGCCACCCCCGCCGCCACCCCCGGCGGTCTGCCGGGGCCGCTCGCCCCGCAGGTCCCACTGCACCCGGTTCATGCCGCGGTTGCCGGTCCCCTCCAGGGTGCGGAACGCCTCGCCGGTGACCGGGTCGGAGACGACGATGCGCACCGGCTCCGTGGGGGCGGTCCGCAGAGTGTAGTGGATGGCCGTCCCCTCCGGAGCGTTCTCCCCCGTCCAGTTCTTGTCGCCGGCCACGTAACGCCCCTTCTGGACGTCGTTGGCCCATGCCACCGCCTCACGGGGCTGGAAGAGGTGCACCGCCTCGTCGAGCATCTCGAGGCGCAGAGCCTGGAGAACCGTGACGTCGTCCATGACCCAGACGGAGCGGCCGTGGGTGGCGAGGATCAGGTCGCCGTCCCGCGGGTGCACCAGCACGTCGTCGATGCGCACCACCGGGAGGTTGGGCATGAAGCGCACCCAGCTCACACCCTCGTCGCCGGAAGCGTAGAACCCGAACTCGGTGCCCGCGTACAGCAGCGTGGGGTTCTTCGGGTCCTGACGCACCGTGTTCACGTTGCCGAAGGGAGGCAGGTCGCCGGCGATGCTCGTCCACGTCGCACCGTAGTCGCGGGTGACGAAGACGTAGGGCATGAGGTCGTCGGAGCGGTGGCCGTCCAGCGACGCGTACGCCGTGCCGGCGTCGTGCCACGAGGCCTCCACCCGCGACACGTAGTACTCCTTCGTGCCGCCGGGGATGTTCTTCCCCACCTCCGTCCAGGTCGCGCCGCCGTCGCGGCTCACCTGGATGTTCCCGTCGTCGGTGCCCACCCACAGCACTCCGGGCACCAGCGGCGACTCGGCCACCGTGGTGGCGGTACCGTAGTTGGACACGCCGTCGTTCCGCGACGGGATGCACTTCTGCCCCCGCGTGGTCTGGTCGCAGCGGGGCAGGTCGTTGCGCATGCCCATGATCGTGACGCGGTCCCGATCGCGGCTCTTCGTGAGGTCACCGGTCATGGTCCAGGTCTCGCCCCGGTCCCTGGAGATGAAGAGGCGGTTCCCCGCGGCGTACACGGTGCCGGGGTTGTGGGGAGAGAGAAGAATGGGCGTGTTCCAGTTCCAGCGGATCGCCGTGCCTTCGGGGGGCACCGGGCGGATGTTGGACTCGGGGTTCTGCTCCGTGGGCGCCCGGGGCCGGATGCTCCCCTGCTCCCCCGTGCGCAGGTTCACCCGGCGGATGTTCCCGTTCTGCGACTCGGCGTAGACGATGTTGTAGTCGCTGGGGTCCACCAGCGTGTAGAAGCCGTCGCCGCCCCCCACCCGGTACCAGTCCTGGGAGAGGATGGGGCCGTTCCGAACGGAGGACGGCCCGCACCACGACCCGTTGTCCTGGAGGCCGGTGCACACGTAGTAGGGCCGGCGCATGTCCACCGAGGCGTGGTACGGCTGCCCCACGGCCCAGGTGCGCAGCGACTCCCAGGTCTCGCCCTCGTCGTACGTCACGTCCACCGACCCGTCGTTGCCGATGAGTATGTGGTCGTCGGAGAGGGGGTTGATCCAGAAGGCGTGCTGGTCCACGTGGCCGTAGCCGTCCAGCTCCTCCCAGGTCCGTGCGCCGTCGCGGGACTTGTAGACCTCCAGGTCCACCACGTACACCAGGTTCGCGTCCTGGGGCGACACGCGGATCTGGCTGAAGTACATGGGGCGCCCGTTCTGGTTGGAGCGGAACTCCCACGTGCGCCCCTTGTCGCCGGAGCGCCACACGCCCGAGTACTCAGGGTCGGGCGGCAGGGAGTCGGCGCGGGCCAGGCGGGTCCAGCGCGCCTGCTCGTCCTCGGAGAGAGACTCCTCGTCGTCGGCGGCCAGCTCCACCTGGGCGTAGACCACGTTGGGGTCGGCCGGCGTCATGGCCAGAGCGATGCGCCCTTTCGTGCCCTCGGGGAAGCCGCCCCCCTCCACCTTGCTCCACGTCTCGCCGCCGTCGTCGGAGCGCCAGACGCCCGACCCGGGGCCGCCGCCCACGAAGCAGCACGCCGTGCGGCGGCGCTGGTAGGTCGCGGCGAACAGCGTGTTGGGGTTGGAGGGGTCCACCACGATGTCGGTGGCTCCCGTGTTCTCGTCCACGCGCAGCACGTGGCGCCACGTGGCACCTCCGTCGCTGCTCTTGAAGACGCCGCGCTCGGGGTTGGGGCCGAACAGGCGGCCCACCGCCGCCACCCACACCACGTCGGGGTCGGTGGGGTGCACGAGCACGCGGGCGATGGACTGGGTCTCGCGCAGCCCCACGTGCGTGAAGGTCTCGCCGCCGTCGGTGCTCTTGTACATGCCGGCGCCGAAGGACGAGCTCTGCCGGTTGTTGGCCTCGCCGGTGCCCACGTACACGACGCTGGTACGCGACGGCGCGATGGCGATGTCGCCCACCGAGTGGGTCTCATACGTGTCGAAGACGGGCTTGAACGTGGTGCCGTTGTTCGTGGACTTCCACAGTCCGCCCGTGGCGAAGCCCACGAAGATCACGCGGCTGTCGGTGGGGTCGACCTCGATGTCGTCCACGCGCCCGCCCTGGCCCACCGGCCCGATGCTCCGCCACCGGAAGGGCGCGAGGAGCGGGTTGGCTGGGGCGTTGATGACGGGGACGTCGGGCTGCTGGGCGCCCGAAGGCGCCGGAACCAGAAGGGTCAGGGCGAGGAGGGTGGCCGCCGCCGACCAGGACGCACGGGACATGGTGCGCTCCAGGAGAAAGAGGTGGGTATCCCGCTGAGATTCCGACCCCCGGGGCGGGCTGTCAACGAGGGAGGGGGGTCCCCTCCACGCCGCGACGTACGTACCCCAGCGCCACCGTCTGCCCGAAGCGGGGGGACTCCACCGCCGAGGTGACGTGCCCCACCGCCTTCTCCGTGCCCTCCACGAAGAGGGGCGCGCCGGGGTGGGGGGCCGGCACGTCGCCCAGCATGAGCTGCCGGAGGTGGCGGTTCACGTGCCCCCGGTCGCGGATGCGGACGATGACCTCCTGTCCCGTGTAGCACCCCTTGGCGTAGTCGATGGCCCGCTCGTGGATGCCCGCCTCCACCGGGATGGTGTCCTGGTCCATGTCGGTGCCGTAGGCCGGACGCCCCGCCTCCACCCGGAGCGTGGACCACACGCCCAGGCCCGCGGGACGCGTACCCCCGTGCACGAGCGCCTCCCAGAGCGCCACGAGGGACGCCGCGGGCCCGAAGACGGTGTACGCCTCTGGCCAGACCTCGGCGGTGCGCATCACCGCGACGCCCCCCTCGTCGAACCCACCCGCCATGCGCCACTCGCCCTCGGCCAGGGCGGCCAGCTCCCGGTCGTCCACGCGGAGCCCCAGGGCCAGCCGGGAGACGTGGCGCGCCGCCGTGGGGCCGACCACGGAGATGGAGGCCACGTCCCGCGTCACGTCGGCCACCCGGGCAAGGCGGGGAGGGAGGAACTTCCCCAGGTGCTCCAGGAGCGCACCCCGCCCCGCCACCGGCACGTCCAAGAGGAAGTCCCCGGCGGTCTCCGACTCCCCCCGGCAGAGGCACCAGAGGTCGGTGAGCATCCTCCCCTTGGGGGTGAGGACGGCATGGTAGGTGGCCGTGCCCCCTGCCACGCCCTCGGCGGCGCTCCCCGGGGGCGCCGGGATGGTCCCGGTGAGGATCCCGTTGAGCATCGGGCGTGGCGACCGCCCCCTGACCGCCAGCCGCGTGCGGTGGCTCCGGTCGAAGACCGCCGCCGCCTCCGTGGCCGCCACGTACTCGGCATGGGGGTCGCCGAAGTGGCGCACCAGCGTCTGGCCATGGTAGTCCCCCGTGACGCCGCCCTGGGCCTTCATGGCGTCCAGGAGAGGGGAGGGGTGGAGGTGGTGGCTCACAGGTCCTCCCCCTCCTCCGCCTCGCCCGCGGACCGGCCGGCGCGGAGGTCCTCCACCAGGGAGCGTATCCGCTCGGCGTCGCCCGCCGCGGGGGCCAGGTCGAGATACGCCTGGAGCTGCTCCGCCGCCTCCGCCTTCCGCCCCAGCCGGGCGAGGAGGAGGCCACGGGCCCGGAGGTCGCCCCGGGAAGTGGGCTGGAGCACGAGGAGCCGCTCCACCACCGCCAGCGCCCGGGGGTTGTCCCCCACGTTGACGTAGACGCTCTTCAGGTTGGCGAGGAGGCGGACGAGCATGTCCCCCCGCGTGGCCGTCCGCAGGAACGAGTCCTGCACCTTCACCATGCCCCCGTACACCTGGTCAAGGAGCTCCTGGGCCTGGTCCTCGAAGCGCACCTTGCCCGCGTCGAAAGGGTCGAGGAGCAGGTTCAGCGCGTCGCCCCGGTATCGCACCAGGAAGTGGCTGGGGAAGTTCACGCCCTCCAGGGGGAGGTTCAGGCGCCACCCAACCTCGAGGAGGACCATCCCCAGCGTGAGGGGGATCCCCACGCCCCGGTCGAGCACGTCGTTGAGGAACGAGTTCCGGGGGTCGTAGTACGCCTCCCGGTTCCCCCGGAAGTGCCTCCGCCGGAAGAGCATCTCCGTGAGCTCGTCCAGCACCACCATCGGCGCCGTCTCGTCGGAGAGGCGGTCCTTCACCTCTTCCGCCATCTGGTCCAGGCGGGCCAGGTACAGCTCCACCGGGATCTGCGGGTACTCCTCCTGAGCCACCAGGAGCGCCGCCCTCGCCATGTTCAGCTCGGCCTCGGGACGTGCGACCTCCCTGGCGAAGAGGCGTCGCGGATGGGGAGCGGGAGTGGACATGTGAGGCCGGGAACGTTCTCGCGGGCGCGGGTTTCGACATCCGGTTGCGGCCACCCCTCGTGCCCTGTACCGGGACGGCGCCTGATGCGTACCCTCGCGACGCTCGTGGTTTCCCTCACCCTGGCCGCCTCGGCGGTCCCGGCCGGCGTCGGAGCCCAATCCGTGGTGGTGGGCGCCGTGGGTGGGCGGACCGAGTCCCGCCTGACCCGCGACCGTGAAGCCGACTCGGAGGCGCAGGCGAATCCCCTGGCCGGCGCGTGGGTGGAGGTGTCCCCCGGAGGGCCCTTTGTCGCGATCCTCGCCGAAGCCACCTGGTCCCGTCGGGGCGGCGCCTATCCTGCGGCGTTCGGCGAGATCGGGGGCACGGGCGTGCGGGCCGACTACCTCACCGCCACGGTGGCTCCGACGCTGCGTCTCGGCGTGGGCGCCCTCTCGGTCTACGCCTACGGCGGGCCTACCATGGAGCTGCACGTGCGGACCTCCGCCGGCTCCCAGGTGTCGGCCGCCTTCCGCGACCCCGCGGCCCAGACCTTCGCCGTCACAGCCGGCGCGGGGGCCGCGGTGCGATTCGGCGCGTGGGAGGTCCGGGGGGAGGCGCGGGAGGTGGTCGGGCTGTCCAGCGCGTACACCCACGACGAGGGGGATTTCGGACACCGGGCCACCGAGGTGCTGGTGCGGGTGGGGTGGCGGGGGGGACGGTAGGGTATCGGGCGGCGGCGCTCCCCGCGCAGCGTCAGCCCAGCTCCTCCAGCAACTGCGCCGGCGTGCGCGCCGGCACGGGCGAGTCCCTGAAGTCCCTCACGTTTCGCGTGGCGATGTACTGGGCGCCGCACGCCCGGGCCGCGGCCACCTGCATGGCGTCCTCCAGGTCGGCGAGGGGGAGGGCCAGCGCGAAGCGGAGGTCGTCGGTCCCGGCGGCGGCCACGGACGCGAAGCCCGCCAGATCGGCAAGGAAGGCGCGTGCACGGTCGGGCCCCCGGGACGGGCGCACCAGGTAGTAGAAGTTCGACACCGTGTGCCAGGCCACGAAGGCCATGCGGGGGCGCCGCTCCAGGAGGTCGAGGAGCCCGGCGGAAGCGTCGGCATGGGGCGCCCGGTCCAGTGCGACGTCCAGGAGGACGTCGGTGTCGAGGAGGATCACCCGTACTTCTCCAGGAGGGCCCGGAAGCGCTCGTCGTCGCTCCGGGTCAGCCGGAGGGTGCCGCGCCAGCGCTGGCTGAAGGAACCCTCCTCCTCCGCCGTCATGCTGCGGAGGGCGTCCTCGATGAGGGCCGACAGGGAGACGCCTCTGGCGCGGGCGTAGCGCTTGGCCCGGGGAAGGACCTCACGGTCCACGGTGACGGTCAGCTTGGTCTTCATGGTACACGTATATTAGCTACACGTATACGTATGACGCTACCCCGACGCCCCCCTCACCCACCCCCCTTGGCCCACCTCCCGCCCCCTCCCACTTTGGAGCGTCCCACGCCCACGAGGCGCCACGTCCACCCCGATGCGAGGAGCGCATGGCCCAGGAGCCCAGGGACCAGAAGCCGAAGATCCGGCTGTCCCAGCTCAGCCATGGTGCCGGTTGAGCCTGTAAGCTCGGGATGGCCGAGCTGACGCAGGTCCTGCGTCACCTGGTTCCGGTGGATGACCCCGATGCCCTCGTGGACGCCTCCACGGGGGACGACGCCGCCGTGTACCGCCTGGCCCCCGACAGGGCCCTGGTGGTGACGGCGGACTTCTTCACGCCCATCGTCGACGACCCCTTCGACTTCGGGCGCATCGCCGCGGCCAACGCCCTCTCCGACATCTACGCCATGGGGGCGCGCCCCCTCTTCGCCCTCAACCTGGTGGGCTTCCCGCGGAAGCTCCTGGGGGAGGGGCTCCTGGAGGAGATCCTCCGGGGGGGCGGCGAGGCGTGCCGGGAGGCGGGCGTCCCGGTCCTGGGCGGCCACTCCATCGACGACCCCGAGCCCAAGTTCGGCATGGTGGCCGTGGGCGACGCCCACCCCGACCGCCTCATGACCAACGCCGGCGCCCGCCCCGGCGACGCGCTGGTCCTCACCAAGGCCCTGGGGACGGGGGTGGTCACCACCGCCATCAAGGCCGGCACGGCCCCCGAGGCGGTGGTGCGCGCGGCCGTGGACTCCATGGCCACGCTGAACCGGGCGGCCTCCGAGGCGGCACGGGCGGCCGGCGTCGTGGCCGGCACGGACGTCACGGGCTTCGGCTTTCTGGGGCACCTGCGCAACCTGCTCCGGGCATCGGGGGCGGCGGCCGAAGTGCGGTGGCCCGACGTGCCCCTGCTCCCCGGCGCCGCCGAGCTGGCCGCCGCGGGGCACCTCCCCGGCGGGTCCCAGCGCAACCTGGCCGACACCGCCGACGACGTGACGTGGCACGGGGACGTCCCCGACACGGTGCGCCTCCTCCTGGCCGACGCCCAGACGTCCGGAGGCCTCCTCCTGTGCGTGGCGCCGGGGCGCCTGGACGGCTTGATGGCCGCGCTGGGCCCCGGGGTCGCCGCCGTGGTGGGCCGGGTGGTGGAGGGGCGGCCCGGGGCCATCTCCATCGCCGGCACGTGATCCGCGTCGGCGACGTCCTCGTCGAGTGCGCCCGGGGCGACATCGCCGCCCAGTCCGACATGGACGCGGTGGTGTGCGCCGCCAACCCCTGGCTCACCACCGGCGCCGGCGTGGCCGGCGCGATTCACCGGGCGGCGGGGCCCGCGCTCTACCGGGAGGCGGCCCCCCACGCCCCCCTGGCCACGGGCAAGGCGGTCATGACCGGCGCCCACGGCCTCCCCAACCGCCACGTCATCCACACGGTGGGGCCGGTGTACGGCCAGGACCGCCCCTCCGACCGCCTCCTGGCGTCGTGCTTCCGGAGCTGCCTGGAGCTGGCGGACGAGGCGGCGCTGGAGTCGGTGGCCTTCCCCGCCATCTCCACCGGGGTGTACGGCTACCCCCTGGGGGAGGCGGCCCAGGTGTCGGTGGACGCGGTGGTGGAGGTCGCGCCCCGCCTCGCGTCGGTGCGGCGCGTGCGCTTCGTCCTCTGGGCCGCGTCGGACCTGGCGGTGTACGCCGAGGCGCTGGAGCGCGCCGCCCGGGCGTCCTGAGTTCGACGTCCATTCTCCGGTAGCGGCGCCCGCCCCCGCGGCCGAGGTTTCCCCCATGGATACGACGACCCTTCCCCGCCGCGACGAGATGATGGCGGCCTTCCTGGCCCGGGACCCGAGCTACGAGGGCGTGTTCGTCACCGCCGTCCGCACCACCGGCATCTTCTGCCGCACCACGTGCACCGCGCGCAAGCCCAACCCGGAGAACGTGGAGTTCTACGGGAGCTGCCGCGCCGCCCTCCTGGCCGGGTACCGCCCGTGCCTGCGCTGCCGCCCGCTGCGCCCCGTGGGCGAGACGCCTCCGTGGCTCTCCACGCTCCTCGAGGCCGTGGACGCCGAGCCCACCCGACGCTGGCGGGACGAGGACCTGCGGGAGCTGGGCGTGGAGCCCGCCCGCGTGCGCCGGTGGTTCCAGAAGCACCACGGCATGACGTTCCATGGCTACAGCCGGGCACGGCGCCTGGGCGCCGCGCTGGGGCGCATCCAGGAAGGGGAGGACGTCTCCCGCACCGCCTTCGACGTGGGGTACGACTCCCTGAGCGGCTTCGCCGAGGCCTTCCGGAAGCTGGCGGGGGCCCCGCCGACGGCGCTGGCCGACGCCCCCGTGGTCCGTGCCACGCGCATCCCCACGCCCCTCGGCCCCATGGTGGCCGCCGCCACCGAGGACCACCTGGTCCTCCTTGAGTTCGCCGACCGGCGCATGCTCCCCACCCAGCTCCGGCGCCTCCAGCGGCTGCTGGGGTGCGTGTATGCTCCGGGCTCCAGCCCGGTCTTCGAGGCGGTGCGAACCCAGCTCGGCGAATACTTCGCCGGGCGGCGCACCACCTTCGAGCTCCCCCTCCACGTTCCCGGGACCGACTTCCAGGAAAGGGTGTGGGCGGTGCTCCGCTCCATCCCGGCGGGGGAGACCCGGAGCTACGCCGACGTGGCCCGCGCCATCGGCCGGCCCACGGCGGTGCGCGCGGTGGCCCGCGCCAACGGCGACAACCGCCTGGCCATCGTCGTGCCGTGCCACCGGGTGGTGGGCTCCGACGGGAGCCTCACCGGGTACGGCGGGGGGCTCTGGCGGAAGCGCAGGCTGCTGGAGATGGAGCGGGGCGCGGGGGCCTGAGCCCCGCGCCCCGCTTGGCTCCTCGGCGCGGCCCGCGGGACCGCCCCGCCGTCAGGCGGGCGCCGCGGCCCGGTCCTCATTCTTCGCCCGCTGCTTCTTCGGCGCCTTCCTGGCCTTGGCCGCCTCGCCGGCGAGGGCCACGCCCACCACCTCGTCCAGCGTCTCCACCAGGTGCACGGTGAGCTTGTCCTGGACGTCGGCGGGGATGTCCTCCAGGTCCGCCTCGTTGTCCATGGGGATGATGATCTCCCGGATGCCCGCGCGGACCGCGCCCAGCACCTTCTCCTTCACGCCACCGATGGGGAGCACCCGCCCGGTGAGCGTCAGCTCGCCGGTCATGGCGATGTCCTTGCGGACCTTCCGGCCCGAGAGCGCCGACACCAGCGCGGTGGCCATGGTGATCCCCGCCGACGGTCCGTCCTTGGGGATGGCGCCGGCGGGCACGTGGATGTGCACCTCGCGCCCCTTGAGCCCCTCCTCCGGGATCCCCAGGGAGTCCCAGTGGGCCTTGGCGTACGAGAGCGCCGCGCGCGCCGACTCCTTCATGACGTCGCCGAGCTGACCGGTCAGGACGAACCCGCTCTCTCCGGGCATGACGCTCGCCTCGACGAACATGATGTCGCCGCCCATGGGCGTGTAGAACATGCCCGTGGCGACGCCCACCGTGTCCTCCTCGGCCATGCGCTCCGGGTGGACGCGGGGCCGCCCGAGGAGTTCGCGGACGTCGTCGGGGCCGGCGTCCACCTTCTCCACCTTACCGGCGGCGATGCTCCGGGCCACCTTGCGGGCGAACTTGCCCACCTCCCGCTCGAGCTGACGCACTCCCGCCTCGCGGGTGTAGTTCTGCACCACCGTGAGGACGGCGTCGTCCGTCATGGTGAGCTCGTCCTCGCGGAGGCTGTTCTCCCTCCGCTGGCGCGGCAGGAGGTAGCGCTTGGCGATCTCCAGCTTCTCGGCCTCCGTGTACCCGGCGAAGTCCACGCGCTCCATGCGATCCAGGAGCGGCCCGGGGATCCGGTCGAGGTAGTTGGCCGTGGCGATGAAGAGCACCTCCGAGAGGTCGAAGGGGATCCCCAGGTAGTGGTCCACGAACGTGGAGTTCTGGGCCGGATCCAGCACCTCTAGGAGCGCCGAGCTGGGGTCGCCCTGGAAGGAGACGCCCAGCTTGTCCACCTCGTCCAGGAGGAAGACCGGGTTCTTGCTCTTGGCCTGGCGCATGCCCTGGATGATGCGGCCGGGCATGGCGCCCACGTAGGTGCGCCGGTGGCCGCGGATGTCCGCCTCGTCGCGGGCGCCGCCCAGGGAGATGCGCACGTACTTGCGGCTCAGAGACCTGGCGATGGACTGGGCGATGGACGTCTTGCCCACGCCCGGAGGGCCCACGAAGAGCAGGATGGGGCCCTTGCCCGTGTGGTGGATGTCCTCGGCGGTGATGGTCTCCGTGCCCTTCCCGTTCCCGTTTCCCTCGTCCCGGGCCCCGGCAGGCTGCTTCTCCTCCGGCGCCTCGTCGTCGGAGCGCTCGAGCTGGAGCTTCCGCACCGCCAGGAACTCCAGGATCCTGTCCTTCACGTCCTCGAGGCCGTGGTGGTCCTCCTCCAGGATCTCCTGGGAGCGGGCCAGGTCGATCTTGTCCTCGGTGCGCTCGTTCCAGGGCAGCTCGGTGACCCACTCCAGGAAGGTGCGGATCACCTGGTACTCGGCGGACTGGGGGCTGGTGCGCTCCAGGCGCCGCAGCTCCCGGTCCACTTCCGAGCGCTGCTCCTCGGAGAGGTCGAGGGCCTCGATGCGCTTGCGCATCTCCTCGACGTCGTCGCGCTCCTCCTCCTCGCCCAGCTCCTTCTGGATGGCCTTGAGCTGCTCACGCAGGAGCATCTCCCGCTGCCGCTCCCCCAGCTCCGACTGCACCTTGGCCTGGATGTCCTCCTGTGCGTCGATGCGGGCGAGCTCGCGCTCCACCGCCACCAGGGCGGCGCGCATCCTCGCCTCGTCGTCCAGCGTCTCCAGGAGGCGCTGCTTGTCCTCCGTGGGGAGCTCCAGGTAGAAGGCCACCAGGTCGGCGAAGGCACCCGGGTCCTCCACGCCCTGGATGAGCTGGTTCAGCGCCTCGGCGGGAACGCCCCGGCGGGTACCCAGCTCGGCGGCGCGCTGGCGCAGCTCGCGGTCCAGGGCCTGGAAGGCCGGGTCGGCGACGTTCCTCGGCTCCTGTCGCTCCATGGGGAGGAGCACCGCCTGGAGCATGGCCTGGCCGTCCTTCTCGTACGACAGCGCCTGGGCCCGCTCCTCTCCCTGGACCAGGAGCTGCACGCCCCCCCTGACCCGGTGCGTCTGGATGACGCGGACCACCGTGCCGATGCTGTACAGCACGTCGGGCACCGGGTCGTCCACGTTCTCGCGCTGGGCCACGGCGAAGAGGCGCCGGTCGCCGTCCAGGGCCTCCTGGACCGCCTCCACCGTGCCCGGCCGGCCGGCGGAGATGGGGACTGCGACGCCGGGGTACACGACGGTGTCCCGGAGGGGCAGGACCGGGAGGGTGAAGCGCTCGCCCATGGATTCCTCGTTCTTTCCTTCACCCCGCCCGGCGGGCGGAGCCTGGTTTCGGCTGTCGGGTGACCGGTCCCGCCGCGGTGGCAAAGGCCGTTCGGACCGCTTGGTGCAGGTTCCTTGCCACCTCCTCCTACCCCGAAAGGTGCCCGGAGCGCAGGAATCGCTGCCATTCTGGCGTGACGCCGGTGTGTCCCACCGCCACTTTTTCCGCTCGCCGAGGGCAGTTAGCTTGCCTCCCCGGTTCGCGGTCGCCCTGTGTACAGCTTGGCACCCTCCACCGCCGCGCGCCACTGGTCGAGGAGTCCCCATGAGCGACATGCTCGACGGAGTCACCTGGTTCCGAGGCTCGTCGGTGAGAATCCGCCGCGGGGGCCTGGAGATCCACGTGGACCCCATCGGGATCTCCGACGACTCGGAGGCGGACTTCATCCTCCTGACCCACCCCCACTACGACAACTTCTCCGAGTCGGACATCGACCGGATCCGCACGCCCGACACGGTGGTCGTCGCGCCCTCCACCATGAAGAAGCTCCTGGACGACGCGGACCACTTCATGCGCCCGGGCGACATGCTCCAGCTCGACGGCCTGGACGTGCTGGCCGTGCCCGCCCACAACGTGAACAAGCGCTTCCACCGCCCCGAGCAGGGGTGGCTCGGCTACGTCTTCACCGTAGGTGGCGTCACCTATTACCACGCCGGGGACACGGACTTCCTCCCGTCCATGTTCGGCATCCGCTGCGACGTGGCGTTCCTCCCCTGCGGCGGCCACTACACCATGGGTCCCGCCGAAGCCGCCAAGGCCGCGGCGGCCTGCGCCGCAAGCGTGGTCGTGCCCATCCACTGGGGGGAGCCCCACGGCACCCGGGAAGAGGTGGAGGCCATGCGCGGGACGTTCGAAGGGTCGCTGCACATCCTGGAGCGCGGGGCCCGAAGGCCCCCCCCCCCCCCCAAAACACCCAAGGAAACCCAATAAGCCCCCCCCACCCCGCCCCCAGCCCACCGCCGCCGCCCCGGCGGGCGTCGTGGGCCCCCGCCGCCCGGGCGCGCGGCCTGACGGCCCCGCACCGCCCCATGAACCCAAAGGAAAGCGAATGCGACGCGCCCTCGCCCTCCTCGTCCTCGTGCTCGCCGCTGCGCCGGCGTCGGCCCAGGTGATCAGCCCCGCCACCCGCTCGGGCCGCTCCACCGTCTACGCCCCCCGGGGGGCGGTGGGCACGAGCCAGCCGCTGGCCACCGGCGCCGCGCTCAAGGTCCTGGAGGCGGGAGGCAACGCCTTCGACGCCGCCGTGGCCGCCGCCGCCGTGCTCAACGTCACCGAGCCGTACATGACGGGCATCGGCGGCGACATGTTCGCCATCGCCTGGTCGGCCCGGGAGGGGAAGCTGGTGGGGCTGGACGCCAGCGGACGGGCCGGCTCCCGGGCCTCCGCAGACGCGCTGGTGGCCGCCGGAGAGGAGAGGGTGCCCTACCAGGGTCCGCGATCGGTGACGGTGCCCGGGGCCCTCTCCGGGTGGAACGCCCTCCTGGAGCGGTACGGGACCCTCACGCTGGCCCAGGCGCTTGAGCCCGCAATCCGCATCGCCGAGGAAGGCTTCCCCGTCACGCCCATCATCGCCCGGGACTGGGGCAACACCGCCGACCTCCTCCTGGAGGACGCCGGCGCCGCCGCCACCTTCCTGCCGGGCGGGAAGGCTCCCGCCGCCGGCGAGTGGTTCCGCAACCCGGACCTGGCGCGGACGTTCCGGCGCATCGCCGAGAACGGCGCCGGGGAGCTCTACGGCGGGGCGCTGGGGCGGGAGATCGTCGAGGGCCTGTCGGGAATGGGCGGGTACCTCACGCTGGAGGACCTGCGCGCCCAGCAGGTGCGCTGGGTGACCCCCCTCTCCATGGACTACAAGGGATACACCCTCTGGGAGCTCCCCCCCGCCGGGCAGGGCGTGGCCGCCCTCCAGATGCTGAAGATGATGGAGGGCTTCGACCTCAAGGCCATGGGGCACAACTCGCCCGAGTACCTCCACACGCTCATCGAGGCCAAGAAGCTCGCCTACGCCGACCTGGAGGAGTACGTCGCCGACCCGGACCACATGGAGGTGGCGCCCGAGCGCATGCTCGACCCCGCGTACGTCCGCGCCCGCGCCGCGCGCATCGACCCGGCCCGGGCGGCGGACCGTCCTTCGCCGGGTGCGCTCTCCACGGAGAGCGAGACCATCTACCTGTCGGTGGCCGACCAGTACGGCAACATGGTCTCGTTCATCTGCTCCATCTACGAGTACTTCGGCTCGGGCGTGGTGATTCCCGGCACGGGCTTCGCGCTGCAGAACCGGGGGGCCGGCTTCACGTTGGACGAGGGACACCCCAACCGCCTGGCGCCGGGGAAGCGCCCCTTCCACACCATCATCCCCGCCTTCGTGACGAAGGACGGCGCCCCGTGGCTCTCCTTCGGCGTCATGGGCGGCTCCATGCAGCCCCAGGGGCACGTGCAGGTGCTCCTGAACCTGGTTGAGTTCGGCATGGACCTGCAGGAGGCGGTGGACGCGCCGCGCTTCCGCCACTTCAGCGGCACCACCGTCGCCATAGAGAACCTCCCCGGCGACGTGGCGGACAAGCTGCGCGCTATTGGCCACAACCTGAGGAGCCCCGACGGCGTGGCCTTCGGCGGCGCCCAGGCGGTGATGAAGCTCCCCCGGGGATGGGCGGCGGCCTCGGACCCGCGGAAGGACGGCATGGCGGCGGGGCACTGATGTCCGACCTGGTCATCCCCCTCGAGCGCCTCCCCCGGGGCTTCGCCGAGAGCATCCTCCACCCGCCGGAGCACCCGGCACCGCCCCGGCCGGCGGCGACCATCGTGCTCCTCCGCGACGCCGAGCAGGGGCCCGAGGTCCTCCTCATGAAGCGGAGCCGGAGCGCCGGCTTCGTGCCCGGCGCGTACGTCTTCCCCGGCGGCCGCGTGGACGCCCACGACGCCTCCGACGACGTGGTGGCCCGCCTGGACGGCCTGGACGCCGGCGGCGCGGCGGCCCGCCTGGAGCTCCCCGACGCCGACCCACCCGCGCTCGCCTACTACCTGGCGGCCCTTCGCGAGGCTTTCGAGGAGGCGGGGATCCTGGTGGCCCGCGACGGAGCCGGAGCTCCGCCCCCCACCGCCGAGGAGGACGCCGCGGTGGACGCCCTCCGCGGCGATCTCATGGAGGACCGCCTGGCCTTCGCCCAGGTGCTGGACCGCATGGGGTGTCGCCTGGATGGCGCGGCGGTGGAGTATCTCGCTCACTGGATCACGCCCCTGCCCGAGCCCCGCCGCTACGACACCCGCTTCTTCGCGGCGCGGGCGCGCCCCGGCGCCCACGCCGTCATCGACCCCCGGGAGATGACCGACGCCCTCTGGGTGACCCCCGCCGAGGCGCTCCGCCGCAACGACGAGGGCACGCTCCCCATGGTCTTCCCCACCATCCTGACGCTCCGGGACCTCGAGGCCTTCGCCTCGGTGGACGAGATCCTCGCGGACCTCCGCTCCCGGCGCATCCGCACCATCCTCCCCCGGCTGGTGCTCACCCCCGAGGGGATCCGCTCGGAGATCGAACCATGACCGCGCTCGTCCGCTTCACGTCGCGCCGGCGTCCACTCGCGCTCGGCGCGGGCCTCGCGCTGGCCGCTGCGCTTTCCTCCTGTGCCGGGTCCGGGGAAGGTCCGTCCCGGGTGGAAGCCGAGAACGAGGTGGCCGCTCGCACGCTCATGACGCTCTGGGGCTCGGGCGACGTCGCGTCGCTCGCCGGCCTCTTCCACCCCGACGCCGTCTACGACGACCACCCCAACCAGACCCAGTACCGGGGCATCGAGGAGATCGCCGGGTACGTGAATCACGTCCACGACTGGGCCACGGCGGTGGACATGGCGGTGCTGGCGGTGCACGCCTCGGAGCACGGGGCGACGGTGGAGTGGGTCTTCTCCGCCATCCAGGACCGGCCCATCGGGTCGCGGGTGCCCGTGGCCACCGGGCGCGAGGTGGTCCTCAACGGCGTGACCGTCCTGGAGATGGACGGGGGCCGCATCCGCCGCGCCGCCGACTACACCGACGGCCTCGCCATGGCGCTCCAGCTCGGCGGGGAGGTGCACATGCCCGGAGGCTCCGTGATCAGGCTGGACCTACCCGAACTTCCCGCCGACGGCGGCGTCGACCTCGGGGAGGGCGCATGACCGCCCGACCCTGGGTGCTCGCCGAGGCCACGTGGTCCACCGTCCGCGAGGACCCGTACGAGGTGGCGATCCTGCCTTGGGGCGCCACGGAAGCCCACAACCTCCACCTCCCCTACGGCACCGACGTCTACGAGACGACGGCCGTCGCCGAGGAGGCGGCGCGAAAGGCGTGGGACCGGGGAGCCCGCGTGGTGGTGCTCCCCACCGTGCCCTTCGGCGTGAACGCCCAGCAGATGGACATCCCCCTCACCATCAACATGCACCCCAGCACGCAGGCCACGGTGCTCTCGGACGTGGTGGAGAGCCTGGAGGCCCACCGGGTGTCCAAGCTCCTGGTGCTCAACGGCCACGGCGGGAACGACTTTCGCCAGATGATCCGCGAGCTGCAGGCTCAGACGCCTCTATTCCTGTGCACCACGAGCTGGTATGCCATCCCCGGGCTCAAGAGCCGCTTCGAGAACGTCGACGACCACGCCGGCGAGGTGGAGACCAGCCTCATGATGCACCTCCACCCCGACCTGGTGCGTCCGCTGGAGGAGGCGGGGCCGGGAAGGGCCCGGGACTGGAAGGTCACCGCCTTCCGGGAGAAGTGGGCGTGGGCGCCGAGGCAGTGGACGCGGGTCACCGACGACACGGGCGTGGGCGACCCCTCGGCGGCGACGCCGGGGAAGGGCGCGGGCTACTTCGAGGCCCTCACCACCAAGCTTGCCGACTTCCTGGTGGAGCTGAACGCGGCGGACCCCGCGGACATGTACGAGCGGGGGATCTGAAGCGGGGAGCGCGAGGGCCGGTTCGACCTGGCCTTCCGGGGATCCGCGCGGGTCGGCGCGGAATGACCCGCCCCGGGATGGGGTGGATGGAAGGGCCATCCTTCGGGAAGGTCGCGAAGCCGAGCGCCGAGTCGGAAAGCGGAATGTGATACGATCTTCCACTTCACGGTCGGCGCGATCCCTGTTTTGGTGGAATGCGGGGCTGTATTCCACTTCGGTAGCGCGCCGAGATGCGCACAGGTGGAAAGAGTACGAGGTATTCAATGTCGCAGCCAAGCAACCATGGACCGGCCCGCCAGCGCCAGTTGCTGCCGACCATTCACCGCACCGAGGCGAAGCCGACCTCCACGCTGGCTCCAACTCTCTCACGTTTCATCCTCCGGGGTGCCCCGCAACGGGCGTGGTCCAACTCAGTCCACCCACGGGATGAGGCGTGAGCGGATGCAGGAGGCTAGATCCTCTTCGGGGATCGACCCGTCGGCCGGACCCACGATCATGCCGACGGCCTCGGCCTCAGCCACGAGGGCGACGCGCTCGTTCCCGTCCACGAAGGGGTGGTTCCTGGCCACGCCGAAGGCATAGGCCGCGGCGAGGGTGGCGAGATCGGACTCGGGATCGTGATCGCCTCCTCGAAGGTCGGATCGCAGGGCGTGATGAGCAGCCCCTCCTCCGTGGCGACCACGAAGACCTGGTCCCCGACGTCGAGATGGAACCGCTCCGCCAGGTCCTTGGGGAGGGTGGCGCCCATGGAGCCACCCATCTAGCGAAGGGTAACCTCGGGGCCCCCCTCACCCCCCCAGCGCGTCCACCGCTTCCCACCCCTGGGGCCTGCGCCCCTCCTCCACGTCGTGGATGAGCGCCACCAGGCGGCGCACCAGCGGCGTGTCCACGCCGGCCTCGTCGCCCAGCTCGGCGATGACGGCGATCTGGGCGTCCACCTCCGTCTTCCGCTTCCGCACGGCCAGGTCGCGCCAGACCCCGCTGTGGGACTTGGCCGACGCCCGGTTGAACGTCACCAGCCGGTCCAGGCTGGCCCGGGCGGCCGCCTCCGGAGCGTCGGGGGCGAAGGCCCCCGGGTCGAATCCGTCGAAGCCCTCGGGGCGGATGCCCCGGGCCGCGGCCACGCGCATCACCTCCCGGGCCAGCTCGATGAGCACCGGGCGGTGCCTCTGCGAGGCCAGCACGTCGGCGATGGACGCCTCCGCCAGCGCCGTGGCGAAGAGGAGGGAGCCGTAGGCCAGCTTCCCCCAGAGGTACCCGAGGATGTTGTCCGTGAGGACGGCGTCGGGCTCGAAGAGGCAGAAGAGACGGTGCACCTCGCGGATGCGCCGGGTGAGGGAGCCGTCCAGCTCCCCCACCACCACCGCGCCCCGATTCCCCCGCTTGATGACCCCCGGCTCCATGACGTCGGCGCCGAAGTTCACGAAGCACCCCACCGTGCGCTCCTCGCCCACGTGCCGGGCGATGACCCGCTCGTTGAGACCGTTCTGCACCGAGACCACGTAGCCGTCGTCGGCCAGGAGGGGCGCGATGGTCTCCATGGCCGCGTCGGTGTGGTGGGCCTTCACCGCCAGGAGCACGGTCTTCAGGCCCGGGGCGACCTGCTCGGGGAGGAGGCACCCCACGTCCACGGTGAAGTCGTCCACCGGCCCGGTGATGCGGAGGCCGTGCTCGGCGATGGCCATGCAGTGGGCCCGGTCGGCATCCACCAGGAGCACGTGCTGGTGCGTGCGCACCAGCCACGCGCCGATGGAGCCGCCCATGGCGCCGGCGCCCCAGATGGTGATGAGATCGCTCATGCGGGAAAGCCTACCACCCGTGGACCCATCGGGCCATGGAAGGGCCCCGAGGACACGCCCACCTTCCCGGGCGACGCCAATCCCCGCGCCCTGTCCGGGAGTCCACCGTGAATGTATCCTCATTGTATACACATCACGGGGGAATCATGCTGGTGCGCATCCAGAAGTGGGGGAACTCCCTCGGCCTGAGGATCCCCGCGGCCTTCGCCCGGGAGGTGGGGCTGGAGCAGGGCTCGGAGGTGGACCTGGCGCTGGACGAAGGCCGCCTGGTCCTGACCCCGCGGCTCCGGTCCGCCTCCCTGGAGGACATGGTGGGGCGTATCACCGAGGAGAACCGCCACGGCGAGATCCGCACCGGCCCCCCGACGGGGCGGGAGGCGTGGTGAGCGCCGGGTGGGTCCCCGACCGGGGCGACGCCGTGTGGCTGGCCTTCGACCCCCGGGCGGGGCACGAGCAGGCCGGACGCAGACCGGCGCTCGTGCTCTCCCCGGCCCTCTACAACGAGCGGGCCGGGCTCGCCCTCCTCTGCCCCATCACCAGCCGGGTGAAGGGGTACCCCTTCGAGGTGGCCCTCCCGCCGGGCGGAGAACTCGAGGGCGTGGTCCTCGCCGACCAGGTGAAGAGCCTGGACTGGAGGGCCCGCGGAGCGTCGCTCATCGGGCGGGTGCCCGACGCCGTCACCGGCCAGGTGCTCGCCAAGCTGGGGGCGCTCCTCGAGCGGGCCTCCTGACGTCCGGGCGGCCTATCCCAGCGCGTCGGCCACCAGCTCCACCACGTGCCTCACCTTCACCGGCTTCTCCTCGAAGCCCTCCTGCGCCTTGAGGCCGTCCTCCAGCATGGCCATGCAGAAGGGACACGACACCGCCAGCGTGGGCGCGCCGGCCTCCATGATCTCGGCGGCGCGGTTCCACGACACCCGGGGCTCCTTCTCCTCGCGCCAGAAGTTGCCGCCGCCGGCGCCGCAGCAGAACGCGTTCTCCCGGCTCCTCGGCAGCTCCACCACCTTGCCGCCGCTCCGCTGCACCAGCGCGCGCTGCTCCTCGTAGATGCCGTTGTAGCGGCCGTACATGCACGAGTCGTGGTAGGCCACCTTCCCCAGGTCGCGGCCGTGCCCCCCGTTCCCGTCGGGCATTCCGTGCCAGCGCACCAGGCGGGCCACCTCCTGCTCCACGCTCACCACCTCGAAGGGGAGGCCGTTCCACCCCTCGGGCACGAAGTCCTTGTAGTCCTTCCCGAAGACCTGGTGGCAGTGGGGGTTGGTGACCATGAGGCGCTTGAACGTCACCGAGGCGAACAGCTCCATGTTGGTCTGGGCGTTCATCTGGAACTGGAGCTCGTTGCCCATGCGGCGGTAGTTCTCGCCGCAGCACACCTCGGTGTCGCCGAGGATCCGGTAGTCCACGCCGTAGTGGTCCAGCACCTTCAGCGTGGCCTTCGTGGTCTCCACGCTCCGGTCGTCGTAGAGCCCCCAGCACCCCACCCAGAAGAGGACCTCGAAGTCGTCGCCGGGCTGGGCGACGCGCACGTCCCCGAGCTTGGCGACGGTCTCGCCCTTCCGGTGCTCGCCGTACCCCCACGGGTCCCCGGAGCGCTCCATGTTGGTGAAGACCCGCTGGTATTCGGGCTCGATGTCGCCCACGTCCAGCACCTGGAAGCGCCTCATGTTGAGGAGCATGGACATGTGGTCGATGTCCACGGGGCACGCCGCCACGCACGCCATGCACGTGGTGCACTCCCAGAGCGTCTGCTGGGCGATGACGTGGTCGATGAGGGGCTGGGCCTCCCGGCCCACGCCCTCCACGCTGCCCCCCGTCGCGGCGAAGGCCTCGCGGGCGACGGCGGCCTGCTTGCCGGGAGGCGTCTTCCCCTTGGCGTGGTACTTCAGGTCCACGATGAAGTCCCGGGGGGAGAGGAGCTTCCCCGTGGCGTGGGCGGGGCACGCCTCCTGGCAGCGCCCGCACTCGATGCACGTGAGGAGGTCCAGGCGGTCGGTCCACGCGAAGTGGTCCAGCGTGTTCCAGCCGTACGCCTCCCCCTTGGACTCGTCCAGGTCCGCCTCCAGGTCCAGGAAGTCCATCTTCTGGTGGTCCTGGAGCTGTTGGAGCACCGCGTTCACCGGGGCGCCCAGGATGTGGAAGTGCTTGGACGTGGGGACGTAGGCCAGGAAGGAGAACGCCACCACCAGGTGGGCGTAGCCGAAGTACTCGCTCGGGTCGCCGGCCAGATAGCGCTCGCCCAGGTGGGTCAGGGCGATGACGCCGATGACCCCCAGCACGACGCCCGACTCGATGCTGTGGTACGTGAGGTACGTGGGGCGGACCACGTAGCGCCGCACCGCCAGCACCACGATCCCCAGGAGGATGAGGAACGCGAACACGTCCACGATCCAGGGGATGGTGGCCAGGGGCCCGTGGAGGAAGCCCTCGCCTCCGGCCACCAGCCGCCAGAGGAGGTTGAGCGTGGAGACGGCGAAGGCCAGGAAGCCCCAGAAGATGAGGGCGTGGGCCCAGCCCGCGGCGACGCGCTCGCGCACCCGGGTCTGCCCGATGACCTCGGTGAAGAAGAGCCCGATGCGGCGGCCGATCTGGTCGCTCCGGTCCTCGGGCTTCCCGCGGCGGACGAAGCCCACCTTGTCCAGCACCAGGCGGGCGAAGACGACGAGCGCCCCGACGAGATACAGGGCGACGAGTATCCGGATGATGGCGTGGCTGTTCATGCCCGGAACACTAGCCATTCTGCGGCGGAACCGCACCCGTCCCGGGGAGTAGGAACCGTCCCGCCGGAGTCGGCCCCGGAACCGGGCCCGGAGGCGGAGCCAAACCCACCAGGAGGACGCATGGGCGAGTCGCGCCCCCGCACCGTCGGCGAGCTGAAGGCGTCGGGCTACCGGCCGCGCACCGTGAAGGAGGAGA
The DNA here is from genome assembly GCA_045863275.1 of Gemmatimonadota bacterium. Lineage (GTDB taxonomy): Bacteria > Gemmatimonadota > Gemmatimonadetes > Longimicrobiales > Gaopeijiaceae > SZUA-318. Next base: position 47,428 of record BTVB01000028.1, read on the forward strand.
TGCGCGCCAACCTGGTGCGGAAGCTCCGGGACGGCGAGACGCTCTTCCACGGCGTGCGGGGCTACGAGGACACGGTCATCCCGCAGATCGTGAACGCCGTCCTCGCCCAGCACGACTTCATCCTCCTGGGGCTCCGGGGGCAGGCCAAGAGCCGCATCCTTCGCCAGCTCGTGGAGCTTCTGGACGACGCCGTCCCCATCCTCGCCGGGAGCGAGGTGAACGACGACCCGCTGCGCCCCCTCTCCAAGTACGCCCGGCTCGTCCTGGCGGAGCAGGGCGACGACGCGGCGGTGGAGTGGGTGGACCGGGACCACCGGTACGTCGAGAAGCTGGCCACCCCCGACGTGACCATCGCCGACATCATCGGCGACGTGGACCCCATCAAGGCGGCGCGCGGCGGCCACATCCTGGCCGACGAGCTCACCATCCACTACGGGCTGCTCCCCCGGGCCAACCGGGGCGTCTTCGCCATCAACGAGCTGCCGGACCTGGCGGGGAAGATCCAGGTGGGCCTCTTCAACATCCTCCAGGAGGGGGACGTGCAGGTGAAGGGGTACCCCATCCGCCTGGCGCTGGACGTGATGATGGTCTTCACCGCCAACCCCGAGGACTACACGGCGCGGGGCAAGATCATCACGCCCCTGAAGGACCGCATCGGCGCCGAGATCCGCACCCACTACCCGGAGGAGCTGGGGGTGGGGATGGAGATCACGCGGCAGGAGGCGTGGCTGGAGCGGGACGGGGTCACGGCGGTGATCCCCGACTTCGTGGCGGAGACGGTGGAGCGCATCGCGTTCCTGGCCCGCACGGACAAGCGCGTGGACGCGCGCTCGGGGGTGAGCCAGCGCATGCCCATCTCGGTCATGGAGACGCTGGTGTCCAACGCCGAGCGGCGGGCGCTGCGCCACGGCGAGGCCACCGCGGTGCCCCGCATCGCCGACCTCTACGCGGCGCTCCCGGCCATCACCGGCAAGATGGAGCTGGAGTACGAGGGCGAGCTCCACGGCCACGACAAGATCGCCCGCGAGCTCATCCAGGGCGCGGCGGTGCAGGCGTTCAACGACCGGGCGGGCGGCGCCGACGTGGACGAGATCGTGGAGTACTTCGAGACGGGCGGGGCGCTCCAGGTGGGCGAGGACGCGGCGGCCTCGGCGTGCATCCAGGGGTACGGCACGGTGCCGGGGCTGCTGGAGTTCGTCGGGTTCACGGGGCTGGCGCCGGCGGGCGCCGGCGACGGGGTGCGGGCCGCGGCCTGCGAGCTCACCCTCGAGGCGCTCGTGGGGATGAAGCGGTTGAGCCGGAGCTCCTCGGGTGGCTACGCCCGGGCGCGGCACGAGGGGCCGCAGCAGGGGAAGGGGTACAAGGGGTTCGATCCCATGGGGGGGTTGAACCTCTAGGGTCTTGGGCTCGTGGGTGGGCGCCGAGCACGCGGCTCGGCGCTGCCTCAGGGCTGGGCGGTCGACAACCTGGCCACCCTCACCCGCTCCACGCCGAGGGAGTCGGCCTCCACCCAGGCGAGCAGGTTCCCGCGGATGGACGGCGCCACCCGGTCGAGATAGGCGAATCCAGGCATCGTCCCCACGAGGAAGCCCCGGGAGTCGAAGACCTCCCACTCGGTTCCCCCATCGGTGTACACCTCGACCCACAAGCGGCCGGAGGTGTCCACGAGGAGGTTCTTCATGGCCGGTTTCGTGGCCGGCCGGCCCAGCTCGCTCGGCTGGCACCTGGCTTCAGGCCACTCCCGCATGAACTCGGTGTGATCCGCGCTCGCAAGGGCCCATTCGGCGTCCGACACCCCGACGCGTGACCGATCACGCTCGACGATCCGCACGGTATCTCCGTCCGGGTTCAACAGAGCGATGCGGTACTCCGGGGTCCAGGCGACGTAGGTCATCCGGGCCCCGGCCGGGTGTTGAACGAGTCTGCCCCCGAAGGGGACGTCGAAGTAGGTACGTGAACCGGAGGCCTCGCATCGCATCACCGTCGGCGCGGGTGGGGCGAGCGCCAACTGCGGCCACTCGCCCGCCACTCCGTCGGGGCGATGCTCGACCCACACGGGCGTGGCCCGGCCGTCCTCGGGCTTCAGGGACCACTGGAACACCGTCGTATCGGTGACCGCGTAGAATCGCAGCGTAGCGGGCCGACCGCCCACGCTGCCTGGCGCGGGTCTCGTCCCGAGCCATTCCCCCGATCCGGACAGCTCCACGACCCGCCCATTTCCCAGATCCAGGACGAGAAGGACGTCGCCGACCCAGGCAAGGGAGTAGATGGAGAGGAACTCTCCGGGGCCCTGGCCCTCCCGCCCGATTCGGCGCACCAGCGCACCGTCCGTGTCGAACACCCTGATGTCGTGCCCGAGGTCATCGGCCACCCAGAGCGCCCCGCTCCCGTCGGTTGAGACGGCGGTGATCCGCCCGAACTCGTCCGGAGCTGGCTCGCCCAGGCTTCCCTCCGATCCAACGGTCACCACGGGCTCGAGGCTCCACCGAGGGGCACGGCCGGAATTGCGAACCACGACAGCCGAACCCGTTGAATCCACCTGGTGCGTCAGGGTGCCGACTGGCTGGTCGGGCCCTCCGGAGCCGCACGCGGCGACCCCCAGCAGGACTCCAGCGAGCCATACCGAGCCATGCACTGACGGCTTCCCGGTCCCGCTGGACTTCCTCCGCTGCGTTGCCATCGACGCCCCTTCCTCGTCTCGCGGTGCCAGTACCTCCTTGGGCGCCGCACCGGCCCGCCATAGTTGCCTCCAACGACCCGGTCCGTTCCCGCGCTACGCGATGGCGATGTACTTTGGAGCCCATGCAACCCGACCCCCATCTCTCTCCTGAACAGGTTCGGGCCCTCGAGGAGGCTCGTGGACGCGCCTCGGGGATCCTGAAGGCCTCCAAGGTGGCGGCCTTCAACGGGTGGACGGTGGGCATCTTCGCGGTGCTGACCCTCCTCTTCGGGTTGGGGAGCCCGGTGCTCCTCCTCCTCGCCCTGGGCATGGGGGTGGTGGCGCGGAACGAGCTGCGGGGGCGCGACCTCCTCCGACGCTTCGACCCCGCGGGACCCCTGCTCCTCACGAAGAACCAGCTCGGCTTCATGGGGCTCATCGTGGCCTACTGCGCGTGGAGCCTGTTCCGCACCGTCGCGAACCCCGACCCCCAGTGGGCGGTGCTGGAGGAGCTGGCGGGGCTGGAGGCGAGCTACGTGCAGGACCTGGTGGTGAGCGGGTACCTGGCAGCCATCCTCCTCACCGTGCTCCTGGTGGGGCTCAACGCCCGGTACTACCACCGGCGGAAGGCGATGCTGGACGAGTACCTGGCGGCGACGCCCGACTGGGTGGTGGAGCTGCAACGCGCGGCGCGGGTGGACTGAGCGGCGCCTGGCGCCCCTCCTCCCGTCGGGCGACCTTGCCGCCATGTCGTCCCGCCTCGACGCCGCGCTCCGGCACCCCGCCCTCCCGGCCCTGACGGGCGCCGGGCTGGTGGCCGCGATGGCCCTCCTGGCCGGCCGGTACTGGATCCCCCTGGACGACGGCACGCTGGCCCAGTCGGCGGAGCGGGTCCTGGCGGGGGAGCTCCCCCACCGGGACTTCCGGGACCCGTACACGGGGTTGAACGCCGTGCTCGGGGCGCTGGGCTTCAAGCTCTTCGGCGTTCGCCTGGCGGTGCTCCGCGTCCCGCTGGCGGCGGGCTTCGCTCTCTGGCTGCCGGCGGTCTGGCTCCTGGCGCGGCGGTTCCTGGCACCGGGGGCGGCGGTGGTGGCCGCGCTTCTCGCCGTCGTCCTCTCGGTCCCGGCGTACCCGGCGGCCATGCCCACCTGGTTCGGCCTCTACGCGGTGACGTGGGGGGCCTGGGCGCTGCTGCGCTGGATGGAGGGAGGGTCCCGCGGGTGGCTCCCGTTCGTGGGCGTGGCGGCGGGCGTGGCGCTCCTGTTCAAGGTGGTGGGGCTGTACTTCCTGGCCGCGGCGCTGCTCGCGGTGGCGTGGCGGCGGGCGGACGGTGATCGCGTGTATGCTGCGCTCGTGGGCGTGGGAGTCCTCGCCTTCCTGGCGCTCCTGGGGCGGCTGGTGCTTCCGGGCTCGGGAGCGGCCGGCACGTATCACTTCTTCCTGCCTGCCCTGGCGCTGGGGGTGGCGCTGGTCGTCCGCTCCCGCCCCCGCACGGAACGGGGACCGGACCGCGACGTCGCGATGGACGTGGGCGTCCGGCCCATCCTGCCCGACGTCGGCGCGCTCCTCCTGGGATTCCTGGCTCCCGTCGCGGTCTTCCTCGTCCCCTACGCCCTCTCCGGGGCCCTGGGCGCGTGGTTCGAGGGCGTCTTCCTCCTCCCCGGGCGCCGCTTCCAGGCGGCGGCCAGCCCCCCGGGCCCCGCCTGGACCGTCGTGCCCGGGCTGGCGGCCGTGGCCCTGGCCGCAGGGGCGGCGCGCCTCTCCCCCGTGGCCGAGCGCCGCGCGACCGTGGCGGCGGCCGCCGGCCTCGCGGCGCTCCTGGCCCTGGACGACCACCTCGACGGAGCGGCGATGGCGGCGCTCTGGTATTCGCTGCGGGGGTGGATCCCGGCGCTGGCGTTCGTGGGCGCGGCGTTCCTGGTGAAAGAGGGCGGATCCGCCCCCCCGGACCGTCCGCTCCCCCGGCGTGACGGCGGGCCCCTCTTCGCCTTGCTGGCCGCGGCGGCCCTCTGGGGACTGGTCCAGTTCCCCTACGCCGCGCCGGCCTACTTCTTCTACGTGGCGCCGCTGGGCGTCGTGGCCACCGCCGCGTGCGTCCGTCGGGGGCTGCTTCGCGCGGGTCCGATGCTGGGGCTGCTGGCGGGCGTGTACCTGTTCCTCGGCGCCGGCTACGCCGCCGGCGTGGCCGCCACGGGCACCCGAGCCCTCCCGGGCGAGCGGGGCGGGATCTTCGTGTCCGAGGCCGACGCGGCGCTCTACGGACGGCTGATGGGGCTGGTCACGGAGCACCGGGGCGAGGGCGGCCTCTGGGCCGGCCCCGACGCCCCCGAGGTGTGGTTCCTTGCGGGGGCCCCCAACCCCACCCCCACCTTGTATGAGTTCCTGGATCCGTCCCCGCCCTCGGCGGACGGCCTCGCCACCCTGTTCAGGGAGAACGACGTGCAGGTCGTCGTGGTGAACACCCGCCCCCTCTTCTCCGCCCCCCTCGGGCCGGACGTGCTGGAGCGCGTGTTGGCCACCTTCCCGGACGGCGAATCGGTGGGACCGTTCCTGGTGCGCTGGAGGGCGCGTTGAGCAAGCCCTGGGCGCGCCTCTTCGAGATCCCCTGGGTGTACCGCGCGTGGCAGGCGCCCTTCCAGGAGCAGAAGCTGGCTCCCATCCTCCGCCACAACGAAATGGCGAAGGTGCGGCGGGTGCTGGACGTGGGGTGCGGCCCCGGGACCAACGCCCCCCACTTCCGGGGCATGGACTACCTGGGGCTGGACATCAACCCCGACTACATCCGCCGGGCCACCGAGCGGTACGGCATGCGCTTCGAGGTGGCCGACGCCACGAAGTACCAGGTGCGCGACGAGCCCTTCGACTTCATCCTGGTGAACAGCTTCTTCCACCACGTGGGCGACGAGGACACGGACCGCATCCTCGCCCACCTGGCCACGCTCCTCACCGACGACGGACGCATCCACGTGCTGGACCTGGTGCTCCCCGACACGCCGTCTCCCGCGCGGCTCCTGGCCCGCATGGACCGGGGCGAGTTCCCCCGCCCACTCCCCGCGTGGCGGGAGGTGCTGGGCAGGCACTTCGAGGCCGACGTCTTCGAGCCCTACGACCTGGGCGTGGCGGGCGTGCCCCTCTGGAAGATGGTGTACTTCCGCGGCCGGCCGAGACGCGCATGAGCCACCCCCGCGTCTCCGTGGCCGTCCCCCTCTACAACGAGGAGGAGAACCTCCCCGAGCTGCTCCGCCGGGTGCTGGCCGTCCTCGACGCGCTCCCCGGCGGGCCCCACGAGCTGGTCCTGGTGGACGACGGGAGCACCGACCGCACTCGGAGCATGATGGAGGAGGCCGCCCGCGCCGACGCCCGGGTGGTGGCCGTGTGCCTGTCGCGGAACTTCGGGCACCAGGCCGCCTTCTCCGCGGCGCTGGACCACGTGCGCGGCGACGTGGTGGTGCTGGCCGACGGCGACCTCCAGGACCCCCCCGAGGAGATCCCCCGCTTCCTGGAGGCCCACGCCCAGGGGTACGACGTGGTGTACGCCAAGCGGGAGCGCCGGAAGGAGGCCCTCTGGCTGCGTTTCGCGTACTGGGCCTACTACCGCCTCCTGGCCCGCATGGCCAAGCCCGCCATCCCCCTGGATGCCGGGGACTTCTCCCTCATGTCCCGGCGGGTGGTGGACCACATCCGGAGCACGCCCGAGCGGCACCGCTACCTCCGGGGACTGCGGGCGTGGGCCGGCTTCAAGCAGGTCGGCCTGGCCACCGAGCGCGCCGCCCGCCACGCCGGCGCGTCCAAGTACTCCCTCGGGCGCCTGGTGAACCTGGGGCTCGACGGCATCTTCTCGTTCTCCATCATCCCCATCCGCGCGGCGGCCTTCCTGGGCGCGGGCGCGGTGGCCCTCACCGTGCTCTTCGCGCTGTACGCCGTGTACGCCAAGCTCTTCCTGGACCGGTCGCCCCAGGGCTTCACCGCCCTCATCGTCGTGGTGACGTTCGTGTCCGGCGTGCTGCTCTTCTTCCTGGGCATCATCGGCGAGTACGTGGGCCGCATCTACCAGGAGGTGAAGGCCCGGCCCATCTACCTCGTGGACCGGGTGGTGCGCGGGGGCGGCGGGGACGGGGCCTGACGCGTGGACCCCACGTACGGCCAGCAGTACCGGGACCTGTACCAGCGCCACTGGTGGTGGCGGGCGCGGGAGCGCGTGGTCCTCGCCGAGCTGGACCGCCTACGCCCCTCCGGCGGGTGGCGACGGGCCCTGGACGTGGGGTGCGGGGACGGGCTGCTCTTCGGAAAGCTCCGCGGTTATGCTGCGGCGGTGGAGGGAGTGGAGCCCGACACCGGCCTGGTCACCGAAGCCATGCGTGAGGACGGCACGATCCACGTCCGCCCCTTCGACGCGTCGTTCCGGCCCGGTCGCCGCTTCGACCTCATGCTCTTCCTGGACGTGCTGGAGCACCTGGATGACCCCGAGGGCGCGGTGGCCCACGCAGCCGAGCTGCTGGAGCCCGGCGCGTCCGTGGTGGTGACGGTCCCCGCGTTCATGCACCTCTGGACCACCCACGACGACCTGAACCGCCACGTCACGCGCTACACCAGGGAGCGGATGACGGCGCTGCTCCAGCCCCACTTCAAGGTGGAGAAGGCACGCTACTTCTTCCGGTGGGTGCACCCGGCCAAGGTGGTGCAGCGCGGCATGGAGATGGTGACACGGCCGAAGCCGGCGCCGCCCACGATTCCACCGCCCCCGCTCAACGCCACCATGTACGCCATGTCGAGGGTGGAGGAGATGGTGTTGGCGTGGTCCAACCTACCCGTGGGATCGTCGCTGTTGGTGGTGGGGCGGCGGGGATAGGCAGCGGTAGGCCGGCTTCCCTACGTCGCGCCCCCGTCCAGCATCGCACCCGCGGCCCGGGGGCGGGGGGTTGTGATCGTGCCCTCCATGCCACTCGAGCCTTCCCGGCGCGGAATCGGCGAAGTCCCCAGGGTTCATGGTTGCCCAAGCAAGATTGGCTAGAATGCGCGTTAGCCAAGGATACAGGTCGATGCCTTGGCTTACGCCACTCCAGGTTCAATCCCTGTATGTCGCTGATTCCGTGGATTCAGCTTCATCTGGGGTAGCCGTCTCGTCACCTGCCTACTGCCTCCTCGACAGCTCGTACACCCTCACATAGTCGACGTCGTTCTCATCCCGCCACACGCCCACCACGTGATCGTCCCCAATCTCCGTGACGCGGAGTCCCCTTGGTGCCTTCACCACGCCGAGAAAGGCGCCGCTCGGGGCAAACACGAAGTGCTCGGCAGAGGGTTCCGAGAAGTTCCGCGACGGCATCGCTTCGCCCCACACGAAACCCCGGGCATCGACACGCAAGGCGACGAAGGCCGGAAGCGAGTCCGGATACGCGGTCGCTTCGAACAGCTCCTGGAGTCGCCCGGGTGGGACTCCTGGCTCAGGCGATTGGCCCCAGTACTGCGATCGGTTCTCCCGCCACCGCTCCTTCAGCGCCTGGTCCACGGGCGTTCTACTCCAGAGCAGCCGCACGACCGTCGCCAGGTCACCCTCTGCCGAGTAGATCCGGTAGGAGAAGGCTGAGCCGTCCGAAACGTAGACCTGACCGGCATGGGCTCCTGCAAGCACATGCGGATCGAAGTGGGTGCCAACGACACGGATGCCACGGCCATCGCTCTCAACACCATAGCGACCCGCCGTGACCACGGTGATCGTATCCCCCGCGCCTTCCTCCGTGAGGCGGGCCAATCCTACCCTCTCGGGGCGCGTCCCCGGGCCGCGGTCCAGCCAAGCTCGCAACTGAACCAGGTACGATCCGTCCCAAAGCCGATCGATCAGCCCATACCGGGACCAGTTGAAGACCTCGATGGACATGTCGCCCATGGACCACTCCTCCACGGGCAGCCGGAACCGGCGCACGAACCGACCCTCCGAATCAAAGACGGATCCAACCCCTCCGAACTCCTCGACCAGTATCGAGTCCCCCGGGAGCCGTACGATCTCTCGAGGGCGCTCCAACTCGCCTGGGCCATCGCCCTTGCGCGCCCAGTCACCGAGCAACCGCCCTTGGCCGTCAAATGCCCGCAGAGAGACGAGCATCTGGTCGAGGACCACAAGGCGCTCATCGGAGAGCCACACTGCGTCCGCTACGAAGCCGAATGAGGAAGCCTCTGGTCCATCGAGGGAGCCGACTTCAAGAAGGGGCTCCTCCCCGATGAGCCACTCCTCACCTGGCTTCCACGTGGTTCCTGAACTCTCCACCACCGTCACCCCGGCGCTATCCCACTCCACCGACTGACCGGCGGGCGGTCCCTCCGGCGCAGCGCACGCGCAAAGCGCGCCCAGTGCCGCGGCAGCAACACCTGCCGCAGGGTGCCTACCTCCCTTCGTCGACATGTGCCTCACCCCCAACCGTGTGACTCCGCTGCCAGCTACCGTACGACATAGCGAAGGCCGACCCCGATGTCCCGCACCCCGTGCGACGTGCGTATCTGGCGTCTGATGACGTTTCAGTCATTGAACATCGCCGCCCGCGCTCGGCCCATCGAACACGTCCGCTATTCGATACCGCCGCACGGTCTCCACTCCGAGCGAGTCCTTGTGAATACCCACGAGGAAGTCAGCTCCGAAGGCTGTCGCCTGCAGACCCTCCGGAGTGAGAAGCGTCCCCATCGGTCTGCCAGTCGAATCGATGCCCACCCACTGCAGGGCGGGGTAGGGATCGTGGAAGGGGCCAATCGCGGCGGGCCCGGGATAGTCGCTGACCCAGAGCACCCCCTCCGTCGAGGAGATGACGCCTCCCCAGGCCGGGATCGCGTCGGGGAAGTCGGTCTCACGGAAGTTCCGGCGGATCGTCGCCTGGACCTCTCGGGGCCGTCCTTCGGTTATGCGATCACGGTATCCGTGGATGATCCGTCGCGTGAGTCTCCGGTCCTTCGATGAACTCCACCGCACGACCCGTCTCAGCTCCCCCGTTCGGCTCCACTCACGCACTTCTGGCACGTCCGTGTTCCCCAGCCATACCCCGGCTTCGCTCACTGCGAATCCATAGGATGCACCCCACGGGAAAGGCGATATCCCGGTGATCTTGTCCACCCCGGTATCGGCCGGCCCCATGGCGATCGTGTCGACTCTGCCCTCATCTACACGGGCGATGAGCACATCCCGACGAATGGGCACTCCCGCGGGGGACCCTGGGGGTACGTACGCGTCCGCGATGACCAACCCACCTCCATCGAGGAGTACCGACTCCGGGAAGTAGAGGCCGGGTGTACCGATCTCGGGTGCCTTGGCGCTTTCGACGAACTCGCCCTCCCGGTACTTCAGCCATCGGCGCAAGCTGGCGTCGAAGACCCCGATCGTGCCCGCTTCCTCCGACACGGACTGGATGAAGTGGAGCTCTCCGGGTCCGTCCCCCGCTTTGGTCAATCGCTCCCAGTTCCGTCCGTCTGGGTCCACAAGGAGGATCTCTTGCGTAGACCAGTTCACCACTGCAATGCGATCGTCACTCAGGATGAGCGCGTCGGTCACGTTGAGTAGCGGGAAGCCGCCGGGATTGGCGGGCGAGGCGCCGAACACCCACTCCGGCTTCAATTCCACGCTGCCCAAGGGTGGCACCTGCTCCAGGTCGAACTCGACGATCTCGACTCCGGCGCTGTCCCGGATTGTCAACGCCTCCGGCCTTTCCGGCCGGCTGCCGCAGGAGGACACGGCACACCAGCCCACGGCCATACCCAGCAGCAAGCCGTGCCGCACGCCGGATCTCTCCACGCCCCTTACCACCTAGGTCCCTTGGGCCGGCACCATCATCGCGAGTCCTCTGTTGTGCTGGGGCCCTCACGCCGCACGAGTTCTTGGACCGCATCGTGCACATACTGATCACGGTCGGACCAGTAGCCCAGGAAGTACTCCGATATGACACCGTTTCGGTCCACCAACGCCGTGTTCGGCAAGCCGCCCACTCTCGCCGCACGAGCCAGTTCCGAGCTTCCAACGATCGTTCTGAACTCCTGTCGGTTGTTCTCTCGCAACCACGCCAGCGCCTCTCCTGGGCGATCTTTGTGAAGAACGCCCAGGACCACCAGGCCTCGATCCTCGAACTCCTCCTGAAGCGCCAAGAGACTGGGCTGCTCTGCGATGCAGGGACCACACCATGTCGCCCACCAGGCCAGGATTACGACTTTTCCACGCAGATCCCTGGAATCCACGAACGTGGTGTCACCCTCGAAGAGGCCTGCGTCCAACACGGGTAGCCGGAACGCCGGCATAGGAAGCCCACCGTCCACTGACATCCGGACCTCTTGCTTGAACGAACCGAAGGTCAGGACCCACAATCCGGCGGCTGCCACGAGCACAACGGTGCCGATCCGCAACAGGCTCTTCCACATCTCACACACCCTCCCTGTCCGCTGCCCTCGGCAGTCGGCGTTACGAGGCATCTCCACCCGCTCCCCTATCGTTCCCTCCGACCCGATGCTCGCGGCGATGGCATAGCGTTCGAGCTTCGCGACGCCCGCCACCCTCGCGGACGGCCACGGCACGAGCCGAGGGCCCGGGTAGGTCAGCTGGGATTGGCCTTCTGTCGGGTCAACCGAGCTCGAACCAAGTAGGGTACATCGAACTCGTCCCGTACGACTCCGTACAGGGCGTTTCCCCTGACCAAAGGCGTTGGGGACGCCTGGAGCTGAAAGGGCACGAGTACCTTGCCCAAGTACTGGCCACCTGGGTTGAACAGATCGAACGCACGCTCGCTGATACCCTCCTCGCCCTCCAACTCAACCCAGAGGAAGCCGCCTTCATCCACGAAGAAGGATGCGGCGATGGGCTTCTCCTGCGGTATCTTCGACGCATCAACCTTGCCGCCCTGTTCGGTGAACCAGCTCAGTCCATCCACGGCTTCGGCACGTTCTGCGGCAGTCACCGGGATGGGTTCGTGCGTCTTGGTAACGACCGCAAGCGTGTCGCCTTCGGGCCCCAACTCAATGAGCCTGTATTGGTCAGTAACGAGCGCCCAAACTGTGCCCTTCCTTGAAAGGCGGCGCAGTAGGCCACCCTGGAAGGGAACCCCCGCCCGCACACGTACGCGCCCGTCGGACACGATCTCGAAACCCTCCCGTGCGACGGGATCCCGAGGCAGCTCGATTGTGTCGAGCGGGGTGTATTCCCGGTCGAAGCGACCGAGAGAGATCCTGAACTCAGGTTCCATGGAAGCAACCGGAGCGTAGTAGTCCCCGCGTTCGTCAAAGCCACCTTCCCAGGGAATGATCACGAAGCCGCCCGGAACGGGCAGCCCCTTCACATAGCGGCCCGCAGAGTCAAAGACGGACAACCGTGTGTTGCGAGGGTCCATTACCCAGGCGTTGCCATCGGGACCAATATCGACGCGGACCGGTTGTTCGAACTCCCCAGGACCTTGGCCCGACCGACCGATCGTCCTGACGAATTCACCTTCAGCGTCGAAGACCCGTAGCTCCTTCGCCTGGCTGTCGAGGATCCAGATCCAGCCCCGTCGGTCGACCGCAAACGACGCGATCCTCCCGAAGTTTGTCGGGCCCTTGTCTTCGATGCTGCCCAGGCGCAGATCTTCCTCCACAACCCAGGCCTCGCCCTCCGCCCAGACTCCGTGGCCCGCGTTGTGGGCGACGATCCTCCCGCTGGCCAGCGTGTCCACCTGGCCTTCCCAGAGTCCGGACGTCCGTGCCCTTTCGGTTCCGCAGCCGGCGCTTAGCACCAACACGACCAGCGTCCACGCCGTAACGAGGCATTTCACGTAGGGTCGCTCTCCTTGGCTGAGATCGCATTCCACCGTTTGACTCCACCGGAACCGGACCGCAACTGCGCTGACGGCGAACGTTCAAGGTCTCACGCGGGCCGTTCAAGCGAGGGGCCGAGCGGAGCGACGCCCCGAGTGAACGGTATGCCCCGTGGGGCCGCGCCCCGTATGGGGCGTGAGATGAGACTGCGTGCTAGACGGAGGCGCCGCCGTACCGCTCGTCTACTCCACGCTACCCCAACGAACCACGAACTTCGACAGGTACGTCGCGTCATACTCGTCTGTGGTAAGAGCCCACACCGTGTCACCGATGAACTGCGGGTCCCGTAGCCCCGGGTAGGGCGATGCGCCCCACTCCTCCGGCGTCCGTACGTGCCCGAGCCACTCACCTCCAGGCTCGAATACATCGAATCCGTCGGTCGCCGAGTAGTACGTCCACAGTCGCTCCGGGAAGCCTCTCTCCCGCTGCTCCGGCGTCGCGGGTCTTGAGCTGCCAGCCGCCCCCGGCCACACCCAGATACGCCCATCCTCGGAAACCCACAACCGCAGAAAAGCAGGTCGCTCCTTTGGAACGGGTCCCCAGTTCTCCGACCAAAACGCATGTTCCTCATCTGACATCACCGGCGATTTCCACCTCCTGGAGATCCGTACCACGCCTCCATTGGACTCAACCACGTCAACCTCATACCTCGCCGAGCACCCAAAGACGAACGTCCCGTCCCGGCTTCTGCCCCATTGAGCGAATCGCAGGTACGGGATCCTAGAGTCCTCGAAGAACCCCCTCTGGTAGGCCGGTCGCCTGCGTTCACAGCCATCCCAAGCGCGAGCCGGGAGGAAGACGGTGTCCACGACCTCCCCATCCGAGTCGAGACGGCCGAAGGTCGGCCGGAGAGATGCTCCCAGCGTATCGGGCCCCGCTCGAGGAGGATGCAGCGCGATCCACAGACCTCCGCGTCGATCCCACTGAATCCCGTCTCGACCGTACCCGGGGCGTCCAGCGGGTCGCCTGATCTGCCTCAGGAAGTCGCCTTCCGGGGAGTAGATGCTGATCCTCTGGTTCCCGAAGTCCACCAAAGCCAATTGCCCGTCTACCCCCACGTCCATGGCCACTACGTACCTCACTTCACCGGGCCCTTGGCCCGCGCGTGCCACGTACCGGATGAACCTCCCGTCGGGGCCAAACTGCCGAACATCTCCCTCAAGCTCAGCGATGAAGACGTCGCCGCTGGGCGCCACGGCAAACATCGAAATATCCCGGAAGACATACTCAAGCGGCCCCTCCAACTCTCCGATGCGGAGCACCTCCTCAAGCGAAGCGTTGTCCCAAACCGACGACTCGGAGTGGACACGCAGTGTGTCAGCCACACGCTCGACCGCAGGAGGCGAGTCCGTCCCACAGCCAAGGAGTGAACTGAGGGCCAGTACCACCATCAGAGTTCTCTTCACTCACCCTCCGCTCCACGAGGCATTGCTGGGCACAACTCGCGGTCCGCCTGATCACCCCGCCAGCGCGGGTGCGCCGCCCCTCCAAATGCTCGCCCGACTTCACCTCTGTCTCTGGCGGCCAAGGCGGGCGTCAGCCCGCCGCAGCGCGAACCGAGCGTTGGCCGTTGTCCCTTTCCTGTCGCGTGCCGGACCACGCCCACACCTCCAAGACCTCGCGGCCCAGCTCGTCCCTCCGCAGGGTAAGCAGATTCACACCCTTTGAGTCAAGCACCCTGAGCCGCGCCGGGAACCCGACCGCTCCGACGTAGGCGCCCGTCAACGAGTATACATCCCACACCTCTGACCCCACTCCGCCAAGCGGCGGGCCCATCAGGTCACTCGGGGACATCTCCGACACGGCCGCCGGTCGTTGGACCCATACGGTCTCGTTCGGCCCCGCCGCGAGCTGCCCCATGATGGGAAGTGAGTCCGGGTAGACCAACTCGATCTGGTCCCACATGGAGCGCGGGATCCGTCCCATGGGAAGGCGCTCTCGCCAGAGGGCTTCCAGTCTGCGCCGATCTGAGGCCGACACACGCCCGGCTTCCCTAGGCAGCTTGATGAGACCTGCCCGCTGATGCCCTGCGGAGATGGACATGGTCTGAAGTACCGGCGCAGTGGATACCGCCGTCACCAGGACCCCGCCAACGGCTGTCCACCGCCCTTCTGTTGAAAGGAGCGGAGCCAGGGGTGTCTGACCCCTGCTCACCGGTGCCGCTTCATAGGGGAAGCTGTACAGCACTGTCGGATCCGCCTGCCCAAGTCTCAGGAGACGCAACGTCTCGGGCCGTGTCCGTGTGTCGTATAGCAGCAGCGTATCATTGACGAGACGCCAGTTCCGTCCGTAGTACGGGGTCGCGAACCGGTACGTTCGACTCAGGCCTCCCTCTGGACCTACTAACGCGAGCTTCGCGTTGCCTGGGTCGGCCACGACCACCGTGTCCCCAGGCAGCACGACCAACCCGGCCAAGTGGCGCGACCATTCTTCGGGCCCCCTCCCCTCACGTCCAACCCGGTACAAAGGGCGCCCCTCGCTGTCGAACGCCCTTAGCTCCAGCGCCTGGCCGTCAAGGAACACCACGCCGCCGCCTGCCAGGAGCTTCGCATCGAGGACACTCCCGATGTACTCGTCTCGGCGCTCCCAATCGTCACCACCAAGTGACAGCTGAACTCGCAACTCGCCCGAGTTCTGTTGCGCCTGCGCCGACACGTCACCTCGGCCGACACACAGGACGAGCACCGCGAGGAAAGCCGACCGCACGGCGGCTTCGCTGGCCTGCCGGGTGCTAGATCCGATGGACCAGGGCCTCTTCGGACCGGAGCGGACGCATGGACCTCCTCCTGAGTGCCGCAAGCAAGTCCATCGCATTCAGGATCCCCCCTCCCAAATTGCCGCTCTAGGGATGACGCCTACCGTTCAAAGTCTCAGGCGTGCCGTTTCAGCGAGGGGCCGAGCGAAGCGACGCCCCGAGTGAACGGTATGCCCCGAAGGGCCACGCCCCGAACGGGGCGTGAGCTGAGACTGAGTGTTAGGAGTCGTGGATTCATAAGGTAAGTGCAACAAAACGCCGCGGTCGCCGGACCCGAGGAGT
>BTVB01000029.1:0-62683 GCA_045863275.1 Gemmatimonadota bacterium
GCCACGGTGAGCCACGCGGGGTCCACCGCCAGTCGGTAGCCGCCCCGGGCTCCCCGGGAGGAGTCCAGGATCCCCTCCCGGGCGAGGCGCTGGAGCACCTTCGCCAGGTAGGTGGCCGGAATCCGCAGCTCCCGGGCCATCACGGCCGCGGGGACGTGCGCGCCCTCCGCCTGCTCCGCGAGGTGCAGGAGGGACTGGAGGGCGTAGAGTCCGGTCTGGGATAGCATGAGGCTCCTTTTCGGTTATTGGGATGATAATATCCGAAATAGGTTCCCGGTGTAGTCCTGGACCCGATTCGTGATGTGGGGAAAATCCCTACAAAGGGAGGGGACGAACGTCCCGCTTCATGGTGTGCCCCGGTGCCGGGCAAGGCGGAGCAGGAGGTTCCGCTCCACGTCGGGCCACTCGGCGGCGAGGATGCTGAACATCACCGTGTCGCGCACCGAGCCGTCCTTGCGCAGCGCGTGGTGGCGGAGCACGCCGTCGCGCTTGGCGCCCAGCGCCGCGATGGCCTGCTGGGACCGGAAGTTGAAGTTGTCGGTGCGGAGCCCCACCACCCTGCACCCCACGGTGTCGAAGGCGTGGCGGAGGAGCATGACCTTGCAGGTCGTGTTCACGTGCGTGCGCTGGAAGCGCGACGCGTAGAACGTGTAGCCGATCTCCACACGGTCCAGCGCCGGCACCACGTCGTGGTAGCGCGTGGAGCCGATGACGGCGCCGCTCTCCAGGTCGCGCACCACCCAGGGGAGCATGTGCCCCGCCTGCTGCCCCTCCAGCGCCGTGGCCACGTACTTCGCCGCGTTCTCCGGGGCCGGGACGGTGGTGTAGAAGAGCTCCCAGAGGCGCCCGTCGGCGGCCGCCTCCGCGATCTCCGGGGCGTGTGCCCCGGTCATGGGCTCCAGGCGGACGCCGTTCAGCTCCAGCGTGACGGGCTCGAGGGTGATCACGGGCCCGCTCAGACGTTGAAGCGCACGTGCAGGATGTCGCCGTCGGCGACCACGTAGTCCTTCCCTTCGATCTGGAGGAGCCCGGCCTCCTTCACCGCGTGCTCCGAGCCGTGGGCCATGAAGACCTCGTAGGGGATGACCTCGGCCCGGATGAACCCGCGCTCCAGGTCCGAGTGGATCTTCCCCGCCGCCTGCCGTGCCCGCGTCCCGCGACGGATGGTCCAGGCCCTCACCTCGTCCTCGCCCACCGTGAAGAACGCGATGAGGTCCAGGAGGCCGTAGGCGGTGCGGATGAAGCGCGCCAGAGCAGACTCGGAGAGGCCCAGGTCGGCGAGGAAGGCCGCCTGGTCCGCCGCGTCGAGCCCGGCGATCTCCTTCTCCACCGCCGCGGACAGGACGAGCCCCGCGGCGCCCAGCTCGGCCAGGCGGGCCTCCATGGCCGCGGGCAGGGGCTCGGCGGCCCGGTCCTCGCCGCGGTTCAGGGCCACCAGGAGCGCCCGGTCGGTGAGGAGCCCATAGCCCTTGAGGTACTCCCGGCTCAGCTCCTCGGGGGGGAGGGAGCGGATGGGGCGCTCGGACTCCAGCGCCTCCTTCATCTTCTCGAAGGCGGCGATCTCGCCGGCGTCGCCCCGCTCCTTCTTCGCCCGCTCCAGGCGCCGCTCCACGATCTCCAGGTCGGCGAAGGCGCACTCGACGTGGAAGGCCTCCAGGTCGCCCAGCGGGTCGGGCACGCCCTCCACCGCCGGGTTGTCGAAGTCGCGGATCACCAGGCAGAGGGCCTCCTGGTCGCGGATCTGCTGCAGCGCCCGGGGCGAGAGTCCCTTCTTCTGGGCGCCGTGCTCCCCGGGGATGTCGGCGAAGCTCATCTCGGCGAACGTGGTCTTCTTCGGCGAGAAGACGGCCGAGAGCCTGTCGATGCGCTCGTCGGGCACCTTCACGGTGCCCAGGCGCACCTCCCCCCCGAAGGTCAGGGGAGCGTCGAGGCCCGTCATGGTGTTGAACACCGTGGTCTTTCCGGAGCCGGCGAAGCCGACGAGTCCGATCTTCATGGCGCGGGGGGTATCGAGGGTTCGGTGGAGGCCGGGCTCAACCGGCCTGGAGGAGCCCCCGGGGACGTCCTCCGTGAGTGGAAGCTGCCGAGAATCCCGGCCCCCTCCAAGAGGCTGGCGCCTCGGGCGGGCCCCTCATAGCGTGGAGGAGAGCTCCGGCGACCCGGCCCCCCTCACCCCGGGCGGACCCGATCCACTCGGCCCCCCACCACCCGAGGGGACCATTCCCCGCACGGAGCCGGCGGCCTTCCTGCACGTGGCGCATCCCCTCCGGCGCCTGCCCTCGGGCATCCAAGAGATGCCGAAGCACGGCTTCGCGCGTCCTCCGCCCGCCCCCCAACCCCACCGACCCACCGTTCCCCGCCACGGCGCCGCAGGGCGTCGCGTCCATCGGAGGCATCATGAACCGCAGGTCCACGTTTTGCCTCGCCCTGGGCCTTCTGGTCCTGGGCGGTTGCTCGCAGGAAGCCGCCTTCACCCCCCTCGAGCCGGAAGCCCAACTCGGCGTCGCCGCCGCGCCGGCGCCCCCGGCCAAGGTCACCCTGTGTCACACGGACGGGCGGGGGCGTCTACGTCCGTTGACGGTGAGCGCGGCCGCCGAGTCGGCTCACCTCGCCCACGGGGATCTCCCCTTCGTGGGCCACTGGTCGGGGTTCTGGTACGCCGACGGCGTGCCCCGCCTGTACATGAACGTCACCTTCAGGGAAGACTGCTCGGGGCTTCGGGAAGGGGCGGTCGCGGGGGAGATCGCCTACGGCCGCGCGCCCTATTGCTGGGGTACGTGGACGGTGGCCGCACCCGTCGACGGGTATGACCTGACCGTCCGGGAGGAGATCGTGCCGGGGGACCACAGATGCGGGCTCGACGTTCCCCTCGGACTCACCTTCGACCCCTCCGCCGGGACTCTCCGGGCGGACATCCTCCAGCCCGACTACGAGTGGCAATGGGGCGTTGTGAGCCGGGCGCCCTGAGGCGGCCCCTATTTCAGCCGAACGAGGAATCCCGCTTCGTCCAGATCCCTGTCCCAGTCCGCGACGAAGCGGGCCACGTCCCCGGCCAGTACGCGGCGGACCACGCCCGGGAGCACGGGGCGTCCCCCCGACCCCCTCCCCTTCCCCGTGATGACGTGGACCACCCGGCCCCCGTGGATGCGGGCATGGGTGCGGATGAAGTCCGCCACCCGGCGCTCGGCCTCCAGGGCGGTGTCGCCATGGAGGTCGAGGGTGGCCGCGGGGTGGGCGTCAAGGAGGGGGTCGACGCCGCCGAAGGACGGCGCGCCGCCGCGGGAGCGCTTACGGGCCAAGGGCCGGCTCCGTGAGGGTCGGCGTCGGGAGACCCGCCGGCCCTACCGGTAGTTCCCGAACTGGAGCTCCATGCCGTAGTCCTTCGACTTCACGAAGGCGATGACCTCCTGGAGCGTGTCCCGGGAGGGAGAGGTGACGCGGAGCTCCTCGCCCTGGATGGAGACCTGGACCTTCTTGAAGCCCCCGTCCCGGATGTCCTTGGAGATCTTCTTGGCCGTCTCCTGGTCGATGCCCTGCTTGAGCCCCAGCGTCTGCCGCGCCCGCCCCAGCGAGCCGATCTCCACCTTGCCCTCGTCCAGGTTCTTCACCGGGACCCCACGGCGGGTGAGCTTCTCCCGGAGCACGCCGAGGAGGGCCTTGAGATAGTACTCGTCGTCGGCGTCCAGCTTGATGGCCCCTGCCTTGCGGTCGAGCTCCAGGGTGCAGGTCTTGCCCTTGAAGTCGTACCGGGTGGCGATCTCCTTGGAGGCCATGTTCACGGCGTTGTCCACCTCCTGGAGGTCCACGCCGGTGGAGATGTCGAAGGAAGCGTTGGCGGCCATGCGCGTGCGTCTTTGTGGGTTGTGGGGACCCGACGATACCGGAGGCGGGCCCGGCGGTCCACCCCCCGGCGGCGGCGGCGTCTCCGCAGCCGCCTCGCCCCCCTCGCCTCAGGAGTCCAGGGCCTGTCGGACGGCGTGGGCCAGGACGGCCCGGGTGAGGGGCTTGTCCAGGACCAGGTAGCGGCCGTCCTTGCCCAGGTCGCGGTAGCTCTGGGGATACCCCGTCATGAACACGACCTTGGCGTCGCACTTCTGGGCCCGGAGCGCCGCTAGGAGGTCCGGGCCGGACATCCGCGGCATCACCACGTCGGTGAGCACCAGGTCCGGCTCGGCCTCGTCCCGCTCACGGAGGCCCTGCAGCGCCTCGAGGGCCTCCACGGGGCTCTCGGCCTCGATGACCGAGTACCCAAGGTCCCTCAGGATCCTGGCCGTGAGCACACGCACCATGTCCTCGTCGTCCACCACCAGGATCGTCTCCGTGCCCTCGGGCGCCGCCGCGGACTCGGGGACATGAGCGGCGTCCTCCTCCTCGGAGAACTCGGTGGTCACGGGGAAGTAGATCCAGAACGTGGTACCGGCGCCGGGCCTGCTGCTCGCCCAGATGCTGCCCCCGCTCTGCTTGACGATTCCGTAGACCGTGGCCAGGCCCAGGCCGGTTCCCTTCCCCATCCCCTTGGTGGTGAAGAACGGGTCGAAGATGTGGCTGAGCGTCTCCTCGTCCATGCCGGACCCGGTGTCCGCGACCTTGAGGACCACGTGAGGACCGGGCGCCAACGTCACGTAGTCGTGGACGAAGTCCTCCCCCAACACGATGCCTCCCGTGGAGATGGTGATGCGGCCGTGGGGCAGGAGGGCGTCGCGGGCGTTCACCACCAGGTTCAGGATCACCTGCTCGAGCTGCGTCGGGTCGGCCAGGACCGTCTCACGCCCACCGCCGTACTCGAAGGTGAGGTCGATGTCCTCGCCCACGATGCGGCGCACCATCTTCTCCAGGCCCCGGACCACGTCGTCCATGACCACGAGCTTGAGACGGAGGCGCTGCTTTCCGCTGAACGCGAGGAGCTGGCGGATGAGGCGCGCGGCGCTGTTGCCCGCGCTGGCCACCTCCTCCAGCTCCTGGTGGCTCTCGTCGCCGGGCGCAAGGCGGCTGCGGACGAGCTGTGCGCACAGGAGGATCACCTGGAGGTTGTTGTTGAAGTCGTGGGCGATGCCGGCGGCGAGCCGACCCACCGCCTCGTGCTTCTGCGAGAACATCAACTGGCGCTGCAGCCGCTGGCGCTCCTGCTCGGCCTCCCGCTTCTCCGTGAGGTCCCGGGCGAAGATGCACAGGACCTGGCGGCCACCGTAGATGACCAGGTTCGCGCTGGTCTCCACCTCGATGGTCGTCCCGTCGGAACGCCGATACGTGCGCTCCCCCAGGATGTCGTGGTGCTCCCTGACGACCCGCCCCACCATGGCGTCCTGCCGCTCTCGGCTCGAGAGGTCGAGGTTGTAGAGGTCCAGGCGGAGGATCTCGTCCTCGTCGTAGCGGAGGAGCCGCAGGGTCGCCGGGTTGGCGTCCAGGATGCGGCGCGTCTCCACGTCCACCAGGAAGATGGGGTTCGGGCTCTCCCGGACGATGCTCCGGTGGATCTCCACCGCGTCCGAATTGTCCAGGCCCCCGGGCCAAAGGGGGGAAACGGGGGGCAGGGCCGGCGCGGGCGCGCGGCGTTCGGGAGCGGGAGTCGCAACGGTGCTCGAGCCCGACAATGAACGGCTCCTTGCTGATCTCACGGTTACCGGAAGCGAGGGCCCGAAGGCGCCCCCCGCTTCGGCTTGATGCAAGAAGCGGACCGGCGTTGCCGGCCCCGCGCCTCGACGAAAAGGGCATGGGAATGTGGAGAGGCTCGCCGGCCCTCCGGTGGAAGGGCACGGCGCGGCGGGCGCACATCTTTTCCCCCGTCCGGAAAGCTGTGCCCGGGAGGAGCCTCAGGCCTCCCCGACCTCCTCCCGGAACAGACCCGAGGCGGCGTTCACCTCGTCGGAGAGCCCCAACACGATGAGCTGGTCACCCTCGTGGACGACGGTGTCGGCCCCGGGGTTGGGGATCATCAGCTCCCCCCGCCGGATGGCCACTACGGTGAGGCCGTAGAGCCTGCGCAGGTCCGTGTCGGCCAGGGCCTGGCCCGCCACGGCCGCCCCTCGGGCCACCGCCAGCGTGGAGACCTCCAGCTCCGACAGCGTGAGCTGGAGGTCGGCCATGCTGGGGGTCGTGCCCGCCGGCGTGCGGAGCATCTCGTAGCTCTCGGCGCGGATCTCGGCGAGGAAGGCCTCGATGTCCCTGCGGGGGATGAGATAGCTGGCCAGAACGCGGGCGACGATCTCCACCGAGGTCTCCAGCTCCTCGGGGATGACGCGGTGGGCGCCGGCGGCCAGCAGGGGGTCCACCTCCCGGAGGTAGCGCGTGCGTGCGATGATCCGGCACGCCGGGTTCAGCGCCACCGAGAGCGCCACGACGCGACGCGTGGCCGCCGGGTCCGAGATGGCCACCACGATGACCCGCGCCCGGTGGATGCCCGCCTCCTCCAGCACGGCGGCCTGGGCTGCGTCGCCGTAGTGGACGTCCAGGCCCAGCGCCCGCTGCTCACGGACCACCGCGGGGTTCATCTCGATGGCGACGAAGGGGATCCCCGCCACCTGGGCCGCCCGCGCCACGTTGCTGCCGTTCACGCCGAATCCCACCACGATGACGTGGTCCCCGAGGTCGGGGTGGGCGTGGGGCGCGGTGGGGGCGAGCACGCCCACCTTGAGGCGCCGCGGGAGGGGCAGGCGATCCAGGAGGTCGGCGAGGCGCGGCGCCCCGGCCACCAGGAAGGGCGTGACGCCGATGGTGAGGACGGCCACCGCCAGGAAGCTCTGGTACGTGGCCTCGTCCAGGAGCCCGACCCCGATGCCGCTCCTCGCCAGGATGAAGGAGAACTCCCCCACCTGGCTCAGGGCGAGCCCCGCCAGCGCCGCGGTCCGCAACGAGAGGCCCAGGGCCAGCGCGGCCACGCCGGCCACCAGCGCCTTCACCCCCAGGACCCCCAGGACCAGGCCCCCCACCGCCAGCGGCGCCTCGGCGGCGCGGCCCACGTCCAGCAGCATGCCGATGGAGATGAAGAAGAAGGCGGCGAAGAGGTCGCGGAAGGGGAGGATGTCGGAGAGCGCCTGGTGGCTGTACTCCGACTCGGAGACGATCAGGCCCGCCAGGAACGCCCCCAGCGCCAGGGACAGCCCCGCCGCCGCGCCGGCCCACGCCACGAGCAGGCAGATCGTGACCACCGCGAGGAGGAACATGTCCCGGCTGCGCGTTCCCACCACCCGCTCCAGGAGGCCGGGCACCACGAAGCGGGCCAGGACCCAGACCAGCACCAGGATGAGGACGGCCTTGGCGGTGAACGCCGCCAACGCCGGACCCAGCCCGCCCCCCGTCCCCGCCAGGACCGGGATGAGGAGCACCATGGGCACGATCATCAGGTCCTGGTAGACCAGCACCCCCAGCGCGACCCGCCCATGGGGTGCGTCGACCTCGGCACGCTGCTGGAGGAGGCGGAGCACCACCGCGGTGCTGGACAGGGACGCGATCATCCCCAGGAAGAGCGCCTCCCGCGCCGGCACGCCCACGGCGGACAGCGCGCCGAAGGCCACCCCCAGGACCCCGAAGACCTGGACCGTCCCTCCCAGCAGGAAGGTGCGTCGCATGCGCACCAGGTCGGCCAGGGAGAACTCCAGGCCGATGGCGAAGAGCACGAGGATGACGCCGATCTCGGCGAGCTGCTCCACCTCGTGGACGCTCTGCACCACCGCGAGGCCGTGGGGGCCCAGGAGGATGCCGGTGAGGAGGAACCCCACGATGGAAGGCAGGCGCACCCAGTGGGACACGTAGAGCACCCCCAGGGACACCCCCAGGAGGACCACCACGTCGGTGAGGAGGGGGATCTGCACGCCGGTGCTCCTACCGCGGCGTGATGGCCGTGGTGTCCCCCGTCTCCACGTCCAGGAGGTACAGGACGGCGGCGGCCGGCTTTCCCCTCACGAAGGCCACCCACCGCCCGTCGGGGGAGGGGCGGCCGGCCCGGGCGTCGGGCACCACGATGCGCCGAAGGCCGCCCTGACCGGGGCGCGAGAAGACGGAATCGTCCTCCGTGAACGTGATGCGCCCGTCGGGGAACCACGCCGGCAGCGTGCCGGTGCCCACCCGCCCCGATCCACTCCCGTCGGCGGTGACCACGTAGATCACCTCCCCACCGCCCTCGGAGACCTGAACGGCCAGGCGGCCGCCGTCGGGAGCCCACGCCGGGTGGCGCACCGGGCCGCCCAGCTCCGCCAGGAGGCGCACGTCGCCCCCGTCCGCGTCCATGACGTGGAGCTTCGGCGTGCCCCCGTCGCGGGTGGAGACGAAGGCCAGCGTGCGCCCGTCGGGGCTGTACGCCGGGTCGAAGTCGTCGGCGGCGTGCCGGGTAAGGTTCTCCGCGCCGGTGCCGTCGGGGCGGGCCCGGACCACCTCACGCCCCCCGGCGCTCCCGGCGGCGTACGCCACCCAGAGGCCCTCGGGAGACCACGTGGCCCATCCCGCCTCCCCGTCGGCCAGCGGAAGCCCCGTCCCCTCGCCGGGGGGCACGCCGTCCGCCGGGCCGAACAGCCCCACCAGGCGGGTATCCTCCCCACGGGTCCACGTGGCCGCCAGGCGGCGCCCGTCGGCGGACCACACCGCCTCCTCCACCGCATCGGTCGTGGGAGCGGCCACGCCCGCGGCGGCCCCGTCGCCCGGGGTGGCGTCGGTGTCCACGCAGGCCACGGCGAGAAGCGTGGCCCCCCACGCCCAGACTCGGATCGGGTTTCCCGGAAAGCGCATCAGTAACGCCAGCTGGTGAGGTCGGCCCCCGGCGGATGGGACTCCATCATGCGTTGGACCATGCGGGGCGCGAACATCTGGATGTAGCGGAGGCGGCTGACGGCGTTGGGCTGCGTGTGGTCCCCGTTCCAGCAGTGCTCCGCCCGGTCCCCGTAGTCTACCTCGCCGGCGTAGAAGGGATCCGTGGTGGACTCGAGGAACTCCTCCACCAGGTACACGGCGTTGTTCAGGTAGTAGTTGTCCATGTCCCCGGCGTAGATGTGCAGCTTGCCGGCCACCTTGGGCCCCAGGGTGGCCCAGTCCCTCCGGAGGATGTACGACAGGTCGTAGTTCTCCCTCCAGAACGCCGCCACCTCGGGGTCGATCTCCCCGGTGACCTTGTCCCAGATGCGCCGCGGATAGCCGTCGGGGCCGATGGGCGAGTACGTGGCCTCCCAGATGTCCCACTGGCCCCCGGAGCGGCTCCTGGCGCCCAGGACCAGCTCGAGGTGGTTGGACTCCTGGAGCGTGCGGCTCACGTGTCCCAGCCAATCCCGCTGCCCGGGACGGGGCGTGCGCTTGAAGGGCTCGTCGAGGAAGTAGGCGTTCCGGTCCTCGTAGAGGTTCACCACCGTGTAGGCGCGGAAGTCGATGGGGTCGGGACAGGCGATGTACGCGCCGTTGAAGTCGTCGGGATAGAACACCTGGACGGCCATGGCCTCCCACCCGCCTGTGGAGCCGCCGTACGTGAAGCGTGCCCACCCTTCGCCGATGCCCCGGAAGCGCCGCTCGATCTCGGGAACGAGCTCGCGCATGATGGCGTCGCCCCACGGGCCCTGGGCCTGGGAGTTCACCGCGTACGAGTCGTCGTAGTACGGCGTGGGGTGCTGGATCTCCACCACCAGGTGCCGCGGGAAGCCCGGCGACGTCCAGTCCTTGAAGAGCTGGTGCTGCCACTGCTGCTGGATGTGGTTGTAGCAGTCCAGGCTGAAGCGCGCCGAGTACTCGCAGGGCGTGGTGGTGTCGGCGGGCTCGGTGCGCAGCGCGGAGAACGACGAGGGGAAGTGGCCGTGGAAGATGGCCAGCGGGTAGCGCGCCTCGGGGTGCTCTTCGAAGCCCATGGGAAGGAGCACCCACGCCCCCAGGTACATGTCGGTCCCCCAGAAGTCGGAGAGGAGGTCCGAGCGGATGCGCACGTACTTCACCCATTCCGTCTCCTGTGCGGCGAAGTCGCCCACGGGAGGGATCTCCTCGGTGAGGGAGAGGCTCAGCCGATCCGCTCCGCCGCCCTCCCCCACGCTGAACTCGGTGACGGGGCTGTACAGGTTCCCCGGCTTGCGGGCCCACTGCTGCCCCTCGCCGCGGTCCGGCGGCAGCTTCACCACGTGCCCGTCGGCCCGACGGAAGGTCTCGTAGCGATTCAGGATGGCCTGCGCCCGGTACGTCCCCGGCGGCAGCTCGCCGAGGCGCGCCACGGGGTACCCGAAGACCGTGTCCGTGAAGGTGGCCGCCTCGCCCGGGGCCCAGCCCTCGACGTCGAGGCCGAAGACCGGCTGCGCCCCCGGGCCGTCGGTGACGTGGAACCGCGGTTCCCCCTCGTCCGCCCGGGAGAGCACGAGGATGAGCCGGCCGTCCAGGGGTTCGGCGCTGCGGGCCTCGGGGAAGGTCACCTCCACGGTGACGCGGTCGGCGGGCCCGCACGCGGCGGCGAGGAGCGCGAGGAGCGCGGCGCGGGCCGGCGCAGCGGAGAGGCGGGGTCGCATGGGTCCTCCAGGGTGGTCGTGGGTCCCTCACGCTACGGACGGGGGAGCGTGGGCGCCATGCCGGGCCCCTCCCCCGCCCCGACACCCTCGCGCCGGCGCCGCCGGGCGCGTAACGTAGGCTCGTCTCCCCAAGGTGCGGCCCCTGCCTCCGTCGCCCATGAAGCTCGCCATCCGACGGCTCTCCGCGACCCCGACGTTCACCGCGGCGTCGGTGACCACGTTGGCCCTCGCCGTAGCCGCCCTCACGGCGGCGTTCGGCGTGGCCGAGGTCGTCCTCCTGCGTCCGCTCCCCTACCCGGAGAGCGACCGCCTGGTGGACGTGGGATACGCCGTTCCCGGGTACGGCTTCGAGGAGCTCCCCTTCTCCGTCGGGACCTTCGTCCACACGCGGGACGCGCAGCGTTCCTTCTCCCGAATCGCCATCGTCTACGACTCGGACCGGTACAACCTGGGGCTCGTGGATCCCGAGCGCGTCCCCGTCGCCCGCGTCACCCCGGGCTTCTTCGAGGTGTTCTCGTCGCCCCCGGCCATGGGCAGGCCCTTCGTCGAGGACGACGCCCGGCCCGGCGCCGCGCCGGTGGTCATCGTGAGCCACGACCTCTGGCGCCGGCGTTGGGGAGAGGACCCGGGCCTGGTGGGGCGCTCCATCCACGTGGAGGGGGTGGAGCGACAGGTCGTGGGCGTCGCCGCGGAGGGGTTCCGCTTCCCCGACCGCCGTACGGGCCTCTGGATCCCCTTCACCATCGACCCGGGCAACCTCATGCCCATGGCCTTCGGCTACCCGGGGGTGGCGCGCCTCGCGCCCGGGGTCACCCTGGAAGCGGCCCGTGAGGACGTGCGGCGCATCACCCAGGGGCTCCCCGAGGTCTTCCCCGGGCGCCTCACGCCGGAGTGGGCCGAGCGGGGCGGCTTCGTCTCGAGGGTGCGGCCCCTCAAGGACCGGGTGGTGGGCTCCGTAGCCGACGAGACGTGGCTCGTGTTCGGCACGGCGGCGCTCCTCCTGCTCCTCGCGGTGGCCAACCTGGCGAACCTCTTCCTGGTGCGCCTGGAGGGCCGCTCCCGGGAGTTCGCCGTGCGACGGGCCCTGGGCTCGGGGCGGGCCCGGCTCATGCTCCTCCCCCTGGGGGAGGGACTGGCGGTGGGGGTGGCCGGGGCCGCGCTGGGCCTGGGGCTGGCAAAGCTGGGCATGGAGCTGGTGACGCGCCTCGCTCCACCCGACCTTCCCCGCGTGGACGAGGTGGGGCTGGGACCGGGGGCCGTGGCCCTCGGCGCCACCCTCGCCGTGGGCGCCGGCGCCCTCCTCTCCCTTCTCCCTCTCCTGGCGGGGCGGGGCCGGAGCGTCCAGGACGTGCTCCGCACCGGTGGCGCCACCACTCCGTCC
This sequence comes from Gemmatimonadota bacterium, assembly GCA_045863275.1. Classification (GTDB taxonomy): domain Bacteria; phylum Gemmatimonadota; class Gemmatimonadetes; order Longimicrobiales; family Gaopeijiaceae; genus SZUA-318. Next base: position 11,842 of record BTVB01000029.1, read on the forward strand.
CGGGCCACCCGCCGTCTCCAGGACGTCCTGGTGGCCAACCAGGCGGCCCTGGCCGTGGCACTCCTGGTGGGAGCGGGACTCCTGCTGCGCAGCGCCCGCAACCTCGGGGCGGTGGACCCGGGCTTCTCCGCCGAGGGGCTGGTGACCTTCGAGCTCGGGCTCCCCGACGGCGAGTACGGCGCGGAGGACCGGCCGCGCACCTGGCAGCTCCTCCAGGACCAGCTCGAGGGGGTCGCCTCGGTCACCGCCGTGGGGGGAGGCGAGTTCCCGCCCTTCACCCCCGACTTCCGGAAGGGCCCCCTCCACCAGGAGGGTGAGGATCTCCCGGAGGGACAGTCGGGACCGGTGGTGGACCTGAACCGGGTGACGCCCGGGTTCCTGGGAGCCATGGGCATCGAGGTCGTGGAGGGGAGGGGTCTGGAGCGGGGGGACGGGCCGGGGGGCTACCCCGCCGCCGTGGTGAACCAGACGCTGGTCCGCCGCCACCTGGGTGAGGGACCGGCGCTGGGGCGCCGGATCCGGATCACGCCCAGGGGGGAGTACTTCGAGATCGTGGGCGTCGTGGAGGACGCGCGGACCCTCTCCATGGGGGACGAACCCATCCCCTTCGTCTATCTCCCCCCGGGCGCGACCACGCCCTCGGCTCCCGACGTGCCCACGTCCATGACCTTCGCCGTTCGCACCGACGAGCCCCTGGAGCGGGTCCTCCCCGCCCTCGCCGGCGCGGTGGCCGCGCTGGACCCCAAGCTCCCCCTGGGCTCCGTGCGCACCATGCGGTCGGCGGTGGCGGACGACCTGGCGCGGCAGCGCCTCGTCACCGGGGTCCTCCTGGCCATGGCGGCCACCGGCCTTCTCCTGGCGGCCGTGGGCGTGTACGGCGTGGTGGCGTACGTGGTGGTGCGCCGGAGGAAGGACGTGGGTGTCCGCGTGGCGCTGGGGGCCCGCCCCCGGCGGGTCCTCCTCGAGATCGCCCGCCGAGCGCTCCTGGTGGTCCTCGCCGGAGCGGCGGCGGGCGCGTTGGCGGCGGTGTACGCCAGCCGCTTCCTCGCCGGCGTGGTCTACGGCATCGCACCCAGGGACCCGACGACCTACGCCGGCGCCGTGGCGCTGGTAATGGTCGTGGCGGGAGCGGCGAGCGTGCGGCCGGCGTGGCGCGCGTCGCGGACGGACGCGGCCGAGGTCCTCCGGGAGGGCTGAGCCTCCCTCAGCGGAAGAAGACCAGGCACCCCCACCGCCCCGCCCCGGCGCGGTCCTCCATGTCGGCCATGAGCTGGGCGAGGCGAGGCGGGCCCACGACGACGGTCTCGGGACGCACCAAGCACCCGTCGGTGTTCAGGTCCACCACGTGCCGGCCGGGCTCCACCTCGAAGCCGATGACCGGCCGGTTGCCCACCCGCTCCAGCTTCCCCACCACGACGCCGTCGATGACCACCTCGGCTCCTTCCACCAGGTCGCCGGTCCACTGGTAGTCGATCTGGATCACGTAGCCCGGGCCCCCGCCCAGGAGGAGCCAGAGGCCGAAGAGGATCGCTCCCGCCACCGCCAGGGAGGCGTACCACCGGGGCCCGCGGAGGAAGTCGATGGCCATCAGCCCACGACCTCCCTGTACAGGCGCAGGAGGTTCCCGCCCATGATGCGCTCCACCGCGTCGTCGGAGTACCCACGCCCCACCAGGCCGTCCCACACCACCTCCATGCGTCGGGGGCCGTTGAGCTCGTCGATGAAGTAGGGAAGCTCCGACGCCACCACCTGGCTCCCCTCCTCCCGGCGCAGCTCGGCCTCGTACTCCGGCGTCATGACGATCACCCGGTGGTCCCGGTCGGAGCCGATGGCAACGTGCTCCACGCCGCACACCTTCACCGCGTGGTCCAGGTGGTCGAAGAAGGCGTGGAGGTTGTCCTTCTTCTTCTCGGTGAGGAAAGGCCTGAGCTGGCACACGCCCACCACCCCGCCCTTCTCCGCCACGGCGCGGAGGTTGGCGTCGGTGGTGTTGCGGACGTGCGGGTACACCGCGTCGCACGCCGTGTGCGAGATGATCACCGGGTCCGCCGAGTGGGCGATGGTGTCGGCCATGGTGGGCATGTTGGCGTGGGAGAGGTCCACGAGCATGCCCACGGCGTTCATGCGCTCCACCAGCTCCCGCCCGAAGTCGGTGAGGCCGCCCGAGTCCCCCTCGGCCCGACACCCCACCCCGGCGCGGTTCCGCTCGTTGTACGTGATCTGACAGCTCCGCAGACCCAGGCGGTGGAACATGTCCACCCGGTCCAGGTCGGCGCCGAACTGCTCGGCGTTCTGGTACAGGTAGAAGACCGCCATCCGCCCCGACTCCCGGGCGGCGCGCAGGTCCGCCACCGACGTGGCCTTCAGGAGGAGGTCGGGGTGGGACGCCAGGAAGCGGTCGTAGGTCAGGAGTCCGTCCACCGCCAGCTCCAGCGCCTCCGCCCCGGTGGGCTTGGGGTCGCAGAGCGTCACGGTGATGGCGTCCATCCCGCTGGCCAGCATCTCCCGGATGAGGGCCTCGTCGTATTCCGGGCGCAGCTCCCCCATGGCGTCGAAGATGAGGGCGCGCGGGTCGGGGGAACCCTCGGGAGCCGGGAGCGTGCCCCGCTCCGCCGACTCCACGCCCTGTACGGCGCCCAGGGGGAGCGCTTGGGCGGCGGCGGCCGCCGCCACGCCCCGGACGAAGTCCCGGCGCCTCACCGGCGTCCCTCGGGGCGGAGCGCCGAGGCGCCCGAGCCCTGCCCGTCGGCGGCGAAGCAGTAGAAGTACCCGTGGCCCCCGGTGGCGATGAGGTTCTGCTGGCTGCATCCCCGGGAGCCGTGGGCCGAGTTCCACGACGTGGGGTTCTGTCCCCCGCCCTGGCGGTCGTGGTGCCCCACCTGGGCGCTCCCTTCCCCGGAGCTGGTCCAGTTGGAGCACGTGGTGTCGGTGGAGCCGTCGAGGGCGGTGCCGTCGAGCTGGGAGCCGGTGAGGATGTCGTGCTGGTTCGGCGAGTCGCCCCGGCCGTTCACCATCTCGCCCTTCTCGGTGAGGATGGTCTCCTTGGTGAGGCTGGCGGCGTCGGAGTGGAGCTCGGTGACGTCCCGGGCGATGAGCGCGCCCTTCACGTTGTACCAGGGCCCAGCGCCGATGCGGTCCCGGGCGTTCACCGCCGGCCGGCCTTCCGCGGGGGTGGCGCTCAGGTAGGCGCGCCACGTCAGGTCGCCGAAGCCCACGGCGTAGGCGAGCTGGGCGCAGTGGGCGTCGGCGCCCTCGAGCCCCCCCAGGTCGGCGCCGTTGCCCGGCCCCGCGCTGGTGACGAAGAAGGAGAAGCGGCCGTCCTGGGCGTGGAGCGGCCCGGCGGGAGCCGCCAGCGCGGCGGCGAGAAACAGGGAGGAGAGGGTCGTCTTCATGGCAGGGCTCCTTGGAGTCGTCGGTCAGCGGCGGGCGAGCTCGGCCTCGGCGGCGATGCGCCCGAAGCCCGGCCACCAGGGGTCGGCTGCGATCTGGCGGAAGACCTCCAGGGCCCGGGCCGTGTCCCCCGCGGCCAGCAGGCGGGTGGCCACGCCGAAGCCCACCGTCTCCAGGCGGTACGGCGCGTCGGGGCCCAGGTTCAGCAGCTCGTCGGCGCCCTTGAGGCCCTTGGCGTAGAGGAGGTCGTGGTAGTAGGAGAGGTTCTCCCCCACCTCCAGGTCGGCGGGGACCGCGGCCGCGAGCGCCTCGGCCTCCGCCCCGCGCCCGGCCCGCAGCAGGGCACGCGCCGCCCACTCGGTCATGGCCACGCGGGAGTCGGGGTCGCCGCCGTTCCGCGAGCAGCTCCGGAAGTCCTCGGCGTCGGCGGCCTTCGCCCCCGCGTCGGCGGCCAGTCCCAGGCAGCGCAGGTACTCGTCGGCGGCGTCGCCGAAGCGCCCCGACACGAAGTAGGCCAGCCCCAGGTGGTAGGAGACGTCCCAGTTGTGGGGCGCCAGCTCCCGGGCGCGCTCCAGGTCGCGGACGGCGTCGTCGAACTCCCGCACGGAGATGAAGCGGTGGCCCCGGTACCGCCACGGCCGCCAGTCCTCCGGCGCCAGCTCCAGGGCCCGGGTGTAGCGGGCGATCTCCTCGCGGTACTGCCAGGCGTTGCGGCGTGCCCGCCCGGCGGCGATGAGGAGCTCCACGTCGTCGGGGGCCGCTGCCAGAGCGGAGTCGGCCCGGGCGATCTCGCCGGTGGTGTCCTCCCGGGCGTAGAGCGCCTCGCCCAGGAGGGAGGTGGCCTGGGGCGCGGCGGCGGGCTCGGCGGGAGCCTCGGAGGGAGGGGGCGCGTCGCCGCAGGCGACGGCGAGGACGGCCAGGGAAGCGACGAGGGGTCGGGCGGCGCGCATGGGGCTCCTTCGGAGGAGGGGGGTCTGGGCACGCTAGGCGGGGCGCCTGCGCCGGGCAAGACGACCCTTCGGCCCCTTCCATTGTCGGGGCTTGTGACAAGACGTACGATCCCCTGACATCCCCACCTGTCGGAGGATCCCCATGAAGCTCCGCTCCGCGGCCGCCCTGCTGGCGTTGGCCCTCTTCCCCCTGGCTTCCTTCGCCCAGACCCCGGCCGCTGCCGGCGGCACGCTGGGCTTCTACCGATTCCCGGCGCTGCACGGCGACGTGGTGGTCTTCGCCGCCGAAGGCGACCTCTGGCGCGTGGGCGTGCGTGGCGGCGTGGCGCAACGCCTCACCACCCACCCCGCCGAGGAGACCGACCCCGCCATCAGCCCCGACGGCCGGACGCTGGCCTTCACCGCCCGGTACGAGGGGCCGGCCGAGCTGTACACCATGCCCCTGGAGGGTGGGCGCCCCACCCGGTGGACCTACGAGGGCGAGGCGTCGGTGGCCACCACGTGGACGCCCGCCGGGGAGGTGGTCTACACCACCACCCACTACTCCACCCTCCCCCAGGCGCAGCTCGTGCGCCTGAACCCCGCCGACGGGTCACGCGCCCGGGTGCCCCTCTACACCGCCACCGAGGGGAGTTGGGACGCCTCGGGACGCACGCTCTACTTCGTGCGGCCGGCGTTCCACAACAACGTCACCAAGCGGTACGTGGGCGGCACCGCCCGGGACGTGTGGAAGTACGTGGAGGGCGCGCCCGAGGCGGTGGAGCTCACGGGCGACTACGTGGGCGAGAGTCACTCTCCCCTGTGGTGGGACGGCCGCGTCTGGTTCGTCACCGACCGGGACGGGACCATGAACCTGTGGTCCATGGACGAGAACGGCGGGGACGTACGCCAGCACACCACGCACAGCGGGTGGGACGTGAAGAACCCCGACCTCCAGGGCGGGCGCATCGTCTACCAGCTCGGCGCCGACCTGCGCCTCTACGACATCGCGTCGGGAAGCGACGCCCTCATCCCCATCACGCTGGCCTCCGACTTCGACCAGCTCCGGGAGAAGTGGGTGGACGACCCCATGGAGTTCCTCACCTCAGCGCACCTGAACCAGGACGGCACCAAGCTGGTGCTCACGTCCAGGGGCCGGGTCTTCGTGGCGCCCACGGGCAAGGGCGGCCGCTTCGTGCAGGCTTCGGTGAAGGAGGGCGTCCGCTACCGCGACGTCGCGTTCCTGCCCGACGGCACGCTGGTGGGGCTCTCCGACGAGAGCGGGGAGTTCGAGTGGGTGACGCTCCCGGCCACGGGCGTGGGGGACGAGCGGGCCCTCACCACCGGGGGCGACGTCCTCCGCTACGCCGGCGTCCCCTCCCCCGACGGGAAGTGGCTGGCGTACACCGATCACCGCCGGGACCTCTGGGTCCTGGAGCTGGCCACCGGGAGGAGCCGGAAGGCGTCCCAGGCCCGGGAGGGCTCGGGCGACCAGGTCTGGTCCTCCGACTCCCGCTGGCTGGCCTTCACCGAGGCGGCCCCCAACACCTTCACCCAGGTGAAGCTCTTCGACACCCGGGACGCCAGCGTCACCGTGCTCACCTCCGACCGGGTGAACAGCCAGTCGCCGGCATGGAGCGCGTCGGGCGACTTCCTCTACTTCCTCGCCGACACCCGCCTCGAGTCCACGGTGGGGAGCCCGTGGGGTAGCCGTCAGCCCGAGCCCTTCTTCGACAAGACGTGGGAGATCTACGAGATGGGGCTCCGCCCCGACGTGCGCTCCCGCTTCAAGCCCGCCGACGAGCTGACCCCGAAGGAAGAGCCGGCCGCCTCCGGCGGGAACGGGCAGGCGCGGGGGAACGCCACGCCCGCCCCGGTGGAGATCGTGCTGGACGGCATCCAGCGGCGTATCCGCCGCGTGCCCGTGGACGCGGGCAACTATGGCAACCTGGCCGCCAACGCCACGGCCCTCTTCTTCCAGTCCCGGGAGGCGGGCTCGTTCGGCGGCGGCGACCTGGTGGCGGTGCCCATCTCCGCCGACGACCCCGAGCCGGTGGTCCTGGCCGAGCGGGTGAGCGGATGGGAGCTGTCGGGCGACGGCAAGAAGCTCCTGCTCCGCCAGGGGAGCAACTTCCACGTGGTGGACGCCCGGGCGCAAAAGCCCGGCAACCTGGCCGACGCGCGGGTGGACCTCGCGGGGTGGCGTTTCAGCATGGACGTGCGCCAGGACTTCCGGCAGATGTACGTGGACGCGCTGCGCATGGAGCGCGACTACTTCTACGACCCGGCCATGCACGGCGTGGACTGGGCGGCGGCGACGGCCAAGTACCTCCCCCTGGTGGACCGGGTCACCACCCGTGACGAGCTGTCCGACGTCATCGGGCGCGTGGTCGGCGAGCTGTCGGCCCTCCACACCGCCGTGCGCGGCGGCGAGTTCCGCGAGGGCGACGACGACATCCCGGTGGCGTCGCTGGGCGCCCGCCTCATGCGCGACGCCGCGGCGGGGGGTTACCGCATCGAGCGGATCTACCGGTCGGACCCCGAGTACCCTGCGGAGATGTCGCCCCTGGCCGACCCGTACCTGGGCGTGTCCGAGGGGGACGTCATCGTGAGCGTGAACGGGCGGGGCGCGCTGGAAGCCCCCCACATCGGCGCGCTCCTGCGCAACCAGGTGGGCAAGCCCGTGCGCCTGGGTGTGCGCACGGGGAGCGCCGCGCCCCGCGACGTCCTCGTGACCCCCATCGGGAGCGAGTCGGCGCTGCGCTACGCCGACTGGGAGCACAGCCGGCGCATGAAGGTGGAGGAGGACGGCGGCGGCAAGATCGGCTACGTCCACCTCCGTGCCATGGGCGGCGGCAACCTCACCGAGTGGTACCGCAACTTCTACCCCGTCTTCAACCGCCAGGGCCTCATCATCGACGTGCGCAGGAACTCGGGGGGCAACATCGACTCCTGGATCCTCGAGAAGCTCATGCGCCAGGCGTGGATGTACTGGAAGGAGAACGTGGGCGAGGTGAGCTGGAACATGCAGTACGCGTTCCGCGGGCACATGGTGGTGCTGGTGGACCAGAACACCGCCTCCGACGGCGAGGCCTTCGCCGACGGCTTCCGCCGCCTGGGTCTGGGCCCGGTCATCGGGATGCGCACGTGGGGCGGCGAGATCTGGCTGGGCTCGTCCAACCGCCTCACCGACGGCGGCCACGCCAGGGCGCCCTCCATGGGCGTCTTCGGCCCCGAGGGCGAGTGGCTCATCGAGCAGATCGGCGTGGTGCCCGACGTGGAGGTGGACAACCTCCCCAAGGCCACCTTCGACGGCCAGGACGCTCAGCTCGACGCCGCCATCCGATACCTCCAGCAGAAGATCGCGGAGGATCCCCGAGCGGTGCCCGAGCCCCCACCGCACCCGGTGCGGGTCTTCCGCTATCCCCAGCGGCCGGGAGGCGGCGGGTCCTGAGCGCGCCCGAGCCACCCGCGTGATCGAGAGGCCCGCGACGCCCACGGCGGCGCGGGCCTCGCCACCTTAGATTGATGTGTCCGACCGCCTCTCGCCCCGGAGGGTACCCATGCTGACCAAGGCGGAGCTCCTGACGCTGTTCGAGGACCTTCAGGACGTGGACGTGCTCAGCGTGTACGTAAACGCCGACGAGCACGACCCGGCGAACCGCGACGCGTGGAGGGTCCGCCTCACGGGCGAGATCGGGCGCCTGAGACGGCGCCTGGCCGAGGAGAACGGCGACGGGGCCGACGCCTTCGAGGCGTGCTGGGCCCTGGTGGAGGGCCACCTCCGCGCCCGCGTGGAGGGCCTGCCCGGCGCCCGGGGGTGGGTGGCCTTCGCCACCCCCGACGAGCTCCGGCACGCCGACGGCGTCCCCGCCAGCATGCCCGACCTGGTCCGGTGGCAGAAGGGGATCCACGTGGCCCCCTACATCCGCGCGCTGAAGCAGGAGCGCCCCGTGACCGTGGTCCTCGTCGACGCCCGACGGGCCCGCCTCTTCCACCAGGCCGAGGGCGCCATCACCGAGCACGAGGGGCTCCTGGCCGACACGTACGTGGGGGACCTCACCGACGTGGGCATGCGCAAGGGCTCGGCCCGGGCCTCGGGCATGCGCGGGGAGACGTCCACGGACCAGGGACAGCGCCTGCTGGAGGTGGCGGCGGAGCGCATGCGCAAGGAGGTGGCGGGTCTGGTGGTGGAGCGCGCCGGAAACGACGGCATCGTCGTCGTGGGGGGCCCCACCGAGAGCGTGAAGAAGCTGGCCGCCCACCTGCCCCGCTCGCTGGACGGGCGCGTCGCCGAGCGCCCCGGCCTCCACCTGGACATGACCGCCGCCGAGCTGCGCGAGGAGATCCGCGGCGCCGCCGGAGACCTGAGCGAGGCGGGGCACCGGGCGCTCGTGCGGGAGGTGGCCGACGCCGCCCGCGCCGGAGGCAAGGGCGCGTTGGGCAAGGACGACACCCTCGAGGCGCTCCGCGCGCACCAGGTGGAGACCCTCCTGGTGTCCCGCTCCTTCCTCCACGACCACCCGGCGTTGGCCGACCTGGCGGTGGGGTTGGCCTTCACCCAGGGTGGCGACGCCCTGGAGGTGAGCGGGGAGGCCGGCGCGCTCCTGGACCGCGAGGCCCACGGGGTGGGGGCACGCCTGCGCTTCCTCAGGGCGGAGCCCACCACTCGGTGAGGAGGCGGCGCCCAGGGGCCGGGGGCGCGCGCATGGCCGCGCGCGCCGCCCCGGCCGCCGTCGCCGTCCTGGTCTTCGGAGGGGCCGCCGTCGCCCAGGCGCCGGAGGAGATCCTCTCCTTCCACGTCACCCTCGACGTGGCCCGGGATGGCTCCGTCCATGTCACCGAGGACATCGCGCTCCGCGCCGGCGAGGAGCACTTCGTCCACGGCCTGGTGCGCTCCTACCCCACGAGCCACTGGCGGGTGGGCGGCGTCGGCTGGGTCCAGCTTCCCTTCGCGTTCCGGTCGGCGTTGCTGAACGGAACTCCCGCGTCCTACCGCGTGACCGCCACCGGCGGCGCCTTCGGGAGGAGTGGCGTCCGCGTCCGGGTCGGACCGTCCCTGTGGGCCTCCCCCGGCATCCAGCGGTACCGACTGGAGTGGGAGACGGAGCGCCGCACCCGCTTCGGCCCGGTGGAGGACACGCTCGCGTGGGAGGTGACGGGCCGGGACTGGCCCGTCCCCGTCCGGGAGGCCTCGGTGGAGGTGCGCGTCGAGCTGATGGACGTCCCCCTCGTCCTGGAGGCGTGGGCGTCGTCCCGTGCGGGGTCGGAGCGAGCGGTGCCCACGCGCGCCGGGGAGGCGGGCGCCGCGGCGACGGAGCCGGTGGACCTGGCCCCCGGTGAGGGCCTCGCCCTCCGCCTGGTGCTCCCCAAGTGGACCGTGCGGGCGACGCCGTACCACCAGGAGCGGGAGTGGTTCTGGCTCGACTGGGGGGGGTGGATCGAGGCCGGGGTCGGCGTGTTGGCCGTCGTTGCGCTCTATGTCCTCATGTGGCTGCGCGTCGGCGTGGACCGGCGCGGCGGACCGGTGGTGGTGCAGTACGAGCCCCCGCGGGGGCTCTCGGCCGCCGCCATCGGATACCTCCACCGCCGCGGCTACCACGCCTCCCAGTACGCGGCGGCGCTGGTGGGCTTGGCCGTGAAGGGCGCGGTGCGCGTCCACCGCGCGTCCGGCCGGTGGCGCGTGGAGCGGACCGGGTCGGGCACCGGCCTCCTGTCCGACGAGCGCGCCGTGCTGGGCACGCTCCTGGGCAATGCGTCGGAGGTCACCCTCGAGCCCGGCAACGCCTCTCACCTGGCACGGGGCGCCCAGGCGCTGCGGAACGCCCTCGCCGGACAGCTCGAGCGGGCGTTCTTCGTGGCGAACCGCCGCTGGTGGCTGGCGGGAATCGCCACCGGCGCGGTGGCCCTGGCCGTCCTCGCGTGGCGGTGGCGCTTCGACGTGGAGGCGGGGAGCTGGGCGGCGGTTGTCTTCCTCGAGCTGTTCACCTTGGTGGCGGTGAGCCTGCTCGCCCGGTCCGCCGCCGCGGTGCGGCACGGCCGGGCCGGCGGCGGGTCGGTGGCGCTGGTCCAGGGGGGCGTGCTCGTCGTCGCCGCGCTCCCCTTCGCCCTCCTGACCCTGGTCCTGGCGCAGGCGGTGAACCAGATGGTGCCCGGCCACCTCCTGGCGGCGGGAATCGCAGTGGGCGTGACCAACGCCGCGTTCTACCACCTGCTGGAGCGGCCCACCCGCGCAGGGCGGGGCGTGCTGGACCGGGTGGAGGGGTTCCGCCGCTTCCTGGCGGCGGTGGACCGTGACCGGCTGCGCCGCATGGTGGGGAACGAGCCCGGGCCGGACGTGGCGGAGCGCTTCCTGCCCCACGCCATCGCCCTGGGGATCGAAGAAGCGTGGGCGTCGCGCCTGGGCGCCCTCCTCACTCCGCCCACGGGCATGGACGGGGGCGTCGCCGTCGAGCACTGGTGCCAGGTGGACGGCGCCGGGTCGGACCCGGCGGCCCTGATGGCGGCGCTGGGGGACGAGCTCCCCGACGCGCTGGCGGCGGCGTTGCGCGGCTAGCGGGCGCCGACGGGAGAGCGCCCCACCAACCGCCCGCTCCCCGGCCGGCCCACCACACGGCCTCCCTCCACCACCACCTCGCCCCGGCGCACCACGACCGTGGGCCACCCGGTGACCTCCCATCCCTCGAAGGGAGTGTAGTCGGAGGCGGAGAGGTCGTCCTCGCCGCGCACGGTCCTCCGGAGCACGGGATCCCAGACCACCACGTCGCCGTCGGAGTCGGGGCGGATGGCGCCCTTCCTGGGCCAGAGCCCGAAGATGCGCGCCGCGTTCGTGGACGTGGTCGCGACGAAGCGCTCCAGCGTGAGGCCTCGCTTCCCCACGCCCTCGGAGAAGTACATGGGGAGCATGAACTGGAGGTTGCTCACCCCCGGGCGGACCCGTGCCACCGAGAGGGCCGGGTCCAGCTTCTGCTCGCGCCGCCAGGGCGCGTGGTCGGTGGCCAGGACGTCGATGCTCCCGTCGGCCAGCCCACCCCAGAGCGCCTCCACGTCCGACGCCGGCCGGAGGGGAGGCTGTCCCACGAAGAGGGGCGCGTCGGGCCCCCGCATCCTCCCGTCGGTGAGGTGGAGGTAGAGGGGGCGCGTCTCCACGTGGAAAGGGAGCCCCCGCGCCCGGGCGTCGCGGCACACGTCCAGCGCCCGCGCCGACGAGAGGTGCACCACGTGCAGGGAAGCCCCGGTGAGCTCGCAGAGCGCCGCCGCCTGCTGGGTGGCGGCCACCTCGGCCACCACCGGGCGGCTCTCGCCGTAGTGCTCCAGCCCGGTGCGCCCCTCCGCCTGGAGGCGCGCCACCTCCGCGGCGAGGAGCGCGCCGTCCTCGCAGTGGATCATCACCAGGACGCCTGCGTCCCGGGCCGCCCGCAGGAGCGCCACCACCGTGGCGACGTGGGCGCCGAAGTCGGCCCGGCTCATGAAGACCTTGAACGTGGGCTGGCCCCGGGCGGCCAGCGCAGCCACCTGGGCCACGGTGTCGCCGGTGGGGGGCCACGCCGAAGCGTGGAGGATCACGTCGGCGATGGCGTCCCGTGCGGCGACCTCCGCCAGGCGGTCCACCGCCTCCACCAGCGTCTCCCCCTCCCGGGCGTACGCGAACGTCCCCACGGTGGTGACGCCGCCGGCCAGCGCCGCCATGGAGCCGGTGGTGAAGTCGTCCACGAAGGAGGGCTGGAGGTGGGTGTGGGGGTCGATCCCCCCGGGCAGCACCAGGCGGCCGGCGGCGTCCAGCACCCGGGCGCCGGCGCCGGGCGCCAGGCCGGGACCCACCTCGGCGATGACGCCGTCCACGATGCGCACGTCGGCGTCCACGGCGCCGTCGGCGTTCACCACGCGGCCGCCGCGGACCAGGATCTCGCCGGCGCGACGTGGGGAGGCCGGGGGGCGGGAGGACGCGGACGTTGCGTCGACGGCCGGCCCGGTCCCCCCGGCCAGCCCCCGCGCCGTTCCCAATCCCCCGGCCCCCAGGACCGTCCCGGCGGCCATCACCCGAAGGGCGTCCCGGCGGGAGAGCCCGCCCTTCGCGTCACCGTCCAAGGAGCGCCTCCGCCTGGGCCAGCCGCTCCTCCACCAGTCCCACGGTGGTGGGCGTGGGCGCCTGGTCGCTCCCCTGGAGGATCCGGTACAGGCTTTCCAGCTCCCCGGCCAGGCGGCCGAGCTGGGGGGCGCCGGCCCGGGCCGCCCGGTCCAGCACCGACTTGATGCGCATGGACAGGTCGAACTGGAGCGCGAGGTCCGCCGCGGACGTGGTGACCCGCGGGTCCATCTTCACCCTGAGCGTCTGCGTGTGCACGGTCCCATCCACGGTGAGGCGCACGGTGTACGTCCCCGGGAGCGCGATGGGGCCCCGGGGCTCGGCGGGGGTGTAGCCGTCGATGGCCGAGATGGGGTACCCCTGCCGCACGCCGGCGGGACGCTCCCAGCGCAGGTCCCACGCGAAGCGGTGCATCCCCGCCTCGGCGGAGAGCACCTGCGGCGGGCGGACCCACCGGGGCGGCACCTGCTGCCCCTCCAGCATGGGCTCGGGCGCGTCGTCGGAGGAGAAGCGGCGCACCACCGCGCCGGCGGCGTCCAGGATCTCCAGCGTCACCGGGCCCCGGGGCGCGTCCTTCAGCCAGTAGTAGAGGAGCGCTCCCTCCGGAGGGTTCTTCCCCGCGGGCTCGTCGGGAGGCAGCGGCGTGTCGCTCCACCGGTTCCACCGGAAGCGCCACGCGTCGCCGGGGGCGAAGAGGTGGCTGGCCCGCTGGGCCGACGCGGCGTCGAGCTGACGGAGGGGCGAGACGTCGTCCAGGATCCAGAAGCCCCGCCCGTGGGTGCCCACCACCAGGTCGTTGTCCTTGACGACCAGGTCGCGGATGGACGTGGCGGGCATGTTGCGCCGCAGCGACTGCCAGTGGGCGCCGTCGTCCACGGAGAAGAAGACCTGGTTCTCCGTGCCGGCGAAGAGGAGCCCCGGGCGCACCGGATCCTCCTTGATGGTGTTCGTGGCCGCGCGGTCGTCGATGCCGTCCACGATCTCCGTCCAGCTCCGCCCGCCGTCCCGGGTGACGTACAGGTGGGGGCGCAGGTCGTCCAGGCGGAACGTGTTCACCGCGGCGTACGCCGTGAGCGTGTCGGTGTGGGAGGCGTCCATGATGGACACCTTGCTCCACGGCGTGTCGCGGATCTGGGCCGGGGTCACGTCGGTCCACGTCCGGCCGCCGTCGCGGGTGACGTGGACGAGCCCGTCGTCGGTGCCCACCCAGATCCAGTCGCCGTCCACGTAGGAGGGCGCGATGGTGTAGATGACGCCCCGGTGGTGGCGCCGGGCTTCGGGGGTGTCGCGCCACTTCCCCACGCTCGGGGGCACCACCGAGTCGGTGCGGGTAAGGTCGGGGGAGATCTGCTCCCAGGTGCGGGCGCCGTCGGTGGTCTTCCAGAGGACGTTGGACGCGAAGTACAGCGTCCGCGGGTCCGTGGGGGAGAAGAGCACCGGCTGGGTGCGGACGGTGAAGTAGTCGTCGCCCCGCAGCGGGCGCGGGCCCACCTGCTGCACGTCGTGGGTGCGCCGGTCGTACTTCGTGACCTTGCCGCCGTACACGATGTCCGGGTCCAGGGGGTCGGGGGCCACGTAGCCGTACTCCTCCACGCCCACGGGCCGCCACTCTCGGAAGGTGATCTGCCCGTCGTCGCCCCGCGACGACACGCACGCCGAGCCGCTCTCCTGCTGGCCGCCGCACACCCGGTACGGGAAGGCGTTGTCCGTGCTCACGTGGTAGAACTGGGCGGTGGGCTGGTTGTACCACGAGCTGAACGTCTCGCCGCCGTTCACGGTGATGACCACGCCCTGGTCGGCGGCCAGCGCCATGACGTCGCCGTCGGTGGGGTCGATCCAGAGGCGCTGGTAGTCGTCGCCGCCGGGCGCGCCCCGGAACGCCTCGAAGGTCGCGCCGCCGTCGGTGGACTTCCACGTGACGATGTTGGCCGAGTACACGACGTCGGGGTCGTCGGGGTCCACCTTCACCTCGTTGAAGTCGCCGTCCCGCCCCCAGATGCGCGGGTCGGTCTGCACCCGAGTGAACGTCTCGCCGGCGTCGTCGCTCCGGTACATCCCCCCCATGGCCTGGGGCGAGCCCACGATGGCGTAGACGCGGGAGGGGCGGCTGGGTGCGATGCCGATGCCCACGCGCCCCAGCCCGTCCTCGCCCGTGGGGAGGCCGCGGCCCACCTGCCGCCACGTGTCGCCGCCGTCGGTGGACTTGAAGAGGCCGCTGGCCGGGCCCGAGAACACCGCGTTCTCCCAGGGGCCGTGCTGCGACTCCCAGAGGGCGGCGTAGACCACGTCGGGGTCCACCGGGTCCAGCGTCACGTCGGCGGCGCCCACGGTGGGGCCCCGGTAGAGGATCCTCTCGAAGGTGCGTCCACCGTCCCCGGAGCGGAACACGCCCCGCTCCTCGTTGGCGCCGTAGGGGTGGCCCAGCACCGCGACGTACACGCGGTCCGGGTCACGGGGGTCCACCTGGATCTGGGGGATCTGCTGGCCGTCGCGGAGCCCCAGGTGCTCCCACGTCCGGCCGCCGTCGTCGGAGCGGTAGAAGCCGTTCCCCGTGGTGAGGTCGGGGCGCTGCATCCCCTCGCCGCTCCCCACGTAGATGCGGTCCGGGTCCGAGGGCGCCACCGCCACGGCCCCCACCGACCCCGTGGGCTGGTCGTCGAAGATGGGCGTCCAGATCCTGCCGTAGTCGGTGGTCTTCCAGAGGCCTCCGTTCACGAAGCCCACGTAGAACACCGGCGTGCCCGGCACCCCCACCACCGCCTTGGTGCGCCCGCCCCGGTGGGGGCCGATGTCGCGCCAGGTCAGGCCCTGGATCAGCTCGGGGGCGACGTGCTGGGCACCCAGGTCGCCGGGGAGGGGGGAGGTGGCCGCCAGCGCGGCGACGAGGGCCAGGGAAGCGCGTCGGACGTTCATGGTCGCCCCGGAAAGGAGTCCTGCGGAGGTGGGGGCAACTTCGGGGGCGGGAGGCCGGCGCGGCAAGCGGCCCGCCCGCCGCCTAGCGTATCCGCGCCACCCTTCCCTCCGTCGGGAACCGCTGGAACTGGAGGGGGTCGTGCCCGGGGACTACCCGGGCCGGCGAGCCCGCCAGGCGCTCCATGCGCTCCAGCGCCGCCACGTTCCCCGCGCGGTCCTCCGGCGTGAACGTGGCCCCCGCGGCCCGGGTCTCCAGGTTGCGGAAGAGGTAGCAGTTGTCCGACGCCAGCACGTACGGCTCGGCGCCCTCCACCACGACGTACTGGGACGCGTAGGTGTGGCGGGCGCCGGTGTAGGCGCGGATGCCGGGGAGGACCTCGACGTCGTCGCCGTCCACCAGAGCCACCTTGCCGGCCATGTTGCGGCGGACGAGGGCCACGATGTCCTCCTCGTCGATGCCGCCGTGGCGTCCTCCCTCCCGCCACGCGGGGCCGGCGTAGTACGCGTACTCCTCCCGCTGGATGTGCACCGTGGCACCGGGGAAGAGGTCGATGCCGCCCATGTGGTCCCAGTGGGCGTGGCTCACGACGAGGTCCGTGACGTCCTCCGGGAGCACGCCGACGAGCATGAGCGCGCTGTCGGGGCGGAGGTAGTCGGCGACGTCGAAGCCCGCGGAGAACCACCGCTCCCTGTGGAAGCCCGAGTCGAAGAGCACCACACGGCCCTCGCCGCGGACGAGCCAGAACACCATGGCGATGTCCATGCGCTCGGCGGGGTCGGCGTCCATGACCAGCCCGGCGGTGCGGAAGCCGCGGACCGTGGCGTAGCGCACGGCCTCGATGGTGTAGGCGGCCGGCCCCTGGGCCGCGGCACGGGCGGGTACGAGGGGCGTTGCCAGGAGGGCGGCGGCCACGAGCGCGGGAAGCGGGGCGGGAGGGGTCATGCCCCCAAGGGAAGGGGCGTTCCCCGTCGACGCAATGGGCCCCGAGCCTCCGTGACGGCCCGCTCCCGGCACCGTACCCTTCAGGCGACACCGTCGTCCACCCAAGGAGCCCGTCATGATGGACTTCGTCCGCGGCATCGTCGCCCGCCTCCAGGCCCAGTTCGCCCTCGACGCGCTCTCGTCCGCGCTGGCCGACCTGGTGGCCAACGCCGTCGTGGCGCTGGCCACGTTCACGGCCTTCTACGTGGTTTGGCGCCTCGTCGACGCCGTGGTGCGCGCGGCGCTCACCCGGGCCCGTACCGACGCCACGTCGGCGAGCTTCGTCACCATGGCGGTGAAGTTCGTCATCCTCACGTTGGGCGCCGTGCAAGCGCTGGCGGCGGTGGGCGTGAACACGGCGGCGCTCCTCACCAGCCTGGGCATCGCGGGCCTCACGCTGGGCTTCGCCGCCCGCGACGCCCTCTCCAACCTCATCTCCGGCATCCTCATCTTCTGGGACCGGCCCTTCGTCATCGGAGACCTGGTGGAGGTCCAGGGGCAGTATGGCAGGGTGGACTCCATCACGCTCCGCTCCACCCGCGTCGTCACGGTGGACGGGCGCATGCTCGCCGTCCCCAACTCCACCATCGTGAACAGCGTCGTGGCGTCGTACACAAACTTCCCCCACCTGCGCGTGGACGTGCCGGTGACCGTGGGCGTGGGCGAGGACCTGGACCGGGCCAGGGAGGTCCTCCTCGCGCTGGTGCGGGGCGACGACCGCTTCCTGGAGGAGCCGCCGCCCCGCGTGGTGGTGGCGGCGCTCAACGACTACAACGTGGCCCTCGAGCTCCGCGCGTGGATCCGGGACGAGAAGCAGCACCTGGAGCTGCGGCCGTACCTGCGGGAGCGCGTTTTCAGGGCCCTCACCGCCGCCGGCGTGGAGATGCCCTTCGAGACGCTGGCCCTGGCTCCCCTGGAGGTCCGCTCGGCGTGACGGCCGCCGGCGTCCGCTAGAAGTACACGTACGTCTGGGCCTTCAAGCCCCAGACGGTGCCCCCGCCCTGCGGCCGCCACACGTCCACGTTGGCCGCCACCTTGTTGCGGCGGGCGAAGTGGAGCACGAGCCCGGGCGTGAAGACCATGCCGCCGTCGGCCTCCCGCTCCCGGTCCGGGTCGCCCCAGCTCACCCGGGCCACCGGCTCCACCGCCTGGATGCGGCCGCCCCCCTCCACGGGGACCTTCCAGGTGGCGATCCCCTGCCAGGTGAGGAAGCGGCTCCCCTCTCCCGCCCCGTCTGGGTTGAGCCAGTTCTCCCCGGTCATGACGCCCGCCTGCAGGTGGAAGCCTTCGTCGAAGCTCCCCAGCTCCACGTCCAGCGCCGTCGCGGGCGCGTAGGCGTCCTCGCCGGTGACGGCGTTGGGGTGGTCGTGCACGCCCAGGTTCGCCCCCAGCTTCACGTCGGGAGCCGGAAGCCACTCCAGGCGTCCGGAGAACGACTTGGCGCCGTTCTCCTCCCGGGTGTTGGGTCCGGGCCCGTTGGTGGCGCTCACCAGGTATCCCACCCTGCCCCCGGCCACCTCGCCCTGGAGGAGCAGCCCAACGTCCAGCGACGAGAGGAGCAGCTTCTCGGAGAAGCGGGAGTACGAGCAGACGCCGCCCACCCCGGCGCACTCGAAGGCACCGCGGACGTCTCCGTCCCGCTCGACGACGAGGATGTCGGCGGAGCTGGTGAGCTCGAAGTTGTCGAAGGCCCGCTTGAACTGCCCCGCCGAGAGGCGGGCGGCGGGGCTCAGGGACAGCCGGACGAACGCGTAGCGCGCCACGGCGGACCCGCCCGCCACGTCCACCTGGACCGCGCCGTCGATCCAGTCGTTCACCCGGGTCCCCACCCACAGCCGGGCCCGGCGCAGCAGGAACTCGGAGCCTCCCTGGCCATCGGCGGAGGTGGTGTTGAGCTGGAGGTGGATGCGCCCGCCCAGCTCCGTGTGCTCCACGGGCGTGCGGGGCTCCACGGCCTGGGCGGCCACGCCGGGGGAGCGGGCTCCCGCCGTCAGCGTCCCGGCGAGGACGAGGACGAGGACGAGGAAAGGGCGAACGGGGGGGCTGCTCGGACGCGGCGGGACCATGGACGAGTCGGATGGGGGGAGCGACTATCGGGAGGGAGGAGGGGGAATCCTGCACCCTCTGCGCCGCCAGGGCAACGCGCCCCTCCTCCCGTCCGTTCTCCGGGGCGCCGCCCGCCCCTGTCGCCAACCCGCCACCGAGATACCCATGGCCAGGAAGCCGTCCAAGCGCGACGTCGTGAAGAACTACCCTCCCAAGCAGTTCGTCGAGAAGCTCCGCCGCCTCGCCGACGCCATCGAGAACGGTGACCGCTTCCGGATCCAGGTGGCGGGGCAGCGGGTGACGGTGCCCCCCGACGCCGCCATCAGCGTGGAGCACGAGCGGGGCGGCGAGTGGGAGGAGATCGAGCTCCAGCTCACCTGGCGCGTGGACTGACCCTTCCCATCGGCCCTCCCCGCCGGGGCCACCGAGCCACCCGAACACAACGAGCCCCCCGGCGCCGAAGCACCGGGGGGACTCAGGCGGTCCGGACCCTCCCGCGTGGAGGGGCGCGCGATCAGGCCGGTGCCGCCTTGGCGCCGTGGACGGCCTTGGCCGGCTCGGGGCGGACGGGCGGGTGCAACGCCAGCGCCAGGCCGGCGGCGGCAAGGCACGCCACGCCCGCGGGGATGAAGGCCCAGGCCCAGGCGTGGGCGTCACCCATGATGCCGCCCAGCACCGGTCCCAGGACGCCTCCCACGCCGTAGCTCAGGAAGACCCACGGGTAGTTCACGCCCACGTTGCCGTTGCCGAAGAGGTCGGCCGTGGCCGCGGGGAAGAGGGCGAAGTTGCCGCCGAAGTTGAAGCCGATGAGGGCGGCGCCGAGGTAGAGCCCCCACTCGGCGCCGCCGATGAAGTAGAAGAGGATCATCATCACGCCCTGGAGCAGGCTCATCAGGGCGATGGAGTGCTTCCGGCCCAGCTTGTCGGAGATGGTCCCCCAGACGATGCGGCCCAGCCCGTTGCACAGCGCGTAGAAGAGCCCCATCGCGGTACCGGTGACGACGACGGCGTCCGCCTGGGGCATGCCCCCGTTCACCAGGGCCTCGATGCCGAAGAGGCTGATGATCCCGATGACCATGAGCCCCGCCAGCGCGCCCACGGCGAAGATCACGAACAGCTCCCAGAACTGGGCGGTGCGCACCATCTCGCCGGGGGTGAACTCCACGCCCCCCGAGGCCGCGGATGCCGCCGGGGGCGTCCACCCCTCGGGCTTCCACCCGTCGGGCGGGTTCACCATGACCACCGAGCCCAGCGCCACGAGGACGGCGAAGAGCACGCCGTAGAGCAGGAAGACCTGGTTCACGGTCCACCCCGCCCCGTAGAGGCCGGTCCACCCGGGCGTGAGGTTCACCGGCCCGAACTGGAAGCCGCCGGTGAGCTTGATCCAGATGAGGGCCCCGAAGCCGAAGCCCGCCACCGCCAGGCCGGTGATCATCCCCTTCTTGTCGGGGAACCACTTCACCAGCGCGGCGATGGGGCACACGTACGCCAGCCCGATGCCGGCGCCGCCCAGGACGCCCACGCCCAGCAGCATGACCGCGAAGCTCGAGCCCCCCAGGCCTGCCACCAGGTAGCCAAGGCCGAGCACCAGGCCGCCGGTGGCGGCCACCACCCTCGGTCCCGACTTCTTCTGCCACCGGCCGGCAACCAGGGCCATGACGAGGGCGAAGGTCACCAGCCCCACGGAGAAGATCACCTGGGTCTGGGTGCGCGTGAACGCGTAGGGCGCCGCCGTGAGCTTGGCCGTGAAGGCTGACCATGCGTAGATGGCGCCCAGGCACACCTGTATTACGATCCCGCCGGCCACCACGAGCCAGCGGTTCATCACCTTGGGGGAAGTCATCTGTCTGCCACCGTTTTGAGCCGCATGACGGCTCGGTCGGGCGGAGGCGGACGGGAATGCCGGGGCGCCCCCGCGTGACGGAGATGTGCGCTTCGGTGGGCAGGCGCGGCGGGAGGCCTTCTAAAGATCCCTCATCGCACCAATTGGTGCAAGCCGGGGCGGAAGGCGGAGGTCGCCCCCTGTGGAGGGGCTCGGGCGGGACGCCCCGCACGGGTCAGGCCAGAGGCCAGCGCGATGACGAGGAAGGCGCCGAAGAGCCCCGCGTTCCCCACGACCCAGGGGAGGCGCAGGTACATGATGACGCCCAGGATCGTGAGGAGCGTGGGCTCGTGGAGGATGGCCGCAGCCAGTCCCAGACCGCGTGTCGCCGCCCGCCGCCGTCTTCCACGATGCCTCCGGGCTGTGGGGCCCCCTTCGGCGCCCCGGGGTCCGCGCTCCCTACCCGCCCCGCCCCGCCCACGCCCTCGCCGCGCCGAGGGCTCTCTCAATATCGCTCCCGTCGTTGTACGCGCCCACGGAGAAGCGGAGCACCCCCCGCCGCACCGAGTGGCGCACCCCGTCGGCCAGGAGGTGGCGGTGGAGGTCGTTCATGGCCGGGTCGTCGGCGGTGTCGTGCTGTCCGCCGCCGCTCTCGCCCACGGCGACGATGTGGGCCAGGTGGGGCCCGGGCGCTCCGCCCGCCACCGGGAGTCCCAGCTCCAGGAAGCCGGCGGCCAGCTCCGCGGCGAGCCCCCGGACGTGGGTTTCGATGCGCTCCGCGCCCACCGCGGTGATGAGCTCGAGGGCGGCCACGGCGGCGCGGGCTCCCAGGTAGTTGTAGTTCCCCAGGTCGAAGCGGCGCGCCCCGGCGGCGAAGGGGAGCGGTCCCGGCCCGCTCCGCGCCGTCTCGCCGGCGTCGGTACCCAGGTCCATCCCGTACCGCGCCACGTGGCGGGGAGCCAGGGTCTCGGCCACTCCGCGTCGGACGTAGAGGAAGCCGTACCCATAGAGGGACAGCAGGCACTTCTGCGTGGCGACGGCCAGGGCGTCCACGCCCAGTGCCTCCACGTCGGTGGCCAGCGCGCCCACCGACTGGGCGGCGTCCACCACCACCAGCGCCCCCCGGGCGTGGGCCGCGTCGGCCACCGCGCGCACGTCGGTGATGAAGCCGGGCGAGAAGGAGACGTGGGGCACGGTCACCACGCGGGTGCGGTCGTCCACCGCCGCGGCCATGGCGTCTACCGGCACGTGTCCGCCCACGGGGTCCACCGCACGCACCTCCACGCCGTGGAGCTCCCGGAGGTTGTACCAGAGGAAGACGTTGTTGGGGTGCTCCACCTCGGGACAGATCACCACGTTGTCCCCCCGGCGCCACGGGAGGCTGGAGGCGAAGAGGTTGAGCCCCTCCGACACGTTCTTCGTCACCGACACCTCGTCGGCGTGGGCGCCGACGAGGCCGGCCAGCAGGGCCCGGGAGCGCTCCACCGCCGCCTGGAACTCGACCTTGTCCCCGGTGCCCAGGAGGCGCTCCTCCAGGTGGCGGCGCCCGGCCTCGGCCACCGGCTCGGGGACCAGGCCCCGCAGGGACACGTCCAGGTACGCCTGGCCCCGGACGCCTGGGAAGAGCCCCCTGAACTCGGTCAGCTCCATGTCGCTCCCCTCCGTTCCTCCGACGCCGCGACCAGCACCGTGCCCACCATGTCGCCCATGACGTTCACCGTCGTGTTGCCCATGTCCACCAGCCGGTAGATGCCCCCCACGATGGCCGCCATCTCCAGCGGGAGCTGGAGCGCCTGCACCATGAGGAGCGCCACCACGAAGCCCCCGCCCGGAATCCCCCCCGAGCCCGCGGAGAGGAGGAAGGCCATGAGGAAGACCGTCACCAGCTCCCCGAAGGCTGGCGTCACGCCAGCGGCCTGGGCGGTGAACAGGGTCACCGCCGCCAGGAAGACCGCCGTGCCGTCCTTGTTCACCTGGGCGCCCAGGGGGAGCACGAAGCCGTAGAGGGGGCGCGGAAGCTCCATCTCCTCGGCCACCTCCAGCGACACGGAGAGGGACGCCAGGCTGGAGGTGGTGGCCAGCGTGGTGGCCCACACCGACCACGTGCGCTTCAGGAAGGCCAGCGGTCGCCAGGGTGAGGCGGCCCGCAGCGTGGCCATGTACCCCAGGACCACCACCGCGTGGGCGCCCCACACCACCAGGACGAAGCGCGCCATGGGCCCGAAGAGGAGGGCGCCGTACCGGCCCGCCGCCACCGCCATGAGCGCGCCGATCCCGTAGGGTGCCACCAGGAGGATGAGGTCCACCAGCTTCCGCAGGAGCGCCGCCAGGTCGGCGTACAGCTCCCGCAGCCGGTCCCGGGGGCCGTCGGGGAGGAGGAGCGTCGCCGCCCCCAGGAGCACGCCCATCACCACCACCTGAGCCACGTCCCCGTCGGCGAAGGCGGCGAAGGCGTTGGTGGGCACCAGCCCCAGGAGGAGATCCACCAACGAGGGCACCGCCCCCGGGTCCCGGTCCACGGCCCCGGTGGGCGTCATGCCGACCCCCGGGCGCGCCAGGATCATGGCCGTCATGCCCAGGAGCACCGCCGCCGCCGTCGTCACCGCGAACCAGGCCGCCGTCTTCCCCGCCAGGCGGCCGAGGGTCCGCAGGTCGGTGAGGGAGGTGAGCCCCGCCAGGAGGTTGAAGAAGACAAGGGGGACGGCGGCCATCATGAGGAGGCGGATGAAGAGCGTCCCAAGGGGCTCCACGACCTCCACGCGCTCGCCCACGAGCGCCCCGAGGAGCGCTCCCCCCACCATGCCCAGGAGGATCTGCGTCCCCAGCCCCAGGCGTCGCCGGGGACCGGCGGAAGCTTGCGCCATCAGCCCCGGACCCGGGCCCGCAGGGCGCGCAGCGCCTCGTCCAGGAGGCGCGGGTAGTAGTCCGCGGCCCCTTCCGCGGTGAGTGGCACCTGGACGTCCACCGCCGCCGGGTTCCCCTCCAGGATCTCCCCGTTGGGGCGGAGGGTGTGGCCGATGTCGTACATGAAGCCCACCACCGGCCGGTCGGTGCCGGGGAAGGTGAGCACCTCCTCCCACTCCCAGGTGTTGGAGTAGCCACCGGCGGGCATGCCCACGAGGGCCCCCAGGGCGTTGTCCCTGACGATGGCGTTGAACTGGTCCAGGTGGGACCCGCCCGACGGCCCGCTGACGACGGTGATCCCGCCGCGGAAGTGGACGTCGGCGGGCTGGAGGATCCCGTCCGAGTCCTTGGGCGCGTGGGCCAGCTTGAAGGGGACGGCGCCCGTGTACGGGTCGCCCCGCTCCAGCGCCGCCAGGACGTCGTCCTCCAGCCAGTCCAGGAGCCAGGAGCCGTCGTCCACCGTCTCCGCGACGCCGCCGTCGTTGACGTTCCGGGCGGCGAAGTCGGCCCGCTTCCCCTCCACGAAGGGGACGATGACGTCGCTGAGCCGGAGGTTCCCGAAGGTGGTGCGGAAGGGGCGGGGCTGGAGGCGCTGGAGGGCGTAGGCGCCCAGGGACCCGCCGCCGCTCCGGGTCACGTCCACGATGACGTGGCGGTCCAGGAGCCCCTCACGGGCGGCGAAGGCCATGAGGGTGTCCACGTCCGCCACCATGGTCTCCCGGAAGCCCGTCCAGACGAGGACCAGCCATTCGGCCCCGTCGTCGGGGAGGAGGAGCTGGTACGTGACGGTCTCGAGCACGGAGCGGGTCCCGGGGTAGCGGGGCTCGGAGACGCCACGCCACGCCAGCTCCCCCTCCGACATGAACGGGAGCGTCACCGCCACCGGCGTGCCCCCGGGGCCTTCCACCTCCAGGCGCAGGGAGTCGGTGCGCAGCTCCGGCGGCCACGCCGCCGTCGCCAGGGAGAGGGCCTCGGCGGCCTTCCACCGGAAGCCGGCCAGCGACGAGTGCCGTATCCACGGGCGCACGGCCGCCTCCCAGTCAGGGACGGCGACCCCGTTCACCGACACGACGCGCGTCCCCGGGTCGGGGACGGCAACGCCTTCCACGTCGGCCACGTCCCCGACGAAGTACCCGCCGGCCTCGCCGTAGTCGGGGAAGATCCGCACCGGCGCCCGGCGGGGCGGCGGCGCTTCGCCGCCCCCCCACACGTCCACGCCCGCCGAGTCGGGGAGATGGAGTCCGCCGGGAACCAGCGCCACGTCCAGGTGCCGGTCGCGGCGGGCGTGGCTGAGCTTGGCCAGGGCGTAGAAGAGGGCCTCCTCCGTGTCGGCCCCCACCGCTTCGTCGCGCAGGGCCCGCATGGCGTCGAGGGGGTCGTAGGCCATGGCCTGGTTCTTCACGGGGGAGAACGCCTCCCGCCGCTCGGACCGGGCCAGGACGGTGTCGAAGAGGGCGGCCCGGAGCTCGGGGGTGCCGGCGGGACCGGCCTCGGGGGCGGGAGCGGCGCACGCGGCCAGGCCGAGGGCCAGGGCCGCCGACGCCACGACGAACCGGCGGGCGTGGGTGTCCATGGGGGTAACTTGCGCCCCGCCCCTCCCGCGGCAAGAGTGGATCATGGACCCTCGCCTCGAGCCCCTGGCCGCAGTCCTGGCCGTCAACACGCTGCTCTTCCTCAACTGCCTGGACGGCGTCACCGACGAGGACGCTCTGCGGCGGGTGGACCACCGGACCAACTCCATGGGCTTCATCGCAGCCCACCTGGTGGGGGCCCGGGCGTTCGCGGCGGGCGCCGTGGGCGGGGACGGCACCGATCCCTTCGCCGCCCTCCTGGGCTCGGTGAGCTCCATCGAGCAGGTGGAGAGCCTCCCCACGCTCGCCGAGATCCGGGAGGCGTGGGCGCGGGTGACGCGCCACATCGAGGCGGCGCTCGACGGCATATCGAGCGAGGCCCTGGACGCCGAGGCGAAGGCCCGCTTTCCCATCGGTGACCCGTCGGTGCTGGGCATGGTGGCGTTCCTCGCGCAGCATGACAGCTATCACATCGGACAGCTCGCCTTCCTGCGGAAGCACCTTGGGTACGGCGCCATGTCCTACCACAAGGGAGACGCTACATGAAGCTCCGACTCGTGTTGGCCGCGGCGGCCATGCTGGGCGTGTGGGCCTGCGGCCAGGGCGCCGGCGAGGCCGAGCAGGCTCAGGCCACGGACACGCTCACGCGCCGCGAGAAGGACTCCATCATCTCCACGATCCCCATCCCCGGCGCGGGCAAGATCATGGACGCCCGCCGGGCGGTGGACCAGGCCAACGAGCGGGTCCAGCAGCACGACACGATCCGCTGAGGGCGGCGCGCCGCGACGGGTGGCTCGGCCCCCGTCTCCTCCCCCGGCCCGTCAGCCGATGGGGACCGCCAGCGTGTCGTGGTGCCGGAGGATGAGGGACCGTAGCGTCTGGCCGATGTAGTCGGCGCCCTGGAAGCCCGCCGCCACCGCCGCCCGCTCCTGCTCCTCCCGGGTGGTCTCGGGGGGGTTGGCGTACGCCTTCAGGTCCCGGTGGAACCCGATGGTGAAGCCGTCGGTGGCCGAGCCGGCGATGCGCGTGAAGACCTTCGTGGCGGTCCGGCCCAGAGCCGTCGCGTAGGCGTTCTCCATACGCCGCTCCTCCACCAGCTCGGCGCGCCGGCCCGCCAGCCCCTGGTACATCTCCACGTGATAGAGACCGGCCTGGGCCCACGCCGCCTTCACCTCGGCGTGGGGCGGCCCGTGGACGAAGACCTCCTCCCGCCAGCCCGTGACGTCATCCAGCGCCTGGGCGAGCTGGGCACCGGTGCGGCCCGAGGGGGTGCGCGCCGCGGCGACCCGCTCCTGGCGCGCCGGCGCGAAGTAGCCGGACACCCCCTCCAGGGGATAGAGGAGCAGGACGTCCCACAGGTCGCCCTGGGTATGGCGCATGGAGAGGGGCGGCTCCTCGCCCAGGGAAGCCAGGAGGGCCTGCTCCTCCTTCACCAGCGCCAGGAGCTCCAGGAGGTCGCCGGGAGCGGCCTGGATCGTGAGGGCCCGGTAGACGGCCTCCTGGCCCGCGGCGGACGACGGCAGGAAGGCCAGGGCCGCCACCGCGACCCACGACAGGGGGAGCTTCATCCGGACCTCCGGGGCGGGGAGCCTGCGGGGCACCCCGACGGGCACCCCGGGAGTGCCCGACGCGCCGGGCCTCCGTCAGCGGGGAAGCTCGTCCCTCTTCCTGTCCCCCGCCAGGAGCCGCTCGGTGAAGTCCTGGCGCTCCTCCATGAGCTGGAGGCGGGCGTTCATGGTCTCCAGCAGGTCGCGGATCTGGTGGACGTCGCTCTCCAGCCCCTGCTGCTTCTCCCGGGCCATGATCTCCAGGAGGTCGCCCACGCGCTTGGCGATGGGGCGGAGGAGGGCGACGCCGCCCACGGTGAGGATGAAGACGACGCCGACGACCATGGGGGCGACTTCGGACCAGTCGATCATCACGGAAGGCCTCGGACAGCGGTTGGGAGAGGGTCACGCACCCCTACGCGCCGGCGCGGGCGCCGGTTTCCATGAAAAGTCGGGACCCGCGGGCCCGGGGGCAACGCCGGCCCAGGGACGCCCTAGTCGTCCTTCAGGATCCTCCGGGGCGGGTCGTCCAGGTCGTCGAACTGGCCGTCCTTCACCGCCTTGAGGAAGAGGAAGAGGAACACGGCGGCCAGCGCCACCGCCACGGGAACGAGGAAGACGAGGGAGTTCACGACCTTGCCGCCTCCGCCCGGCGCACCGACGCCTCCACCCGGGAGGCGCCCCACACCACGAGGGCCGATGAGAAGGGCATGAGGACCGCCGCCACCAGGGGGTTGACCCACCCCACGGCCGCGGCGCCCACCGCCGTGACGTTGTACACGATGGAGCGCCATTGATTCCACCGGATGGCGGTGCGGCACGCCCGGCTCGCCTGGATCCCCGCGACCAGGGGCAGGAGGGAGCCCGCGGCCAGGACGCCGTCGGCGGTGAGGATGCTGGACGCGGCGCCACTCCCCATGGCCACGCCCACGTCGGCGGCGGCCAGCGCCGGGCCGTCGTTGAGGCCGTCGCCGGCGAAGAGCACCCGCCGTCCCTCGTCCCGCCGGGCCCGCACCCACGCCGCCTTCCCCTCCGGGTTGACCCGCGCCTGCACGTCGTCGACGCCCGCACCCTCCCCGATGCGCCGCGCGGCCTCCGGGTGGTCCCCGGTGAGGAGCGTCACCGAGATGCCCTCCTCGCGGAGGCGGGCCACCGCGGCGCCCGAGTCGGGGCGCACCGAGTCCCCCAGGCGCAGGAGGCCGCGGTGGCCGTCGTCCCCCTCCAGGACCACGACGCCGGCGCCGCCGCTGCGGACGCGCCACCGCCCACCGTCCACCACACCCGAGATCCCCACGCCGGGCTCCTCCCTCACCTCCGAAGCCGCGGGCAGGGGGATGCCCCGCGCCGCCGCCTCCCGCACGATGGCCAGCGCCACCGGGTGGACGCTGTACCGCTCCAGGCCCGCTGCGACGCGCAGGTCCGCGTCGCCGGCGCCCACCACGTCCAGGGCCCCCGCCGTCACCGTCCCCGTCTTGTCCAGCCCCACCGTGTCCACGTCGGCCAGCTCCAGCAGCGCGTCGGCGGAGCGGAAGAGGAGTCCCCGCCGGGCGGCGGCCCCCAGACCGGCGGCGGCGGCCAGGGGTCGGGAGAGGGCCAGCGCGCACGGGCACGCCACCACCAGGACCGCCACCGACGTGGTGAGGGCGGCGCCCAGCCCCGCGGCGACGCCCCAGAACGCGAAGGTGCCCCCGGCCACCACCAGCGTGGCGCCGGTGAACCAGGGGGCGATGCGGTCGGTGGACGACGGGCGCGTCCCCCGGTCGGCGGCGGCGCGCAGCTCCTCGGCCATGCGATGGATCACCGTGCCCTCGGCGGCCTCGGTGACCTCCACGGTGAGGGCGCCGTCCACCACCACCGTCCCCGCCCAGACCCGGTCGCCGGGCCCCACCTGGACCGGCGCCGACTCGCCGGTGAGGAGAGCGACCCGGAGGGACGCCTCGCCGTCGGCCACCACGCCGTCGGCGGCCAGCTCCTCCCCCGCCGCGGCCACCACCCGGTCGCCGGGGGCGAGCTGGGCGGAAGGGACCGTCTCCACCGAGTCCCGGGACACCCGCCGGGCCGTGGCGGGCACGGTGGCAGCCAGCGTCACGGCGGCCTCGGCGGCCCTGCGCCGCCCGCGGGACTCCAGCACCCGTCCCGCCAGGAGGAGGGCCACGAGCATGGTCATGGAGTCGAGGTAGGTGTCCACCGCCAGGAACGTCCCCGCCAGCCCCTGGACGTAGAGCACCACCACCGCGATGGCGATGGGAACGTCCATGTGGAGGACACGGTTGCGCAGCCCCGACCACGCGCCCACATAGAAGGGGGCCGCGCTCCAGAGCGCCACGGGGGTGGCCAGGATGAGGGACATCCACTGGAAGAGGGCGACGAAGCGCTCCTCCATGCCCCCGAACCAGCCGGCGTAAAGCGCCGCGGCGTACATCATGACGTTGGCGGCGGCGAAGGAGGCCACCCCCAGCTTCAGGAGGAGGTCGCGGTCGGGGCGGGCCTCCTCGCCCAGGAGGCGGGGGCGGTACCCCAGCCCGGCGATGCGCCCCGCCAGCTCCCCAAGGCGCACCTTGTCCGGGTCCCACCGGAGCGTGGCCCGCCCGGTGGCGTAGCTCACCGTGGCCTCCTCCACGCCCACGGTCCGCTGCAGCACGTTCTCCGCCACCCACACGCACGACGCGCAGCGGAGGCCGTCGATGGCAAGGCGGATCTCGCACAGTCCGTCGGCTCCCTCCTCCACCGGAAGGGCGTCCCACCCGCCCGCCAACGGTTCTGGGCGGGGCGCGAAGGCCTCCCGGTCGGCGTAGTACCGTTCCAGCCCCGCCCCGCGGATGATGGCCCAGGCCATCTCGCACCCGGCGCAGCAGAAGGCGTCCCCGGGGCCCTCCACCGCCGTGCCGCAGTGGGGGCAGCGGGACGCGTGGGGGGCGTCGCCGGCCCCCGGGGCTTCGGAGGCGGGCTCGTCGCCCGCTTCGGAGCGCGGCGCGGGCCGGAGGGGAGGGAGGGTGGGCATGGCTCAGGGAGCGTGCGCGGCGGTCAGCGATCGCCCTGCGTGTACGAAGGCGCCACCTCGTCGGCGCCGCTCACCGCGATGTAGATGAAGACGGCGTTCACCAGCATGACCAGCGCCAGCGCCACGATGATGATGATGGGCCAGAGCTGGTCCCGGCTCAGCGTGACCCGGCCCCCGTCGCTCCCCTTCTCAGTCGTCGCCACTCAGGGCCGCTCCCGTCTTGAAGGTGGTGGGGAGGAGCAGCGCCCCGGACGGCGACTGGATGCGTACGGTGAACGGGATGGTGCGCCGGTCGGCGTCGGCCAGCGGGAGGCGTACGATGAGTGGGACGGTGCGCGTCTCCTGGGGCGACAGGGAGAGGAGGGGCATGGTCATCTCCGCCTCGTCGAGGCCGTCCAGGACCACCACGTAGTCCACCGCGCCCGCCTCCGACTCCTTGCTCGTCACCTTGAGGAGGTACGTGTTTCGCACGAAGCCGTCGGCGTCGACGGTGTAGAGCGACCCGGGCGCCCGGTTCACCGACGCCTCGAAGGGGACGCGCCCCAGGAGGAGCACCATGGCCGCCGCCGTGAGCGTGGTGAGGAGGCCGCCGTACACCAGCGTGCGGGGGCGGAAGGGGCGCGGCGATCTCCCCTGGTCGGTGGCGATGGACGAGTAGCGCACGAGGGTGGGCTGCTCGAAGCGGCTCATGACGCTCTCGCAGGCGTCGATGCAGCGGGCGCACTGGATGCACTCGAGCTGGAACCCCTCGCGGATGTCGATGCCCTGGGGGCACACCACCACGCACTTCTGGCACGCGATGCAGCCGCCCTCCGGGCCCCGCTTGGGCCCGCGGGGCTCCCCCCGGTCTTCGTCGTAGGAGATGAGGAGGGTCTCGTCGTCGGTGAGGGCGCTCTGGAATCGGGCGTAGGGGCAGAGGAAGATGCAGAACTGCTCACGGAACCACGTGAAGTCCGCGAACCAGAACGCGGCGAAGATCCCCACGAACGCGTATGACGTGAGGCTGGCCTGCCCCGTCCACAGGGGCCGCGCGCCGGCGAAGATGCTGGTCATGGCCATGCCCAGCAGGAGCGACACCGCCACGAAGACGCCCCACTTGGCCAGCTTGCGCCAGGCCTTGTCGACGGTCCACGGCCCCGTGTCCCGCCGCTTGCGCTGCACCCGATCGCCTTCGATCCACTGCTCCAACGGGCGGATCCAGCTCTCCAGGAAGACCGTCTGGGGGCAGGCGTACCCGCACCAGATGCGCCCGAAGATGGCGGTGAAGAAGAAGAGGGAGAACGCCAGGAACAGCAGGAGCAGAACCAGGAAGATCGTGTCCGCCGGGGTGAAGACGGCGCCCACCAGGTGGAATCTGCGGTGGGGTAGGTCGATGAGGAGGAGGGGGTGCCCCTTCACCGTGATCCACGGCGCCACGAAGAGCGCCAGGTGGAGGAGGAGGAAGGTCCAGCGCCGGAGCTTGGTGAACGTCCCCTGGATGGACTGGGGATACACCCACTCCCGCGTCCCGGACATGCCGGGTAGACGGATCACGGACACGCGCTCCTCCTCACGGCGACGGCGGGGGCGGCGGCGCGCGCCGCCGCCCCCCAACGCATCACCCAATCTATGTCGAAGGCGTCTCTCAGCCGACCGGATCGGCCGGGGGAGCCGCGCCTGTGGTGTCGGCCGCCGCGGCGGGGGCCACGATGGCCTCCACCGGACGGCCGGTGGCCTCGCTGTGCCGCGAGATCACGTACGCCGCCACCTGGTTGATCTGCTCGGGGCTCAGGATCCCGCCCCAGGGCACCATGCCCTTGGCGGGCACGCCCTCGACGATGGTCCTGAGGATGTCCGACGCCTGGCCTCCGTGGAGCCACTCGTCGTCCAGGAACGTGGGGCCGATGCCGCCCTCCAGGTTGGCGCCGTGGCAGGCCACGCAGTTCATCTGGAACACCGTGGCGCCCGCCGTCACCGCCTCCGGCGTGACCGCGAAGGCCGCCGCGGCAGCGGCGGCCGCCTGAGCCTGCTCGGGCCACGCCGCCTCGGCGGCGGCGATCTCCTCCTGGAGGTTCTTCACCTGGGAGCGGTCGCCGAAGGCGTGGTACCAGAGGCCGTACCCCAGCGCCCACACGATGGTGAACCAGAAGAGGCCCACCCACCAGTCGGGGAGCGGGTTGTCGTACTCGTCGATGCCGTCGGCTTCGTCGGTGTGGCCGAGTCGGCGGTTGGTCTCCTTGCTCATGCGTCACCTCCGTCGAACGGCATCCGGGCGGCCTCTTCCATGAGCGCCTTGTTGGCCGGGGACCAGGCGTACCAGACCCACCCCAGGAAGATGGCGAAGAACACGACGGTCATGGCGCCCAGGAGCCATCCCATCTGGACGCTGGCGGCCGCTTCCCGCAGGAGGGGGTTCACTGTCCACCTCCCTGCTGGGCCAGGTGGGCCTTCCCCTCCACCCCCAGCCTCTGCAGATAGGCGATGAGGGCGACGATCTCGTCGTCCCACGCGGCGGTGATGCCCGCGGTGGAGAGATTGCCCACGATGGTCATGCCCTGCTCCTCGAGCTGCTGCGTCACCCACGCCTCGTCGGTGTTCGCGTAGGGGGTCCCCACCTTTGAGAGGGCCACCACCGAGGCGGTGACGTCCGCCGGGTCGACCTTGGAGCGGTGGAGCCAGGTGTAGACCGGCATGATGGAGCCCGGCGACGTGGAGCGGGGGTCGCGCATGTGCTCATAGTGCCAAGCGTCGGGGTACTTGCCCCCCACCCGCTGCAGGTCGGGCCCGAGCCGCCGCGATCCCAGGAGGAACGGGCGATCGTACTGGTACTCGGCGGACCGGGTCCACTCGCCGTAGCGGAGGATCTCGGCGCGCATGGGCCGGATCATCTGGGAGTGGCACAGGTAGCACCCCTCCCGCACGTAGATGTCGCGGCCCGCCACCTCGAGGGGAGTGTAGGGCGTCACCCACCCGCCCCGCTCCCACGAGAGGGACGACGTGGCGGTGAACATGGGCACGATCTCCACCAGCCCGCCCACCGAGATGGCCACGGTGGTGACGATGGCGAAGAGCGCCGCTTTTCCTTCCAGCTTCCGGTGGAGACGACCGTAGGCCTTTTCCGATTCGTTCTGATGCTGGCTCATGGTCGCCTCCTCAGTCCGCCGCCACCGGGGTGGGCTCGGCGGTCTGCGCGCCGGGTCCCCGGATGGTCTGCCAGAAGTTGATGGCCATCATGATGGCGCCCACCAGGTACATGGTCCCGCCCGCCAGGCGGATCCACAGGAACGGGTTCAGGCGCGTGGTGATGTCCATGAAGATGGGGTTGGCCAGCTGGCCGGCGTCGTTGAGCGCGCGCCACTGGAGGCCTTCCATGAGGCCGGCGGCCCACATGGAGACGGTGTAGAGCACGATGCCGATGGTGGCGAGCCAGAAGTGGTGCGTCGCCCACGTGGGGTGGGCCAGCTTCCGCTTCCAGATGTTCTGCACCATCCAGTAGAGCATCCCGAAGGAGATCATCCCCACCCAGCCCAGCGCGCCGGAGTGGACGTGGCCGATGACCCAGTTGGTGTAGTGGGCCAGCCCGTTCACCGCGCGGATGGACATCATGGGGCCTTCGAACGTGCTCATGCCGTAGAAGGACACGGCGACCACCATGAATTTGAGGATGGGGTCGGTGCGCACCCGGTCCCACGCACCCCGCAGGGTGAGCAGCCCGTTGAGCATGCCGCCCCACGACGGCGCGAGGAGCATGATGCTGAAGACCATGCCCAGCGTCTGCGCCCAGTCGGGGAGCGACGAGTAGAGCAGGTGGTGCGGGCCCGCCCAGATGTAGAGGAAGACCAGCGCCCAGAAGTGGAGGATGGAGAGCCGGTAGCTGAAGACGGGCCGCTCCGCCGCCTTGGGCAGGTAGTAGTACATGAGCCCCAGGAACGGCGTGGTGAGGAAGAAGCCCACGGCGTTGTGCCCGTACCACCACTGCACCAGCGCGTCGGTGAGCCCGGCGTAGATGGGGTAGGAGCGGAAGAGCGTCGCCGGGATCGCCAGGCTGTTCACGATGTGGAGCACCGCGATGGTGATCACGAACGACATGTAGAACCAGATGGCCACGTAGAGGTGCTTCACCTTCCTGATGGCCAGGGTCCCGAAGAAGTTGATGGCGAAGACCACCCAGACCAGCGTGATGAGCACGTCGATGGGCCAGATGAGCTCGGCGTACTCCTTCGACTGGGTCATCCCCAGCGGCAGCGTCACCGCCGCCAGGACGATGATCCCCTGCCACCCCCAGAAGTGGATGCGCGACAGCGTGTCGCTGAACATCCGCGTCTTCAGCAGGCGCTGCATGGAGTGGTAGATGCCGGTGAACACCACGTTGCCGCCGAAGGCGAAGATCACGGCGTTGGTGTGCAACGGGCGGAGCCGCCCGAACGTGGTCCACGGCAGGCCCATGTTGGCCGGCCACCACGCGAGCTGGGTGGCGATGATGACCCCCACCAGCATGCCGACCAGGGCCCACACCACGGTCGCCGTGAAGAACATCTTCACGATGTCCATGTCGTAGTCCTGCCCGACGCCGGTGACGGCGACTGTACCTGGAGAGGTCTGTTCCATAAGGTTCTCTGGTGCGGTTGGCTGCACGTACCTCGCGCTTCACTGGTCCTGCTATACCACTCGCCAGCCCCGTTCGCGCCTCATGATCGCCGCCATCTCGGCCGCTGCGCTCGCAGGTCTGGTCGGCAGTCCCCATTGCATCGGGATGTGTGGCTCCTTCGCCCTCGCCTGTGGTGGACGGGCCTCCCACACCGCGGCCTGGCACGCCGGCAAGATCCTCACCTATGCCGTCCTCGGCCTCCTGGCCGGGTTGCTGGGCCACCTGGTGCCCGGTCCCCGGTGGGTCGCCACCGTCGTCTCGGCCCTCCTGGTCGTCTGGTTCGCCGCCGGCCTGGCCGGCCTCGTCCCCGAGCCCACCCTCAAGATCCCCGGGCTCACCCGGTTGGCCACCCGGGCCGCCACGCGTGGCGACCTCGGGTCCCGCTTCGTCTTCGGCATGGCCACGGGGCTCCTGCCCTGCGGTCTGGTCTACGCCACGCTGGGCATCGCGGTGGCGTCGGGCGACGCCCTCACCGGCGCGCTGGCCATGGCCGCCTTCGGCCTGGGCACCGCCCCCGCCCTGGCCGCCTTCGGCCTGGGCGTCCGGCGCGTGGCCGGCGAGCGTCCCTGGACCCGGCGGGCGCTGGCCGTCCTCGTCCTGGTGGCGGGCCTCTGGGTGGTCTTCCAGCGCCAGGGCAAGACCCCCGGCATGGGGCACGGCGGGCACATGCCCGTGCCCGACACCACCACATCCCACGTTCATTGAGGCATCCGGTGGGCGGACACGGCTCCGCCCGCCGCCCCTTCAATCAACACGGGGCCGAATCTGCGACCCCCATGTCCGGATAGGGAGTCAGGAAGAAGTGGAATGGTTCTGCGGGGAGTTTCCCCGCAGTCGGACATGCGGAAATCGTTGACCCCCCGGGGGGTCCGGAGCATCCATGGTCCATTCCCACCTGGTACCTGCTCCGGGAGACGAAGATGAACACGACGCGCATCGCGCTGGGCGGGGTGGCCGCGGGGCTCCTCCTCAACGTCACGGAGGGGATCCTCAACGCCGTCATCCTCATGGACGACTACGAGGCCCTCATGCAGACCTACGGGCTTCCCGAGGCGAGCTGGGCCATGGCCGGCTACATCGGCGGATGCTTCGTCTTCGGCTTCGCGCTGGCCTGGCTCTACGCCGCCATCCGCCCCCGCTTCGGCCCCGGCTGGGGCACGGGGGTGCGGGCCGGCGTCCTGCTGTGGGCCGTGGCGTACGCCGTTCCTAGCATCTGGTTCGGCGCCATGGGGATGGGGCTGAGCACGGGCAAGACGGTCCTCGCCCTGGTCTGGGGCCTGGTGGAGATGGTGGGGGCCGGCGTCCTGGCCGGGTGGATCTACCGGGAGGAGGAGGGGGCGGCCTGAGGCACGGCCGGGGCCTACCCCGGCGGAGTGTGCACCAGCACAGCCGTCACGAGGAGCACCAGGCTGGCCACGGCCAACTCCCAGGTGGCCGTGCGCCTCAGTCCGGTACGCCCCTCCATCCGCCCCAGGAGTGGCGTCCACCGCCACGCGTTCACCGCTCCCAGCGACAGAGCCCCAGCAGCGAGGAGCAGCTTCAGGACGAGGAGGCGCCCATAGTCCGTGGAGGTCAGGCCCCCCCACCCCTCCACGTGGAGCCAGGCGGCATAGAGGCCGGTGAGAGCCAACGTCGCCACGCTGAAGCGTGCCATCCGGGAGAACGGCGGCACCAGCTCGGGAAGGAGGTCCCCACCTCTCCCCCCATCCCGGGCACCCCGGGCCAGCAGGAGGACCAGGGCCAGCCCACCCATCCAACCCCCCGCCGCCCAGACGTGCAGCGTGTCCGCGGCCAGGGCCAGCGCGCGGGGCTCGGCGGCGTTGGCGTGTCCGTTGAACGCAGGGTATGCGCCCAACGCCAGGACCAGCGGGGTGGCTGCCCACCACCCCCACCGGGCCCCCCGCGCGGCGAAGTGGAGGCCCACGGCACCCACAAGCGCTCCGGCCACGGCCACGTGCCACGTGCGCCCCCACGGGGTGTGGGCGAGGAGCGCGTGGGCGTCTTCCGTCCACGGGACAAAGGGGTCGCGGAAGTCGAGAAACTGACGCACCGACGTCAGGACCAGCCCCGCCAGCCCCATCAAGAGGGCGTTTCGCCCCACCCGGGCGGCACGCCGTAGAAGCTCCTCGGGTGCCTCGGGCACCGCCGGGAGCAGGACCCAACGCGCGGCCACCGCGCCCAGCGCCGCGGCCAGGGCGGCGAAGAGGGTCCACCCCGCGGCGGCGCCCACCACACCCGTCACCACCGGGACCTCAGTGGGCGGCGACGGAGAACGCGAAGTCGCCCCGGACCACGTGGCCGTCGGCCCCCATGCCCCGCCAGGAGACCTTGTAGGCCCCTGGGCCGGGAGGCGTCCGGGGCCGCACGACGAAGACGGTGGCGTCCTCGGCGTCCCGCGTGGGATCGGAGGTGTCCACGAGGTCGCCGGCGGCGTCGAGGAGGCGCACCGAGACGGAGCCGTCCGCCGGGGCCTCGCTGAACCACAGGCGCACCTCGGGAACCTGGTGGACGGTGGCGTCGGCCGCCGGGACGGAGCGGGCCAGCCCGAAGTGGACGGAGCGCGCCGCCGCCGCGGCGAACGGCATCGCCAGGAGCGTGGCCACGGTCAGGATCACGAGGGCGCCGGGGAGGGTCTTGGTGCGCACGGGTCGTCCTTTCGTCGCGTGGGGGTCGGGCGAGGTGAGAGCCGCCGCGTCAGCGGGCCTGGCGCGAGCTCCAATGGATGGCGCGGATCTTCCAGGCGCCGCCCTCGCGGGTCAGAACCATGAGCTCGGCGCCGCGGGAGTCGATGGCCCGCTCCCGGAAGGTCCCGGTGGTGCGGCTCGACGAGATCGACCACGCCACGTCGCCCACGACGGTGACGTGGATGGGCCCGGGCTCACGGGTCACCGCGCCGGCGAAGGCCATGTCCCCCGGCAGGTGGTGGGAGCGGTACTCGTCCCGGGTCTCGATGCCTCCGCTCTCGGCGACGCGGACGTCGTCGGCCAACAGGGCCAGGGCGGCGACGCTGTCGCCGGCCTGCAGCGCCGCATGGTACGCCTGCACGGCCTGGGCCACCGCGGCCGAGTCGGAGCCCGCGCCCATCATGGCATGGTGGTCGTGGGCCTGGGCGGCGAGGGGGGCGGCGGCGAATAGAACCGCGGCCAGGACACCGATGAGGGAGGGTCGGACGGAGGACATCGAGGTCTCCTTCGGGTGAGGGTTCGTCACAGCCGTGTCTTCTTCAGGAGCTGGGCGTTGACGGCCACGATGACGGTGCTGGCCGACATGAGGACCGCGCCCAGGGCCGGGGTGAGCAGGATCCCCCAGGCCGAGAGCACGCCCGCCGCGAGGGGAATGGCGAGCACGTTGTAGCCCGCGGCCCACCACAGGTTCTGTAGCATCTTCCTGTAGGTGGCACGCGAGAGGGTGACGATCCGGGGGATGTCCCGGGGATCGGAGCGGACCAGCACGATGTGGCCGGCCTCCACCGCGACGTCGGTGCCCGCACCGATGGCGATTCCCAGGTCGGCGGTGGCGAGGGCCGGGGCATCGTTCACGCCGTCGCCCACCATGGCCACGCG
Source organism: Gemmatimonadota bacterium (assembly GCA_045863275.1). GTDB lineage: Bacteria > Gemmatimonadota > Gemmatimonadetes > Longimicrobiales > Gaopeijiaceae > SZUA-318. The sequence continues at coordinate 49,223 of BTVB01000029.1, forward strand.
CTTACCCCCGGCCTGGAGCTCCCGCACCTTCGAGGCCTTGTCCTCGGGGAGCACCTCGGCGAACACCGTGTCGATTCCCAGGTCCTCGGCCACGGCCTCGGCCACGGCGCGGGCGTCCCCGGTGAGCATGGCCACCTCGATGCCCCGTTCGTGGAGGGCCCGGACCGCGGCCCGGCTCTCCTCCCGCACGGCGTCCGCCACCGTGAACTGGGCGAGGGCCTTGCCCTCGCTGAGGAGGTGGATGGCCGCCTGCCCCCGGCTGGCGGCCCGCTCCGCCGCGGCCTCGAGGGCCGGGGGCAGAGAGACACTCTCCTGGCGGAGGAGGGCCGGTCCACCCATGCGGTACCGTCGCCCCCCCACCGTGGCCTCCACGCCCTTGCCCGGGAGGGAGCGGAACCCCTCCGCCGGCGTGACATCCAGGCCCCGGTCCCGGGCCGAGCTCACGACGCCGCGGGCGATGGGGTGCTCGGACTCGGCCTCGACGGCCGCGGCGATGGCCAGCGCCTCTTCCTCCTCCAGCCCGTCGGCCACGGTCATCTCCACCACGCGGAACTCGCCGAGCGTGAGCGTCCCCGTCTTGTCGAAGACCACGATGTCGAGGTTCCGTGCCTCCTCCAGGCCGCGTCGGTCCCGCACCAGGAGACCGTTCTGGGCCCCCAGCGTGGTGGAGATGGCGACGACGAGGGGAACGGCCAGGCCGAGGGCGTGGGGACAGGCGATGACCAGGACCGTCACCATGCGCACGACGGAGAAGTCGAGGGCGGCGCCCACCGCGAGCCACACGACCAGCGTGGTCGCGCCGGAGGCGATGGCCACGCCCGTGAGGAGTCTGGCCGCGCGATCGGCCAGGTGCTGCGCTCGCGACTTCGAGTCCTGCGCGTCTTCGACGAGGCGCATGATCCCGCGGAGCTTCGTGTCCTCCCCCGTCCCGGTCACCTCCACGCGGAGCGATCCGCCGCCGTTGAGCGTCCCGGCGATGACCTCGGCCCCCTCGGCCTTCTCCACGGGCCGGGACTCCCCCGTGATCATGGCTTCGTTCACGTCGCTCGTGCCCTTGCGGACCACGCCGTCGGCGGGGATGGACTCCCCCGGGCGGACGAGCACCACGTCGCCGGCCGCCAGTTCAGCCACCGGCACGCGCTCCTCTTCCCCGTCCCTCACCCGCGTGGCCACGTCGGGGAGAAGCTTGGCGAGCTCCTTCAGTGCTCCACGTGCCCGCCCGATGGAGCGCATCTCGATCCAGTGCCCCAGCAACATGATGGACACGAGGGTGGCCAGCTCCCACCACAGGGCGGTGGCGTCGATGATGCCGGCCTGCACCACCCAGGAGAACGCGAACGCCACCGAGATGGCGAGGGCGATGAGCGTCATCATCCCGGGGAGGCGCGCCGCCAGCTCTCGACGCGCGCCCTCGAGGAACACCAGCCCACCGTAGAGGAAGACCCCGGTGGCGAGGGCGGGTCCGATCCACCCCGAGCCGGGGAACACGGGGGCCCGGTACCCGAGGAGCATTTGGACGTGCTCGGACCAGACCACGACGGGGAGCGTCAGGGCCAGGGAAAGCCAGAATCGGTCCCGGAACATCTCCGGCGTGTGCCCGGCGTGCTTGTCGTGCGCCCCGGGCCCGGCATGGGCCCCGTGGCCGCCCGCGTCGCCGCGACCCGGGTGGTCCGCGTGAGGGCCGCCGTGGCCGCCGTGCCCGCCGTGCCCGCCGTGACCCGAGGGATGGGCGGAGCTACCGTGTCCCGTCACGTGCCGGCCTCGACGGGAGCGGGCATCGCGTCGTCGCCCACGGGGTGGGGACTCCGCTCACCCACGCGCAGCAGCGCCTCCTGCCACAGCGAGTAGAGCGCGGGAATCACCAGCAGGGTCAGGACCAGCGCCGAGACCATGCCGCCCACCATGGGCGCCGCGATGCGCCGCATGACCGACGCGCCGGCGCCGTGCCCCCAGAAGAGGGGGAGCAGCCCCGTGATGACGGTGATCACGGTCATCATCTTGGGCCGCAGCCGCAGCGCGGCGCCTTCCACCACGGCCTCGCGCAGGTCCGACAGGGAGCGGCGCCCGGCGGCGAGGCGCTCCTTCCACGCGTTGTCCAGGTAGAGGAGCATGACCACGCCGGTCTCGGCGGCCACCCCCGCCAGCGCGATGAAGCCCACCCCCGTGGCCACGGACCAGTTGAAGCCCATGAGGGCCATGAACACCACGCCCCCCACCAGGGCGAACGGGAGGGACAGGAGGACGATGAGCGTCTCCCCCAGGCGCCCGAAGTTCATGTAGAGCAGCAGGAAGATGATGACGAGGGTGGCGGGCACCACCACCGCCAGACGCTCCTGGGCGCGGCGCATGTACTCGTACTGTCCCGACCAGGTGAGCGTGTAGCCCTGGGGGAGCGTCACCATCTGCTCCACCATGTCCTGGGCGGCGGCCACGTAGGCCCCCAGGTCGTCCATGTCGGTGTCCACGTACACCCACGCGGTGGGGAACGCCTGCTCCGTCTTCACGGCCATGGGGCCGTCCACGGTGCGGATGCGCGCCACCTGCCCCAGGGGGATCTGGGCGGCGCCGGCGGGGGTCGCGCCGCCTCCCATGGCCATGCCGCCCATGGACCCGGTCGCGGCCACCCCCCCACCGCCCGCCATCCCGGCCATGGTGGGCGGCGCGGCCATGTCGGCCATCCCCGGGCGCACCCGGCCCACGGGGATGAGCACCTCGGCCAGGCGCTCGGGCTGGTCCCGGAGCTCCTGGGGATAGCGCACGCGGATGTCGTAGCGCTCCCGGCCCTCCACCGCGGTGGTCACCGCCATCCCGCCGATGGCGGAGGAGATGACCATCTGGATCTCCTCGACGTTCAGCCCGTACCGGGCCGCCGCGTCCCGGTCGATCTCGATGTCCAGGTAGGCGCCCGACACCACGCGCTCGCCGAAGGCCGAGCGCGTGCCGGGGACCATCTGGACGGCGGCCTCCACCTCCTTGGCCAGTCGCTCCAGGGTGGCCAGGTCGGGCCCGAAGATCTTCACCCCCACGGGCGTGCGGATCCCCGTGGCCAGCATGTCGATGCGGCCCCGGATAGGCATGGTCCACGAGTTGGCCACGCCGGCGAAGCGCACCGCCGCGTCCATCTCGGCGATGAGGGAGTCGTAGGTGACGCCCGGGCGCCACTCGCTCTCGGGCTTCAGGGTGAGGGTGGTCTCGAACATGTCCAGGGGCGCCGGGTCGGTGGCGGTGTTGGCCCGCCCCGCCTTGCCGAAGACGCTCTCCACCTCGGGGAAGGACGCCAGGATGGAGTCCTGGGCGCGCAGGGTGGCCATGGCCTTCTGCACGCTGATGCCCGGGAGCGTCGTGGGCATGTAGAGCACCGTGCCCTCGGTGAGGGGCGGCATGAACTCGGAGCCGATGCGCCGGGCCGGAAGCACGGTGAGGATCACCGCCGCCAGCGCCGCCGCCACCACGGGCCAACGGTACCGGAGCACGAAGTCCAGGAGCGGCATGTACGCGGCGATGAGCCCCCGGTTGAGGGGGTTGGCCCGCTCCTTGTGGATCCTGCCCCTCACCAGGTACCCCATGGCCACGGGCACCACCGTCACCGACACGAAGGCCGCCCCCGCCATGGCCAGCGTCTTCGTCCACGCCAGGGGCTTGAAGAGCCTCCCCTCCTGGGCCTCCAGGCTGAAGACCGGGAAGAACGACACGGTGATGATGAGCAGCGAGAAGAAGAGGGCCGGCCCCACCTCCTGGGCGCTCCGCACCACCAGGTCCCAGCGCTCCCGCGGGGTGAGGAGGTCGGTGTGGAGGAAGCCGTCGTCGCCGCCCCCGGGCAAGGCACGCCCCTCGGCCGCCGCCGCCGCGCGCTTGGCGGCGATGACGTGCTCCAGGTGCTTGTGCATGTTCTCCACCATCACGATGGCGGCGTCGATCATGGCGCCGATGGCGATGGCGATCCCTCCCAGGCTCATGATGTCGGCGGAGAGCCCCAGGCCCCTCATGGCCACGAAGGCCATGAGCACCGCCAGCGGGAGGGTGAGGATCACCACGAGGGCGCTCCGCACGTGCACCAGGAACAGCACGGTGATGAGCGCCACCACCACCGACTCCTCCACCAGCTTCTCACGGAGGGTGGCGATGGCCCGGTGGATGAGGTCCGAGCGGTCGTAGACCGGCGTGATGACCATGCCGGCCGGGAGCGACGCCTCCAACGACGCGATCTTCTCCTTCACGCGCTCGATGGTGGCCAGGGCGTTCTCGCCGAAGCGCATGACCACGATGCCGCCCACCACGTCGCCGCGGCCGTCCAGGTCGGCCACGCCCCGGCGCACGTCGGGGGCCACGCGCACCGTCGCCACGTCGCGGACGCGCACAGGCACGCCGTGGTCCGAGGCGCTCACCACCACCTCGCCGATGTCGTCGAGCCCCTCCAGGTACCCGAGGCCGCGGATCATGTACTCCCGCTCGGCCAGCTCCAGCACCATGGCGCCCACGTCCTCGTTGGAGGCGCGGAGCGCCTCCATGACCGCCGTCACCGGGATGCCGAAGCCGCGGAGCTTGGCCGGGTCCACCATGACCTCGTAGACCCGCTCGTACCCGCCCACCGAGGCCACCTCGCTCACGCCGGGAACGGCGGTGAGCTGGTACCGCAGCGTCCAGTCCTGGTACGCCCTCAGGTCGGCCAGGGAATGGGTCCCCGTGGTGTCCGTGAGGACGTACTGGTAGACCCACCCGAGCCCCGTGGCGTCGGGGCCCAGCGCGGCCTCGGCCGCGGCCGGGAGGCGGCTCCGGATGGCGGAGAGGTACTCCAGCACCCGGCTCCGGGCCCAGTACAGGTCCGTGCCGTCGTCGAAGATGACGTAGACGAAGGACGTCTCGAAGAACGAGTACGCCCGCACCGTGCGCGCACCCGGCACCTTGAGCATCTCCGAGGCGATGGGGTACGTGACCTGGTCCTCGACGATCTGGGGCGCCTGGCCCGGATACTCGGTCTGGATGATGACCTGGACGTCGGACAGGTCGGGGATGGCCTCCAGGGGGAGGCTCCGCATGGCCAGGACGCCCGCCACGGCGACGAAGGCCGCGGCGATGAGGACCAGGACGCGGTTCCGGACCGACCAGGCGATGAGGTGCCTCAGCATGGTGCCGTCCTCAGTGGTTCGGGTGGTCCATGCCGGGCATGCTCATGTCCATCCCGGGCATGGCCGCGCCGTCGCCGCCCATGGTGCCCAGGTTGGACTCGGCGTCCACGAGGAACGCCGCCGACGAGACCACCTGCTCCCCCTCGGCGAGGCCGGACAGGATCTCCACGAGCTGCCCCGACCGGATCCCCGTACGGACGCTGTGCGGCAACAGCTCTCCCGAGGGCTCGCGCACGAAGACCAGCGTCCGCTGCCCCGTCTCCAGCACCGCGCTCCGGGGCACCACCAGCGTGGGCTCCGTGGGGGGCACGTTCAGCGTGAGCCTGGCGTACATGCCCGGCTTGAGGCGGAGCCCCGGGTTGGGGAGCTCCACGCGGATGCGCGCCGTGCGCGACTGCACCGACACGGTCGGATACACGTACGTCACCGCGCCCGTGAACGGCTCCCCGGGGAAGGCCTCGAAGAAGACCACGGCCCCCTGCCCGGCCTTGACGTGGCTCAGGTCCTTCTCGAACACCTCGGCTTCGATCCAGACGCGGGAGAGGTCGGCGATGCGGTAGAGCGTCATGCCCGGCATGATCCGGTCTCCCTCCACCACCGACTTCTCCACCACGAGCCCCGAGGCCGGCGCCCGCAGCGTCAGCGTCTTCGTGGGCTCGCCCCGCTCCTCGATGCGGCGGATCTCCTCCTCGGGGACGTCCCAGTAGGCCAGGCGGCGGCGCGCGGCGGCGAGAAGCGTCTCGGCGTTCCCCGACGCGCGTCCGCTGCCCGTCGCCTCGTGGACCAGGCGCGCCGCCAGGATGAGCTCCTCCTGGGCGGACACGAGGGACGGGCTGTACACCTCCATGAGGGGCTCGCCGGCGCGCACGGGGGCGCCGGTGAAGTCCACGTGCAGGTGCTCGACCCACCCCTCCACCTTGGGGTTCACCGTGGCGAGCCGCGTCTCGTCGTAGACGACGCTCCCCACGGTCTCCACGTACCGCGTGAGCACCCTGCGCTCCACGGTGGCGAACGTCACCCCGATGCGGCGCGCCGCGTCGGCGTCCAGCACCACGGGGCTCATCTGGCCCGACGTGGCCGTCATGGCGGCGTGATCGTGGCCCTCCATGCCGCCCTCCTGGGCCGCGGAGGCATCGCCGGAGCGGAGGCCCACGGCCACCACGGCCAGCGCGGCCAGGACCAGGGACACGGACACGACCATCTGCTTGCGGCTGTTCATCGGGCCTCCGCCACCAGGGGCTCGTCGGCCGGCATGACCCGGGCGACGGTGGATTCGAGGGCCGCGACGGCCTTGCCGTAGTCGGCGACGAGCTGGTGCAGCTCGCCCTCGAACCGGTTCACGTTCATCTGGGCATCCACGAGGGTCATGAAGTCCACGGCGCCCACGCGGTACGACGACAGGGCCGACTCCACCGTGGCCCGGGCCTCGGGCAGGATCTCGTCGCGGTAGAGCGCCCCCAGGGAGCGGGTCCGATCCGCCTCGGCCAGCAGCTCCTCCACCCGGGCCGCCACCTCCGCGCGCCGGCTCCCCAGCTCGGCGTCGGCCATGCGCTCCATGGCCAGCGCCTCGTCGCGCATGGCGTGCTGGCGCCGTCCGGCGAACACGGGCAGGGAGAAGCCCACCATGGCGCTCCCCATGCGCTCGGTGCCCATCTCGGCGCCCCGCTGCCCGTAGGCCACGCCCACGGTGAGGTCGGGCCAGAGTTCCTTGCGGGCCAGGGCCACGCGGGAGCCCGCCTGCTCCACGGCCTGGCGTCCCTCGGCGAGGAGCGGCCGCGACGCCTCCGCCCACGCCGCCAGCGTGTCACGGCCGGGGAGGCGCCCGGGGAGGGGCCCCGGCGCCGGCGACGCCACCGGGGCGTCGGCCGGGAGGTCCCGCAACGCGTTGAGCCTCGCCGCCATGGCCGTCCGCATGGCCGACATGGAGCGGATCTCGCCGTCCATGCGGGCCACCTCCACGTCGGCGCGGAGGACGTCGGCCTGGCGCCCCATCCCCGAGACGTACATGGCCTTGGCCACCTGCTGGAAGTCGCGGAGCAGCGCCAGCGTCTCCCCCATGACCTCCAGGCGGCGGTCCAGCGCGTACAGCTCCCAGAACATGGTGGCCGCCATGGCCCGCATCTCCCAGGCCATCTCGTCGGTCGCGGAGGCGGCGCGGGCCTCGTCCAGCTCGGCGATGTCCCCCTTCAGCCCCAGCTTCCCCGGGAAGGGGATCATCTGCATGAGCTGCACCGACGGCGCCATGGACGACGGCATGTCGGCCCGAAGCTCCGGGAGGCCCAGGTTCATCACGCCCAGCTGGAGCATGGGATCGGGGAGCGTGGACGCCTCGGGCCTGCGCAGCGCCGCGGCCTCGGCCCCGGCGCGCATGGCGTGGAGGCGGGGGTTCCGCTCCAGCACCTGGGCCACCACCGCGTCCAGGCGCAGGGAGTCGGACGCGGGGGTGGCCTGCGCCGTCGCCGCCGCGGAGTGCGCCAGGAGGAACGCCAGGGCGGCGCCGGCTGGGTTGGTTCGTCTCACGGTCCCTCGTCGCGTTCCGGGGTGGGGAAGATGCCCCGGAAGCTCGGGCGGACCGCGTGAAGCCCCGGTGAGACCCGGATGAAGAAAGCTTCAGGATGCCGGGGACGGCGCCGCGGGGAACGTCACCGCCACCTGGGCTCCGCCGCCCGGGCGGTTCCGGGCCTCGGCGCGCCCTCCGTGGGCCTCCGCAACCGCCTCGACGATGGCCAGCCCGAGCCCCGTGCCGCCGGTGGGCGAGCCGTGGCTACGCGCCGGGTCCTCGCGGTAGAAGCGGCGGAAGGCCTGGGCGGGGTCGTGGAAGCCCGGCCCCGTGTCGGACACGGTGAGGGTCACGGTCCCCTCGTCCGACGCCACCACCACCGACACCGCGCCGCCGGAGGGCGTGAACTTGATCCCGTTCTCCAGGAGGTTCCACGCCACCTGCCCCAGCAGGCCCTCGTCCACCACGCCCCAGGCCGGCGTCGTCGTGGCCTCCACGGCGACGCCCTTCTCCGCCGCCTGCCCGGCCAGGCGCTCCACGATCCGCCCCACCACCGCCGACACGTCGCACGGCTCAAGCCGGGGACGGAGCGCCCCCGAGTCGGAGCGGGCCAGGACCAGGAGGTCCTCGGTGATGCGCGACAGGCGTACCACCTCCTCCAGCGTGCTGGCCAGCACCTGGCGGTACTCGTCGGGCTCCCGCTGGCGCCGGAGCGACAGCTCCAGCTCGCCGCGCATGGCCGTGAGGGGTGAGCGCAACTCGTGGCTGGCGTCGGCGGTGAAGCGCCGCTGGGCGTCGAAGGCCCCCTGGATGCGCCCGAGCATGGTGTTGAGCACCTCCACCAGGCGCCGGTACTCCTGGTGATCGGCCCAGGCGTGGATGCGCCGGTCCAGCGACCGTCCCCCGATGTCCTCGGCCTGGTCGGTGATCTCGTGCACCGGGCGGATGGCCCGCCCCGCCAGCCACGAGGCGCCCAGGAAGGTCCCCCCGGCGAGGAGGGCTGTCAGGAGCACCAGAAAGGCCCCCACACCCGCCAGCAGCTCGTTGCGCGACGTCAGCGACGCCGCCACCTGCAGGACGTGGCGCTGGTGCAAGGGCCCGTGACGTTCCAGGGGGTAGTACAGGGTGCGTATGGGCGTGCCCTCCCAATCCACCTCGGTCCAGACCAGCTCGCCGTCCCCCGCCCTGCCCAGGTGCTCCCGGTCAAGGGGGAGGTCCCGGGTCATGTACTGGCTCCGCAGCAGGCTCGCGCCGTCGGCCTGCCAGACCTGCGCGTAGCGCACCAGGTCGGTGAGGGACGCCGCCTCCTCCGGCGTGAGCTCCCACTCGTGGAAGTGCATCTCCCCGGAGGGTGCGTCGGTGAGGGAAGCCGCCTGGATGGACGCCACCGTCAGGATGGACGCGTTCACCTCCCGGTCCAGCGCGGCCCGCAGCGCCAGGAGCGTCACGGCGCCGATGGCGCCGATCCCCACGGCCATGGCCGCCGCGGCCCGCAGCGCGAGCTGGAAGCGGAAGGAGCGGTTCACGCCGGCTCGCCCTTCTGGAAGATGTAGCCCACCCCCCGCACCGTGTGGAGGAGCGGGTCGCCGCCGGCCTCCCGGAGCTTGCGCCGCAGGTGGCCCACGTGGACGTCCACCACGTTGCTCATGGGGTCGAAGTGGAGGTCCCAGACCTTCTCCAGGAGCTCGGTGCGCCGGACCACCCGCTCCCGGTTCACCAGGAAGTAGTCCAGGAGCTGGAACTCCTTGGGGGTGAGGTCCAGGCGCCGCCCGGCGCGGAACGCCGCGTGCTTGGCCCGGTCCAGCTCCACGTCGTCGTAGAGGAGGCGGTCCAGGCGAGCGGCACCCCCCCGGCGCAGCAGCGCGCGGACGCGGGCCAGCAGCTCGTCGAACCCGAAGGGCTTGGTGAGGTAGTCGTCGGCGCCGGCGTCCAGCCCCAGCACCACGTCCTCCTGGGCATCGCGGGCGGTGAGCATGAGCGTGGGCGTGGCCCGCTCCTTGGCGCGGAGGTCCCGGACGATCTCCACGCCCGACATGCCCGGGAGCATGACGTCGAGGACCAGGAGGTCGTACTCGTAGACCCGGGCCTTGGTGAGCCCGGTGGGGCCGTCGTGGGCCACGTCCACCGTGTACCCCTCCTCCCGGAGCCCCTTCTCCAGGAAGCTGGCCACCTTCTTGTCGTCCTCCACAACCAGGATGCGCATTGGATGGCTCCCGCCCACCGGGCGTCTCCGCGGACACGACGGAGGACAAGGTAACCTGCGGCCCCCCAGGGACCATGAAGACTTCTTCATGGACCGTTCACGCCGGGTTCATGCTGCCCCCGGTAGGCTGCGGTGGTACCGCTGCTCTCCGGGAGGCTGCCACGGCGCCCGACCCCGATGCCCCGGGGTCCGTGGGGGTGCCGCCTCCCGGGGCGCACCGGATCCGCCGGGGCCCTCCCGTGTACGACCCTCCCTTCCGTCCCTCCTGCCCCGAGATCCCATGGACCGCACCCGTATTCCCGCCGGACTCCTGGTCCTGGCCCTGGCCGCATGCGGCGGGCCCGAGGCCTCCGAGGCCGGCACCGCCGTTGCCCAGGCCCCTGCCGCCACCGCCGCGGCCGCGACCGCCGAGCTCCCCACCATCCTGGTCTACAAGACCGAGGGGTGCGGGTGCTGCAACGGTTGGGTGGAGCACCTCCAGGCCGCCGGCTTCCAGGTGGACGCCCGGAACGTCGCCGACCTCATGTCGGTGAAGCGCGACGCCGGCGTGCCCGCCTCCCACTCGTCGTGCCACACGGCGCTGGTGGACGGGTACGTCGTGGAGGGACACGTCCCCGCCGACGTGGTGAAGCGCATGCTGGCCGAGCGCCCGGAGGTGGCGGGAATCGCCGTGCCCGGCATGCCCATCGGCTCGCCGGGGATGGAGGGACCCAACCCCCGGCCCTACGACGTCCTCGCCTTCGACCGCAAGGGCGGCAGCTCGGTGTACACCACGGTGGACCCGCGCTAGGAGCGGCGGCCCCGGGCGCCTACATCTCCTTCAGCAGCCCCACGCGGAGGGCGAAGCGCACCAGCTCGGAGCGGTGGTTCAGCCCCAGCTTGTCCATGATCCGCGAGCGGTACGTGTCCACCGTCTTGGGGCTGATGAACAGCTTCTTGCCGATCTCCCGCGAGGAGTACCCTTCCGCGGTGAGGGCCAGGACCTCCTGCTCGCGGGTGCTCAGGTCATGGAGCCCCGCCGAGTCGTCCGACTCCGACGCCTTGTAGCGCTGGAGGAGGAGCGTGGTGGCCTTGGGCGGCAGGTAGACCTCACCCCGGGCCACCACCTTGATGGCCTCGATGAGGTCGTTGTCGGCGCTGGTCTTGGTGAGGTATCCGCTGGCGCCCGCCTCCACCACGGGCACGAGGTACTCCTCCTCGGCGTGGACGGTGAGAACGAGCACCTTCGTGTCCAGCTCCAGGGCGGCGATGCGGCGCGTGGCCTCGAGGCCGTTGGAGCCGGGCATGGACAGGTCCATCACCACCACGTCGGGCTTCAGCTCCCTCACCCGATCGACGGCCTCGTCACCCGACGACGCCTCGCCCACCACCGTCATCCGGCCCTCGGCCTCGAGGAGCGCACGGATACCTGCGCGGAACATGGCATGGTCGTCGACCAGGAGGATCTTCGTTCCTTCAGGCATTCGGTACCTCCACGGGGGAAGTAGGGAGCTCGATGCGGACGCGCGTGCCCTCCCCGGGGGCACTGTCCACCGTGACGCGGCCGCCCAGCATGAGCGCGCGCTCCTGCATGCCCACCAGCCCGAGTCCGCCACCACCCGCGGCGATCCGACTGGCGGCGAATCCTCTACCCTCATCCTCCACCACCGCCACCACCCGACCGTTCCCCGCGCGGACGGTCACAAGGGCGCGGGTCGCGCCGGAGTGGCGAAGGGCGTTGGAGAGGGACTCCTGGATGACCCGGTACAAGCACAGCTTTCCCTCCAGGTCGAGGAGGTGCTCCACGGGGTCCATGTCCACCTCGACGCCGAACTCGGCGCCTTCGCGGAGCCCGCGCAGGTGCGCCTGGAGGGCGGTGCGTAGCCCCACCTCCTCCAGCTCGGGCGGGCGGAGGCCCCGGGCGATGCGCTTCACGCCCTCCGCCGCCTCCAGGATCTGCTCCCGCAGCTCCTCCAGCCCCTGGGCGCGCCGGGCGCCGTCGCTCTCCAGGGCCAGGAGCCGCACCCGGAGCATGAGCGTGGCCAGCCGCTGCGCCGTGTCGTCGTGGAGCTCCCGGGCGATGCGCTGCCGCTCCTCCTCCACGGAGCGCAGCGCCCCTTCGGAGAAGTCGCGCATGCGCTTGCGCTCCGTCACGTCGCGCACGATGCAGATCACGCAGTTGTGTCCGTCGTGGGCCCATGGACTCAGGCTCACCTCCACCGGGAACTCGCCCCCGTCCTTCCTCCGGGCGACGAGCTCCATCCCGGCACCCATGGGCCGGGCATGGGGGTTCCTCTGGTACCTCCGCCGGTGCTCCACGTGGGCCTCCCGGAAGGCCTGGGGAAGGAGCATCTCCACCGCCTCGCCGAGGATCTCCTCACGGGCGTAGCCGAACAGGCCCTCCACCGCCGGGTTGAGGTCGTGAACCACGCCGTGCGCGTTCACCACCAGGATCCCGTCGGGGGCCGTTTCGAAGACCGCCCTGTACTCCTCAGCGTTCAGCACCCTCGCGAAGACTCCTTCCAGGCCCACAGGTGTGGGTAAAAACCCCACAATCCCGGCGGCGCATCTCCCACCTCGGGGGGCGCGTTGTCCCTGACAGCCCCCTCGCCTCGTCCTGAGCAAGAATGTATGCGAGTCGCCGGACTCCGCGAGCCCCGGCGTGTGTCCTGGCACGCCCGAGCCCCGGGTTCGGCGAACCCGGTATTCTCGTTGTTCGCCCAGGCTCCCGTCTACCTCCCACCCTTTCGGTACGTGACGGAACCTCTCAAGGGAAGCGATTCTCCGCAGGCGCCGGCGCACGCTGCCGCCGCCGTCGAGGGGCCGTGGGACCGCCTGGGCACGGTGCGCGGGGCGACCCCCCTGCTCCGCCTGTCCGTCTTCTGGAAGATCTTCCTGGCGAACGTGGTGCTCGTGATCCTGGGCGCCAGCGTGGGCGCGGCGCTGGCCCTGGGCGCGCAGGACACCAGCACCGGCACGGTGGCCGTGCTCGGCGTGACCTCCGGGGCCGTGGTGATCCTCCTGGGCGTGGGCGTAAACGCGATCCTGGTCCGCCTGGCCCTCTGGCCCCTGGAGAGCCTGGCCCAAACCGCCACCCGCGTGCGCTCGGGGGAGACGGAGGCCCGGGCCGAAAGCTCCCCCCTGGCGGACACGGGGCTGATGAAGGTCACGGAGATCTTCAACGAGATGCTGGATTCCATCTCCCTCAGCCGCGCCCGGCAGCAGGAGCTGGCCCGCCGCGTCCTCGAGTCGGAGGAGCGGGAGCGGCAGCGCATCGCCCACGAGCTGTACTCGGGCACCGCGCAGACGCTGGCGGGCGTCCTGGTCCGCCTGCGCATCGCCGAGCGCCACCTCTCCTCCGGCGCCAACGGGTCCATCAGCGAGATCCGGGAGGAGGTGGTGAGCGCCCTGGAGGAGATCCGCGGGGTGGCGCGCCGACTGCGTCCGCCCGAGCTGGACGAGCTGGGCGTGCGCGCGGCCCTGGAGGCCCATGCCCGCTCCATGACCCAGGGAAGCCGCCTGGAGGTCCGCTTCGAGGGCTCGGTGCCTCCCCTCTCCCGGGAGTCGTCGCTGGCGCTCTTCCGCATCGTCCAGGAAGCCATCACCAACGCGGTGGTCCATTCCGGCGCGGACACCGTGCGCGTGCGCATGGG
>BTVB01000030.1:0-54454 GCA_045863275.1 Gemmatimonadota bacterium
GACGCCACCGTGCTCAACCTCCACGTGGCGTACCGTCGCGCGCCGGCCTCCATCCTCGACGCCTTCGCCACCATCGTGCGGGGACGCGGGTGGCGCACGCCCGCGGTGCGCGACGCCTCCGAGACGGTGCGCGCGTGGCCCGGGCTCACGCCCGTGCTCGAGGCGGTGCGCACGTCCCACGCGCGCCGCCAGCGAATGGCCATGGCGCGCTGCGGCGACGACGACGAGGTGACGCACTGCTGCGCGACGCCGGAGCAGCGGCGGTACCTGAAGGCGCTCTATCGGTACCTGAACAAGACGCGCTTCGACGGACTCCTCCCCAGCGACATCCCCATCCGCCTCAGCAACCGCATGACCGCGGCGCTGGGTCACATGATCCCGGGGCGGGACCGGAGGCGGGGTCGCTTCGTCATCGAGCTCGCGTTGAACGTCGACCTCATGCTCGAAGGGAACGGAGCCGAGCGCATGGACACGCTCCTGCACGAGATGGCCCACGTAGCCGAGTGGCTGCTGGACGGGAAGTACGGCCACGGAGACACGTGGAAGAAGTGGGCCCGCCACGCGGGGTGCCGAGCCGAGGCACGCTACGACCGCCCGGTGGTGCGCCGGCGCAAGCGGCAGGAGCCGACGACGCGCGTGCCTCCCCTCCCGGCGGCGCTCCGGCGCAAGGTGGCGTGATGGCGGGTTCGCCCCGGAGCCGCGGCCTCCTGGAGCTACGGGCCACCCAGGAGCGGTGGACCCGCGAGATCCACTTGCCCTCCCAGGAGTTCATCCGGACCGAGGGGATCGGGTCCGCCGTGCTCCTGGCGGCGGCGGTGAGCGCCCTGGTGCTGGCCAACTCCCCCCTGGCCGAGGCCTTCGCCGCGCTGTGGGAGACGAAGGTCGGCCTGGACCTGGGGGTGGTGTCGGTGTCCAAGAGCCTCCACCACTGGGTGAACGACGGGCTCATGGCGCTCTTCTTCTTCGTGGTGGGGCTGGAGATCAAGCGGGAGGTGCTCCACGGCCAGCTTGCCGACGTGCGCAGGGCGGCGCTCCCCGTGGCGGCCGCGCTGGGGGGCATGGCCGGCCCGGCGCTCGTGTTCCTCGCGATCAACGCGGGAAGCGAGGGCGCGCGGGGGTGGGGGATCCCCATGGCCACGGACATCGCCTTCGCCCTGGGCGTCCTCGGCCTCCTGGGCAGGAGCCTCCCCGGGCAGCTCCGGATCTTCCTGCTGGCGCTGGCCATCGTCGACGACCTGGGCGCCATCCTGGTCATCGCGGTGTTCTACACCGAGCAGATCGTGCCCGGCGCCCTGGGCGCCGGAGCGGTGGTCCTGGGCCTCCTGCTCCTCATGCGCGTGATGGGCGTGCGCTCCGCGGGCGCGTACATCCTCCCCGGGTTCCTCTTCTGGCTCGCCATCCTCGAGTCGGGCGTACACGCCACGCTCGCGGGCGTCGTCCTGGGGATCCTCACTCCCTCGCGGCACTACTACGACGACCAGACCACGCTGGTGCAGGGGCGCGCGCTGTTGGAGCGGTACGAGCGGGCGCTGGGGCGCGACGACCACAACGACGCCGAGGCGACCTTGGGCCAGCTCGAGGAGCTGGTCGTGGGCACCGAGTCCCCCCTGGAGCGCCTGGAGCGGAAGGTCCATCCCTGGACCGCGTTCGTGGTGCTCCCCCTCTTCGCCCTGGTGAACGCGGGCGTGGGCGTGTCGCCGGCCACCCTCGCGGACGCCGCGGGGAACCCCGTGGCCCAGGGGATCGTGGCGGGGCTCATCGTCGGGAAGCTGGTGGGCATCTTCGGCGCCTCGTGGCTGGCGGCGAAGCTCGGGCTCGCGGCGCTCCCCCCGGGCGTGCGCTGGGGTCACATCGCCGGCGTGTCGCTCCTGGCGGGGATCGGGTTCACCGTGTCGCTGTTCATCGCCGAGCTGGCCTACGCCGACCCCGCCACGGTCGCGGTGGCCAAGGTGGGGATCCTGGTGGCGTCGATGGTGGCCGGTGCGGGGGGCTTCGTCGTCCTCAAGGCGGTGGCGCGCGCCGACGCGGCGGCCGCCACCCGGGCCAAGGCGTGACGCGGCGCCGGCTCAGAGGAGCCGGCGCGCCGCCTCCACCACCGCGTCGGCGGTGACGCCGAACTCCCGGTAGAGGACCTCCGCCGGTGCCGACGCCCCGAAGCGGTCCACGCCGACGGCGCGGCCCCGGCTCCCCACCCACCGCTCCCAACCGAAGGTGGTGGCCGCCTCCACCGACACCCGCGCGGTGACGTCGGGGGGCAGCACGCGGAAGCGGTACGACTCGCTCTGCGCCTGGAAGAGCGCCCAGCTCGGCAGGCTCACCACGCGGGTGGGCACGCCGTCGGCCTCCAGGCGCGTGCGGGCCTCCAGCGCGAGGCACAGCTCGCTCCCCGAGGCGATGAGGATGGCGGCGGGACGCTCGCCCGTGGCTTCGGCCAGCACGTAGCCGCCGCGCCGCGCCCCCTCGGCGGAGGCCAGCGCACCACGGTCCAGCAGCGGCACGGTCTGCCGCGACAGCGCCAGGAACGTGGGCCCGTCGGTGCGCTCCATGGCGATGCGCCACGCCACCTCGGTCTCGGCGGCGTCGCCGGGCCGCAGGTCCACCAGCCCGGGGATGGCGCGGAGCGCCGCGAGCTGCTCGATGGGCTGGTGCGTGGGCCCGTCCTCGCCCAGTCCGATGGAGTCGTGGGTGAAGACGTACACCACCGGCTGGCCCATGAGCGCGGCGAGCCGGATGGCGGGGCGCATGTAGTCGGAGAAGATGAGGAAGGTGCCGGCGAAGGGGCGCACGCCGCCGTGGAGCACCATCCCGTTCATGAGAGCGCCCATGGCGTGCTCGCGCACGCCGTAGTGCATCACCCGCCCGCCGGGGTTCCGGTGCAGCAGGGAGTTGGTGCCCTTGATGGTGGTCTTGTTCGACGGCCCCAGGTCCGCCGAGCCGCCGATGAGCTCGGGCATGCCGTCGGCCAGCCCCTGGATGACCTTCCCGGACCAGCCGCGGGTCGCGTCGGCCTTGGCCGGCGCCGAGAGGTCGGGGACGTGGGCGTCCCACCCCGCGTGGAGGCGGCCCGCCATCATGCGGTCGAACTCGTCGGCCAGCTCCTCGTGCTCCGCGCGGTAGATGCCGTAGCGCGCCTGCCAGGTCTCTTCGAGCCGCTCGCCCTTGCGCACGCACGCGCTCCAGTGCTCCGTGGCGCGCTCGTCCACGAAGAAGGGCTCCTGCGACGGGTAGCCCAGGTTCTCCTTGGTGGCGCGGATCTCGTCCGGCCCCAGGGGGGCGCCGTGGGTCTCGGCGCTGCCGGCCATGTTCGGGCTCCCCCACGCGATGGTGGTGCGGAGCACGATGAGGCTGGGGCGCTCGGTCTCGCGCTTCGCCTCCTCCAGCGCCAGGTCCATGGCCTCCAGGTCGTTGCCGTCGTGGACGTGGGTCACGTGCCACCCGTACGCCTCGAAGCGCTTCGCCTGGTCGGTGGAGAGGGTGAGGTCGGTGGAGCCCTCGATGGAGATCCGGTTGTCGTCCCAGATCCAGATGAGCCTGCCCAGCTCTTGGTGGCCCGCCAGCTCGGCGGCCTCGTGGGAGACGCCCTCCATGAGGTCTCCGTCGGAGCAGAGCGCGTAGGTCCAGTGGCTCACCAGCTCGTGGCCCGGCCGGTTGAAGCGCTGGGCCAGCCAGCGCTCGGCCAGCGCCATGCCCACGGACATGGCCACGCCCTGACCCAGGGGGCCGGTGGTGGTCTCGACGCCGGGGGTGTGGCCGTGCTCCGGGTGCCCCGGGGTCCGGGATCCCCACTGCCTGAAGTCCTTGATGTCGTCCAGCGACACGTCGTACCCGCTCAGGTGGAGGAGCGAGTACAGCAGCATGGAGGCGTGCCCCACCGACAGCACGAAGCGGTCGCGGTCGGGCCACGCCGGGTTGGCCGGGTTGTGCCGCAGGTGCCGGTGGAAGAGGACGTACCCCATGGGCGCCAGCGCCATGGGCGTGCCCGGGTGCCCCGAGTTGGCCTTCTGCACCGCGTCCATGGAGAGGACGCGGACGGCGTCGATGGCCAGCTTCTCGATCTCGTTCATGACACCACGAAGTTCACGAGACGGTCCTTCACGAAGACGACCTTCCGCTCGGAGACGCCCTCCAGGTGGCGCGCCACGTTCTCCTCGGCCCGGGCCAGCGACACCACGTCGGCCTCCGGCGAGCCCGGCGCGGCCTGGACGGTGCCCCGGAGCTTCCCGTTCACCTGCACGGCGATGTTCACCGCCTCGTCCACCGTCTTGGCCTCGTCGTACGCCGGCCAGTTGGCGCCGTCGAACACGCTCCGTCCGTGGCCCAGCCGCTCCCACAGCTCCTCGGCCAGGTGGGGCGCGAAGGGCGCGACCAGCACCACCAGCGGCTCGACCTCGCCCCGCACGGCCTGGCGCCCACCGGTGCGCACCGCGTTCAGGTACTCCATCATGGCGGCGACGGCCGTGTTGTACTGGAGCGCGGGGAGCTGCTCGGTGACCTGCTTGATGGTGCGGTGCAGCTTCCGCTCCACCTGCGGGTCCACGTCGCCGTCCACCGCCGACGTCACGGTGTCGAAGAGGCGGTGCAGGAATCCGTACGGTCCCTGGATGCCCTCCTGGCGGTAGTCGCCGCCGGTCTCGAAGGGGCCCAGGAACATGAGGTACGTGCGGAACGTGTCGGCGCCGTACTCCTCGATGATGGGGTCGGGTACCACCACGTTCCCCTTGCTCTTCGACATCTTGGCGCCCTCGGCGATGATGAGGCCGTGGGCGCGGAACACGCTGAAGGGCTCCTCGAAGTCCAGGTGCCCCAGGTCGTGGAGCACCATGGTGAGGAAGCGGGAGTACAGCAGGTGGAGCACGGCGTGCTCGTTCCCGCCGATGTACGTGTCCACCGGGAGCCACCGCTTGGTCACGGCCGCGTCGAAGGGGCGGTCGTCGAAGTCGGTGGACGGGTAGCGCAGGAAGTACCAGCCCGAGTCCAGGAACGTGTCCGAGACGTCGGTCTCGCGCCGCGCGTCGGCGCCGCACTCCGGGCACGTGGTCTTGTACCACGCCTCCACGCGGGCCAGCGGGCTCACGCCCGTGTCGTCGGGCTTGAAGTCCTCCACCCGCGGGAGCACCACGGGCAGGTCCTTCTCCGGGACGCCCACGGGGCCGCACGCGTCGCAGTAGATGACCGGGATGGGCGGCCCCCAGTAGCGCTGGCGGGAGATGCACCAGTCCCGCAGGCGGAAGTTCACCTCCGGCTCGCCCAGCCCCTGGCCGGCCAGCCACGCGGTGATCTTCGTCTTCCCCTCCTGCCAGGGCATGCCGTCGAAGTCGCCGCTGTTCACCAGCACGCCGTCGCCCACGTACGCCTCCGGGAGCGGGGTGCCGGCGTCGTCGCCGGGGCCCGCTACCACGCGCACGATGGGGAGGTCGAACTGGGTGGCGAACTCGAAGTCGCGCTCGTCGTGGCCCGGCACCGCCATGATGGCGCCGGTGCCGTACCCGGTGAGGACGTAGTCGGCGATCCAGATGGGGATGGCCTCGCCCGTGGCCGGGTTCCGGCAGTACCCGCCGGTGAACACGCCGGTCTTGGTCTTGTCCACCTTCTGGCGGGCCACCAGGTCCTTCTTGGCGGCCTCGGCGCGGTACGCCACCACCGGGGGGCGGTGCCCGTCCGCGGTGACCTGGTCCACCAGGCCGTGCTCCGGCGCCAGCACCATGTAGGTGGCGCCGAACACGGTGTCGGGGCGCGTGGTGTAGACCTCGATGAGCGTGCCGCTGTCGTTGCCCTCGGCGTCCAGCACGGGGAAGCGCAGGCGCGCGCCCTCGCTCCGGCCGATCCAGTTGAGCTGGGCGGCCTTGGTGGTGTCGGACCAGTCGATGCCGTCCAGGTTGTCCAGCAGGCGCTGGGCGTACTTGGTGATCCGGAAGAACCACTGGGCGATGCGGCGCTGCTCCACCGGCGTGCCGCACCGCTCGCACGAGCCGCCCACCACCTGCTCGTTCGCCAGGACGGTCATGCACGAGGGGCACCAGTTCACCGGCGCCTCCTTCCGCTCCGCCAGCCCGGCCTTCAGGAGCTGGAGGAAGACCCACTGGGTCCACTTGTAGTAGGACGGGTGGGTGGTGTCGACGACGTGGTTCCAGTCGAACATCCCCCCTGTGCGCCGGAGCTGCCGCGTGAAGTTGCGCACGTTGGACGGGATGAGATCCATGGGGTGGATCCCCCGCTTCAGCGCGAAGTTCTCCGAGTGGATCCCGAAGGCGTCGAAGCCGATGGGCTCGAAGACCGTCCGGCCCGTCAGGCGCTGGTAGCGGCCGTGGACGTCGGCGCCGGTGAACGCGTAGATGTTGCCCACGTGGAGCCCCTCCGCGGAGGGGTAGGGGAACATCATGAGGTTGTAGAACGGGTCCTCGGCGCTCTCCAGCTCTTCACGGGTGAAGGTGTTGGTGCCCCGCTCCTCCCAGAGGCGCTGCCACTTCTCCTCCACCTGGGACGGGACGTACGCCTCTCTGCCTTCGTTGGACATCGGTTGGACGGCTCTGCTCAGGGTTCGGTGAGAACCCCCAACCTATCGGTCCGGCGGGCTGTCCCCAAGGCCCGGGGCGGCCTTCGGTCCCCCCGCCGGGAGCGGGCGGTTGCGGGCCAGGAGGGCCACCCGGTCCCATGAGGCGGCGTAGTGCACGAGCACGGCCAGCCCCAGCGGCCGGGCCCACGAGCCCGAGCCCGTCCGGGCGGCCAGCCAGACCGCCGCGCCGAAGAAGGCGGCCTCCAGGGCGAGACGGACGGGGCCGGGTACCTCCACCACCGGGCGCCCCCCGTCGTTCTGCACCCGGAAGACGCCCCAGGCCGCCGCCCCCACCGCGGGCACCCCCACCGCCAGCGCCGCGCCTCCCCACCCGGGCGCCAGGTGCCACCCCCACCGCCCCATGGCCACCAGGCCGGCGACCTCGAGGAGGAAGCGGAAGAGGAGGTTGAGGGGGTGGCGGCTCACGGCACGGGAGCCAGGGAGGGTGGCGGCGCTCCCGCCGACCCGGCGCCGCTCCGGGGAAGGAGCTCGAAGGGGTCGCCGACCCCCGCCACCCCCGCCTTCAGCTCGGCCAGCACCGCCTTCAGGTCCCCCCCCCGCGCGTCGAGGAGGGCCTGGAAGTCGGGGAGGCGGTGGTAGTAGAAGATGCGCCCCAGCAGCGTGGCGTTGTTCAGCGGGGCGTCGCGGAAGCCCCCGAAGCCGACGCTCTCGAAGGTGTGCGCCACCTCGGCGTCGAAGCGGTCCAGGGAAGCGCGGAAGACGTCCTCGCGCCGGGCGATCTTCTCCTCCCGGGCCAGGAGCGTGTCGCCATAGACGGCGCGCAGGTCGTCCACCATGGCGTCCAGGTAGACGCTGAAGCGCTGGAAGTCGCGCCACCGCGCCCGGGCCCGGAGGCATTTCACGCTGTCCGGGCCACTCCCGGGGCGGGTGCAGAAGAAGTCCGCGGCGGCCACGCGTCCCACGAAGGTGGCGAAGCTCTCGTTGAAGCCCACCTGCCCGGGCACGAAGAGGTACCGGTGCGACAGCTCGTGGAGGACCGTCTCCACCACCTCCACCTCGTCGGCGTAGAGGAACGTGGAGAGCACCGGGTCGTTGAACCACCCCAGCGTGCTGAAGGCCGAGGTCGGGCGGAGGTAGGTGTCGAAGCCGTCCTCCTCGAGGTCGGCCTGGGCCTCCAGGGCGTCGTCCTCGTCGAAGAAGCCCTTGTAGGGAACGCGGCCCACAATGGGGAACCACCAGGTCCTGGGGACGAGCCGGTCCTTCTCCGCCGCCGACAGCACCAGCGCCAGCGTGTCCCGGTCCAGCTTGGTGTACATGGTGTAGGCGTCGCCCACGTCCACGCCCAGGACGTCGGCGGCGTAGCGGCGCGCCTCGAGGATGTACGCCAGCTTTCCCCGGGTCGCCTCGTCGGTGGCGGGGTCGGAGAGCACCTCGGGAATGGGGCGCCGGGCGCGGAGGATCTTCGCCTCGGCGATGCCCGCCTTGATGACGTAGACGGGGGAGCAGGCCCAGGCGCCCGCCACCGCGGCGGCGGCGACGAGCGCCAGGATCCCCCGGAAGACCAGGCGGCGTCGCGTCACCTGCCCCCGCCGATCTGGCGCATGAGCGGCACGCCGCCCTCGGTGGGCACGTACACCACCGAGCCCGCCGGCAGCTTGGCGAGCTGCTCGATGTAGTGGAAGGTCAGGTACGCCGGGGTCAGCCCCTCGGAGATGATCTTCTGGGCCTCGGCGATGCCCTTCGCTTCCTCGATGGCCTGCCGCGCCTTCTCCTGGATGATCTCCGTCTGGAAGCGCTCGGCGGCCACCTGCTGCTCGCGCTGCTGCTTCTCCTCGATGGCCTGGCGCACCAGGGGAGGCGCCTGCACGTCGCGGACGAAGACGTCCAGCACCTCGATGCGGTCGCCGGCCTTGGCCTGGATGGCCGCCTTCATCTCGGCGGCGATCTCCCGGCGGTTGGGCGAGAAGATCTCGTTGATGGACTTGGTGGCCACGGCGTCGCGGACGCCGTTGCGCACCGAGTTCAGCACGATGCGGCTCTTGATCTGGTCCTCCGACCCGATGCGCTGGTAGAGGTCGGGGGCGTTGGCCGGGTCGATGCGGTAGAGGATGGACACCTCCAGCGCCACGTTGAGCTGCTCGCTGGTCTGGGCGTCGATGCGCTCCACGCCCCCGTCGGTGGGGAAGCTCTGCTCCCGGGTGGACATCTTCTCGATGGACGCCAGCGGGTTGATGACGTGGACGCCCTGGCCCAGGGCGGTCTGGTCGATGCTCCCCAGGAAGTGCTGGACGCCCACCTCGCCCACGGAGATGACCGTGACCGTGTTGGACAGGGCCAGCAGGACGCCGGCGGCCATGAAGGCGTAACCCACCAGGCGCGCCGAGCCGGCGCCCCCCGGCTTGGAGATCGACGGGCCGAGGCCGCGGATCACGACGCCGAGGACGATGACGAAGAGGGCGAGGACGATGGGGGCCATGGATCTCCTCCGGGGAGGTTCGGGTTCAGCTCACGTACCGCCAATACGGGCCGGGCGGACGGCTTCTTCGCTTCCGACGGCCGGGTCGCCCCGGGACCTGCGTGCTCAAACACCCTCCAGGAACGGGCGCTTCTCCGGGTCGGGGGCGATCCGGAGCTCCACCAGGTCGGCCTGGGGAGCGATCTCGTCGGGGATCTCCCGGGCCGCGGCGGCCAGGGCCTCCCGGGCGTCGGGGGCCTCCACCACGAACGTGTGGTAGCGCTGGTAGCGCCCGCCGTACCGGACGGTGATCTGGAAGTTCATGGCGGGAATCTACCGGGGCGGAGTAGACGGGGCACCCCGCCTCGTCTATCCTCGGGCCATGTCCACGGCAGCCGTCCTGTACCGAGGGGCCCAGCGCCTGCTCCGGGCGTCCACGCCCCTCCTGGGCAGGGGGGGCTCCAAGGTGGCGCGGGGGGTGGCGGGGCGTCGGGATGCGTCCCGCGAGCTCGCCGCCTGGGCCCGGGCGAACCGCGACACGGCGCGCCCCGCGGCCTGGCTCCACGCGCCCTCGGTGGGGGAGGGGCTCCAGGCCAGGGCGGTGCTGGAGGCCCTCCTGGAGCTGCGCCCCGGGCTCCAGTCGGCGTACACCCACTTCTCTCCGTCGGCGGAGGCGCTGGCGCGCCGCATGCCCGCCGGCTGGGCCGGCTACCTGCCCTGGGATCTCCCCGACGAGGTGGGTCCCGCGCTGGACGCCCTCCGCCCGGGGGTGCTCGCCTTCACCAAGACCGAGGCGTGGCCCGTGCTCACCGCGGAGGCGGCGGCCCGGGGGGTCCCGGTGGCCCTCGTGGGGGGGACCGTCCCCCCCGGGTCCAGCCGCGCCCGCTGGCCGGCCCGCGCCTTCCTGCGTCCCACGTGGGGGCGCCTCTCCCTGGTGGCCGCCATCTCCGACGCCGACGCCGAGGGCTTCCGGGCGCTGGGCGTCCCGGCGGGAGCGCTGCGCGTCACCGGCGACCCAGGCATCGACTCGGCGGCGGCGCGGGCCCGGAGCGCAGACCCCGCCGCCCCGTACCTGCGCCCCTTCCACGACGCGCCCCGGCCCACGGTGGTGGCCGGGTCCACCTGGCCGTCGGACACGGCGGTGCTCCTGCCGGCGCTGTCGGCGGCGCGGAAGCGGGCCCCCGACGTGCGCGTGATCCTCGCGCCCCACGAGCCGTCCGAAGGCGTGGTGCGGGGGCTCCTTTCCGAGCTGGAGGAGGCGGGTTGGCGGGCCGCCGCGCTGGCGCGGGTGGAGGAGGGCGGAGCGGAGGGCGTGGACGCGGTGGTGGTGGACCGGGTGGGCGTGCTGGCCCACCTCTACACCGTGGGGAGCGTGGCGTACGTGGGAGGCGGCTTCCACGACGCCGGGCTCCATTCGGTGCTGGAGCCCGCGGCGGCGCGCCTCCCCGTCGTCTTCGGGCCGCGCCACGCCAACGCGCGGGCCGCCAGCGACCTCCTGGAGGCCGGGGGTGCCCGGGAGGCGGCGGACGCACGGGGGCTCGGCGACGAGCTCGCCGCGCTCCTCGCCGACGAGGCCGCCCGTGACTACGCCGCGGGCCGTGCCTTCGGCTATATTGACGCCCACCTGGGCGCCGCCCGACGGACCGCGGCCCTCCTCGACGCGTTGATGACCGCCCCCTGACCGCCGGACATGAGCCACTCCGACGCCGTTCCCGAGATCACCGTCTCCGACCTGAAGAGCCGCATGGACCAGGGCGACGTGCCCACCCTGGTGGACGTGCGGGAGCACTTCGAGCGCCGCATCGCCGACCTGCCCGAGCACGACCAGATCCGCATCCCCGCCGGGGAGATCCTCCAGCGCATGGGAGAGCTGGACGGCCACGCGGAAGTGGTGGTGTACTGCCGCTCGGGGAGCCGCAGCGCGTGGGCGGTGCGGCTCCTGCGCGAGCGCGGGCTGGCCAACGTGGTGAACCTCAAGGGCGGCGTCCTGGCGTGGGCGCAGGAGATCGACCCGTCGGTCTCCACCTACTGAGCGCGCCGTCTCCCCGGTGACCGCCCGCGCCCTCTCCGCGTTCCTCCTCGTCGCCGCCGCGGCCTGCGAGGCGGGACCTTCGGCGTTCGACCGCCGTCCCGTCGGCCCCGAAGACACCGCCGACGTGTCGTCGCTCCCCCAGGTGCCCCACGCCCCCGACGTGGAGCCGCTCCAGGCGGCCGCGGAGCAGTCCGACACGGCGACTCCGCCCCCGCCGGCCGTGGATCCGGCGGAGCGGCCGGTCTTCCAGCGTCCGGAGCACGTGCGCGGCATCTACCTGAACGCGTGGGCTTCGGGCTCGACGCGGCGCATGGACGCCCTCCTGGAGCTGGCCCGCAGGACGGAGGTCAACACCTTCGTCATCGACATCAAGGACGCCAGCGGGTACGTGAGCCACCGCACCGGCGTGGCGCTGGCCCAGGAGATCGGCGCCACCGGCGAGATCCGCATCCGCGACCTGCCCGGGCTGCTCCGCCGGCTCCACGGCGAGGGCGTCTACCCCATCGCGCGACTCGTCATCGTGAAGGACCCGCTGCTGGCCGTGGCGCACCCCGACATGGCGGTGCAGACCAAGGACGGGGGGGTCTTCAAGGACGGCAAGGGGATCGTATGGATGAACCCGTACGACCGCCGCGTCTGGCAGTACCACGTGGACCTGGCCCGGGAGGTGGCCCGCATGGGCTTCCCGGAGATCCAGTGGGACTACGTGCGCTTCCCCGACATTCCCGCTTCCGAGAAGGAGCGGGTGGCCTACCCCGGCGCGGGGGACACGCCCCACCCCGACGCCATCCGCGACTTCCTGGCGTGGTCCCGCGAGGAGCTGCGGGCCGAGGGGGTCGCGGTGACCGCCGACGTCTTCGGCGTCACAACCTCGGCCAGCCGCGACGTGGGCATCGGGCAGGTGTGGGAGTCGTTCATCGGCGCGGTGGACGTGGCGCTCCCCATGGTGTACCCCAGCCACTACTGGCAGGGGAGCTTCGGCCTCCAGAGGCCCAACGCCTACCCCTACGAGGTGGTGAAGCAGGCGCTGGAGGACGCGCTGCGCCGCTCGGCCACCGTGGAGGGCGCCGGCAGCACCCGCCCCTGGCTCCAGGACTTCACGCTGGGGCAGCCCCGCTACGGCGCTCCCGAGGTGCGGGCGCAGATCCAGGCCACGTACGACGCGGGCATCCAGGAGTGGATCCTCTGGAATCCGGGGAGCCGCTACACCGAGGACGCCCTGGAGCCGGCGGGCGGCTTCGCGGTGGAGCCCCAGATCCGGGTGGGGGGCCGCATCGTGCCCGTGTCCCGCCGCGTGGCCGTGTTGGACTCGGTGGCCGCCGCGGAGAGCGCCGCGGCGGCATCGGACCGGCCGGCGCCGCCGACGCCGGCGGCGCGGTCGACGCGCCCCGACACCGTGGGGAGCGTGCGCTGACCCCAGCGGCGGGGTAGTTTTCCGCATGACCATCCGCCCCCTGGTGATCGTCGCGCTGGCCCTCGCCCTCGCCGCGCCCGTGGGCGCGCAGGAGGCCCCCGCGCCCACCCCCATCGCGGCGCCCGACTCGGCGCAGGCCGCGCAGGCGGACTCCCTCGCGCTCCTCCGGCCCGACAGCGCCGTCCTGGTCTTCCGAGGCGACACGCTGGGGTGGCTGTACGGCGCGCTGGGTCCCTTCTCCGTCGCCCAACGCGCCGAGGGCGTGGTGGAGCGCCTCCGGGAGCTGCGGGCCCAGGGGGTGTCCCCCGACTCGGTGGCCGTGGTGGACCTCGAGGGCCGGCTGGAGGTCTGGGCCGGCGGCAGGGCCGTGCTGGCGGTCACCGCCGCCGACACGGTGGGCCAGGGACGTCCCCTGGCCGCGTCCGCGGACAGCCTGGCCGCGGCGGTGCGCGCCGGCCTGGGGGGCGCCACGCTCACGCGGAACCTGCGGGACCTGCTCCTGGGGCTCCTGTGGACGGCGCTGGCCACGGCGGCGCTGTACGGACTGTTCCGGGTGATGGCGGTCTGGTACCCCAGGCTGTACCGGCGCATCCGCGACATCCAGGAGGACAAGCTCCCCTCCCTCCGGTTCCAGAAGCTGGAGATCCTCTCCGGGGCGAAGATCGAGGCGGCCATCCTCCTGTTCGCCCGGAGTTCGCGGCTGGTGGTGACCGGGCTGCTCCTCTTCCTGTACTTCCCGCTGGTCTTCTCGTTCTTCCCGCCCACGCGCACGCTGGCGCAGCGGATCTTCGCGCTGGCGTGGGAGCCCGCGAGCCTGGCGCTGGACGCGGTGGTGGGGTACCTGCCCAACCTCTTCTACATCGCCGTCATCCTGGTGCTCACCCACTACGGGCTGAGGCTCATCCGGGTGATCTTCACGGCGGTGGCCAACGAGACCATCCACCTGCCCGGGTTCTATCCCGACTGGGCGCTCCCCACGTTCAGCCTGGTCCGGGTCCTGGGGCTGGCCTTCGCGGTCATCCTCGTCTGGCCCTACCTGCCCAACAGCGACTCGCTGGCGTTCAAGGGCGTGGCCGGCTTCCTGGGGCTCCTCCTCACGTTCGGGTCCGCGGGGGCCGTGTCCAACGTGGTGGGGGGCGTGGTGATGATCTACATGCGCCCCTTCCAGATCGGCGACAGGGTGCGCATCGCCGACACCGTGGGCGACGTGGTGGAGCGGGGGATGCTGGTGACCCGCCTGCGCACGCCGAAGAACGTGGAGGTCACCATCCCCAACTCCATGGTGCTGGGGAGCTACATCGTGAACTACAGCGCCACCGCCCAGGACGGCGGCGTGATCCTCCACACCACGGTGACGCTGGGCTACGACCTGGACTGGCGAAAGGTGCACGAGGCCATGAAGGAGGCGGCCCGGAGAACGCCCGGGATCCTCGCGGACCCCGGGCCCTTCGTCCTCCAGACCGCCCTGGGCGACTACGCCGTGAGCTACGAGCTGAACGCGTACACCGACGAGCCCGAGCGCATGGCCGGCATCTACTCCGGGCTCCACGAGAACCTGCAGGACGCGCTGGCCGAGGCGGGCATCGAGATCCTCTCGCCCGTGTACCACGCCCTGCGGGACGGGAACCTCTCCACCATTCCCGCGCCCCACACGCCTCCCGAAGCGGAGGCGCCGGCCTTCCGGGTCCGCCCGCAGACCTGAAGCGCTACTCCTCCATCGCCATGGGGCGCGTGGTGGCGCCCGTGTGGTGCTCGCAGGTCACCATGGGGTTGAAGGGCGTGAACACCCCGTTGGGGTTCTCCCGGTGGACCCACACGTGCCGGTCGAAGTGGGGCTCGAACATGTGGGCCTCGTCCAGCGCGGTGGCCGGGTCGTCGGCCATGTGGTCGTACGGCACGCCGTGGAACGACGGGGGCGCCGTGTTCCCCGCGGCCTCCCAGGCCGCCTGGAACGCCAGGTTCTCCACGGCCACCAGCGCGAGGCCGCCGTCGGCCTGGGGCTCGTAGATGAGGACGGCCGGTGAGCGGAAGTCGGTGTGCGTCCCGGTGCCGTTCACCCGGGGGTCGGGGGGACCGGTGACGCCCAGGACGTCGGGGCGGAAGTAGTGGATGCCCATGGCGCCCAGCTCGGCGGGGCGCCCCATCATCTCCGCGGTGTCGCACAGGTCGAAGGGGTCGCGGATGTACCCCTCGGCCAGCGCCACCTCCACGTCCTGGAAGCGCGCGGTGGCCGCGCGCACCTCGTCGAGCGTGGGCTCGCCAGGCCCAGGCGCGGGGGCGGCTGCTACGGGGGCCTCGGTCTGTGGCGCGGCCTCTTCGCCGGCGTCGGACCCGGCGCAGGCGCCGAGGGCAAGGGTTGCACAGAGGAGGGTGACGGGCAGGCGTGACATGGGTGTCCTCCGGGACGACGGGGAGAGGGTCGGGGACAGGAGCGAACCGCGACCAAGCTGTGGGCGCGACGTCCGGGAAGCAATGAAGCGGATCGCCTAGCCCTGCGCCGCGCCCGCGAACTGGAGCTCGTAGAGGCGGGCGTACAGCCCTTCGTGGGCGAGGAGCTCCTCGTGGGTGCCCTCCTCGCGAAGCTCGCCGTGGTGCAGGACCAGGATCCGGTCGGCGTGCTGCACGGTGGAGAGGCGGTGGGCGATGACCAGGGAAGTGCGCCCCCTGAGCAGCTCGTCGGTGGCGCGCTCGATGCGCTCCTCCACCTCCGAGTCCACCGAGCTGGTGGCCTCGTCCAGGATGAGGATCTCCGGGTCGAAGGCCAAGGCCCGGGCGAAGCTCACGAGCTGGCGCTCTCCCACCGAGAGCGTGGCGCCCCGCTCACCCAGAGGTTGGTCGTACCCCTTCTCCAGACGCTCGATGAAGGGCGCGGCGCCCAGGCGCTCGGCGGCCTCGCGCACCCGCTCGTCGGAGATGTCCGGCGCGCCCAGACGGATGTTGTAGGCCACGTCGCGGCTGAAGAGGAACACGTCCTGGAGGACGAGCCCCACCCGCGACCTGAGGTCGGCCACCCGGAGCTGCCGGATGGGCACGCCGTCCAGGAGGATCTCGCCCCGGCTCACGTCGTAGAAGCGCATGAGCAGGTTGATGAGCGTGGTCTTCCCGGCGCCCGTGTGCCCCACGATGGCCACCTTCTCCCCGGGCGCCACGGCGAAGCTCACGTCCTTCAGCACCCAGTCGGGCTCGCCGTCCTCCCGCTTGCCGTAGGCGAACCAGACGTCGCGGAACTCGATGCGTCCCTCCACGGGGAGAGCCAGCTCCCGCGGCTGGTCGGGGTCGCGGATCTCCACCTCCCGGTCCAGGAGCTTGAACACCCGCTCCGACGACGCCATGGCGCCCTGGAGCAGGTTGTACTTCTCCGAGAGGTCCTGGATGGGGCGGAAGAAGCGCCGGGCGTACTGGAGGAAGGCGGCCACCACGCCCACGGTCACCGCGCCGTCCAGGATCTCCACGCCGCCGTACCAGAGGATGAGCGCCAGCGCGATGGCCGTGAAGAACTCGATGACCGGGAAGAAGAGGGCGTAGTACGTGATGGAGCGCAGGTGGGCCTCCAGGTACCCCGCGTTCAGCTCGGCGTGGCGCTCCGAGTCGGCGTCCTCCCGGTTGAAGAGCTGCACCACGCGCACGCCGGTGAAGCGCTCGTGGAGGTACGCGTTCAGGCGGGCCAGCCGGACGCGGATGTCCCGGTACGCCGAGCGGATCCGGGCGCGGAAGACGAAGGCGGCCCAGAACACGAGCGGGAGCACGGAGAACGCCACCAGCGCCAGCCTCCAGTCCATGCGCAGCATGGCCGCCACGATGAACACCAGCGTGAACACGTCGCCGAAGACCGACACCACCCCGGAGCTGAAGAGCTCGTTGAGCGTCTCCACGTCGTTGGTGATGCGCGTCATGAGGCGCCCCACCGGGTTCCGGTCGTAGAACTTCAGGTCCAGGCGCTGGAAGCGGGCGAAGATCTCCTTGCGGAGATCGTACATGATGCGCTGCCCGAGCCACGTGGTGAGGATGCCCTGGGCGTACTGGAGGCCGAAGGCGGCCACCACGGCGCCGGTGTAGAGGAGCGCCAGTCGGGCCAGGAGCCCCCCGTCCGCCGCGGGGATGGCCCGGTCGATGGCCTGCTGCGTGAGCCACGGACCCACGATCTCCATGGCCGAGGCCAGCATGAGCAGGAAGACCGCGGCCACCACGTGCAGCCGGTATGGGCGGACGTAGGTGAGCAGGCGGCGCATGAGGCGGGCGTCGTACGCCTTCCCCAGCGCCTCCTCTTCGTGGTGGGCCGTGGCGTCGGGCATGGGCCCCAAGTCTGCCATGTGCCGGGGGCGGGCGTCCACCCCCCGGCGGGGGGGGCGGTGACACGCGCCGCGCCCTCCGCTCGTTTCCGCTAGGATACGTGGACGCTCACCCCGCCGGAGGTGAAGGGATGCCGAGGCGAATCGCACTCGTGATGGCGCTGGCCACAATGTGGCCGGGCGCAGCCGCCGCCCAGTCCGCGGGGGGCTTCCTCAGGGGCGCCGGAGAGGGCGCGCTGCTGGGCGCCGCCGTGGGCGCGGGAGGGTGGGCGGGCTTCTGCGCGGCGGTGGAGCCCGACGACGACCTGGACCCGCCCCTGTGCGCCCTCTGGGGCGCGGCCTACCAGGGCGCCCTGGGGGCCTTGGCCGGCCTGGGCCTGGCGGCGGACGATGCCGCGACGGCGCGGGGACGGCTGCGCATCGTCGGCCTGGGGAGCGCGGCGGGGCTGGGCGCCGGCGCGGTGGCGGCGCTGGCGGCGGGGGGCGATTACGGCGCGGTGCCGGTCTACGGCGCCATGGGCCTGGGGAGCGGACTCGTGGTGGCGGCGGTGGGGCCGTGGCTCCATCGGCGCCTTGGCTCCGGCCTGGCCGTCACCCCTTCTGCCACGGGGCTTTCCGTGCGGTTGCCGGTGCGCTGAGCCGCGTCCCGGTGCAGCCGGGGTGCCACCGTCTTGCCCCTCATCCTGAGGTCTTTGTACCATCCGGGTGCGAAGCACGCGTGGAAATCCTGCCCCTGGCCTCCCCCGGTCCTGCCGCGCTTCAGTGCACCGCACTAGCGGACCAAGGCTTCGACTCAGAGGAGATGCAGCATGGCCGACCAGATCTTCCCGCCGCCTGCCGAGTTCAGCGCGCGCGCCTGGATCAAGAGTCTCGATCAATACAAGAAGATGTACGAGCGGTCCATCAAGGACCCGGAGGGCTTCTGGGGCGAAGTCGCCGAGGACTTCCACTGGTTCAAGAAGTGGGACAAGGTCCGGGACTACAACTTCGACCGTCGCAACGGTCGGATCCACATCGAGTGGTTCACCGGCGCGAAGACCAACATCACGTACAACGCCCTCGACCGGCACCTGGCCACCCGCGGCGACCAGGTGGCCATCATCTGGGAGGGCAACGAGCCCACCGAGACGCGCAAGATCACCTACCGGGAGCTGCACGAGCAGGTCTGCCGGTTCGCCAACGTCCTGAAGGCCCACGGCGTGAAGAAGGGCGACCGGGTGAGCATCTACATGCAGATGATCCCCGAGCTCGCGGTGGCCATGTTGGCGTGCGCCCGCATCGGCGCCATCCACTCCATCGTGTTCGGCGCCTTCTCGCCCGACTCGCTGGCCAACCGCATCACCGACTCCACCTGCACGCTGGTGGTGACGCAGGACACGGGGCTTCGCGGCAACAAGAACAACGTGCCGATGAAGACCAACGCCGACGCCGCAGCGGAGAAGGCCGCCAAGGACGCCGACAACCCCACCACGGTGGAGAAGATCATCGTGGTGAAGCGCACGGGCGTGGACGTGCCCATGAAGGCCGGCCGCGACGTTTGGTGGCACGAGGAGATGGCCAAGGTCTCCGCCGAGTGCCCCTGCGAGGAGATGGACGCGGAGGACCCGCTGTTCATCCTGTACACGTCGGGCTCGACGGGTAAGCCGAAGGGCGTGCAGCACAACGTGGGCGGGTACATGGTCTACACCGCCTACAGCCACAAGCTCATCTTCGACTACCACGACGGCGACATCTACTGGTGCACTGCCGACATCGGCTGGGTGACAGGGCACTCGTACATCGTCTACGGCCCCCTCCAGAACGGCGCCACCACGGTCATGTTCGAGGGCGTGCCCACCTACCCGAAGCCCGACCGCTTCTGGCAGGTGGTGGACAAGCACAAGGTCAACCAGTTCTACACGGCCCCCACCGCCATCCGGGCGCTCATCGCCCAGGGCGACCAGTGGCCCGCCGGGTGCGACCTGTCGAGCCTGCGCCTCCTGGGCTCGGTGGGTGAGCCCATCAACCCCGAGGCGTGGCTCTGGTACAACAAGCACGTCGGCAAGGGCAAGTGCCCCATCGTGGACACCTGGTGGCAGACGGAGACGGGCGGGATCCTCATCACGCCGCTCCCCGGCGCCTGGCCCACCAAGCCCGGCTCGGCGACGCTCCCGTTCTTCGGCGTGGAGCCCTGCATCCTCTCGCCCGAGAGCGGCGAGGAGCTCACCACGAAGGCCGCCGGCGGCGTGCTCGCCATCAAGGCGCCGTGGCCCGGCATGATGCGCACGGTGTACGGGGACCACAAGCGCTTCGAGGAGACGTACTTCGAGATGTACAAGGGGTACTACTTCACCGGTGACGGCTCCCGCCGCGACGAGGACGGGTACTACTGGATCACCGGGCGCGTGGACGACGTCATCAACGTGTCGGGCCACCGCATGGGCACCGCCGAGGTGGAGAGCGCGCTGGTGTCCCACCCCAAGGTGGCCGAGGCCGCCGTCGTGGGCTTCCCCCACGAGATCAAGGGCCAGGGCATCTACGCCTACGTGACCCTGATCCAGGGCACCGAGTACACCGACGAGCTGAAGAAGGAGCTGGTGTCCCACGTGCGGAGCGAGATCGGGCCCATCGCGGCGCCCGACGTGCTCCACTGGGCGCCGGCGCTCCCCAAGACCCGGTCGGGCAAGATCATGCGCCGCATCCTGCGCAAGATCGCCGACCAGGACCTGGGCTCCATCGGGGACACCTCCACGCTGGCCGACCCGGCGGTGGTGGAGGACCTCATCGAGCGCGACCCGCGCCGGGAGGTGCACGCGTAGGTCGCTTCGCGTCGCCCGAGGTGAGCGGGGGTGGGCCGGGAGGCCCACCCCCGCCGTGCTTGGGGGGGCTGCCTTGACGGAGGCGGGCAAAAACTCCAGATTGTGGGTGAATATCACCCATAATGTGGGGGATGTGTGGCGCCTGTCGATTACCTGCCCCGGGCCATCGAGTCGGTGTTGAAGGCGCGACTGGGCGCCTTTCCCGTTGTCGTCGTCACCGGTGCGCGACAGACCGGGAAGAGCACGCTGGTGCGGAAGATCGCCCCCGACCGTACCTACCTGACCCTCGACGACCTCGACGTCCTGGATCAGGCCCACAGCGCACCGGAGCAGCTCGTCGCCCGCGGAAGCCACCTGACCCTGGACGAGGTGCAACGGGCCCCCGGCCTGCTGCTCGCCATCAAGCGGGCCGTGGACGAGGACCGTGTGCCCGGTCGCTTCCTTCTCACCGGCTCGGCCAACCTCGAGCTGATGGCCAGCGTGTCCGAGACGCTGGCGGGGCGCGCCGTCTATGTCACCCTCTGGCCCATGACACGGGGCGAGCTGGGCGGCCGGGGCTCGGTGGGCCGGTGGGACGTCTTCCTCGATCATGACCAGGAGGACTGGCTCCGCGTCCTCGGCGCCTCCCCGGAAGAGCCGGCCGGCTCATGGCAGGAGCTGGCGATGCGCGGAGGCTACCCGGATCCGGCCACGACGCTCGTGAGCGACGACGCGAGGGCGGCGTGGTTCGAGGGGTACCTCCGCACCTATCTCGAGCGTGACCTCCAGCGTTTGGCGTCCATCGACAATCTGGTGGGCTTTCAACGCCTGATCCGAGCGGCGGCCCTGCGTGTCGGGAATCTCGTGAATCAGGCGGACATCGCCCGCGACGTGGGTGTGCCTCCCACCACCGCTCAGCGGTACCTGCACTTGCTGGAGGTCTCCTACCAGCTGCTCCGCGTCGAGGCCTATTCCGTCAACCGGACGAAGCGATTGGTGAAGGGCCCGAAGCTGTACTGGAGCGATACGGGGTTGGCGCTGCACCTGAGCGCCGAGGAATCACCGCGCGGGGCCCACCTCGAGAACCTCGTCATCAACGACCTGATCGCCTGGCGGGAGACGCGGACGCACCGACCCAACGTCCTCTTCTGGCGAACGAGCAAGGGCGCGGAGGTCGACGTGGTCGTGGAAACTCCCCGGGCGCTCCTGCCCATCGAGATCAAGACGGCGCCTCGTGTCAGGACCGAGGACGCCAGACACCTGGCGACCTTCCTGGACGAGTATCCGGACAGGGCCCGGGCCGGGGTCATCGTGTACTCGGGAGAGGAAACCTACTGGCTGAACGACAGGGTGATGGCGGTTCCGTGGAGCAAGGTCGTCTAGGAGCATCCTCATGCGTAGCCGGAAAGCGTTCATCTGGTGGGTGGTCGCGGCCTCCCTGTCGTCCACGCCGATCCCGGGGGTGGCGCAGGGTGCCGGCGCGGCGCGGAAGCTCGATCCGCCGCTGCTGGAGGTGCTCCGCTCCGGTGGATCGGCGCGCGTCATCGTGCTGGGGCGCACGCAGCTGTTCGAGCCGGTGGGGGGCCTGGAGCGCTTCCAGCTCGAGCACGCCGGAGACGACCGGAGGGAGCTGCGCCGCCGTGTCGTGGCCACGCTCAAACGGAACGCGGAGTCGGAGCAGGCGGTGATCCTGGCGGCCCTGGGCCGCGGCGAGGCGGATCGGGCCCTCTGGATCCTCAACGCGCTGTCCCTGGAGCTGAGCGCCGAGGAGATCCTTGTGGCCAGCGGGTTGGAGGAGGTGTCGTTCATCTACGCGGGGGGCGAGCGGATCCCCCCGGGCCCGCGGGAGCCCCGGGAGCCGATTCTCGTCATCCCGCCGGGGGCGCCGCCGGCGTTCACCCCGGAGGGGAAGCGGATCGCGTGGAACGTCCAGCATCTGAATGCCCCGAGGGCGTGGCGTGAGCTGGGCGCCCTGGGCCGGGGTGCGGTGGTGGCGGTCCTGGACAACGGCGCCAACTACGCCCACACCGACCTCCGATCCAACCTGTGGCGGAATGCCGGGGAGATCCCCGACAACGGGATCGACGACGACCGGAACGGATGGGTGGACGACCTCTTCGGCTACGACTTCGGTGAGATGAGCCCCAACGTCCGGGACACGAGCACGAGCCGGGGCCGGCAGCACGGCACCATGACCTCGGGGATCGCGGTGGGGGACGGGAGCTCGGGCGTCGTCACGGGCGTGGCGCCCCGGGCCAGCCTCATGCTGCTGAAGATCACGGGCGGGAACGTGGATGCGGCGGGCAGCCGGCCCGTGGGTGCCGCCATCGCCTACCAGTACGCCATCGAGCATGGGGCCGACATCCTCAGCATGAGCTTCAGCCTCCCCGACCTCGGGAACCTCCGGGGCTTCTGGCGCATGATGAGCGACCACGCCGTGGCCGCGGGCCTCTTCCTCGTGGGCGGGGCGGGCAACTTCCGCGTGACGCAGCCCATCCCGGTGCAGCACCAGTCGCCGAAGGACGTGCCCTCCGTGGTCTCCGTGGGGGGCATCGACACGCTCGACGTCCTCCGCCCCTTCAGCAGCATGGGCCCCGCCGAGTGGAGCTCGGTGGCGCTGTATGGGGACTACCCGCTGCCGGACGGAATCACGAAGCCCGACCTTGTCGCCTATCCCGGGGAGGGCTTTCCCGTGCTCGGCATCGAGGACCGGGGCTACATCGATACCGACATCGTCCCCATCCGGGGGAACTCCTTCGCCGGCCCACAGGTGGCGGGGGTCGCGGCGCTCATCCTCGCCGAGCATCCCGCGATGAGCGTGTGGCGGGTGCGCGGGATCATCGAGAGGACGGCGCGGGACCTGGGCGAGCCCGGGAAGGACAACATGTTCGGGAACGGGGTGGTGGATGCCCACGCCGCCGTGCTGGAGGCGCGGAGGGAAGCGGGGCGGGGAGGGGGGTGACCCCCGCGCTTCACCTCAGGAGCGCGGCGAGCCGGCCAGACCCAGGAAGACGAGGAGGGCCCGGTTGAGACGGACCAGGTCTTCGTCCGCCAGGCGACCGACCAGCGATCCCACCTTCCGCTTGGGGATGGTCGTGAGCTTGTCCACCATGAGGCTGCACGGCGAGGAGAGCCCGTTCTCCTCGGTGGGCTCGACGGGGAGCCTGATGAGGGGGGCCTCGGTGGAGTCGGTGGTGAAGGCACAGATGGTCACCGAGGCCGTCGCATCGAAGCTGTCGTCCTGGACGATCACGGCCGGTCGGGGCTTGCCCGCATAGTCGGCGCCTCCGGCGATGGTCCAGATCTCGCCGCGTCTCACGCTTCGTCCAGCGCCGACACGGAGTCGATGAACGCCTGGTCATCGGCCTCGCGCTCGCTCCGGGCAACGGCAGCCGACTGGCGATGGGCTTCCACCTGGAAGGCGGGGGAGCGGACGTCGGGCACCCAGATTTGCACGGGCCTCATCCCCTGTCGCCGGAGGCGCTCCCGATACGCGCGGACCTTGTCGCGCGTTGCCTTTCGCTTCTTCTCGGATTCGGACACACGGACCCCCTACCAGAGTGACATGTCGCCGTGACATGTAACCTACGCGGCCAGCGGTCAGCGGTCGAGGGCTCCGATCCCGCCCCGCCGCCGGGCAACTCCGCGTCTCCCCTGCGGCGTCCCAATCTCAGGGACGCGCCCTCCCGTCCCCGGGGCCGGACGTCCCGGCCCCGGGGCCGGCCTGGGCGCCCGGGCCGGGCTCGGCCTGGACTGGCACTTGTCCGACGACTGGACCGTGGGGGCGCTCTACTCCATGGGGTGGACCCGCGACCCCGGAGACCGGGTGGACTTCCGGCCGGGCCTGGGGATCGTGGTGAAGTTCCGCTTCTGAACGGAAGGGGGCGCGCCGAGGCGCGCCCCCGACCTTCCGGCTAGGGGTTCCCCGCGAACCTCCACGTCGTCGTCCGGTCCCGCGTCAGCGCCTCGCCGGTGAGGCTGGCCCGCACCATCTCCACGGGCATGCGGCCGCGCTGCATGACCGCGTCGTGGAAGGCCCGGTCGCTCATGCGCCCCGACTCCACCAGCTCCCGGTGGAGCGAGCGGAACTGCATGCCGCCGATCATGTAGGCCACCTGGTACAGCGGCGAGTAGTTCCCCTGGAAGGAGCGGCGCACCTCCGCCTCGGCGTTGGCGCGCTCGTGCCCCACCCGGTCCACCAGGAAGTCCACCGCCTCCTGGGGCGTCATGCGCTCCAGGTGGAAGGACAGCGAGAAGATGATGCGGGCCGCCCGGTGCATCCTCCAGAAGAGCATGCCGAGCCGATCCTCGGGACCCCTCGGGAAGTCGTTCTCCCAGAGGATCATCTCCCAGTAGAGCGCCCACCCCTCCCCCCAGAAGGGCGTGGAGAAGACGCCGCGGTGGTCGTTGAAGCGGCTCGTCATGAAGCCCTGCAGGTGGTGCCCCGGGATGAGCTCGTGGTGGACGGTGGCCCGGTTGAAGTGGGGGTTGTTGCCGCGCATGGACATGAGCTTGTCGTCGTGCTCCATGGCGTCGGTGGGATACGAGATCTGGATGACCTCGCCCCCGAGGAAGAAGGGGCTGGTGAGCTGGCGCTCCGGCGACATCATCTCCATGCGCCAGATCTCCTGGGCCAGGGGCGGGATGGAGATCCAGTCCCGGGCCTGGATGAAGTCCACCGACTCCTCCTCCAGGTCGCGCACCACGCCGGGCTTGTCGCCGGGCTCCACGGCCAGATCCTTCACCGCCTCCAGCGCGGCGCGCCAGTCGTCGCCGAAGCCCATCTCCCGGGAGGCCTCGAGGCGGGCCTCCTCCATCCAGGCGAACTCGGCCTCGGCGATGCGGATGAGCTCCTCGGGCGAATAGGGGATCATCTCGTGGGCCAGGTGGGCGCGGAGCCCCTCGGCGCCGATGGGGTCGCCCACCACCAGCCCGTCGTCGGGGACGTAGCGGGCCCGGATGGCGGTGGCGTGGGCCTCCAGCGCCTTGTCCAGGCGCTGGTACGGCTTCTCCGTCCACCAGGTGAAGAGGGGGTCGTACCCGGAGAAGTATCCGTGCCACCCGCGGAGCGTCCGGCGGAGCGCCTCGGTGTGCTGGGCCGCCCGCTCGGCGGCGGTGCCCTTCACCGCGGGCGCGTCGGCGCTCCGGTCGCGGAGGCGGGCGGTGAGGGGCTCCAGCTCGTCGGCGATGGCGTCCAGCGTGCCCGCGGCCTCCCGCCCGTCGGCGCGCTCCCGGTCGCGGCGGGCCTCCTGGAGCACGCCGATGG
This sequence comes from Gemmatimonadota bacterium, assembly GCA_045863275.1. Classification (GTDB taxonomy): domain Bacteria; phylum Gemmatimonadota; class Gemmatimonadetes; order Longimicrobiales; family Gaopeijiaceae; genus SZUA-318. The sequence goes on from BTVB01000030.1 coordinate 24,748, forward strand.
GGCGGGCGAAGGGGACGAGGGGGGCCATCTCGGCGTCGGCCACCGCCTCCTGGGCCAGCTCCTCCAGCTCGAATTCGAGCTGGGTGCGCAGGAGCACGTAGTCCACCTGCCCCTCGTGGTTCAGCGCGGCGAAGTCGGCGGCGGCCAGGCTGCGGAGCCATCCCTCGTAGAACGCCTGGAAGCGCGCCCTCCGCACGGGTGAGTACGGCACGTCCCAGCGCCGCCCCAGGGCGGCCCGGTCCTCACGGAAGCGCTCCACCGCCACGCGCAGGTCGCTCTGCCCGCGGCCGAAGTCCACGAGGGCGGCGAGGCCGGGCGGCTCCTGGGCCCAGGTGGGCTCCTGGGCCGCGAGGGGGGCCGCGAGGGGTGCCGCGAGGGATGCGGCGGCGGCCGCGAGTGCGAAGAGGGCGAGGGCGAGGGCCGGGGAGGGGGCGGGGCGCCGGAGGACGGGGTGGGACATGGTGTGCCTCGGGGATGCCACGGGTGGGGTCGGTTGCGTCTCCGCCAAGCTGCGGCGGCGTAGCCCATCCGGCCAGACGCCCCGGCGCCTTGCCCGCGCCCTCCGGTCTTTCTAGCGTCCATGGACAGTCCTGGACCTCCTGCCCGGTTCCCCACCGCGAACGTTCAGGCCGCCCCCCACCGGGGTCCGCACCGCGGGCCCGCGGAGCGGCGGCGCAGGAGGATGTCCCGTGAGAACGCACCGGCGCCCGTGGCTCTCGTTGCTGGCGCTCGCCCTGGCGGCGTGCGCCACCGAGGCCCCGCCCCCGACCGGCTCCGTCGTTTCCGGCCACGAGAACCCGCTCCTGGCCGAGTGGCACACCGACTTCGGCGTCCCCCCCTTCGACCTGGTCCGCAACGAGCACTACCTGCCCGCCGTGCGTGAGGCCATGGCGGCGCACAAGGCGGAGATCGAGGCCATCGTCTCCAACGCCGAGGCTCCCACCTTCGCCAACACCATCGAGGCGCTGGAGCGCTCGGGCGCGATGTACACGAGGGTGTCGCGGGTCTTCGGCGCTGTCACGTCGGCCCACACCAACGACACCCTCCAGGACGTGGAGCGCACGCTGGCGCCCGAGGAGGCGGCCCACGGCGACGACATCTCCCTGAACCCCGGGCTGTACGAGCGGGTGAAGGCGGTGTACGACCAGCGCGACGCGCTGGGCCTGGACCCGGAGCAGATGCGCCTCCTGGAGGAGACGCACAAGGACTTCGTGCGCCGTGGGGCCGCGCTGGACGAGGCCGCCAAGGCGCGCCTGCGCGAGGTCAACATGGAGCTGGCCGAGCTGTCCCAGAGCTTCAGCCAGAACGTGCTGGCGGAGACCAACGCGTACGAGCTCCACGTCACCGACACGGTGGACCTGGGCGACCTGCCCCCCAACCTGGTGGAGCTGGCGGCGGCGGAGGCCCGGCGCCGTGGGCACGAGGCAGGGTGGTCGTTCACGCTGCAGCGGCCGAGCATCAACCCGTTCCTCGAGTCGTCCACGAACCGTGAGCTGCGCCGCGACATCTTCATGGGCTACGCCATGAGGGGCGACAACGACAATGCCCAGGACAACAAGGCGACGCTGGCGCGCATGGCGGCGCTCCGGGCGGAGCGGGCCAGGCTCCTCGGGTACCCGACCCACGCCCACTACGTGCTCTCCGACAACATGGCCGAGACCCCCGAGCGGGTCATGGGCCTCCTGGACCAGGTCTGGCGCCCGGCGCTGGACGTGGCCAAGCGCGAGCGCGCCGACATGCAGGCGCTCATGAACGGCGAGGGCGTGGAAGGGAAGCTGGAGGGGTGGGACTGGCGCCACTACACCGAGAAGGTGCGCCGCGAGCGGTACGCCCTCGACCAGCAGGCGCTCCTGCCGTACTTCGAGGTGGGCGCGGTGCGCGACGGCGTGTTCATGGTGGCCAACAAGCTCTACGGGCTCACGTTCCACGAGCGCGCCGACCTCCCCCGCTGGCACTCCGACCAGCAGGTCTTCGAGGTGCGCGAGGCCGACGGGAGCCACCTGGGCGTGCTCTACATGGACTTCTTCGCACGGCCCAGCAAGCAGGGCGGCGCCTGGATGAACAGCCTGCAGAAGCAGGGGCGCCTGGACGGGGAGACGCACCCCATCGTCACCACGAACTTCAACTTCCCCGCGCCCACGGCCGAGGGCGTGTCGCTCATCACCTTCGACGACGCCCTCACGCTGGCCCACGAGTGCGGCCACGCGCTCCACGGGCTCCTCTCCGACGTCACGTACGAGTCGCTGGGCGGCACGTCGGTGGCCCGGGACTTCGTGGAGTTCGGGTCCCAGATCATGGAGAACTGGATGGAGCAGCCCGAGGTGCTCCGCCAGTACGCCAAGCACTACCAGACCGGCGAGACCATCCCCGACGAGCTCGTGGAGAAGCTCCAGGCCTCGGGGACGTTCAACCAGGGCTTCGTCACCGTGGAGTTCGTGGCGGCGGCCTACCTGGACATGGCGTGGCACACCCTCGCCGAGCCGGTGGAGAAGGACGCCCGGGCCTTCGAGAGCGCCGAGATGGCCCGCATCGGCCTCATCGAGGAGATCATCCCCCGGTACCGCAGCACGTACTACAGCCACATCTTCGCCGGCGGCTATTCGGCCGGGTACTACGCGTACCTGTGGGCGGAGGTGCTGGACAAGGACGCCTTCCAGGCCTTCGTGGAGACGGGCGACCTCTTCGACCCGGCGACCGCGGCCCGGCTGCGGGGCGAGATCCTCTCCAGGGGCGGCACGAAGAAGGGGATGGAGCTGTTCCGCGCGTTCCGCGGGCGTGATCCGTCCATCGAGCCGCTGCTGACGGCGCGGGGACTGCGGTAGGAGGTCGGGCCCGGCGGCGTGCCTAGCGCCGCCGGGCCTCCAGCGCGGCGGTCACCGCCGAGAGCTCCACCCCCGCGCCCCGGAGCGCCGCCAGGAGGTGGTACAGCAGGTCCGCCGCTTCCTCGGGGATGCGCTCGGCGTCGCCCCGGGCCAGGGCGGTGACCAGCTCCGCCGTCTCCTCGCCCAGCTTCTTCAGGCGCAGGTTCTCGTCGTCCAGGAGGCGCACGGTGTAGCTCCCCTCGGGGCGCTCGCGCTGGCGGGCGGCGAGGGTGGCGTCGAGGGCGGAGAGGGGGTCGGAGGTGGGCACCTCCCCGAAGCACGTCGCCTCCCCCGTGTGGCACGCCGGCCCGGTGGGCGTCACCCGGGCCAGCACCGTGTCGCCGTCGCAGTCGGCGTGGAGGGACACGAGCCTGAGCACGTTCCCGCTGGTCTCCCCCTTCCGCCAGAGGGCGTTCCGTGAGCGCGACCAGAAGTGCATCTCGCCGGTGGACAGGCTCCGCTCCAGCGCCTGGCGGGTGGCGAAGGCCACCATGAGGACGCGCCCGTCGGCGGCGTCCTGGGTCACCACGGGCACCAGGCCGGTGAGCTTGGCGAAGTCCAGGCCGTCCAGGTCGGCGGGGGCGCGCAGCGTGCGGTCGGTCATGAGTAGGCTCCCAGCGTGGGCCGGACGGCCACGCCCCACCCGGCCAGCGCGGCCTTGAGGGCGCCCACCGTGGTGAGGCCGTCGTGGAGGATGCCCGCCACCAGCGCGGCGGAGGCGTGCCCTTCGGTGAACGCGTCGCGGAGGTGCGCGGCCTCCCCCGCCCCCCCCGACGCGATGACGGGGACGGGCACCGCGTCGGCCACCGCCCGCGTGAGGTCCAGGGCGTACCCGGTGCGGGCGCCGTCCTGGTCGATGGACGTGAGCAGGATCTCGCCGGCGCCCCGCTCCTGGCACTCGGCGGCCCACGCGACGGCGTCCAGGCCGGTGGGGCGGGACCCGCCGTGGGTCCAGCACCGCCAGCCGTCGTCCTCCCGGGCGGCGTCGATGCTGGCCACGATGCACTGGGCGCCGAAGCGCTCGGCCCCGGCCGACAGGATCTCCGGGTCCAGCACGGCGGCGGTGTTCACGCTGATCTTGTCGGCGCCGGCGCGCAGGAGCGGACCGATGTCGGCGGCGGAGCGCACGCCGCCCCCCACCGTGAGGGGAACGAAGAGCGTCTCGGCGGTGCGGCGCACCGTGTCCAGGAGCGTGCCCCGTCCCTCCTTCGACGCCGAGACGTCCAGGAACACGATCTCGTCGGCGCCCTCGGCCTCGTAGCGGGCGGCCAGCTCCACCGGGTCGCCCACGTCGCGCAGCCCCTGGAACCGGGTGCCCTTCACCACGCGGCCGTCCTTCACGTCCAGGCACACGATGACGCGGGGGCGGAGCATCAGCCGAGCCGCTCCACCGCCACCGCGCCCTTGGTGCTGAACACCTGGTCGCCCTCCACCAGCGCCTGGCGCAGCGCCAGCCCCACCGCCTTCACCGCCGCCTCCACCATGTGGTGGCGGTCCTCGCCCCGCACCACCCGCACGTGGAGCGTGGCCCCCAGGTTGGTGGCGAAGGAGTGGAGGAAGTGGGTGTAGAGGCGCGACGGCGTGCGTCCCACGTAGTAGGGGCGCCCGCCCACGTCGATGGCGGCCTCGGCCAGCGCCTCGTCCATGGGGACCACCGCCCACCCGTACCGGGCGGCCTTCTCCGGCACCTCGTCGCGGAGCGCCTGGCCCAGGACGATGGCCACGTCCTCGACCAGGTGGTGGCGCAGGTCGCCGGTGGCCTCCAGCGTCACGTCCAGCGACGCGTACCGGGCCAGCGTCTCCACCATGTGCGCCAGGAACCGGTCGTCCACCTTCACGTCGGCGGCGCCCGTCCCCTTGCGGACCTGGCACACGATGCGCGTCTCGCGGGTCTCGCGCTTCAGCTTGCTCATGCGGTCTCTCCTCGGTTTCCGCCGCCGCCCCAGCGGGCGGCCACGCGGTCGGCGTCCAGGACGCCGGTGTACAGGGCCATGCCCAGGACGGCGCCGGCGGCGCCCCGGTCCTCGAGCCAGGCCAGATCGTCTTCGGTGGTGACGCCGCCGGAGATCCACACGGGCGTCCCGGTGGCGCGCAGTGTACGCGCCACGGCGTCGCGGTCCATGCCCTCCATGCGGCCCTCCCGGCCCACGTCGGTGGTGAGGACGCCGGCCAGGGGGAGGTCCCGGAGGCGGTCCAGGAGGTCGCCGATGGCCAGGCCCGACGCCTCCGTCCACCCCTTCCGCACCACGTAGCCGTCGCGGGTGTCGGCGGCCACCACCACCCGCCCGGGGTGGCGCGAGGCCAGCGCCTCGAGCCACGGGGCGTCGTCCACGGCCCGGGTGCCCACGATGACCCGGTCGGCTCCCGCCTCCAGGAGGGCGTCGGCGCCGAGGCCGTCACGGATCCCGCCCCCCACCTGCGTCGTGGCGGGGGTGGCGGCCACCAGCGCGCGCAGGATCTCCAGGTTGTCCCCCGAGCCCAGCGCGGCGTCCAGGTCCACCAGGTGGAGGCCGGCGAAGCCCCGGGCCCACCAGTCGCGGGCCACGGCCACCGGGTCGGGGAGCGACACGCGCTCGTCCTCGGGGCGGCCGCCCACGAGCTGCACGCACCGGCCCCCCTTCAGGTCCACGGCGGGGAGCGCGATCACGGCGCGCCTCCCGCCAGCGCCACCCAGTTGGCGATGAGACGGCGGCCGGCCGCCGAGCTCTTCTCCGGGTGGAACTGGACGCCCCAGGTGCGGGCCCGGCGCGTCGCGGCGGCGAAGCGCACGCCCTGGTACTCGCTCCAGGCCACGGCGTCGCCGGCATCGGCGGGGACGCACACGTAGGAGTTGGCGTAATACGCCACCAGGGGCGCCACGCCCTCGAAGAGGGGGTCCTCGGCCGCATGCGGGGACGTGTTCGGCGACGTCTCCACGTCGTTCCACCCCATCTGGGGGACCACCGGCGTCTCCAGGCGGCGCACGGCGCCGGGGATGAGCCCGATGCCGTCCCCCACCGACTCCTCGGAGTGGTCGAAGAGGAGCTGCATGCCCAGGCAGATCCCCAGGCAGGGGAGGCCGTCCTCCAGCGCCTTCCGCACGCGGCTCCGATCGGCCGGCAGCGCCGCCGCCGCGGCGCCGAAGGCGCCCACGCCGGGGAGCACCAGCGCGTCCAGCGCCAGCGCCTCGTCCCAGTCGGGGGTGACGGTGACCCGCGCCCCCGCCCCCTCCAGGGCCTTGCCCAGGGAGTGGAGGTTCCCGGCGCCGTAGTCGAAGAGCGCCACCCTCACCGCGCCACCCCCTTCTCGCCGCGCCAGTCGTCCAGGGCACGGAAGAACGTCTGCATCTCCGGCCAGGGCGCCACGGTGACGCGGAGCGCGTCGGAGCCGTCGGGCATGTCGCCGGGGAAGGAGCGGGCCGCCACGCCCCGGGCGCGGATGCCCAGCGCGTCGGCGCGGGCGTCCCCCGTGGGGGCGCGGAAGAGGATGAAGTTGGCGTGGGAGGGGATGGGGTCCAGGCCCCGCTCCGCCAGCAGCCCCTGGGCGCGGGCGCGGTTCTCCACGCACTCCGCGACGGTGCGCGCCACCCAACCGTCGGCGTCGGCCAGCGCGGCCGCCGCGGCCCTGGACGCCACCCGGGAGACCTTGTACGGCCCCCGGGACTTCTCCACCTCCAGGGCGGTGGCCGGGGCGCCCACGGCGTACCCCACGCGCAGCCCCGCCAGCCCGAAGGCCTTGGAGAGGGTGCGGGTCACCAGGAGGCGGGGGTGCTCCACGGCGCGGCGGGCGAACGTGTCGCCCCCGAAGTCCACGTACGCCTCGTCCAGGAGGACGAGGGGGCCGTCCTCCCCCGCCTGGCGGAGGAGCTCCTCCACCCACGCGGTGGGCGCCAGCTCGCCGGTGGGGTTGTTGGGGCGGCACACGTACACCAGCGCCGGGTCGCCCCGGAGGAGGCGGGCCGGGTCGTCCAGGGCGTCGCGCCAGGGCACCGCCCGGGCGGGCATGCCGTTCATGCGGGCCAGGGGGAGCGCCATGGAGAAGGTGGGCGCCGCCACGGTGACCAGGTCCTTCCCGCCGGCGGCGGCGCGGTACGTGGAGTCCAGCACGTCGTCGGAGCCGCACCCGGTGGCCACGCACGCCTCGCTCACGCCCAGGCGCGCCGCCGCCGCCTCCCGCAGCTCGTCGGCGTAGAGGTCGGGGTAGCGGGCCAGGTCGTCGTGGCCCGCGGTGCGCAGCACCTCCAGCGCCGCCGGGGGCGTGCCCCAGCGGTTGGTGTTGTCCGAGAGGTCCAGCGCCACCGGCGTCCGGTCGAAGTGGTAGCGGGCCAGCGCGCCGTAGTCGGGGCGGGGGAAGGGGCTCATGGCCCCCTCCGGGCCCGGGCGGCTTCGGCGTGGGCGGGGAGCCCCTCGGCGATGGCCAGCGCGGCCACGTCGCCGGCCATGGAGGCGGCGCCCTCGGCGGTGATCTCCTGCACGGTGTAGGACCTCAGGTAGTGTTGGGTGGAGAGCCCGGAGAAGGACCGGGCCCGGCCCGCCGTGGGCAGCACGTGGTTGGCCCCCGTCAGGTAGTCCCCGAAGGCCACCGACGCCCAGGGCCCCACGAAGGTGGTGCCGGCGGTGGTGACGCGCGAGGCGACCCCCGCCGCGTCGGCGGTCATGACGGAGAGGTGCTCGGGGGCGTACGCCCGGGTGAAGGCCACAGCCTCCCCCAGCGTGGAGGCGGTGAGGACGGCGCCGGCGTAGGCCAGCGCCGCGGCGGCCACGTCCCGCCGGGGGGCGGTGGCGAGCTGGCGCGCCACCTCGGCGCGCACCCTCCCCGCCAGCGCCTCCGCGCCCGGGCCCGCCAGCACCGCCACGCACGCCGCGTCGGGGTCGTGCTCCGCCTGGGCCAGGATCTCCCGGGCCACCCTCTCCGGGTCGGCGGAGGCGTCGGCCAGGACCAGCACCTCCGAGGGGCCGGCGGGGGAATCGATGAGGACCCGCCCCGCCACCTGGCGCTTGGCCTCGGTGACCCACCGGTTCCCCGGGCCCACGATGGCGTCCACGGCGGGCACCGACGCGGTGCCGAAGGCCAGCGCCGCCACGGCGCCGGCGCCCCCCACGGCGAAGAGACGGTCGGCGCCCCCCAGGGCGCAGGCGGCCAGGACCTCCCGGGGCGGCGCGCCGCCGGGGCCGGGGGGGGAGCACACCACCACCTCCCCCACGCCGGCGGCCCGGGCGGGGACCACGCCCATGAGCACGGAGGACGGGTAGGCCGCCCTCCCCCCCGGCGCGTAGACGCCCACCCGCTCCAGGGGCGTCCACCGGCGGGTGACGCGCACCCCCGGCTCCACCTCCAGCGTCACGTCGGAGGGGAGCTGGGCCTGGTGGAAGCGGCGGATGTTGGCGGCGGCCCGCTCCAGCGCCCGGCGCACCTCCGGGTCCAGGGCGGCCACGGCGGCGTCCCACGCCTGCCTGGGCACCTCCAGGGCCGGGAGCGTCACGCCGTCGAAGCGCCGGGCCATGTCCAGGAGGGCCGCGTCGCCCCGGCGGCGCACGTCGTCCATGAGCGCGGCCACCTGCTCGGCCACGCGGGGCTCGTCGGCGGGGGCGCGCTCCAGGAGGTGGCGGCGGGCCTCGGGAGCCAGGCCCGAGAGGGGCCCTTCGGCGAAGAGGCGAAGCGGCCCCGCTCCGGCGTCGGCGGCGCTCATGGCATGAGCCTCTCGATGCGGGTCACCAGGATGCCCTCGGCGCCCAGGGCCTTGAGGCGGGCGATGGTCTGGTACACCCGGTCGGCGTCCACCACCGCGTGGGCCGCCACCCAGGCGTCGCCGTCCAGCACCTCGACGATGGTGGGGCCGTTGATGCCCGGGATGACCTGGCGCACCTCGTCCAGGCGGGCGCGGGGGACGTTGGCCATGAGGTACCGCTTGGCCTCGGCGCGGAGCACCGACTCCAGCGCCGTGGCGAGCCCCCCGATGGCCGGGGCCAGCTTCCCGTCGGCCAGGGCCGCCGGGTTGGCCACCATCCGGGCGGTGGACGTCATGATGGTGTCCACCTCCCGCAGCGCGTTCATGCGCAGCGTGGAGCCCGTGGAGACCAGGTCCACGATGACGTCGGCCACCCCCAGGTGGGGAGCGATCTCCGTGGCGCCGGTGACGGGGGCGATCTCGATGCCGATCCCCAGCTCCTCGAAGTAGCGCCGGGCCACCCGGGGGAAGGACGTGGCCACCCGCGTGCCGGCGGGGAGGTCCGAGGCCGAGCGGGCCGGCGCGTCGTCGCGCACCGCCACCGCCAGCCGGCAGAAGCCGAAGCCCAGGTCCAGCACCTCCGTCACGTCCCGGCCGCTCTCCGCCACCAGGTCGGCGCCGGTGATGCCCACCTCGGCGGCGCCGTCGGCCACGTACTCGGGGATGTCGGCGGCCCGCACGAAGAGGGCCTGGAAGTCCTGGCCCAGGTCGGCCATGAGGGCCCGGTCCCCCCGGAGGGCGGCCTTCAGGCCCGCCTGCTCCAGGAGGGCCACCGCCTTGTCCGCCAGCCGCCCCTTGTTGGGGAGGGCCACCCGGATCCTGTCGTCGTCTCTCGCTCGTGCTCCCATGGTGCTGCCTGCTCCTGTGGCGAAAAAAAACCGCGGCCCGATCGCTCGGGCCGCGGTGGGGTGCTGCTCTTGGGACTCGCGTCCTAGGGGCATACCTCCATCCCGCCACCCGAGAGGGGAGCGTGATGGTGATGGTGGTGCCGGACGCGAATCAGGTTGCTCATGGTCCGGGAAAGCTGGACGAGGGCCGGGGAGCGGTCAAGGGGAGGACCCTCACGACGGCCAGAGCCACCCGAAGACGCCGGCGGTCATGAGCCCGTAGACGAAGGAGTCGGCGGTGGACTTGAGGGTGGTGGACCACGACGCCTTGTACCAGATGGAGCGGGGCCACTGGCCCAGGGCGTAGAAGCCGAACGCCACGGTGCCCGTGAAGCGGAAGACCTCCATGTAGGGGGCACCGGCGCCCATGGCCAGCTCGGCGGCGTAGGCCACGAAGAAGCTCACCAGGACGCAGAAGAGGAACCACACCGCCATGGTCTTGCCCATCATGTCGCTGAAGGTGCCCTTGGGCATCACCGTCATCACCACCAGCGGGCCCTGCTCCATCTTGGCCTTGAACGCGTCGGTCTTCATCACCGCCGGGTCGCCGCCCGTGTTGGGCAGGACGTAGTCGCCGGGAGGGATGTCGAAGCCCCGCAGCGCCGCCATGACCCCGTCCTGGTCGGGGACGGTGGCGAAGTCCTTCCGGTGGTGCGGCAGGAGCATGTGCACCACCGAGCTGGTGATGAAGACGGCCACCGCGGCCAGGAAGATGGGGAGGAGAAGCGCGAAGATGCCGACCATGGGACGCTCCGGTGGGAGGGGAACGATGGCCCCAAGAAGCGTCCCGGGGCGCCGCGGCGCCAGGGTGACGTGGCGAGCCTCCCAGGAGGCTACTGGCAGGAGGCTACTGGCAGGCCACCTGTCCCGGGAGGGTCGCCGGCGACGCCTGGGCCGACGCCGCACCCCCGTAGTAGAAGCCGCACTGGCTCGTCGGGAGCCCGTTGTGCGTCCCCGTGGCCGCCCACCCCGTCCCCGTGGCGGTGTTGATGCTGAGGTTCACGCCCTCCGTGGGGGCGAAGTTGGGGAGGAGGGTGAGGGTCGAGGCGTACGTCTGATACGACGAGAGGTACATCTCCTGCTGGTTCGCCAGGTTCTTCAGGTCCGACGTCACCGCCGCCAGGAAAGCCTTCTCCCGAGCCCGGGAGAACTTGGGAATGGCGACGGCCGCGAGGATCCCGATGATCACCACGACGATGAGCAGCTCGATGAGGGTAAAGCCTCGCGAGCGTTGAGGATCCAACGAAGCCTCCTGGGGGAAATGGCCCTGAATCCGGCGCCGCCCGGCATGGGGAGCGCCCTTCAACGGTAGGGGCAGGCGGTCCCCGAGCGCAACGCCGGGAGTCCCCGCCCCCGCTAGGGCCGCTCCCCCACCCGGAACCGCACCACCCGCTGCACCCCCAGCTCGTCGCGGGTCACCGCCCACACCCTCTCCCCGTCGAACACCGGCGTCGGGTACCGGCTGAACCCCATGGGCGTGGTCACCCGTCCCAGGTACGTCCCGTCGTCCTCGAAGACGTCGAAGGCCACCGGCTCCCGCCACCGGTCGGGGACCGACCGGGGGTCGGTGGGGTCGTGGTCCGGGTCCTCCACCTCCACCCCCGGCTGGGAGACCACCACCCAGATCCGCCCGTCCCGGGCGGCGTAGAGGTCCGTGTAGTACGGCTTCCGGTCGGGGATGGGAGGGCCGTTCCACCGCCAGTCGGGCTTGTTGGACTTCATGTTCCGGGTGACCCGGGCCTCCTCCTCCGACTTCTCGCCGGGGGTCACCGCCGCCGCCTCGGCCACCCGCTCGATGGTGAGGGGGGAGCCGGGCCGGCGCAGCGTGAAGGAGTACGTGTCGCTGATGCCGTGGAGGAACCAGCCGTCGGGGTGGAAGGTGACCTCCTCCGAGGGGGAGAAGGGCACGCCCGTGCGGGAGACGCCCCGGTTCTCGCCGTCGTCCACCCGCGCCTCCAGGGCGGGGGCCTCGTACCCGGCGTCGGGGGGCACGAGCGTGTCGCCGGGCGTGCCGTCGGGGCCGATGCGCACCAGCCCGATGACCCAGTCGCGGACGTCGGCCCGGGGGTCCACGAGGATCTGCGTGTACACGTTGTCCCGGCGGTCCATGAAGAGGGGGCTGGACGTGTTGAAGCCCCCCCGGATGCTCCAGGTCTCAAGCGCCTCGCCCGAGGGGGCGTAGACCTGGATGCGGGCGTTGCCCGGGTCGCGCACCAGGATCCGGCCGTCGGAGAGGATGGCCAGCCCTCCGTCGGGGCTCTTGATCTCGCCCGGCCCCTCGCCCGGGCGGCCCAGCGTGCGCAGGTACGTGCCGTCGGGGGCGAAGGCCCGCAGGTCGGGCACCTGGCCGTCCACCACGTAGATGGTGCCGTCGGCGGCCACGGCCAGGGAGCGGATGCTCCCGAAGAGGTACTCCAGGTCCCCCTCCAGCTCCCCGATGCTCACCTCGGGGACCAGGGCCACCTCGCCCCCCCACACGCTCCCCGACTCGGTGCGCACCACCGCGGTGTCGCCGCGCATGGAGCGGGTCATCCGGGGACCCTCGGGGGCCGCGTCCCCGCCCCCGCACGCGGCCAGGGGGAGGAGGACGAGGAAGAGGGAGGAAAGGGGCGTGAGGCGCATGGCTCGGCTCCGGTGCGGGTGCGTCCTCCCGTTGGACCGAACGCGCGGGGGGAGGGTTGCACTCCGCCCTCCACCCCACGGGGTTCCTTCCCTTATCATCTCCCCATGTCGGACGAGCCCATCCGCATCCGCGGCGCGCGCCAGCACAACCTCAAGAACCTGGACCTGGACCTCCCCCGGCGCCACCTCATCGTGGTCACCGGGCCCTCCGGGTCGGGGAAGAGCTCGCTGGCGCTGGACACCCTCTTCGCCGAGGGGCAGCGCCGCTACGTGGAGTCGCTCTCCACGTACGCCAAGCAGTTCCTGGAGCGGATGGAGAAGCCCGACGTGGACCGGGTGGACGGCATCTCGCCGGCGGTGGCCATCGAGCAGAAGAACCCCACGCGCTCGAGCCGCTCCACGGTGGGCACGGCCACCGAGGTCCACGACTACCTGCGCCTCCTCTGGTCGCGGGTGGGGCGCACCCACTGCCCCCGGTGCGGCCGGTGGGTGAAGCCCGACACGGTGAGCAGCGCCGTGGACCGGACGCTGGAGCTGCCCGCCGGCGCGCGCATCCAGGTGGCGTTCCCCCTCCCCCTGAGCGCCGAGGTCACCCACCCGCTCATCGTGGCGAACCTGCGGGCCATGGGGTTCGTGCGCGTGCTGGTGGAGGACGACGCGCTGGACCTCTCCCTGGGCGACGCCGAGGACCCGGAGGCGCTGGGGCACGACCTCTCCGCCGCGAAGGAGATCCTGGTGGTGGTGGACCGCCTCAAGGTCGGGGGCGACATCGCCGAGCGGCTGGCCGACTCCCTGGGGACGTGCTTCGAGGAGGGGGACGGCGAGGCGGTGGTGCTGGTGAGCGGGGGCGGGGGCGGGGGGGGCGGCGCGACGCAGAGCGGCGAGGAGCGCCTCCACTTCACCGAGCGCTTCCGCTGCCCCGACCACCCCGAGGTGGCCTTCCTCGAGCCCACGCCCCAGCTCTTCTCCTTCAACAACCCCTACGGCACCTGCTCCCTGTGCACCGGCTTCGGGGCCACGCTGGAGTACGACCCCGAGCTCATCATCCCCAACCCCCGCAGGTCCCTGGCCGACGGCGCCGTGGATCCCTGGGAGAAGCCCCGCTACAAGCGGGAGCGCGAGCGGCTGCGGGACTTCGCCAAGGAGCGGAAGGTCTCGCTCTACACCCCGTGGGAGGAGCTGCCCGAGAAGTTCCGGGACGAGGTCATGTACGGAGCCAGGAAGGCCAAGGGGAGCTTCAAGGGCGTGGTGCCCTTCCTCGTGTCCCGGGAGAAGAAGCGCTACAAGCAGTACATCCGCGTCTTCCTCCGCCAGTACCAGAGCCCCCGCCCGTGCCGGGAGTGCGGCGGGGCGCGCATCCGCCAGGAGGCGCTCTGGGTGACGGTGGGCGGGCGCACCATCGCCCAGGTGGGGGAGATGCCCCTGGAGGAGCTGGCCCCCTGGGTGAAGGCGCTGGAGCTCACGCCCATGGAGACGCAGATCGCCGCGACGATCCTCCGGGAGGTGAACGCCCGGCTCTCCTTCCTGGTGGACGTGGGGCTCGGGTACCTGTCCCTGGCCCGCCAGACCCGCACGCTCTCCGGGGGCGAGGCGCAGCGCATCAGCCTGGCCAACTCGCTGGGGTCCAGCCTGGTGGACACGCTCTACGTGCTGGACGAGCCCACCATCGGGCTCCACCCCCGGGACACCGCGGCGCTCCTCGACCTCCTCGTGCGCCTGCGCGCGGCGGGCAACACGGTGGTGGTGGTGGAGCACGACACCCAGGCCATCCTCGTGGCGGACCAGGTGGTGGAGCTGGGCCCCGCGTCGGGGGACAAGGGCGGGGAGGTGGTCTTCCAGGGGACGCCCAAAGAGCTCCTGGAGCAGGACACCGCCACCGGGCGCTACGTGTCCGGGCGCTCGGCGATCCCGGTGCCCGCGCACCGCCGCCGGGTGGACGGCCCCTGCCTCACGCTGCGGGGGGCGAAGCTCCACAACCTGAAAGGCGTGGACATGGAGATCCCCCTCGGGACGCTCTCGGTGGTCACGGGCGTGAGCGGGTCGGGGAAGTCCACGCTGGTCCACGACGTGCTGTTCCGGGCCGCCGAGCGGGAGCTGGGCAGCGGGGAGACCACCGCGAAGGAGCACCTGGGCGAGGCCGTGGGGGAGTACGACGCGCTGGAGGGGCTCACCCACCTGGACGCCGTGGTGCTCGTGGACCAGTCGCCCATCGGGCGCACGCCCCGCTCCAACCCCGTCACGTACATCAAGGCGTGGGACGAGATCCGGCGGATCCTCTCGGAGCAGGCCGTGTCCCGGGAGAGGGGATACGCCGCGGGGCACTTCTCGTTCAACGTGGCCGGCGGGCGGTGCGAGGAGTGCAAGGGGGCCGGGCAGGTGGAGATCGAGATGGTCTTCATGGCCGACGTCTACGTGCCCTGCGACCACTGCGGCGGGAGCCGCTACAAGCGCGAGCTCCTGGACGTGAAGGTGAAGGGCAAGACGGTGGCCGACATCCTCCAGCTCACCGTGGACGAGGCCATCCGCTTCTTCATCCGCGAGGCCAAGCTGGGGAAGACGCTCTGGCACCTCCAGCAGGTCGGCCTCGGCTACCTGCGCCTCGGCCAGCCCGCCACCACGCTGTCGGGGGGCGAGGCCCAGCGCCTCAAGATCGCCCGGGAGCTGGCCGGGGCGGCGGGAACGAAGGGCCGGAAGCTCTACATCCTCGACGAGCCCACCACGGGGCTGTCGGGGGAGGACGTGAAGAAGCTCCTGGACGTGCTCGCCCGCCTGGTGGACGCCGGCAACACCGTGCTCCTCATCGAGCACAACCTGGACGTCATCAAGGTGGCCGACTGGGTGGTGGACCTGGGGCCCGGGGCGGGGCACCGGGGCGGGGAGGTGGTGGCCATGGGCAAGCCGGAGACGGTGGCCACGGTGCCGGAGAGCGCGACGGGGAGGTGGTTGAAGGGGGTGTTGTGAGGGGGGGGTGGCAGCGTCCGAAGGGGCGTCAGGGCGCCTCGTTCTTGGCTGTGGCGACGGAGATGTCGACGTGGCGACCACTGGCGGCCACCATGTTCACCAAGGCATCGATGCTGAAGAGGTCGATCTTGCCGCGGACGAGGTCGCTGACCCGCGGTTGAGTGACACCGAAGAGCTTCGCGGCTCGTGCCTGGGTGAGGCCCTCTTCGTCGATGATCCCTCGGATGATGGCCATCAAGGCCGATCGCACTTTGAGGTTTTCGGCTTCCTCTTTGGGAAAGCCCAGGTCCTCGAAGACGTTGCCCGTCGAATGGGTGATCTTCCTGGCCATATCGTCTCCTGCCCTTACTCGTGTCTCTCGCGGCGGTGAGCGAGAAGCTCCCAGAGCCTCGCTCTACCGAGTTCGATGTCCCGCTTGGGTGTCTTCTGAGCCTTCTTCTCGAATGCGTGCAGCACGTAGATCGCTTCCTCGAACTTCGCTACGTAGAAGACGCGATGCTCAACTCCGGTGCGAATCCTGATCTCGATGACGCCGGGACCGATCGACGCCATGGGCCTCCAATCGGTTGGCACGAGCCCGCGCTGCACCTGGTCCAGTTCGAAGCCGGCCCGTCGCCGGGCGTCAGGTGGGAAGCTCCGAAGGTCCTCCCGCGAATTCCCGACGAAGGCGAGTGGTTTCTCGTCCATTCCGCTTCAGTATACTGATACTTGTATACAAGCTACAAGGACTACCGTCAGTAGGGTCGTTCAGGATCGTTCAGTGTCCCTTCAGGCAGAATGCCTGATTGGCCCGTTCACGGAGTGCGTGGGCGAGGCCATCCGCTCTTCCATCCGCGGGCTGGGTGGGCCCGCCCCGGAGCATCGCCGAGGGGGCACCTCGACGCGGCCGCGTCAGAGGTCAGCGATGAGATCGAAGTCCGAGTCCCGGTGCTCGAGCTCGGCACCGTGAACGCGGGCACACGCGGCGATGAGCACGTCAGCCGCGGGGATCTTGCGCCCCGCCGCCCGGCAGCGGCTCGCCAGTCGATACGCCTCCTCCCAAACCGCGTCCGTGATGCCCAGCTCGGGGATGACGTCCTCGTACGCCTTCATGGCCTCGCGCTCGGCCTCTTTGCCGATTCCATTCCACAGCTCGAGGCGCACCATGGCGCACCAAGCCGCCTGCCCGGTGCGGAGCAGCTCCTCGACGCGTGAGCGTACGGCGGGGTCGCCCTGCGGCCGCATCTGATGCACCCAGGCCGACGTGTCAACCAGCTTCACCGATCCCCCGATCTCGCCAGCGCTCCGCCTCCTTCATCTCCTCGTGTGGCATGAGCGACTCGAAGGTGCCCGAGTACTTGACCAGCTCCGCCATCCTTCTCTGACGGTTGAACTCGACAATCGCCGTCACGACCGCTTCACGCTTTGTCGTCGCTCGGGTGAAGCGCATGGCATCCTCAAGCTCTCTGTCCGGAATATCAATAGTCGTCTTCATGATGGCATTGTCGCAACTGTGAGATGCCAGATCAAGAGAAATTGGAATCCCGGCGGTGCGACTCTGCCTTCCCCGTCCTTCCGGCGCGCGGCCTTCCGTCGTACCGGCCGGCGCGCCCAAGGCCACCCGCACACGGTAGGCTCCTCCCGGATCCCGTCGTGGGTCCGAGTGGCCCGATTCCCGCCAGGCTCCCGTTCCCGGGACTCCCGGATGGCCGCGAGGATGTCGGCGCGCTGCAGTCCGGTATCGACGTCCGGGAGGTCCAGAGGGGACTCTCTTGCCAGAATCGCGTGGTCCTACTGACGTGCGGCGTAGAGGAGGCTGGCCGCGATGTCGTCCGGCTCGAGATAGGGGTAATCCGCGAGGATCTGCTCCGGTGTCTCTCCGGCGGCCAAGAACTCAAGCACGTCTTGCACGCGGAGCCGCATCCCCCGAATGCACGGGCGGCCGCCGCATTGCTCGGGGTCGATGGTGATACGCCTCAACAGTTCTGCCTCACGCATGGCCTCCCCCAGTGGTTGAACCTCAAGATGCGACCGGCCAGAGGAAACGTCGAGAATCGGCTGCGCTGAACCAGGGTGGGTGTTGTGAGGGGGGAGGGGCTGCGTGCCTCCGGGGTTTCCGTCCTACGACCGCTCGCTCCAGTAATCGGGCTTTCGAGAACGATGCGCGAGCGCAACTACCTCGATGACGTCAGTCTTCACGCGATACACAACGGAGAACGGGAAGACCAGGGGCCAGGGCGTCGTAGTATTCGATGGCGTTGAAGAGGTCGTGGGCCGCAGGATTCGCAACGACGAGCCGCACTCAGGCTCCGAGCCTCCGACGGGCCTCAGCGAGAACCTGGTCGGCGGGGATCATCTCCACCTCCTCCCGATCCATGGCGTCGAGCCGGCGCCGGATCTCGACTGCCCAGGCCTCTTCCACCTCCGGGGCGTCGTCGAGGCTCTCGATCAGGCGCTGAGCCAGGCGAGCCCTCTCCTCTCGAGGAAGGGCCAGGGCCGCTGCCTCCAAGCGCTGTGTGACGTCGGTAGCCATAGGATTCTCCAGTCGGTTGAGCCCCGTCCTCCAGAATACCCCCCAGAGGGATCTTCCGCTCCTCGGCTCTTGGCTCAAGTCTCTGACAACGGATCTTGAGAGCGCGCCCCTTGCGGGTACCAAGACGGGGTCGAAGCGGACCCGAAAAGGGACCCAGCAAGGAGCGGCTCTCATGAAACGCACGGCGAAGTATGTGGGGCTGGATGTGCACCAAGCAACGACGGTCATTTCGGTGCGGGACACCTCCGGACGGGTAATCGCGCGCGACGTCGTGGCCACCGACGAAACCTCGCTGGTCGGCTTCCTCGGACGCATGCGCGGACCGGTCCAGGTGGCTCTCGAGGAGGGCACGCAGGCGCAGTGGCTCCACGACCTCCTGGAGCCCGTCGCGGATCGGGTCGTGGTCTGCGATCGGCGGGGCAAAAGCAAGGCAGGCAACAAGGGCGACCAGGTCGATGCGGACGAGGTGTCACGGTTGCTCCGCGAAGGAAGCCTGCGGGCGGTCTATCACGGCAACGCCGACAGCGCGGCGCTCCGCGAGCTCACACGGACCTACCAGACCATCGTCCTCGACACGACCCGCGTCATGCAGCGCCTCAAGGCCCTGTTCCGGGCTCGGGGCATCAAGACCCCGGATACCAAGGTCTACCGACCTGCCCACCGCGAGCAGTGGCTCGCCAAGCTCCCGGCGGGCGGGGCACGTGTTCGGGCCGAGATGCTCTACGCCCAGCTCGATCTCCTCCAGGAGCTCAGGCCCAGGGCCAAGGCCCGCATGGTGCGCGAGGCCCAACGTCATCCCGCCTGGCTCGTCCTCAACACCGTGCCTCAGTTCGGACACGTCCGTGTCGCTCAACTGCTCGCCATCCTCCGCACCCCCTGGCGCTTCCGTAGCAAGCGCAGTCTCTGGGCCTACGCGGGCCTCGCCGTCACCACGGCCACGAGCGCGGAGTACGTCCTCGAACTCGGCCGGCCCATCCGACGTCGTCGGGCCCCGCTCACCCGCGGCCTCAACCGCAACCATCATCCCGTCCTGAAGCAGATCTTCAAGGGTGCGGCCAGCGGCGCCACGGCCCGTCCCGGTCCGCTCCGGGATCTCTTTCTCGCCTTGCTCGATCGGGGCGTCCGCCCCGAGCTCGCCCGTCTCACCTTGGCCCGCAAGCTCGCCGCCGTCGCCCTGCGCACCTGGAAGACAGGAGAACCCTACGATCCGACCTACTTGACCGTGCACACGCGCTAAGCGCCCGGACCCACGAGGTCGTCCGCCTGGCCTTCGCCTCGGCCGTACCCTCGAGGATCCGGGACCAGGGAGTGCGGGGGACTGTCTCGATTTGAACGTTTCGCCCGGCTGTGAAGTTCTCAGTCCCGCTGAGGCACACGCATAACCGTAGGCACCCCCGCTGAACCCGAAGAAGCGTCAGGCCGACTCCTACCTGAGTCGAGTCTCAGATAGAACCATCGTTCGCTTCCCGCGACACGCTACGCGCTGACTCACGTCCACCATCGGATCCCGAACCGTCCGAGGTCTCTCATGCGCTCGAACACTGACTCGCGCTCCAAGGCCCCTCGCCCACGTGCCTCGTCATCCCAACCAACGGGGCTGATCGCCAAGAGCCCTCCGGCTCCACGCTCGGCCAGGGCGAAGCCCGCCCTTGACGATCGCTCTCATAGAACGTTCAAAGTCTCAGGCGTGCCGCTCCAAGACGGAATGTCTGATTGGGCCCGATGTTCCGTCGCCGTGATGGAACCTAGGCCTTCACCGTCGAGTTGCGGCGCCGACGTTCCAGGGCAACTCTCTCCGAGAGATAGACCTTCATCAGGCTTTGATACGGAACATCCTGCTCGTTCGCCAACCGCTTGAGCTCGGTAAGGAGCGTCTCGGGGAGCCGCATGGAGATCGGCGTGGTCGTCGGTTTGAGCTTCGGGAATACGACACGCTGGGCCCGCGACCAGTCGAAGTACTCGGTGGTATCCGCCGTGGCCCAGAATTCCTGCTCCTCCGCCTCGGAGGCAAACTCAGGAATCGGCTTCAGCTTCGGCTTGCTCATAGAGCCAACGCTCCTTGCGGTCCATGCCCCTCGCGGACAGGGGCCGGATCCGCTCCCCTCGGAGGGTGCATACGACAGCCAGCGCTCGGCCCTCCATCGTTCGTCCCCATGCGGCCCACCTGGGCTCGGTGTGGGGCCCCGGCAGACGTTAGTCTCCGTCGCCCTCGTCCACCACTTCGTGGCTCTCACCGCTGGTCAGGCGCTCCCGATCCTCAATGCGCGCCAAACGCTCGTTGATGGCGTCGAGGCGCATGTCGATCTGGTCCAGGCCGTCGAGAACCCTCCCGTAGAGCGAGCCGTCGGTTTCCATCTGCTCGAGGCGCCGGGTGCGGCGGATGTAGGTGACGACGGCCACGATGCCCACGATGGGAAAGATGAAGCTGAACAGGAAGGCCAGGACGAAGAAGAAGGGCATCATGGGGCTGTGAACTCCCGACCTACGGGGCCGTCGCCACTTCGAGGAAGCGATCGTACCGGGTCGCCAGCAGATCTACGGACGGATGGTGCTCCTTCCTTCTGGGCAGGATGATCCGCTGGCCGTGGAGGGCCTGGATGGCGTGTCGGAGCGTCGGGCCGTCGGTCTCGGTGAGGAGGTCCGGGCGGATCTCGATCACGTAGTCGGGCCGCACCCCCACGAAGAACCGATCGAAGGCCGCATGGTGAAGCCTGCACAGGGACAGCCCGTTGCTGACCACTGGCTCTCCCTCCGGCTCCGCGTCGGGAATGATGTGGGCAGCGTCGAGCAGCTCGTCGTGCTTCAGCCGGCACAGGGAGCATTGGTGCCGGTAGGCTGCCAGGACGCGCTCCCGGAACGCCCTCTGATGCAACCGACGCCGCGCGACCGCCGTCACGTACTCGCGGCGCACCTCGCTCGCCTCCCCGAGGATCCTGCCGGATTCCGCGAGGCCCAGGTGCTGCGCATCGTCGACGGCCACGGAGAAGGAGAGGACCTCCGGCTGGTCCTGGACGATGAAGACGGGCCACGTGGCCACGTACTTCCCCGGCAGCACCCCGTGCAGGTAGACCAGAGGAAGACCCTCCTGCATGGCGAAGCGCAGGCCTCGGTTGTCCGGGTGCATCGGATCGGTGCCCCGATACCGATACCGCAGTAGTCCGTCCCGGCCGAAGGCGTCGTCGTACGGACCATTGGGTGCTGTCGTGATGGAGAGCGGCACCTCCATCAACGCGGGCTTGAAGATGCCCTGAGGGCCCAGGAGGCGGACTCGATGTCCCTCGAACCGGAACCCCTCCGCGAGCACGGGGCGTGGGATGACGTCACCGTGCATCGAGACCTGCGCGCCGAGCCATTCGAACGCAGCGGCTCTCACTCGGGCGTCGTGGGTCCGGTTGAACACGTGCTAGTCGCTCCGGTTCGGTGGCGTCAGCCGAGGAAGACGTTCTGAACGTGCCACTCGAGGCGTTCCGGATCCGGCCGGTCTTCCGGGCGCTCGGGCACCATGACGGGCTGGTCGTCGAACGGGTAGTAGGCGCGACCGTTGTGGAAGTCGCGTCTCAGCTTGGGGCTCACATGAAAGGTCAGGTCGGGCGTGATGGTCGCGTACCCTCGATCAAAGAGGCGATGCAGATCAGCTCGCATCAGGATGCCGTTGGATACCTCATGGGGTCCGCCGTCCCGGTACGGCCATATGTGGGCTGCCTCCAAGGCCGGAAGCGAATGCTCACCGGTGACGGCACAGGCTCGCTGGTACGCTTGAAGCGTGGCTATCCTGAATCCCCCCTGCCCGAGCCGCGGCATCACCAGCTGGGGAGCGCCGTACCGGGCGGCGCGTTCGACGACTGCGGCCGGTTGATCGTAGGATTGGCCTGCGACCGCGCGGGCAGCCTCCCTGCACCGTGCCCACAGGACCGCCCCTTCGCCGGAATCCATGTCGTAGTAACGGTACCCTTGCGTCCTCTCTTTCCAGTCACCGGGCTCGGGCACCCAGAGGTCCGGCGGGAAGAACACCGGATCGAGAAGAATGGAGCACCCGATCTCATCGGGTCCGGGAGGGGGTTCATAGCGAATGCCCGCTCGCAGCTTCGCGAGCCGCGCGACGAGGTCGGGGAAAGAATCCGTTCCGTTGCCAGCCCCGAACGCTTCCCACGCCAGCCATACCGGCAGTCGCTCCCATCGAGCGAAGAACGCGAAGCCGGCCACGGCCTTCACGGGGGCCTTGAGCCGGAAGAAGAACGGCGTCATCGGGACACCCCGGAATGAGCGCCGGGGCGACGGAGACCAGAAGTTGACCTCCGAGACGTCGGGGCGTCCACGCAGGTACTCGAACCACCCACGGTCTGTGTTGGCTACAGTGCCCTGCATCGTTTATCCTGAGGGTCGGTGATGCCGCGCGAGGTTCAAAGTCGCCTGACGTGCGGATGGCATGTCCCGGAGCGAAGGGCAGGGCAGGGGCGCGAAGCGCCCGCTGCGGCAACCTGTTGGAAACGCGAGGTCGAAGCCCTCACGGACCAGCTCTCTGGCCAATGCCCTCTTCGTACGTCAGCCCGAACACCGTGTCCGTCATCCAGCGCCGGAACCCCTCGTTGTCCATGAACTGCTTGAACAGCTCCGTGTCGTCCTTGAGCACGGCGGTCATGACGCGCTTTAGGGCCTCGTCGTGCTCGATCTTCGCGTTCTGGCGGTCGGAGTTCTTGCGGGCATTCTGGTACCGTGGATCCGCGGCCACGCGAGCGGGGATGTCCTCGGTGATGAGCTTGTGGACGCGATCCGCGTCGGTCCACGGGATGTTGCCGAACTGGTCGTTGAAGGTCTTCAAGATGTTCGAGAGCCGGTCGAGCTCCGGTTCGGGCTTGCGGCCGCCGCCCGTGGTCGGCACCGGCTCGATCTCCGCCTCCGCGTCCGGGAGCTGGATCTTGATCGCGGCCTGCTTCTCGACCCGGTAACTGTCCATATCGATCGCATCGAGGATACCCTTGGACAGGTCCTCCTCTACGGGGGCGGGCAGCTTCGGCACGAGGAAGGTCAGGAAGATCGAGAGCTTCTCCCACTCGGCGTGCGTGTAGGGGAGGATCGAAGAGAGGAATCCGTACGCCCGCAGGAACGCCTTGGCCTTGCCCTTGAAGTCCACCTGGCCGTCCTCGTCGAGCCGCTCCCGGTAGTCGGCGACGCAGGCGTCGAGGATGGGATCGAGCCGGTCGCGGTCCGCCCCGCCGAGGTAGAGCGCCACGAGCTCGTCCATCTGCGCTGGGGCGTAAACCTGATATCCGTCCAACGCCGTCTTGAGGTCGTGCAACTTGTTCGGATCGGTCTCCTCGGCCAGAACCGTCGTGCGATAGTAGTCGGCGAAGGCCTCCTGGATCATGTCCGCGTCGTTCATGAAGTCGAGAACGAACACGTCGTGCTTCTTCGGATGTGCGCGGTTGAGACGCGAGAGCGTCTGCACCGCCTTGATGCCGGAGAGCACCTTGTCCACATACATGGTGTGCAGGAGCGGCTCGTCGTAGCCGGTCTGGAACTTGTCGGCGCAGATCAGAAAGCGGTACGGGTCCTTCTGGATCCTCTCGGCGATCTGGCTCGAGGGGAAGCCATTGAGCAAGGCCTCGCTGACCTTGACGCCGCCGTACTCGTGCTCGCCGGAGAACGCCACGATCGCCTGGTGGCGGCTCTTGCGCTCAGCCAGGTAGTCGCGGATGGCGTGGTAGTACTGGATCGCGCGCTCGATGCCGCTCGTCACCACCATCGCACGCGCCTCGCCGCCCATCTTGTTCAGCGCCAGCACCTGCTCGTGGAAGTGATCCACCACGATCTCGGCCTTGAGCCGGATCGCGTGTTCGTGACTCTCGACGTAGCGGCGCAACTTCTTCTTCGCGCGCTTGGTGTCGAACTCCGGATCGCCCTCGACCTTCTTGACCAGCTTGTAGTAGCTCTCGACCGGGGTGTAGTGCTTGAGCACATCCAGGATGAAGCCCTCCTGGATCGCCTGCTTCATCGTGTAACTGTGGAACGGCCGGTGCTTCACCGTGCTGTCGGCCTGCGGCTCGGGCGCGCCGAAGATCTCGAGCGTCTTGTTCTTGGGCGTGGCGGTGAAGGCGAAGTAGCTGGCATTCGGGAGGAGCTTCTTCGCCTCCATCAGCCGGTTGATCTTGTCCTCGATCGTCTCGTCGTTCTCCTCGGCGCCGGCCGTGGAGAGCGCCTTCGATAGCGCGGCCGAAGTCCGCCCGCCCTGGCTCGAGTGCGCCTCGTCGATCACGATCGCGAAGCGCCTGCCGCGGTGGGTATCGCCGATCTCGTTCAGAACGAACGGAAACGTCTGGACCGTGGAGATGATGATCTTCTTACCCGCTGCGAGGAATCCGGCGAGCTGACCTGTTTTGCTGCCCGAATCCCCCGTCACCGCGCCGACCGTCGCGGTCACCTGCGCGAACTGCTTAATGGTGTTCCGGATCTGCTGGTCGAGAATCCGGCGATCGGTGACGACGATGATCGAGTCGAACACCCTCGCCCCGTCTCTCTCGAGCCCGATAAGCTGGTGCGCGAGCCAGGCGATGGAGTTCGACTTGCCGCTGCCCGCCGAATGCTGGATCAGGTAGCGCTTGCCCGCGCCGCTCGCCCGCGCGTCGGCGAGCAGCCGGCGGACCACGTCGAGCTGGTGGAAGCGCGGCCAGACCTGCACCGCCCTCTTCTTGCCGGTCTTTTCGTCCTTCGTCTCGACGATCTGCGCGTAGTTCTCGAGGATGTCGGTCAGGCCGTCGCGAGTGAGGATGCGCTTCCAGAGGTAGTCGGTCTTGAGCCCGTCCGGGTTCGGCGGGTTGCCCGCGCCGTCGTTCCAGCCCTGGTTAAAGGGCAGGAACCACGAGCCCTTGCCCTTGAGGTGCGTGCAGAAGCGTACCTCATGGTCGTCCACCGCGAAGTGGACCATGCAACGACCGAACTCGAAGAGCGTCTCGCGCGGGTCGCGGTCGCGCTGGTACTGCTCGACGGCATCGGCGACCGTCTGCTTGGTCAGGCTGTTCTTCAGCTCGAAGGTCGCGACGGGCAAACCGTTGATGAAGAGCCCCAGGTCGAGGGCGCGCTGCGTCTCGTTGCGGCTGTAGCGGAGCTGGCGCGTGACGCTGAAGCGGTTCTGGCCGTAGCGCTCGGCCGCCCTGGCATTCCCCGGCGAAGGCGTGCCGTAGAAGAGGTCGAGCTGGTGCGGCCCGTGCTTGAGTCCGTGGCGGAGCACGTCAATGGTGCCGCGCTTCGTGATCTCGCCCTGCAGCCGCGCCAGGAACTTGCGCCGCATCGGCCCGTCCTGGTCGAGGTGCAGCGCGTCGCCTACCTCCGGCTGCGTCGCGCGCAGGAACGAGGAGAGCTGGGCGAAGTCCAGACAGTACTCGCGATCGTAGTCCTCGGGCGCACCACAGATCCAGCCCGCGCCGTAGGCGGCGGGGCGCTCGCGGACACCATCCGCCTCCCCCGTCCCTGGGTCGCAGGCCGAGCCGGTCAGCGCCGTACAGACCAGCCGCTCGAGACCTCGCTCCGAGGTGTCGGTAATCATACTTCGACCTTCTCCGGCACCTCGTCGGTCTCGTCGGCGCCTGACTCGTCTCCACCGCCCTCGGCCTCAAGCTCGTCGGGGGGATCGCGCTCCTCCAGTGCGTCTGGCAGCCGGGCGGCCGCCTCGCGCACGTCGAGCATCCCGGTGACCACGTCCTCGATCAGGCGGGTGCGGTATTCGCGGAGGAGGGTGATCTCGCGGCGGGCACCATGGACTGCCGCTCGGAGGTTCTGAGTCTCATCCTCGAGCGCTTTGAGGAGCGCGTTCTGTTCAGAGATTGGCGGCAACGCGAACCACACCGCCTTCATGCGCCCAAGGCCGAGATCCTGATTGGTCGCGCCGCGTGTGAACAGCTGCGCCTGCTCGTAGGAGCGCGGTGAGTTCAATACGAGTGCCAGATAGTCCGGCACCACCTTATGTCTCTTCACCCTCAAGACCGCGACGTGAACCCAGACCTGGAAGCGGAAGGGTAGGTCGACGACGCGGGCGACGCCGGTGGTGCCGCCTTTCGTGTAAAGCACATCACCAACCTCCGGAGCGATTCGCTTGCTGAATTCAGCGTAGTCCTCTTCCGAGATGAATCTTACGTCGTCGAGACTCCAGCAGTCCGTCTTGATGTTCCGCGCGGATAGAAACGGAATCCCGTCGTCTACGTAGTTGGGTGAGTGGTGAGGTCCATCGACTGCCCTGGTAATGACCCGCCGAAGGGTGCAGACCTCCCAATGCTCCGGCACATCCCCCAGCCACTCCACGCCGGAGGGCTTGAGGCGGACACTTGGGTCGAGGCCGCGGGTGACGGCGCGGTGGATGACAACCTGCTTCTGCTCCTCAAGCAGCTTGATAAGCTCCTGCTTGGCGCGGATGTACCGCCGAATCCGCCGGTCCGCATGGTCGAGGAAGCGGACAATGGCGGCTTGTTCGAAGAGCGGTGGGAGCGGGACCGGCTGAGATCCAAAGCCTTCAAAACGGAAGTCCGTTGAACGTTCGCGGATACCCTTCGCCAGAGCCTGGATCCACTGGCTCCGCGCCATCTCTCGGACGGTGTAGGCGTAGTAGTGCGAGTCCACGTTCGGCTGAGGCTCACACACGGAGTAGACCGGGGTGGCCTTTCCGTCGGAGTCGGCTACCCCGATGGCGCCGGCAAACGCGTCCATGGCGTGAATGACGAGATCGCCACGACGAATGCCTTGGTAGCCGATCTCCTTGAGTGACTCAGTGAACCCGCGAGTGCGTCGGTTCTTGCGGAGAGTGACGGTGCCATCACGGAAGCAGGTCACCACCTCCTCGGAATCCCTCACAGGCCTACTCATCTTCCGGAACAGCCATTTGGCGCGCTCCGTTTCCCAATGCTCCGGCACCTGCCCCAGCCACGGCACGCCGGAGTCCTTCATCCTAGGATATGGCTTCAGGCCGTCGATCACGACAGCACCTCGAACCACTTCTTGATGCGAAGCGCCATCAGCCGACGGCGTTCGGCGAGGAAGTCGTCGTAGGCGGGGACCACGCCGTTGAGTAAGCTGGCCGGTAGGCAGTTTTGCTCGTAGTTCTCGCAGAGGCGCGCAGCGTCCGTGATGCCGCCGTAGCGCTTCTTGCCGCCGTTCACCTGCTCGATGATTTCTGCGAAGTACCTCTCCGGCGGTTTATCGCCGATGGCGATGTTGATCTCGCTCTGGGCGATGACGAAGTTGGCAATCTGATTGTAGCGGCCACGGGTGAGGCCCTGCCCCTTCAGGTGCTTGCGCGGGAAGACGTGGTGCTTGTCTCCGCGGTTAAGCAGGAGGTCGCGCACGGTGATGTCGGTCGACAGAAAGCCCTTGTCGCCGAGCCGAGCCTGGGCGGCCTGGTAGGCGATGAAATAGGGGCTGGTGGAGGACGAGGTGTCCATAAGCTGCGGCAGCATGCCGGTCCAGAAGGTGTCCGGGAGCTCGTTCGCGATCACCGACTCCACGTAGGCGGCCAGGCCCTGGCTTTCGATCTGGCGGATATCCAGATCGAAGGCCGTCTCGGGGCTGCCCGCGTAGCGCCCCGTCAGGATCGACATGGCGTACCAGCGCCGGACCAGACGCTCCAGGTCGTCGGCGGGGAGCCCGGCGGAGCGGCCGCGCAGGTAGACGATGTAGGCGAAGTTGACCGCATTCTGGCTGCGGATCAGGTCGGAGGTCAGGAACCCCGACGAGCGCAGGATCATCGTCAGTCGATCGAAGTGGGTCTTGCTCATGAAGGCCTCGATCCCAGCCTTCAGTTTGGCGAAGGACGCTTCGGCGATCGTCTCCTCGTACTCGCGAGTCTCGAAGTTTCGGCCCGAGAGCAGCGCCACGAGGTCCTGCAGCTTGCCGCGGCCGAACTCCGAGGTGAAGGCGACGCGCAGCATGTCGGTGTAGGTGGGGTCGTAGAGGTCTTCGTTCACGTCCTTAAGCCACTTCATCCTCGGCCAGAAACCGGACGCCGCGAACGCGGGGTCTCCCTTCTCGATCTTCGAATAAAACTCCGGGGCCACGGCCAGGTGGCAGAAGTAGTCGATGGCCTTGCGCAGCTCGTTGCCGCCGTAGCTCTCGTTGACGGCGATCTTCGACATCGCGAAGTCCGCCTGCGACAGCTCGGTGCCTGCCGAGTTCACCCGGATGAAGATCTCGGTGACGGTCTCGATGTCGAGGTCCTCGGCCAGCTCGATCAGGCCCACGTGGTTGTTCGTGATCTTCGCGACCTTCTCAAGCACCTTGCCGATCTGCGCACGGTTCGCCTCGGGGTTCCTGCTCACGTACTCGTCGGTCAGGTCGCCCAGGTAGACGTCGCTCGCGAAGAGCCTCGCCACATCGTCGATCCAGGCCTTGTCCTTCTCGATGGCGGGGTTACGGACCTCGAAGCGTTCCTCGCCCGGGTGGAAGGCGATGCGGATGCGCACCGTCTCGTAGTCCCGAGTGAGCACCTCCCGGCCGAGCAGCGCCGCCATCAGCGCGGTGACCCGCTGCTGGCCGTCGATAAGGATGCGCTTGCCCGCGGAGGGCGTGCCGTCCTTGAGCTTAACCGTCGGGTTGCGCCAGGAGATCAGGTAGCCGACCGGGTAGCCCTGATACAGCGAGTCGAGGAGGTTACGGACCTTGGTCGCATCCCAGACGAAGGGCCGCTGGATCTCGGGGATGGCGATCTCGCCCGACTTGACCCAGGTGAGCAGGGTCTCGATGGGGTGCGGGGTGACGGAGTAGCGCTGCGTGGCCATCAGTGCGCGCTCCCTATGATCTCTGCGAGCAGCCCCTCGGTCTCCCTCTTCAGCGCCAGGATGTCGGCGCGGATCTCCTCGAGCGTGCGTAGGGGTTGCGGCTTGTAGAAGTAGCGAGTGAAGCTGATTTCGTAGCCGGTCTTCACGCTGTCCTGTACGTACCAGGCGTCGGCCGCATGCGGCAGAACCTCGCGGCGCAGGAAGGCCTCGATACCGCCCTCTTCGAGCAGCGGTACCTGCTCGGTGTCGCGCAGCTCGGAGTCCGGCTCGTACTCCACCACGGCGGGCTTGCCACGGATCGTAGCTTCAAACCGACCGCGGAGTGGATCGGCCGCTGTGCCCTTCTTGTGGATCTTCCGGATGACCGGCGGGGCCTCGTCGGCTCGCTCGTGGGCCTCCTTGAGCTTCTTGATCTCCGCTGCCGTATACGCCCGCTCTGCATCGATGCCGTCCAGGCGCAGGGGCCGTTCGACGGTGACCTTCCAGTAGCCGAAGGCGGCGTTCGGGAAGATCTTTGACTGCTCGGTCTCCTCGAATGCGAGGAAGGTGTCGCAGATGCGCGCGATGTCCTCGTCGGAGAGCTCGCAGTTCTTCTTGCCAAGGTTCTTGCGCAGCGGCTTGAACCACTGCGTGGCGTCAATGAGCTGGACCTTTCCCTTCCGGTGCGTCGGCTTGCGGTTCGTCAGCACCCAGACATAGGTGGCGATGCCGGTGTTGTAGAACATGTTGAGCGGCAGAGCAACGATGGCTTCCAGCCAGTCGTTCTCGATGATCCAGCGGCGGATGTTGCTCTCGCCCTGCCCGGCGTCGCCGGTGAAGAGTGATGAGCCGTTGTGCACCTCGGCGATGCGGCTGCCGAGCTTCGTGCCCTGCTTCATCTTCGAGAGCATGTTGGCCAGGAACAGCATCTGGCCGTCGCTCGAGCGGGTGGCGAGCGAGTACTCCGGGTCGCCTGCGTGCTCGATCAAGAAGCGCGGGTCCTTGAGACCCTTCTTGCCGCCCATGCGCTCCAAGTCGCTCTTCCAGCTCTTGCCGTATGGGGGATTGGAGAGCATGAAGTCGAACTCGCGCGAGGGGAACGCGTCGTTCGCGAGCGTCGAGTGCTCGGGCCCGCCCACGATGTTGTCCGCAGCATCGCCTTCGCCCTTGAGCAGAAGGTCAGCTTTGCAGATGGCGTAGGTTTCGGCGTTGATCTCCTGGCCGTAGAGGTGGGTCGCCACTTCCTTGCCGTGCTCGGCAGCGACCTTTTCGAGCGTCTCCTCCGCGACCGTGAGCATGCCGCCCGTCCCGCAGGCGCCGTCGTAGAGCAGGTAGGTGCCCGATTCAATCCCCGCAGCGACCGGCAGGAAGATCAGCTTGGCCATGAGCTTCACCGCATCGCGCGGCGTCCAGTGCTCGCC
>BTVB01000031.1:0-52456 GCA_045863275.1 Gemmatimonadota bacterium
CGCCGTTCTGGGTTCCCGAGTTCTGGTTCGTCACCACGACCTGGACGCCGGAAAGCGGAACGCCGCTCTCGTCCATGACGCGCCCGGTGAGGGACGTGCTGGACTGAGCGGCGGCCTCTCCCGCGAACGTCAGCGCCGCGGCGACGGCAAACCACCGTACACCGTTGCTGAGTCGCATGGAATTCCTCCGAAAAATGGCTATGGGTGCTGAGCACATCGGAACTTCAACGATCGTGGCAACAATTGTAACGGATACCAGGGAATCGCAACGCAAACATCCGGCTACGAGGGCGTAACGCCGGGGGGCCGCCCCCGGCGTCGCATCCGCGGCCGGCCGCCGCCGCGTCCGGTCGTTGCGGGACAAGGACTTGCGGAGGCCGGCGCTCCCCCGGTCACCTCAGGGCGGTAATGTCGCCCAGGCGACAAATAGCTCGGCAACGCCACCTTGGGCGTCCCGCGCCGCTCCGACGTTGACACCTTCTCGCCGCCGGTTCCGTAGGGGGAGCCGTGGGGCGCGGGTGCCCCATCCCGGACCTCAACCACGCACGACGACCATGTCGCCGAAGAAGACGATCCTCCAGTCGCTCACGCGAGCCTACGAAGAGACCCAGGGGGCGGCCCTGACGCGCCCTGCCCAGATCCCTGGCTTCTCCAAGGACCCCGAGCGCTTCCAGAAGGCCGTCAACGACCTCCTCAAGGACCGCCTCATCGAAGGACGAAAGGACGGAGAGGGCCACATGGCCGTCGCCCTCAACGGGCACCGGCTGTCCGAGGTGAAGCGCCAGCTTCGCCCGGTGTGGGCCCACCCCGCCCTGTGGGCGGCCATGGTGGTCGTGGGCGCCGTGAGCGCCGGCCTGATGATGTAGGGGAGGGCGCGTCGCCTCGCGGGACCCGCCATCCGGGCACGCGCGGCTCCACCCGGAAGAACAGCCGCAGACGGCACGCCAGCCCCGGGGCGGGAACCACCCGGGAGCAGCGCCGCTGCGCATCCCACCACGCGGGCGAGCCCCGAGTTCCGCGCGTCGGAGGTCACGCAGGCCCGTCGGGCGCACCCGTTCGCTCGAACGGCACCTGAACCACCTGGTTCCTCCCGCCGTCCTTGGCCCGATAGGCCGCGTCGTCGGCACGGGCCACCAGGGCCTGCCACTCCCGGGGGGGCTCGGTGGCCCCCACCACGCCCACGCTCACCGTGATGCGGATGGGCTCCCGCCCGTCCCTCACGCGGATCTCCTCCGCCTCCACGGCACTCCGGACCCGCTCCGCCAGCAGGGGTGCCTCGGTGGGGCCGGTGTGGGGAAGGAGCACCAGGAACTCCTCCCCACCCCAGCGGAAGACCACGTCGGTGTCCCGGACCAGCTCCCCCAGCCGGCGGGCGAAGTGGCGGAGAACCCGGTCTCCCACGACGTGGCCGTGGCGGTCGTTGAGGAGCTTGAACTGGTCCAGGTCGAGGAAGAGGAGCGAGACCCCCTGCCCCAGGCGCCGGCTACGCGCCCCCTCGCGCTCGTAGATGTCGGGGAACGCCCGGCGGTTCAGCACCCCCGTGAGGGGGTCGCGGAGCGCCAGGAGGCGGTCCCGCTCGCCCAGGCGCGCCAGCGCGGCGGTGTACACCACGGCGGTGAGCATGAGCACCGCGAAGGCCACGCCAAGGAGGACGCCGATCTCCTGGAGGCGGGGCACGAGGAACTCCCCAGCGGGGGTCCGCATGCGCGGGTCCAGCTCCAGGGCCCCCACCAGGACGGCCACCCCCATGAGGGCCAGGGCTCCAAGGAGGACGAACAGCGAGGACACGAACGCCACCGCCGCTCGGTGGCTGGCGGGATGGCCCGCGGCGTCGGGGAAGCGCCCCGCCAGCACCCGGTGGATTCTCGAGGTGAAGAGGACGAGGCAGGGAGCCCCGATGAAGGCCACCTGGACCAGGTCGCCGACCACCCAGCCCCGCCACACCCGCAGCCCCTGGAGGAGGTCGAGCCCGTTGGCGGCGTTCCAGATGGGCGTGGCGAGCGACGAAGCCGTGGCCGCGATGAGGCCGATGAGCACGAACGCGGTCCGGTCCCGCCACGTGGAGAGGGACGGGTCCACGTTCAGGAGGACCATGGACCCCCAGATGAGGATCAGCTCCACGGGCGCGGCCAGGGCGAAGACCAACGCCGCCGCCGGGCCCATGCCCGTGGCCAGCGCGCTGGCGACGTTGGCCAGGTAGAGCGGCACCATTCCCCAGCCCGGCCCGAGCCAGATGGTGAGGAGGAGCGCGATGAGGAAGGGGGGGTAGATGGTCAGGTCCACCGTCAGCGCCGCAACGCTCACGGGGATGCCGTTCCACCCCATCCACACGTTGAGGAGCCCCGTGGCCACAGAGACCGCCACCAGGACGAGCCAGGCCGCCAGGACTCCCCTGAACCCGGGAAACGCCAGGCGCTGGGGCGAGCGCACCAGGAGCCACGCGCGGGGGCCCCTGTAGCTGGTGCGGTCGGGTCCGAGGGTCTCGATGGCCATGGTCTACGCAAACGCGAGAGGCCCGGTCTCCCGGGCCTCTCTGCTCCTGAGCGGAGGGAGCGCGCGCGGCGTCACGCGCGCTACTTCACCGCGTTGATCATGTCGAAGATCGGCAGGTACATGGCCACGATCATGCCACCCACCACCACGCCCAGCACGACGATCATGATGGGCTCCATGGCGGAGAGCAGCGTCTCCACCGCGGCGTCCACCTCTTCGTCGTAGAAGTCGGCGATCTTGGTGAGCATCTCGTCCAGTCCGCCGGTCTGCTCACCGACGTTGATCATCTGGACCACCATGGGCGGGAAGACCCCCGACTCCTTCAGAGGCCCCGCGATGGTCTCACCCCCGGCGATGGAGGCACGGGAGCCCATGACGGCGTCGTGGATCACCCGGTTGCCCGCCGTCTTGGCCGTGATCTCCAGACCCTCGAGGATGGACACGCCCGAGGACACCAACGTGCCCAACGTGCGGGTGAACCGGGCCACTGCGGCCTTGCGCTGCATGTCGCCCAGGATGGGAAGCGAGAGCATCAGCTTGTCGATGAGGAGCTGCCCCTGGCTCGTCGCATAGAACTGCTTGATCCCCACCACGGCGCCCACGGCACCCGCGCCGCAGGCCCACCACCACGCCTGCAGGAAGGCGGACATCCCGATGACGATCCGCGTCGGGAGCGGCAGGGGAATGCCCGCCGACTCGAACATGGACTGGAAGGTCGGGATCACGAAGATGAGCAGGATCACGATGGCGCCGCCGGCCACCGAGAAGATCACCGCGGGGTAGACCATGGCGCCCTTGATCTTCCGCACCAGGGCGTCGTTCTTCTCCAGGAACGTGGCCAGGCGCAGGAGGATCGTGTCCAGGATACCGCCGGCCTCGCCGGCGGCCACCATGTTCACGAACAGCTCGGTGAACACCTTCGGATGCTTCCCCATGGCGTCGGCCAGCGTGTGGCCCGACTCGACGTCGTAGAGCGTCTCCTGGATGGTCTTGCGCAGCGCGGGGTTCTCCGTCTGCTCGCCCAGGATGTCCAGGCTCTGCACCAGCGGCAGGCCGGAGTTGATCATGGTGGCGAACTGGCGGGTGAAGATCACGATGTCCCGTGTCCCCACTCCGCTGCCGAAGGAGATGTTGAAGTCCTTCGACTTCTCCCGTACGGAGACGGGGATCATCTTCTGCCGGTGCAGGTACGCGAGGACGTCGTCCTTGGTGGGAAGGTCGATCTCCCCGGACTGGATGTCACCGCCGGAGGCGGGTCTTGCCGAATACGCGAAGGTGGGCATGATCCTCTACCTGGCCTCGTTGGACAGCGACGTCACTGGAGCGAAGCCGGCACGGGCTCGCCCACGGCTCGGAGAAGCTCCGCCGGGTCCCCGGACCGCTTGAGGGCCTCCTCCAGCGTCACCTCCCCCTTCATATACAGCATCTGGAGCGCGTCGTTCATGGTCTGCATGCCGTGCTTCTTGCCGGCCTGCATGAGCGAGTAGATCTGGTGGATCTTCTCGTCGCGGATGACGGCGCGGATGGCCGGGGTGCACACCATGATCTCGCAGGCCGCGACCCGCCCCTTCCCCTTTGCCTTGGGGAGGAGCGTCTGGGTCACCACTCCCTCCAGCACGAACGCCAGCTGCGCCCGGATCTGGGCCTGCTGGTGCGAGGGGAAGGCGTCGATGACCCGGTTGATGGACTCGGCCGCCGAGTTGGTGTGGAGCGTCGCGAACACCAGGTGGCCCGTCTCCGCGATGGTGAGCGCCGCGGAGATCGTCTCCAGGTCCCGCATCTCGCCGATGAGGATGACGTCGGGGTCCTGCCGCAGGGCGTACTTCAGCGCGGCGGTGAAGCTCTTGGTGTCGGCCCCCACCTCCCGCTGGTTGATCATGCAGTTCTGGTGGCGGTGGATGAACTCGATGGGGTCCTCGATGGTGATGATGTGACCCTTCCGTTCCCGGTTCACCTTGTCCACCATGGCCGCCAGCGTGGTGGACTTCCCGGACCCGGTGGGCCCCGTCACCAGCACCAGCCCGCGCGGCCGCTCGGACAGCTTGTTGATGATGGGCGGCAGCCCGAGCTTCTCGATGGAGATGATCTCGTAGGGGATCTGCCGGATGGCCATCGCAACGCAGCCCCGCTGCTTGTACACGTTGCCGCGGAACCGCGACAGGTTCTGCACGCCGAAGGAGAAGTCCAGCTCGTCCTCGGTCTCGAACCGCTTCTTCTGGTTCTCCGTGAGGATGGAGTACGCGAGCTGGAGCGTGTCCTTGGGGGTGAGGACCTGGTTGGTCTTGGAGTTGGTGAGATCGCCATCGACTCGCAGCTTGGCCGGGTTCCCCACCGTGATGTGGAGATCGGACGCACCTCTCTGGATCATCTCCTGGAGGAGGATGCGCAGGCTGATCTCCTGCTGGGGCGGAGGGGCCGTCTGGCCGGCGGGCTGGTTCATTCAGATTCCTTTCCGGTGTTCTCTGGTCCGCCGCGTCAGTCGACGACGGTGGTTTCCTTCACGACCTCGTCCAGCGTGGTGGTACCCCGCTCCACCTTCTTGAGGGCGTCTTCCCGCAGGGTGAGCATTCCCTCGGAGCGGGCCAGCTCACGCAGCTCGTCGGTGCCCAACTCCGCCATGATGGCCTTCCGGAGCGGGGTGCTCATGATCATGACCTCGTAGAACCCGCACCGGCCCTTGTACCCCGAGCCGCCGCAGGTGTCGCACCCCTCCCCCTTGTAGAAGGTGGTCTTCGCGGCCCAGTCCAGGTCGATCTTGGCGGCCTTGAGATACTCCTCCTCGTAGGTCGTCTCCTTCTTGCAGTTGCCGCAGATGCGGCGGCCGAGACGCTGTGCCGTGAGGAGGTTGAGGGCCGACGCCACGTTGAAGGGCTCGAGCCCCATGTCGATCATGCGGGTGATGGTCGAGGGGGTGTCGTTGGTGTGCAGCGTGGAAAGCACCAGGTGGCCGGTGAGGGCCGCCTTGATGGCGATGCCGCCCGTCTCGATGTCCCGGATCTCACCGACCATGATGATGTTCGGGTCCTGCCGCAGGAAGGCCTTCAGCGCGGCGGCGAAGGTCATCCCGATCTCGGTGCGGACGAGGACCTGGTTGATCCCGTAGATGTTGTACTCGACGGGGTCCTCGGCCGTCATGATGTTGGTGTCGATGGTGTTGATCTGGGACAGCGCCGAATAGAGCGTCGTCGTCTTCCCGGAGCCCGTGGGCCCGGTCACCAGCACCATTCCGTACGGGCGCTGGATCGCCCACATGAAGTCGTCCAGGGCCTTCCTCTCGAACCCGAACTTGGTCAGGTCGAAGGTGAGGTTCCCCTTGTCCAGGATCCGCATCACGATCTTCTCGCCGAAGATCACGGGCAGGGTGGAGACACGGAAGTCCACCACCTTGTTCTTCATCTTCAGCTTGATGCGTCCGTCCTGGGGGACGCGCCGCTCGGCGATGTTCAGGTCCGCCAGGATCTTCACGCGCGAGGTGATGGCCGCCTTCATCTTCATGGGCGGCTTCATGACCTCCTGCAGGGACCCGTCGATGCGGTAGCGGATCCGGATCTCCTTCTCGAACGGTTCGATGTGGATGTCGGACACGCCCTTGAGCACGGCGTCGGTGAGGAGCCCGTTGATGAACTTCACCACCGGAGCGGACTCCATCTCCACCTGGAGGGCGGCCATGGAGACGTCGTCCTCGCCCTCCTCCAGGACCTCCACGTCCTCCTCCCCGAAGTCCTCGAGGAGGGAGGACATGACCTCGTCCTCCTGCGACCCGTAGTAGTTCTCCAGGTGCTTGCGGAGGGTGTACTCCCCCACGATGACCGGCTCGATGTCGAGCTTGGAGATGAACTTGAGGTCGTCGATGGCCGAGAAGTCGGTGGGGTTGGTCATGGCCACCGTCAGCATCCGGCCCACCCGGCGCAGGGGCAGGACCAGGTGCTTGTGGGCCACGTCGGACGGGATGAGCTTCAGGATCTTCTCGTCCACCGTGACCTTGTCCAGGTCCACGGCGGGCACGCGGTACTGCTTCGCCAGCATCCGCGTCAGCTCCTCTTCCGCCACGAAGCCGAGCTTCACCAACGCGTACCCGATGCGGGTCCCGCCGGTCTTGGACTCGGCGAGGGCCTCCTGGAGCTGCTGCTCGGTGATGAGCCCTTCGCGCACGAAGAGATCCCCGAGGCGGATTTCCTGGGCGACTTTGGCTGACATCCGTGCGCCGATCCTTCTAGGGGGACTGAGCGGGGAGCCGCATGGGGCCAAGGGTAAGAATACGGGGGGGCTCCCGCCCCGTACAAGGGAAGCCTCGCCCGGGCCCGGAGCGGGCGTCACCGACCCACCGTGACCAGGGGCCGGAGCCGCTCCACGGTGGCCGGCCCGATCCCCCGGACCCGCGCCAGGTCGTCCACCGTGCGGAACGGACCCGCCCGTCGGGCCTCGGCGATGCGGCGAGCCAGCGCGGGTCCAACCCCCGGGAGGGTCTGGAGGAGCGTGGTGTCGGCCCGGTTCAGGTCAACCGGCGGGGCGGGGGTGCGGGGGGGAGTGCCCCGGGCCCCGGAGGTCCGGGCCGGGAGGGCCCCCCGAGAGCTCCGCCGGGGCGCCACGCTCAGGTGGGGACGGATCCGCTCAAGGAGCGCGGGCCCCACCCCCGGCACCCGGAGGAGGTCCTCCGCGGTGGCGAAGGGCCCCTCCAGCCGTCGGCTCTCCACGACGGCGCGGGCGGTGGAGGGCCCCACGCCGGGCAGCCGATCCAGCTCCGCCTCGGGGGCGTCGTTGGGGTCGAGACGCTCGCCGGGTGAGAGGGGCTCGGCCCGGGACTCGGCCTCCGCCGTGCGGGCGCGCGTCTCCTCCAGCAGCGCCGGCAGATCCCCTTCCCCTCGTCCGGGGCCGGCGGGGGACGGCGACGGGGGACTCCAGGCGAGCCGGGCCAGGCTGGCCGCCAGGAGCAACGCGGCGGCCCTCGCCAGGGCACGGGTCTCGGCGTCGGACATGCCCCACGGTGGCCGGCGTGCCCGGGCGCGGGAATGCCGCAACGGGACCTGGCGGCCGGAAGTCGGTGGGGCACGACTTCCGGCAGGGCTTCTACCGGACGACGTTCTCCAAGGCCGTTCCGCCGGCGGCGTACTACGCCCTTCTGTTCGCCTGCAGCCTGGTGACCTTCTGGCTCGTCCACGGCGTCATGGTCCTGCTCTTCCTGGCCGCCGGGACCGACCCCCGCTCCCTCGAGGTGGCCGTGGACGCCACGCTGCGCTTCCTCCTCCTGGGGTCCATGGTCTTCGCCCTGTCCCGCCTCACGCGGCTGGACGGGCTGGTGGCCTACTTCGTCTACGTCCTTGGCGGGCCCCTCCGCGATGTCTACCCGGCCTCCGAGTCGGTGCGGGGTCGGGTTCTCGACGTGGTCCTCCCCCCGACCCATCTCTTCGCCCTTCCCCGGGGAAGCGAGGCGGTCCTCTGGGCTCGGTGCAGCAGCCCGGGTCCCCTCCTACCTCAGGGGCGCCCCCGGCAGCATCCCCGCGGAGAACTGGAGCTGCCCGAAGATGCCGAGCTGGAACTGTGTGGAGGCGTTCTGCTGCCCCACGAAGGAGCGCCGGCTGTCGTAGCTCATCTGCATGCCCACCTCGAAGTCCCCCACGCTCGTGTCCAGGGACACGGACAGGGAGCGGCGGACCTGGTCCACGAAGGGAACGCACGCGTCCTTCGTGACGGTGGTGCGGCAGTCCCGCTCGGCGGTGTACCCGGCCAGGAGGGAGAAGCGCACCGGGCGGTCCAGGCGCTGGGCCCACCCCCCCGGCGGCAGGAACTGGGAGCTCACGGAGAGGGAGTGCCTTGCCTGGTCCCGCTCGGTGAGACCCGTGGGGTCCTGGGCGTCCCCGGCGCGGAAGGAGCCGCGGTACGTGGTGACGAGGGTGCCTCGCCACGCGATGGAGACGTCCACGGGGACCTGCACGTCGGTCTCGTGGCGACGCTGGAGTCCCCTGCCCCCGTAGACCGTCTCCCGCACGGTCTCGGCATACCCCGTGGACAGGGAGAGACGCCGCATGAAGGTGAACGCCGGCATCCCCAGAGGGGGGAGGGCGGCGCGCACGTCGGGCCAACGCTTCTGCGTGGTGAGGCGGTCACTGCGGGTGTCCAGCGTGGACTCCTCGGTGCGGTTGTAGCCCACGTCCAACGCCCCTCCCCCCGGGAGCCTCAGGCCCGAGCCCAGCGTCCACGCCGCCCGGTCGGTGAGGGTTGCGGCGGTGTCGCCGGCGAGGAAGCGGAAGTCGTCGGTCCCTCCCCAGCCGAGCTGGTAGCTCCACCCCGGGTCCACCGGGTCGCGGTGGAAGCGCGACACCAGCCCGTCCTGGTACGTCACGGCCAGGGGCCTCAGGGAGCCGAGGAGGGCGCGGAACTGGGCGGTGCCCGGGTCCTCGCCCTCCACCCGCGGGCCCAGGAGGCCCTCAGCGGCCAGCCCCGGGTCCACCGAGAGGAAGGCACGCCAGTCCCGCTGCCCCCGCGCGTTCCGGGTGAGGGCCAGGAGGGTGTCGCCGCCGGCTACCTGCCGGAAGAGGAAGTTGGCGTTCCGGTCCGACCCGTACACGCTGTTCCAGTCCAGGTCGGTACGCATCCACCGGAGGATCCGGGGCCGGAAGCCCATACGGGTGCGGAGCGTGCGGTTCGTCTCCCACCCCAGGTCCATCCCGGGGAGGCCGCCCCGCTCGGCGCGGATGAGGTCCTGGATGCGGGGGTCCGTGACCGCCTCCTCCGGGGGCAGGAGGTCGCGGGCCGACAGGAACGTGAAGCTGGCGTCCAGGGCCTGGAGCGGACGGAGGCGCACGTCGGCGGCCGTCTCCATGGTCTCCCGGGGGGCCAGGGTGGCCACGGCCACGGTGTCGCCCGCCACCGCGATGATCCGCTCGAAGCGGAGGATCCGGCTGTCCTGTCGCACCCAGGACGTCCCCAGCGAGACCCGCTCCGGCGTCCAGCGGAGGCGGGCGTCCAGGAGCGGCTCCTCCAGGAACCGGGGCAGGAGGGTGCGCACCGCCTCCTCGGCGAAGCCGGGGACGAGGGCGAAGTCCCTCCGCTCGGGCTCGCGGGACCACCCCACCCCCGCGTCCGCCCCCTGGACCCGGCTTTCCGTCGTCACCGTGGACCCCTTCGTCGACGTGTACCCGACCCGGGCGTTCAGACCGTCCACCACGAAGCCAACGAACGGGTTGGCGGTACGGGTGCTCTTGCGGAAGGAGAGGCCCACCCTGGTGCGCCTCGAGTCGGTGGGGCGGAGGTTGCGGAGCCGGTCGGCGCGGACGTCCGAGTTCAACAGGAAGGTCGGGTCCTGCCGGGTCCGGTCCACGTCCAGCGTGAGAGGGACGTCCACCCCCCAGTCCGCCGGGGCCCATCGGTCCAGGTGCAGCGTGGAGGACATGCTCAGGGAGCGGTCCGTCTGGTACGTGGCCTCGTCCCGGAGCTGGCGGAAAAGCGCTCCCCGACTCGTCCACGTCACCCGGCTGGTCACCACGCCCGCCCCGTCCAGGTACGCCTCCAGGGAGCTGGCGGTGCCCGGGTCCCGAACGGGGCGGCCCAGCCGGAGCTCGTCGATCCAGATCTCCCCATCCAGGGGGAGGTTCCCCTCGTTCAGGACGCCGAGGGAGAGCTCGCGGACGTGGGCCAGGTCGGGGGCGCGGCCCCGGTCCTTGAGGATGACGGCGTACGTGGAGTCGGCGGACCAGAGGATCACCGGGGGGTCGCCGGGGCCGGGGGGACGGAGGTTCAGCTCCTGCTCGGCCCGCTGGCGGAGGTCGAACCACTCCTGGAAGTCGACCACCAGCTCGGGGTACCAGTCCTCCTCCTGGATGCCGGCGGGGCTGGTGGGCGCGGAGAGGCGGGTCCGGAACAGGTAGAAGTTCTCGGCGTCGGTGCCCACCTTGAGGAAGAAGCGCCCCGGACGGTCGGGTCCGAAGTCGCCGGAGCGGGTCACCACCCAGAGCCGTGCCTGGCGGTAGGCCAGGAAGTTCCGGGGACGCTGGGGGAAGCGGTGGTACACCTCGGCCCGGGCGCCGCTCGGCACACCGTCGAAGCGGAGCCCCAGGGACTTCTCGTTGTACTCGATGCCCTGCCCGGCGAAGGCCGAGGTGGGGTCCAGCAGGTCCTCCTGGACGAAGGGGGGAGAGGCGTACGCCCCACCCTCGGTGACCTTGGACACCGTGCTGACCTCCAGCCGCCCGCCTCCCACCAGCGTGTCGCCCCCCAGCCCCGCCAGGACCCCCTCGCCGGAGCGTTTGATCCAGCGCGACCCCACCAGCCGCATGCGGGCCAGCTCCACGCGTTGCGTGCGGGAGCCCGACACGGTGACGCGCAGGTGCTTCACCGCCCGCAGGTCGGCGTCGGTGATGGCGCCCCCCACCTCCACGGCGTCGATGCCCCGGATGGGGATGCGGTACAGGCGGAAGGCGGTGCGCGTCTGCGCCGTGTCCCGGGCCAGGAACGGGGAGCCGCGGCCCAGGCGCACCACGTAGCGCAGGTGCCGCTCCTGCTCGTCCAGGTTGCCGTCGCCGTCCAGGTCCTCGGTGTCGCGGCGCCCGTTGCCCCGGGTGCAGATGGCCCGGGGGTCTCCCGGCCGGTAGATCTCGCCGGGGCGGGCCTGGCACGTCTCCCCCCACACCCCCACGGCGTCGGCGGCCGTGTTCCAGATCTCGCCCTTCCGCGGGTCGGCCTCCTGGTCCAGGATCCCCAGCCCCCAGGCGTCCCCGGTCTCCTTCTGGGTCCCCGAGGTGTTGCCGGCGCCGTCGAGGAACAGCGCGTCCTCGCTCACCGAGCCCAGGTCCAGGACGAGGGTGAGGCCGTCGCCACCGGCGGCGTAGAACTCAAGGAAGTCGGTCTTGGTGAGGTCCAGCCCGGTGGTGGCCAGGGAGGTGGTGAAGGAGCGCCACGCGGGCCGGGCCAGGGCCCCCCTGCCGAAGGAGAGGAGGAGCCCCGGCTCGCGTGCCTCCGACCCCGCCACGCGGATGTCCCGGTCCAGGTCCCGCTGGGGGAAGTACCCCTCGTGGACACCCACGCTGTCCCCTCCCGCCTCCACCACCCACTGGTGCTGCCAGACCACGGGCGTGCTCGTCGAGGCGTCCAGCACCGGAGGAAGGACCTGGGCGGCACCCTCGGTGGAGGCGGGCGCGCTCCCCAGGACCCACTCGGAGGAGACCAGGGACACCGGCAGCTCGGCGGCAGCGTCGAAGTCGTCCACGAACGCCGTGCCCCGGGTGTTGGGGTTGGGGAGGGAAAGGGCCAGCTCGCCGCTCACCGACAGCGTGGTA
This sequence comes from Gemmatimonadota bacterium, assembly GCA_045863275.1. Lineage (GTDB taxonomy): Bacteria > Gemmatimonadota > Gemmatimonadetes > Longimicrobiales > Gaopeijiaceae > SZUA-318. The sequence continues at coordinate 11,766 of BTVB01000031.1, forward strand.
TTGCCCTCGAAGCGGAGGCCGGGGACCCGGTCCAGGAGGCGATCGAACCAGCGCACGGACGTGGAGGCGTTGCCGCTGACCCCGCCGGTGAGGGCCGCGCCGGGCTCGGTGCCGAGCTGGGGCCGCGTCACCACGGTGCGCTCCGACTGGTAGAGCGTGAGGAAGTCCAGACCTCCCGACGACCCGATGTCGCTGTGGGTCCGGAACCCGAACACCTGCGTGGGCGCCACCTGGAAGAGGGAGCGCTGCTCCCACGTGGCCCGCACCACCGCCTGGGGGCTGGTGGAGAAGAGCAGCTCGGGCTGGAGGAGGCTCACCTGTCCCAGGTCGTAGTCGATCTCGTAGTCCACGCCCCGGGCGAGGAGCCGCTCGCCCAGCCAGACCCGCTCGCTCCCGTCCCGGATCCCCAGGGCTCCCAGGGAGAACGAGGAGATGACGCCCTCGCTCCGGATGCGGTAGGAGAGGGTGAGGCGGAAGAGCCCGGCGTTGTCCCGCTCGTACGGATCCTCCTCCTCGTAGATGCGCCGGTTGGCGTCCTCCCCCAGGATCCGGGCCGTCTCCGCCTCCGAGAGCCCGAGGGACGGCACCGGCGGAGGCTCGGCGAAGGGGCGCAGCGTGGGGAAGAACACGAACGTCCCCTGCACCGGCGGCTGGTCTCCGAAGAAGTCGGCGCCGGGAGCGTACACGAACGACGCGTCCAGCTCGTCGAGGGGTGATTCCTCGTCCAGGCCCAGGAGGCGCAGGAAGGTGACGTCGTCCCCCGTGGGGGCGCGCTTGAACGTCCGGCCGGCGGAGAGCTCGCCCAGGGACACGGTGAGGTGGACCGAGCCTGGCTCCACGTCCCTGGAGCCGGAGACGCGGTAGACCTGGTGCATCTCCAGGTCCCACGTGGGACGGCCGGGCTGGTGGTTCGCCCCCGACGCCTTGAGGAGGCGCAGCGTGGGGCGTCGGTTGCCCAGGTTGTGGAGACGCTCCGGGTTGTAGTCTCCCACGGTGTCGCCGGCGGCGGTGATGTACGTGACCGCCAGCATCTCCTCCCGCCTGAGGGGCGTGCGCAGCGCGATCCAGAGGCCCGAGGGGTGGACGAAGTAGTCGACTCCGGGCTGGAGGTAGCGGAACCACCCCGACTCCTTCACGGTCCCGCCCGGTCCCCCGGCCTCGGCGTCGGCCTGGATGAAGCCCTCCACCTGCTGGCGGAAGACGGGGTCGTCCTCGAAGCGGTAGAGCTGGATGGGGTCGGGGCCCGGCGCCACGGTGGGGGGTGCCGAGCCCGGGTCCAGCGCCAGCGCGTCCACGTGGGGGTACCGGTCCAGGTTCACCGGATCCACGAGGAAGAAGAACTGTCCCCGGGCGTAGTCGGCGTCGTCCAGCACGAGCGTGTCCTCCTGGACGAACGCCCGTTGGTCGCCCAGACCCGTGAGGCGGAACTCCCGGGAGTTCAGGTCGCCCCGCTGCTGGGCCCAGACGGCCTGGAAGTCCATGGGCCCCAGCTGGCCCTCGGCCTGGAAGCCGAAGTTGCCCGCGGGGATCCCCTCGGTGAGGAAGCGGGACGACGGCAGGCGGAACGTCACGTCGCCCACCTCGAGGCGCCGGAGGATGTCGTCCTCGCCGCCCTCGTAGAAGATGTTGATCCGGTTGGCCGCGTCGAACTCCCGCGCCTGGTCGAAGTCCACGTCCACCTGCACCCGGTCCAGGAGGGAGCCGGCCACCTGGACGCCGAACTGGAGTTCGGGGCTGAGCTGGGGCACCAGCGAGGGCGTGCAGCTCACCTTGAGCTGGGGGTCGCAGGGCTCGTATCGGGACCAGTCGCCGCCCAGCTCCATGCGGGACCTCACCTGGAGGGCCAGGTCGGCGAAGTCGGTGACGAAGCGGCCGTCCTCCACCGGCTCCGCGGGCTCCTCCGCGCGGCGCACGACGGGGGAGCGCGGCGGCGGCAGGAAGAGGGCGGTGTCGCCCGGCGGCCCGCCCCACTCGGCCACCCTCGTGCGGAGCACGTCGGCCAGGCGGGCCTCGGGTGCCAACGCCCCGGCCAGGCGACGGGTCCACCGGTCTCCCACGGTCTCGCCGGGAAGGAGCCCGAGGGCCGGGCGCTGCACCAGCCCCTCCGGAGCCACGGGGATGCGCCGCAGCCCCAGCCGGAGGAAGGGAGCGGAAGCACCGGCGCTGAGGCCGGCCGCCACCGCCCCCGGCGGCCGGTCCAGGTCCCGGCGCACGATGGTGTCCACCGCCACCGGCGTCGGACCCGGGGCCACCGCCGCGGCCCGTGGGGCGGGCACCCCCGAGGAGATCAGGAACAGGACGAGGCGGAGGAGCACGGGAATCGGTCAGCCCACGAACCGGAAGGGGGGCGCCGGGGTAACGAGGGAGTTGCGCCACCTTGAGCCCTCCCACCCGCCGGGAATAGCTTGGCGCGCCGCCAGGCTCAAGCCCTGAACCCCGAGGAACGACGAGATGCGGATCGGAGTGCTGACCCGATACCTGGTCCGAGCCCACATGGGCCCGTTCCTGTTCAGCCTGTCTACCATCACCGGGCTCATCTTCCTCAATGCGGTGGCGCAGCGCATCGATTCGCTGGTGGGCAAGGGGCTCTCGTGGTCGGTGGTGGTGGAGTTCCTCTACCTGTCACTACCTCATACGGTGGCGTTGTCCCTCCCCATGGCGGTGCTGGTGGCGGTGCTCTACGCCTTCAGCGAGCTCACCGAGCACAACGAGATCATGGCCATGGCCGCCGGCGGGGTCCGCCCCACCCGCGTCATGCTCCCCCTCCTGGCCATGGGCGCCGTGGCCACGCTGGGGATGCTCTACTTCAACGATTCGATCCTCCCGGAATCCAACCACCGGCTAAAGAACCTCCTCATGGACATCGGTCGCAAGAGCCCGACCTTCGAGCTCCGTGAGCAGGTCGTCAACGAGATCCGCACCGAGGACGGCATGAACCACTACGTCCTCACCGCGTCGCGGATCGACCCGGCGACGAACACGCTGGAGGACGTGACCATCTTCGACCGGAACAACTCCCTCCGCCAGCGGACCACCTACGCCAAGCGGGGGGTCATGGCGTTCAACGAGGCCCGCACCGACCTCTTCCTGACGCTGTACGACGGCGAGGTCCGGGAGGTACAGGGAGACCGGGAGGGCGGTTTCCAGCACACCTACTTCGAAACCCAGATCGTCCCCATGCGGGGCGTGGGCGACGAGCTGAGCCGCCGCATGGGGGGCACGGACCGGAGCGACCGCGAGATGGGCTTCGACATGCTGTACGAGGCCGCGCTGGAGCGGGACCTGGAGCAGAAGACCGTGGCGCGGCGGAGCCGGGAGCGGGCGGTGGAGGCGGTGCGCGTGGCCCTGGACCGCCCCACCGACGCCGACTCGGCGTCGGTGGCCAGCTTCCGGCTGACGCAGGACGTGGCGGATGCCTCCCCCAACCCCAACGCCACTCTCCTCTCCCGCGACCCCGTCACCCAGTCGGTCGTGGTGGGGACCCGCACCCAGCTCTCCCAGCTCCAGTCTCTCCAGGAGACGGCGAACCGCTTCAGGGTGGAGCTCCACAAGAAGTGGGCCATCGCCTTCGCCTGCCTCGTGTTCACCCTCATCGGGCCGCCGCTGACCCTCCGCTTCCCCCGCGGGGGTGTCGGGATGGTGGTGGCGGCCTCCACGGGGATCTTCGCCGTCTACTGGATGGGGCTCATCGGCGGCGAGGCCCTCGCCGACCGGCGGGTGGCGGACCCGCTCCTGAGCATGTGGATCTCCAACATCGTGTTCGCCGTGGTGGGGCTCCTCCTCGTGAGCCGCATGGGGCGGGCGGGGGCCACCGTGCGGGGCGGCGGCTTCGAGGACGTCTGGCTCCGGCTGCGAGGGTCGCTCCGGAGGCCGGCGCGGCGCACCGAGGCGAGGGCACGGGCATGATCCGCATCCTGGACCGGTTGGTGGCCCGGACCTTCCTCAAGCTCTTCCTCATCTTCCTCGTGGCGTCCCCTCCCCTGTTCATCCTCGGGGACATCACCGAGAACCTGGATACCTACCTGGACCGGGGCCTCAGCCGCGCCGAGGTGGCCAGGGCGTACTTCTTCCAGCTCCCCCTCTTCGTCCAGTGGTCGTTCCCCATCGCGGCCCTCATCGCGGCGGTGTTCACCATCCACAACATGACCACCCACCGGGAGCTGGTGGCCGCCAAGGCCGGCGGGATCTCCTTCCACCGGGTGGCCCTGCCCATCCTCCTGGTCGGCGCCGTGCTCACCGTGGTGGCGCTGGGGCTCACCGAGGTGGTTCCCCGGAGTATCCGCGTGGCGGCCCAGATCCTCCGCGACGAGGATCCGCGCCGGGACTGGCGGGCCGACTTCGTCTACGAGTCCGAGGACGGGATGACCTGGCAGGTGGGGAGGGTGATGGCCCCCGAAGGGCGCATGGACAAGGTCATCCTGGAGCGCGCACCGGTGGTCGGACGGGGCGGGTTCCACATCATCGCAGACGGAGCCCGCTACGACTCCATCGACGGCTGGACGTTCGCCCACGGGTACGTGCGCCACTTCCTCCCCGACAGCACACAACGGGCGTACGAGTTCGAGAGCCTCCGCCTCGCGGGAGTCACCGAGGAGCCCCACGAGTTCCTCGAGGCTCCCCGCAAGCCCGACGAGATGACGTACCAGGAGGTGGACCGGATGGCCCAGGTCCTCCTGCGCACCGGGGGCAACGCAGACGAGCTCCTGGTGAAGCGCGAGCAGAAGTTCTCCATCCCGGTGGCCACGCTGGTGGTGATCCTCTTCGGCGTCCCGCTGGCCACCAGCAGCGGGCGGGGCGGCACCGCCTACGGCATCGGCGTGTCCCTGGGCACCACGATCCTCTACCTGCTCCTCTTCAAGGTGTCGGGCGCGCTTGGGCAGGCGGGCACCCTGCCTCCCCTGACGGCGGCGTGGCTCCCGAATGTCCTCTTCCTCGCGGCCGCGGCGGTCCTGCTGAGGCGGGTGCGCACCTAGAGCGCCGAGGGCCGGCGGGCGCGGGGTGCCCGCGCAGCCTACACGCGATCCAGGTCGGCCACGAAGGCGTCGGTGAGGACGCCCTCGCACACCTCCTCCACCGGCCCGCGGAGCACGACGTCCAGGGAAGCGGCCACGCTCACGCTCAGCTCCCCGCCGTCCATGACCACGGCGACGTCCCCCGCCGGCAGGAAGCCCCGGGCCACCGCCGCCACCGCCACGGCGCACGAGGACGTTCCCGACGCCGAGGTCCGCCCCACCCCCCGCTCCCAGATGAGGGCCCGGCACGCGTTGGGTCCGGCCACCCGGGCGAGCTGGACGTTGGCGCCGTGGGCCAGCGCCGGATGGGACGTGAGGAACGGCCCCAGGCGCCGGAGCGCCACGTCGTCGGGGTCGGGGTGCCACACGACCAGGTGGGGGTTCCCCACGGACACGGGGGTGACGTCCAGGGGCTCGCCGCCGGGTCCAGCCAGCCGCCCGTCGCCGTCCAGCGCTCCCGGATCCAGCTCCACGGCCCCGGGCCCCACCCGGGCACGCCCCATGGCCACGGAGACGTCGTGGACCCCACCCCGCACGGCGTGGACGGTCATGGCCACGTGATCCCCACCCACCTCTACCGTGAAGGGATGGGTATCCACGCGCGCGCCGCGCGCGAGGTGCGACGCCAGCACCCTGAGTCCGTTCCCGCTCCGCTCGAACTCGGACCCGTCGGGGTTGAACATCCGCAGGCGGAAGACCCCTCCGGGGGCGTCGGCGGCGAGGAACACGATCCCGTCGCCCCCGGGCCCCCGGAACCGGTCGCAGACCCGCTCCACCGCGGCCGGCGAGAGGAGCCAGGCATCGCCCTCCTCGAAGACCAGGTAGTCGTTGCCCAGCCCGTGGGCCTTGTAGAACCGTCCCCCGGCCCTGGGGCGGGGAGCTTGGGTGAGCGCCATCCCGACCTCGTGTCGGCGCCCGTCGCCGGGCGGTGGAAGCGTGGGGCCACCCCGCACTCTCCGTGCGGGCGCCCGTGGCACAATCTCGGGCCCCCGCCCGCCCGGGTCGAGGCGGCGCCCGGAAACCGCGAAGGACCGGCCTTCGTAGGACCTACCAGAGCGGGAGCCTCCGTTCGCAACCCTTGGGACCCTTCCACCGTCCAAGGGAGTGTCGTGCGGGGCCGGGACAGGGACCGGGGAGGACGATAGATGAAGCGAGTGGGCGGTGTGGCGGCGGCGGTCGCGGCGTGTATCGCCGGGGCGGGAGGGGTGGCGGGGCAGGACATCAACCAGGCTCATTGGGCGCCGGTGGACGCCTCCCGGGTGGTTTCCGGGCGCGCGGCCAGAAGCCAGCCGCCCACGCTCCAGGCCATCCGGGTGCGCGGCGAGGACATGGACATCGACGGGCGAGCCATCGAGGCCCCCTGGAGCCAGGCTCCGGTGGCCACGGACTTCGTCCAGTTCGAGCCCGAGGAGGGCAAGCCCGGCACCGAGCGCACCGAGGCGCGGGTCCTGTACGGGGACGACGCGCTCTATGTGGCCATCCGCGCCTGGGACGCCCAGGCCCACGAGATCGTGGGCCAGCTCACCCGCCGGGATCAGGACTCCTATTCCGACCTGGTGGGCGTGGTGGTGGACTCGTACTTCGACCGGCGCACCGCCTTCCACTTCGCCGTGAACCCGGTGGGGGTCAAGCACGACATCTACCGCTTCGACGACACCCAGGAGGACTCGGGGTGGGACGCGGTGTGGGACGTGGCCACCACCGTGGACGACGAAGGGTGGACCGCGGAGTTCCGGATCCCCTACTCCCAGCTCCGCTTCCGGGACGCCCCCGAGCAGACGTGGGGGATCAACTTCCTGCGCAACATCGCCCGCCGGGACGAGACCGACGTGTGGGCCCCCACCAGCAAACAGGACGCGGGCATCGTGTCCCGCTTCGGCGAGCTGCAGGGGCTCAGGGACCTGAAGGCGCCCTCGCGCATGGAGGTCCTCCCCTACACCGTGGCGCGGCTCCAGCGCGCCCCCGGCGACGCCGCCGACCCGTTCTACCGGAAGAACGACCGCTTCGGGGCGGTGGGCGCCGACGTGAAGTACGGCGTCACGAGCAACCTCACGGTGGACCTGACCATCAACCCGGACTTCGGCCAGGTGGAGGCGGACCCCGCCCAGGTGAACCTCTCGGCCTTCGAGACGTTCCTCCCCGAGCGGCGCCCGTTCTTCGTGGAGGGATCCAGCATCTTCCGCTTCGGCATCGCGCTGGGGGACGGCGACGGCGCCGGTGAGTCCCTCTTCTACTCCCGCCGCATCGGCCGGGCGCCCCAGGGCTCGGTGGACGACGACGGCGCCTTCGTGGACTCGGACCCCCAGACCACCATCCTCGGGGCCATGAAGCTGTCGGGGAAGACGGCCAGCGGCTGGTCGGTGGGGATGCTCAGCGCCCTGACCTCCGAGGAGAGCGCCAGGGTGGCCCCGGAGACGGGGAGCCGCTACGAGACCCCGGTGGAGCCCCTCACCAACTACAGCATGCTGCGCCTGCAGCGGGACTTCCGCGACGGGCGCTCGGCCGTGGGCGTCATCGGCACCGCGGTGAACCGCACCAACGGCGTCGCGGACGACCTGGGCCTCCGCCGCTCGGCGTACGCCGGCGGCGTGGACTTCCGCCACCGTTTCGGCGGGGACCGCTTCGAGGTGTCGGGCTACGTCCTGGGCTCCACCGTACAGGGAAGCCCCGAGGCCATCGACCGAACCCAGCGGTCGGCGGCCCGGTACTTCCAGCGCCCCGACGCGGACCACGTCACCTACGACCCCACGCGCACGAGCCTCGACGGCGCGTCGGCGTTCCTGTCCTTCGGCAAGATCGGTGGCGGCCACTGGCGCTACTCCACCGGGATCCACACCCGCACGCCGGGCTTCGAGGTGAACGACCTCGGCTACCAGCGCGACGCCGACTCTTTCGTGAATTGGGTCTGGGTCCAGTACCGGCAGGACACGCCCCAGGGACCGTTCCGCCGCTGGAACGTGAACCTGAACGGTTGGGACGCGTGGAACTACGCCGGAGACCTCGCGGGGCTGGGCGGTAACGTGAACGGCTCGTTCCAGCTCGCGAACTTCTGGAGCGGGTACGCGGGCATGAACCGGGACCTGAGCGCCCACTCCGGACGCACGCTCCGGGGCGGCCCCCTCTTCAAGCGGGAAGCCTCCACGAACTTCTGGGCCGGCCTCAGCTCCGACTCCCGGAAGGCCCTGAGCGTCGGCCTCAACAGCTGGGGGAACGTCCGCGAGGAAAGCGACTCCTGGAACGGCGGCTTCTCGCCCAACCTGCGCTTCCGCCCGTCGGGCCGCGCCACCTTCGGCGTCGGCACCATGATCGACTGGAACAACGACGACTACCAGTGGGTGAAGCGCTTCGAGGGCGAGCGGGACGACTACCTCTTCGCCCGCATCGAACAGCGCACCGTGGGTGTCCTGTTCCGCATGGACTACGCCTTCACTCCCACGCTCTCGCTTCAACTCTACGCCGAGCCCTTCGTCAGCGCCGGGAAGTACTCGGAGTACAAGCGGGTCGCGGACCCGGTGGCGGACCGGTACGCCGACCGCTTCCAGGTGCTCCCCTACCGGGTGGACGACGACCGGGTCCTGGCGGACGTGGACGGCGACGGCGCGGAGGAGGACTTCGGGCGACCCGACTTCAACTTCCAGCAGTTCCGCTCCAACGCGGTGCTGCGCTGGGAGTACCTGCCCGGCTCCACGCTCTTCCTGGTGTGGTCCCAGGGTCGGAACCGGTCCGTGGAGGACGGCTCCTTCGACTGGAGCCACGACGTCCGCGACCTCTTCGGCGTGGCGCCGGACAACGTGTTCATGGTGAAGCTGAGCTACTGGCTGAGCCGGTAGCCCTGGACCCTCCTGCGCGTGCGGGCCCGTCGGCCCCGGGACCTCCGGGTCCCGGGGCCTTCGCCTTGCCACCCCCCCGGCCCTTCCCCTGGCCGGGCTCGGGGCCTAGGTTCGGAGCACAATCGAGACGGGGCGATTTGCGGCGTATTGCGGCCCAGCCGGACCCTCGGGTCCCGGCGAACGAGCTAAAAAGCCCGAGCCCCTTCGCGCATGGACGCGGCGGGGTTTCGGTTTTGGAGAGTCCTGGGATGAGCGAACAGACGACGGCCACGCGGCGCGCACGGCGCGCCGGGCTCCTCCGAGAGCACCTGTCCCGCCGGATCCTGGTCATGGACGGGGCCATGGGCACGATGATCCAGGGCTACCGCTTGGAGGAGGAGGACTTCCGCGGCGAGGCCTTCGCCGGCCACGGCCATCCGCTCCAGGGCGCCAACGACGTCCTGAGCGTCACCCGGCCCGACGTGATCCACGCCATCCACAAGGCGTACCTGGACGCCGGCGCCGACCTCATCGAGACCAACACCTTCAACGCGAACCGCGTCTCCCTGGCGGACTACGGCCTCGAGGACGCCGTGCTGGACATCAACCGCGCCGCCGCCCGCGTGGCCCGGGCCGCCGCCGACGAGGCCGAGAGGGCCGACGGGAGGCCCCGCTGGGTCCTGGGCGCCCTGGGCCCCACCACCCGCTCGTGCTCCATCTCCCCCGACGTGGGGGACCCGGGGAAGCGGAACGTGACCTTCGACCAACTCGCCCACGCCTACGGCGAGCAGGCTCGCGGGCTCCTGGAGGGGGGCGCCGACGTCCTGATGGTGGAGACGGTCTTCGACACGCTCAACGCCAAGGCGGCGCTCTTCGCCCTCTCCGGGCTCCTGGCGGAGCTGGGGGAGGACGTGCCGGTGATGGTGTCGGGGACCATCACCGACCAGAGCGGCCGCACCCTCTCCGGGCAGACCCCCGAGGCCTTCTACAACTCGGTGCGCCACGGCGTGCAGCCCGGCCCGGGCCGGGCGCGGGGGCTCCTCTCCGTGGGGCTCAACTGCGCCCTGGGCGCCGACCAGCTCCGCCCCTTCCTGGAGGAGCTGTCCGACGTGGCCGAGCTGCCGGTGAGCTGCTACCCCAACGCGGGGCTCCCCAACGAGCTGGGTGGCTACGACGACACGCCGGAGCACATGGCCTCGGTGGTGCGCTCCTTCGCCGAAGCAGGCTTCGTGAACGTCGTGGGCGGGTGCTGCGGCAGCGGTCCGGACCATATCCGGGCCATCGCCGCGGCGGTGGCGGACGTGGCGCCCCGCGCGGTTCCCCGGCGGCCGCGGCGGACCCGCCTGTCGGGGCTCGAGCCGCTGGGCATCGGACCCGACTCCCTCTTCGTGAACGTGGGCGAGCGCACCAACGTCACCGGGTCCCGCCGCTTCGCGCGCCTCGTCCTCGACGACGACTACGAGACCGCGCTCGACGTGGCGCGCCAGCAGGTCCAGGGGGGCGCCCAGGTCCTGGACGTGAACATGGACGAGGGGCTCCTCGACTCGCGCGCCGCCATGACGCGCTTCCTCAACCTGGTGGCGTCGGAGCCGGAGATCGCCCGCATCCCCATCATGGTGGACTCCTCGGACTGGACGGTCCTCGAGGAGGGACTGAAGGTCCTCCAGGGCAAGGGAGTGGTGAACTCCATCAGCCTGAAGGACGGCGAGGACGCCTTCCGGGAGAAGGCCCGCCTCGTGCGCCGCTACGGCGCGGCGGCCATCGTCATGGCCTTCGACGAGAACGGCCAGGCCGACACGCTGGAGCGGCGGGTCGCGGTTTGCGAGCGCGCCTACCGCATCCTCGTGGAGGAGGAGGGCTTCCCCCCCGAGGACGTGATCTTCGACGCCAACGTGTTCGCCGTGGCCACCGGGATCGCGGAGCACGAACGCTACGCCATGGACTTCATCGAGGCGGTGCGGCGCATCAAGGCGGCGTGCCCCCACGTCCTCACCAGCGGCGGGATCAGCAACGTCTCCTTCTCCTTCCGGGGGAGCCCCGAGGTCCGGGAGGCCATGCACGCCGCGTTTCTGTACCACGCCATCGAGGCGGGGCTGGACATGGGCATCGTCAACGCCGGTGCCCTCCCGATCTACGACGAGATCCCCAGGGAGCTCCTTGACGCCGTGGAGGACGTCCTCTTCGCCCGGCGCGCCGAAGCCACCGAGGCGCTCACGCGCATGGCGGAGGCGCGCACCGGCACCACCGAGCGGCGGCGGGAGGAGGACCTGTCCTGGCGGAGCCTCCCCGTCCACGAGCGCCTGGTCCACGCGCTGGTGCAGGGGGTGGACGCGTACGTGGAGACCGACGTGGAGGAGGCTCGCGTCGCGCTCCCCCGGGCGTTGGACGTCATCGAAGGGCCCCTCATGGACGGCATGAACGTGGTGGGGGACCTGTTCGGCAGCGGGCGGATGTTCCTGCCGCAGGTGGTGAAGAGCGCCCGGGTCATGAAGAGGGCGGTGGGGTACCTGGTGCCCTGGCTCGAGGCCGAGCAGGCCGGCTCGTCGGGCAAGGGCAGGATCCTGCTCGCCACGGTGAAGGGCGACGTCCACGACATCGGGAAGAACATCGTGGGCGTTGTGCTCCAGTGTAACGGGTACGAGGTGGTGGACCTGGGGGTCATGGTACCCGCGGAGCGCATCCTGGAGGCCGCTCGCGCCCGGGCGGTGGACGTCGTGGGGCTCTCGGGGCTCATCACCCCGTCGCTGGACCAGATGGTCCACGTGGCCCGCGAGATGGAGCGCCTGGGCTTCGAGGTGCCCCTGGTCATAGGCGGCGCCACCACGTCCAAGGCCCACACGGCGCTGCGCATCGAAGGGGCGTACCACGGGGCGGTGGTCCACGTCCTCGACGCCTCCCGGGCGGTGGGCATCATCGGGAAGCTCCTCTCCGCCGAGGAGTCGGAGGGGTACCTGGCCCAGGTCCGCGCCGAGTACGCCCAGGTCCGTCGCCGACGCGCCGAGGGCCGGGACCGGACGTCGCTCCTTTCCCTGGACGAGGCCCGGGCCCGGCGGTTCCGCACCGACTGGGCGGCGTACCACCCGCCGGTGCCCGCCGCCCCCGGCGTGCACGCCTTCGAGGCCACGGTGGCGGTGCTCCGCGAAACCATCGACTGGACGCCCTTCTTCCAGACCTGGGAGCTGAAGGGGAAGCACCCGGACATCCTGGACGACCCGCAGGTCGGCGAGCAGGCCCGGTCCCTCCTGGCCGACGCCAACCGGCTGCTTGACGTCATCGAGGCCGAGGGCGCGCTGCGCCCACGGGGCGTGGTGGGGCTGTTCCCCGCCAACGCCGTGGGAGACGACGTGGAGCTGTACGCCGACGAAGCCCGGGAAGAGGTGCGGGCGGTGGTCCACGGGCTCCGCCAGCAGTTCGCAAAGGACGGGCGCGAGAACCTGTGCCTCTCGGACTTCGTCGCGCCCCGGGAGTCGGGGGTCGCCGACTGGATGGGCGCCTTCGTGGTCACCGCCGGCTCGGTGGACGGGCTGGTGAAGCGCTTCGAGGAGGCGGGAGACGACTACACCGCGATCCTGGCCAAGGCGGTGGCGGACCGCCTGGCCGAGTCCCTGGCCGAGCACGCCCACCGGGGGGTGCGCACCGGGTGGTGGGGGTACGCCTCCGGCGAGGCGTTGGACAACGACCGCCTCATCGCCGAGGCGTACCGCGGGATCCGCCCGGCGCCGGGGTACCCGGCGTGCCCCGACCACACGGAGAAGCGCACGCTGTTCGCCCTCCTGGGGGCCGAGGAGTCCCTGGGCGTCACGCTCACGGAGAGCTGCGCCATGGACCCGCCCTCGTCCGTGAGCGGCTGGTACCTGGCCCATCCCGCCGCCCAGTACTTCGGCGTGGGGCGGCTGGGGCGGGACCAGGTGGAGGACTACGCCCGCAGGAAGGGAATGCCCGCGTCGGAGGTGGAGCGGTGGCTCGCCCCCAACCTGGGATACGAACCCGAGGAGGGTGCATGAGGAGCCTCATCGACGACGGGCGCGTCCACGTCTTCGACGGCGCCATGGGGACGCTCCTGTACGGCCGGGGCGTCTTCGTCAACGTCTGCTACGACGAGCTGAACCTCACCCGCCCCGAGCTGGTCCGGCAGATCCACGAGGAGTATGCCGCCGCCGGCGCCGAGATCCTGGAGACCAACACCTTCGGCGCGAACCCGGTGAAGCTCTCGTCGTACGGCCTGGACGGGCGTACCGAGGAGATCAACCGGGCGGCGGTGGCCCTGGCCCGGGAGGCGGCCCGGGGGCGGGCCCGCGTGTGCGGGGCCATGGGCCCCCTGGGGATACGCATCGAGCCCTGGGGCCCGACGTCCCTGGACGAGGCGGTGGCGTTCTTCCGCCGCCAGGCCCAGGGGCTGCTGGACGGGGGCGTGGACGGCTTCGTCCTGGAGACCTTCTCCGACGTGGCCGAGCTCCAGTGCGCCTTCCGGGCGGTGCGGAGCCTGAGCGACCTCCCCATCGTCGCGCAGATGACCGTGGGACAGGACGGCAAGACGTCCTACGGCACCGACGCCCGGCACCTGGGGGCGGCGCTGGCCGAGCTGGGCCCGGACGTGCTGGGGCTCAACTGCTCGGTGGGCCCCGCGGTGATGCTCGACGCCCTGGAAGACATGGCCGAGGTCACGTCGCTGCCCCTGTCCGCCCAGCCCAACGCGGGGCTCCCCCGCACGGTGGGGGACCGGAAGATCTACCTGGCCAGCCCCGAGTACGTGGCCCAGTACGCCCGGCGCATGATCGACCTGGGCGCCCGCTTCGTCGGAGGGTGCTGCGGGACCAGCCCGGACCACATCAAGCGCATGCGGGACGTGGTGGCGTCGGTCCAGCCCCGCCACGCCACCGTCTCCGTGCCCGCGGCCCACGTGGACGAGACGCCCCTGGCCGACCCCCTCCCCCTGGAGCGCCGCTCGGCGTGGGGGCGCAAGCTGGCCCGGGGCGAGACCGTGGCGTCGGTGGAGATCCTCCCGCCCCACGGGTGGGACCGGAGCAGGATCCTCGGGCCGGCACGGCAGCTCAAGGTGGCCGGGGTGGACGCCGTGAACATCGTGGACTCGCCCCGGGCCCAGAGCCGCATGGGGGCCGTGCCCGCGGCGCTCATCGTGGAGCGGGAGGTGGGGATCGAGACCGTGGTCCACTACACCTGCCGCGACAAGAACATGCTGGGCATGATCTCCGACCTGCTGGGCGCCGCCGCGGCGGGGCTCCGCAACGTCCTGGTGGTGAGCGGCGACCCCCCGGCGCTGGGTCCCTACCCCGACACCACCGCGGTCTTCGACATCGACTCCATCGGCCTCACCAACGTGGTCCACGGGCTGAACCGCGGCGTGGACCCGGGCGGCAGCTCCATCGGCGCGCCCACCGAGTTCGTGGTGGGGGTCGCCGCCAACCAGGGAGCCCTTGACCGGGAGCGGGAGGTTCGCCGCTTCGGGTACAAGGTGGAGGCCGGCGCCGACTTCGCCGTCACCCAGCCCGTCTTCGACACCGAAGCGCTGGAGCGCTTCCTGGAGCAAGTCGATCGCTGGAGGGTGCCGGTGGTCGCCGGGATCTGGCCGCTCCTCAACCTCCGCAACGCCGAGTTCCTGGCCAACGAGGTCCCGGGTGTCACCGTGCCGCCCCACGTCGTGGAGCGCATGCGCGCCGCCGAGGCGTCGGGTGCCGAGGCCGCCCTCACCGAGGGCGTGGCCATCGCCTGCGAGATGATCGAGGCCGTGCGCCCCCTCGTGCAGGGCTTCCACATCGGCGCCCCCGCCGGGCGCGTGGACGTGGCGCTCCGGACGCTGAGGGAGGGAGGGGTGCGGGCCACGGCCTGACGCCGCGGCGGCGGGACTCAGACCCTGTCCAGGATGTCGCGGAGCCGCGCCGGCGCCCCCCGGTTGCCCAGGTTGCTCACGTAGATCTTCTCCGCCCCCGCCGCGCGGAGCTCGCGGATGCTGCGGGCGCAGATCTCCTCGGCCTCGGCCCCCGACTCGAAGTCACGCGTGATCTCCGCGGCGGGCACCGGGAAGAAGCTCCCCAGCATCTCCAGCGTCGCCGGGTTGGCGCTCCGGTAGAAGAAGACGCCGAACACCACGGGGAGGTCACTCCCCGCCCGGCTCCGCTCTTCGAGGAAGCGCTCCACCCTGGGGACCGCGTGGTGGGAGACGATCTGCCCCAGAGCGAAGTCGAGGCTGGCGTCGGGCGCGGTGACGTACCCCACCTGGCGCGCCGGGTCCTTGAGCGGGTTCACCCACCCTCCCAGCGCCAGCCCGGGGACCCCGTCGCGGATCATCCCGCGGAGCTCCTTGGCCCGGGGCACGCACCGCGGCGGCCCCACCGAGGCGTCGCCTCCCAGCACCGTGAGCGTGTCGAAGCCCTGGGCGTGGGCCCGGGAGGCGAAGAGGAGGCAGTAGTCGAGGCTGTGCTTGGCGGTGAGGATGGGGACGATGCGGCGGAGGTCCGCGTCGTCGCCCACGTTCCCGCCCACGTGGGCCAGGTTCTCCTCCTCGGCGGAGCCCACCGCGTTGTCGGTGAGGAAGACGAAGACCTCCTCCCGCGAAAGGCGCCGGAGGGTGTGGTGGAGATCGATCCAGGCGGCCATCCCCCGAGGCGGCTCCAGGTCGCTCCGGGGGGGCCGGAGCTCGACGGTGACCAACGGCCCGGGACGGCGCAGGCCCTCCACCAGCAGGCTCGCGGCGGTCAACCCATCCCCCGCACCAGGGCCTCCATCTCCTCGGGCCGGGTGGGGAGCGCCCCGGTGAGGTTCTCGTGGCCGTCCGGAGTGACCAGCACGTCGTCCTCCAGGCGCACGCCGATACCGGCGTAGGCCGCGGCCGCGCCCTCCTCCCCCACGGGGAAGTAGAGGCCGGGCTCGACGGTGAGGACCATGCCGGGCTCCAGGATCCGGGACGCGCCGCCCCGGGCATAGTCTCCGGGGTCGTGGACGTCGATGCCGAGCCAGTGGGACGTGTGGTGGGGGAAGAAGCGCTTGTGGGCCTCCTGCGCCACCAGGTCCTCGACGGGGCCCGCGAGGGCCCCCAGGGCCGTGAGGCCGTCCACCAGGGTGCGGACCGCCGCCTCGTGGACCTGGGCCACCGTCCGCCCGGGTACCACCGCGGCCAGGGCCGCGGCCCTGGCGGCGTCCACCACCTCCACCACCGCCCGCTGGGAGCCGGTGAAGGCGCCGCTGGCCGGGTACACCCGGGTGATGTCGCCCTGGTAGAGGCCCAGCTCGGCGCCGGCGTCCACCAGGACCAGTTCCCCCTCGCCGATGACGCGGCCGTTGTCGACGTAGTGGAGCGTACACGCGTTGGGCCCCGACCCGACGATGGTCCCGAAGCCCGGTCCGGAGCCACCCCCCCTCCGGAAGGCGGCCTCGGCCGCGGCCTGCACCTCCCACTCCCCCACCCCGGCGCCCACGACGGCCGCGGCGGCGCGGTGCCCGTCCACGGAAAGGGCCGCGGCGGCCCGCAGGCGCTGGAGCTCCCAGGGCTCCTTGACCAGGCGCAGGTCGTCCAGGATCTCCCCTGGGTCCACCACGGCCCGGGGACCGGTGCCCTTCCGCGGCCCCCGGGCCCGGGCGTCGGCCAGGGCCGCGACCACGATCCGGTCCAGCTCGCCGTGCACACCCAGTCGGGCGTGGATCCGGTCGGCGCCCCGCAGGAGCCCGGGAAGGCGAAATCCAAGCTCTGCGCGCACGTACGTCTCCGCGGCGCCGAAGCGCTCCGCGCACTCGTCGGGACCCAGGCGCGGCCCGGACCAGAGCTCCGCCTCCGGGTCGTGGTCCTGGACGAAGAGGAGGAACCTGGGCTCGCCCCCTCCCACCAGCACCGCCACCGTTCCGGGCTCGGTGGCGCCGGTGAGCCAGAAGAGCTCGCTGTCGGGACGGTACGGGACCTCCGTGTCCCGTGAGCGGTGGAGGACCGGCGCGGCGGGGAGCACCATCACGCCGGACCCCAGGGCCCGGAACACGGCGGAGCGGCGCTCCTCGAACACCGAACGGGGGATCCCCGCCATGGGGTCGAGACGTGTCATAGGCAAGCAAGCTAGTGCCGCCGCCGTCGCGGGGGCACCCCGGCCAGGGTCTCCCGCGGGAGGCGCCGTCCCGCTCCCCACGATATGCTTCCTTCCATGAGCCGGTTCCTCCTCGCCGCCGCCGCCCTCGCCCTGGCGGGCCTCGCCCTCGCCTCCGGCCCCGTCCACGCACAGATCGTGCGGGGCCAGGTGGTCGAGGAGGCCTCCAACACGCCCGTCGAGGGAGCCATGGTGGTGCTCCTCGACCTCGAGCGGCGCATGGTCCACCGCGTCCTCACCGACGCGTCGGGCGGCTTCGTCCTGGACGCGGACCACCCGGGACCCCACTTCCTCCGCGTGGACCGCATCGGGTACGAGAGCGTCACCACCGACCGCCTCGACGTGCCGGTGGACGGCACCTTCCACCGCGTGGCGGTACCCATCCGGCCCGTGGAGCTGGAGGGCATCTCGGTGGAGGGAGCCCGCCGCTGCGAGGTGCGAGGGCAGCAGGGGCAGTCCACGGCGACGGTCTGGGAGGAGGCACGGAAGGCCCTGGAGGCCGCCGCGTGGACGCTGGAGTCGGGGGTCTACCGCTACACGCTGCTCAACTACGAGCGGACGCTGGAGCCCGACGCACGCAGGCTGCGCGCCGAGACGCGCCGCTTCAACCGGGCCTCGGGGCAGGCCCCGTACGTCAGCCGGCCCGCACGCGAGCTCGCCGACGAGGGCTTCGTCAGGGTGAACGAGGACCGGACCCTCTCGTACTACGCCCCCGACGCCGCGGCCTTCCTCTCCGACGCCTTCCTCGACACCCACTGCATGCGCCTCGACGACGTGCGCGACGGCGAGGTGGGGCTGGCGTTCGAGCCCATCCGTGGACGGCGACTCCCGGACATCGCCGGCACGCTCTGGATCGACGCCGCCAGCGCCCAGCTCCGGCGCCTGGAGTTCGCCTACGTGAACCTCCCCGCCGACCGGGACATGGGGAACGTCGGGGGTGAGGTGGTCTTCGGGCGCCTCCCCAACGGCACGTGGATCGTCCGGGACTGGTGGATCCGCATGCCCATCCTGGCCACCGACGTGCGGCGGACGCGCCTCATCCTCACCGGGTACACGGTCCAGGGCGGCACGGTATGGCGCGTCACCGACCGGGGGGGCTCCACGGTGGTGGAGGCGGTCAGCGCGTCGCTGTCCGTGTCGGTGGTGGACTCGCTGGGAATCGAGGGCCTGGCCAGCGTGCGCGTGCGCACCGACGACGGCGAGGTGGAGGCCGTCACCGGCGACGCCGGCACCGCGCTCCTCCCCGGCCTCGCGCCGGGGCTCCAGGGCCTGGAGGCCTTCCACCCGTCGCTGGACTCCCTGGGGCTGGGCCCCGTCCACGCCGAGGTGGAGGCGGTGGCCGGGGAGATCACGGCCGCCCGCCTGCGTGTTCCCGGCGTCACCGAGGTCCTCCTCGCGACGTGTGGCGACACGCAGCCCGGGGACCGGGAGACGGCCGTCCTCCTCGGGCGCGTGCGCAGGGGCGGCGTGGCCGCCGCCGGCGCGCCGGTGCGCGTCCGATGGCTGGGCGGGGACCGGGAGGGCTTCGACGTCACCGACCGCGCGGCGCCCCTCCTCCCCGAAGGCGGAGGACCCCGCTGGCGTCCCGACCCCGACGACACGCGTTGGCTGGCGACCACCCTGGACCGGCGCGGTATCTTCATGGTTTGCGGTGTCCCCACGCGCACCCAGGTGCGGGTGGAGGCGGGGGGCAGCGATGGCGAGGACGCCCGAGTCGTCACCCTCCCCGCCGGGCAGAACGTCGTCATCACCCTCCTCACCCTCCCCGAGCCCCGAGACCATTGATGCCTTCACCCCACCGCCTGTCCACGACGGCGCTCCTCCTCCTGGCCACCGCCGCCTTCCCCGCCCTCGGCGCGGGGCAGGACCCCGACTCGGTGCTGAGGCTGGAGCCGGTGGTGGTGAGGGTGCTCCGCAGCGCCGTGGGCGCCGGGAGCCCCTACGCCGTGTCGGTGGCCGCCGGAGGCGAGCTCACCCGGGCCACGTCGGGCGCCTACCTGGAGGAGGCGCTGCGGGCCCTCCCCGGCGTGCAGGTCCAGAACCGGTTCAACCTGGCGTCGGGCGAACGGCTGTCGGTCCGCGGCTTCGGCTCCCGGGCCCAGTTCGGGATCCGCGGCGTGCGTGTGCTGGTGGACGGCATCCCGGCCACGCTCCCCGACGGACAGACGGCCCTGGACCACCTGGACCCCTCCTCCCTCGGGCGCGTGGAGCTCCTGAGGGGCCCCGGCTCGTCGCTCTACGGGAACGCCGCCGGCGGCGTCCTCCACTTCGAGTCCCGGGCTCCGCTGGCCCGACCCGGCGCCTCGGCGCGGGCCGTGGGCGGGTCCGACGGGCTGCTCACCCTCTCCGGCGACGCCTCCGGACCGGTGGGCGCCGGGGGGGGGTACCGGGTGGGAGTGTCGCGTTACGGGTACGACGGCTTCCGGCGGGACCCGGTGCTGGACGACGGCTCGGTGTACGGCCGCCAGGAGCGAACCATCCTCCAGGCGGCGGTGGAAGCGCCCCTGGCCGGCGGCCGCCTCCGCCTGGTGGCCAACGGCCTGGACATGGACGCCGCCAACGCCGGCTCCCTCTCCCGGACGCTCCTCGACGAGGGGGATCGCCAGGCCTACCGCTTCAGCGTGCTCCAGCGAACCCGGGAAGACGTCCGTCAGGCCCAGGTGGGCGCCACCTGGAACGGGCGGCTGGGCGGCCTGGAGACGGCGGTGGCCACCTGGGGGATCCGCCGCGACTTCGAGGGGCGCATCCCCTCCGACGTGGTGGCGTTCGACCGGAGCGCCGGAGGTGCCCGGGTCCTCCTTTCGGGCTCTCGCGCCGCCGGCGCGGGGCGCCTGAGCCTCGGTGGCGGCGTCGAAGTGGAGCTCCAGAGCGACGACCGCAGGAACTGGGACAACGACGGCGGCGACAAGGGTGCCCTCGCGCTGGACCAGCAGGAGCGGGTCCGGGGCACCGGCGTCTTCGTCCAGGCCCGCGTGGAGCCCAACGAAGCGCTGGCCGTGCTGGCGGGGCTCCGCCACGACGCCTTCCGCTTCGCCGCCGACGACCGTTTCCTCTCCGACGGCGCCGACGACTCCGGCGTACGCGTCCTGCGCGCCGTGAGCCCGTCCCTGGGGATCGTCGTGGAGCCGGCGCCCGGCGTGGAGCTGTTCGGGTCGCTGGCCACCGCCTTCGAGACCCCCACCACCACCGAGCTGGCCAACCGCCCCGAGGGCGCCGGCGGGTTCAACCCGGCCCTGGAGCCCACCCGCGCCCTCACGGTGGAGGGAGGCGTGCGCGCCCGACTGGGGGGCGCGTGGGCCGTTGAGGCCACGCTCTTCCGCAACGACCTCAAGGACGAGCTGGTGCCCTTCGAGGTGCCGTCCTCGCCGGGGCGCACGTTCTACAGGAACGCAGGGGAGTCCTCCCACCAGGGGTGGGAGATCACCGCCGAGGGAAGGCCCTCCTCCTGGCTCTGGATGCGCGCGGCCTACACGCGGGTGGATGCGCGTTTCGACGACTACGCCCTGGACGGCGCCGACCTGTCCGGGAACCTCGTTCCCGGGCTGGCGCCCCATCGCCTGGACGGACGCGCCATGCTCTCCCGGGGCCCCGCCTTCCTGGAGGTGCGGGGCCTCTTCCAGGACGCCATCCCGGTGAACGACGCCAATACCGCCGAGTCCCCGTCGGCCTTCCTGGCCGACATCCGCGCGGGCCTCGACGGCCTGCGGGCGGGCGGGGTGTCGGTGTCCCCCTTCGTGGCCGTGGCCAACGTCCTGGACCGCGCCTACAACGCGTCGGTGGTGGTGAACGCCTTCGGGGGCCGTTTCTTCGAGCCCGGGCCCGGGCGCAATTTCCAGGTGGGGCTGGGCATCGCCTTCGGCGGGTGACCCGCGGCGAGGCCGTCAGTCGGCGGGAGGCGCCTCGACGCAGTGGCCGAAGTCGCGGACCACGGCCAGCGCGTTCACCACGGGACGCTCCCCGGCCTCGTCCGACGGCCGGTTCCGCCGCGAGCCAAGGACCACCATGACCGACGAGCCGCCGCCGTCGAGGTTGAGGGCATCCCGGGCCCCGAACGCGCGGAGGAGCGCCGTGAGCTCGGGGAGCGTCATCCCAGCCGAGTGGGGAGACTGGCGGCCGTCCACCACCACGAGCCAGAGGCGCCCGGTGTCCGGGTCGTACCCCACCGCCGTGCGGGGATGGCGCGAGGCCGCGAAGGCCGGCCGCTCCCCCACGCCCAGGTCGCCGACCTGCGCCCCTCCGTCCAGCAGCTCCGGGTACCCGCCCACCGCGTGGGTCTCGCCGTCCCCCCCGCCGAAGGGGATGCGCCACCCCGCCACCAGCGTGTCCCCGGCGATGGTGGTGGGGCCCATCCAGGGAGCCTGCCCCGGGCGCCAGAGGAACGCGGGGCGGGCACGGGCCGCGGTGACGCGGCCGGCCACCACCTCGGTGCCCACCGTGCCCCCTTCGGGCGTGAAGAAGTCGGCGTTCACCGCCGCCAGGACACCCCACTCCGAGCGGGCGACCATGGAGGTCACCGCCTCGTGTCCCCGCCCCCCCGCCTCCCGCTCCCGGGCGCGCAGCGTCCGGAGCACCAGGTCGCACCGGGACAGGTCCGCCTCCACCACGTGCACCGCCCACGGGCCTTCGGGCGACCACAGGTAGCGGTACCACACCCCCGCCCCCACGCGGGCGCTCCGGACCGTGTCCGGGCGGAGGAGGGCCTGCACGGCGGATGGAACGCGGTCGGCGAGGGCGGGAGGGGCATCGGGGGGCTGGCACCCCCACAGGAGCCCCACGAGTGCCAGGACGGCGCCCCCGGAGCGCCCGTGGACCCGCCCGCCCCGTCTTCCTATACTCCGGCTCCCATGGCCACGCTGCGCAGCCTCGCCCTCGCCGCCGCCCTCCTCCCCGCGGCGCTCCCTCTCTCCGCCCAAGGGACGGGGAGCGGCTCCGACGTGCGCGTGGGCGTCACCTTCGGCGGCATCAGCACCGTGGGGGTGACCCTGGAGTGGGTGGACGAGCATCGCTCCCTGGACCTCACCGTTGGCACGTGGTCGTTCCGGGACCTGAGCGTGAGCGCCGTGGTGAAGGAGTACTTCGGTGCCGGCGACCTCCTCCCCTTCGTCGGCGCGGGGATCTGGCTCGTCGCCGCGTACCCCGAGGAGGGACGCACCGGGCTGGCCGCCGTGCTCCAGGCCCCCATCGGGGTGGACTGGCAGGCGGCGGAGGGCAGCTACGTGGGGATGAACCTCAACGTGAACCGGGCGTTGGCCGTGCGGCGCACCGACCCGGAGGACGACCTGCCCCTGAGCCGGCGGCTGGTGCCGCTCCCGGGAGTCTACTACCGCTGGAAGCGGTAGCTCAACCGGCCCCTCCACGCCGCTCACCACTCGTCGGGCTCGTCCCAGCGCTCGGACCAGAAGCGCCGCTCCGCGTCGTCGATCTCCCCCTGGTCCAGGGGCGGGTCCTCGTCGGAAGCCAGGACCCCCCGCTCCAGGATGTCCCGGAGGGCGCGGTCGTCCACCACGGGCACCCTGGGCTCCAGGCGGCGCCGGATGCGCCGCCGGAGCCGCAGGCCCGCCATGGCCAGCAGACCCACCATGAAGCCCGAGAGGAGCGCCAGCGTGAAGGAGAGCACGGTCAGTCCAGGGGAGTCATTCCCACGTACTTGAGTCCGGATCCGGTGTTGAAGAGCACCACCTCGTCGTCGGCGGAGATGAGCCCCTTCCGCATGAGCATGGGGACGGCGGCCGCGGTCGCGCCACCCTCCGGCGCCGCGAAGACGCCGGTGTCCGCCCCCAGCTTCTTCACCCACTCCAGCATGAGGTGGTCGGGCACGGCCACGGCACCCCCGCCCGAGGCGCGCAACGCGCGCAGGATCAGGAAGTCGCCCACCGCCGCCGGCACCCGCAGCCCCGACGCGTAGGTCGCGGCGCCCTGCCACATCTCGGCGTGCTCCACGCCCTCCTCCCATGCCTTCACCATGGGTGCGCACCCGGCGGCCTGCACGGTGAACATCTTCGGCCGCTCCGCGCCGATCCATCCCAGGGCCTGCATCTCGTCGAAGGCCTTCCACATGCCGATGAGCCCCGTGCCGCCCCCGGTGGGGTACACGATGGCGTCGGGAAGTCGCCTGCCGAGCTGCTCGAAGAGCTCGTACCCCATGGTCTTCTTCCCCTCGACCCGGTACGGCTCCTTCAACGTGGAGAGGTCGAACCAGCCGTGCTCCTCCACGCCCTGGCGCACCACCTTGCCGCAGTCGGTGATGAGGCCGTCCAGGAGCTGGAGGTCGGCCCCCAGGGCGGCGATCTCCTCCAGGATGGGCGCCGGCGTGTCCCGGGGCACCACCACGTGGACGGGAAGCCCCGCGGCGGCGCCGTAGGCCGCCGCCGCGCTCCCCGCGTTCCCCGCGGACGGGAGGGCCACCGCTTCCGCCCCCAGCTCCAACGCCCGGGAGACGGCCAGGCCCAGCCCCCGGGCCTTGAAGGAGCCGGTGGGGTTCTGCCCCTCGTCCTTCACCCAGACCCGGGCCACGCCCAGGCGGGCGGCGGTGCGGGGTGCGTCCAGGAGGGGGGTCCACCCCTCGCCAAGGGCGACCTGGCACGAGCGGTCGCGCACGGGGAGCACCTCCTCGTAGCGCCAGAGGTCGGCGCGGCGCGGCGCCACGGCCTCGGGCGTGAAGCGGCCCTGCAGGGCATTCAGGTCGTAGCGGGCGAAGAGGGGCTTCCCCGCGGGGGAGAGGCCGATGAGCTGCTCGCTCTCCAGCCTCTCTCCGGTGGCGGTGCACTCCAGGTGGGTGGCTCCCGGGAGTCGGGATGCGTCGTTCATGGATGGTCTTCCAGGATGGTTGTGTCTCGTGAGAAGCGGGTGGGCGGCTCGTGTGCCATGACGCCCGACCCCAGCCCGAGAGCCACCGCCGCGCCTACGAGGAGCCAGGGGGGCGGCGGTGCCTGCGGGTCGGTGACCACCCGGCTCGCCGCCGGGACGGACGCCAGGACCACGATGGCCCCGTTGTTGACGAAGTGCATGAGGACGCCGGTCCACACGGAGCCGCTCCTCAGCACCGCCCATGCGATGACGATACCCAGCCAGGCGGTGGGAAGGAACCGGATGGGCGTGTCCACCGAGAAGTGGAACGCGCCGAAGATGACGCCGTTGAGGACCAGGGCCCTCCAGAGGGCGAGGTCGCGTGTGGAGGAGAGGAGCACGCCCCGGAACACGACCTCCTCGCAGAGGGCCGGGGTGAGCGCCACCGCCAGGAGCAGCCAAGCCAGCCGGCCGGGGCTCCGGGCGGTGAGCATCTCCTCCATGGCCTCCACCACCTCGGGGGGAACGGTGACGAAGAAGCTCTGGACCCACCCGATGGCCCACGCCACGGGCGTGGCCCCCGCCACGAGCAGGAGCCCCGCCGCCAGCCCCCGGAGCGACGGCCGGGCGAGGAAGAGGGTCTCCCGCGCGTCGAAGCCCCCGGCGCGGACGAAGTACACGGCGGGCGCGAAGAGGAGGAGCCACTCGGACGCGACGATCCCGTGCTCGCCCAGGAGGAGGTGGAGCCCCACGCCGCCGAAGACGAACAGGATGGCGACCCCGGCCACGAAGACGAGCGCGGCGAGGGGCGTGGGGCGGCGGATCATGGCTCCCGGGGGTCGGGTACGGGGAAGGGGCGGGGACACTACCTTCCTGCACCCTTCCGGGCAACCGTGGGGGGCGGTGGTCTCATCCAACCCCTGCAGAGACCGCACAACCTCGAGAGTGCATGACGGAAACCCAGCTCATACGGCAGGCCGCCGAGGGCGACGGGAGAGCCATCCGGGCGCTGTACGACCGGTACGCCCCCCGCGTGTTCGCCGTGGTGCGCCGGATCGCGGGGGACGACGAGCTCGCGCAGGACTACGCCCAGGAGGCGTGGATCCGGGCCGTGCGCGCCCTCCCCACGTTCCGGGGGGACGCGCGCTTCTCCACGTGGCTCCACCGCATCGCGGTGAACTCGGCCCTGCAGGCGCTGCGCAAGTCGCAGACGCGCAAGAAGCGGGAAGCTCCCTTCCCCGCCGACGTGCCGGTGGGGCCGCGGAGCGGCGACACGCTCCTGCAGCGGCGGCTTGAGAGGGCGCTGGACCAGCTTCCCGAGGGGATGCGGCAGGTCCTCATCCTCCACGACGTGGAGGGCTACACGCACGAAGAGATCGGCGACGCGCTGGGCGTCGCCGCCGGAACGTCGAAGTCCCAGCTGTTCAAGGCGCGAGCGAAGATGCGCGAGATCCTCTCGCCCCTGGACGGCGCCACGGCAGAACCTGGAGCCGAAGCATGGAGCATCTGACCCTCGAGACCCTCGCCCGCCTGGTGGACGAGACTCCCCGGCCGGAGGAGGCGGAGCACCTGGCCTCCTGCCGGACGTGCGCGTCGGAGCTGGAGGCCGTCCGCGCCCAGACGCAGGCGCTGGCCGGACTCCCCGAGATCCGCCCGCCCCTCGGAGACTGGGAGGTCCTGGAGGCCCGCCTCCGCTCGGAGGGCCTCGTCCAGGATCCCGGCCTCCTGGCCAGGCTGACGCTGGCCCATACGCCGAACTGGATGCGCGCCGCCGCGGCGGCCGCCCTCTTCCTGGGGGGGTCGCTGGTGGGGACGCAGGTCACCTCCCGTCCGGGCGGCGGGGCGCAGAGGGCGGCCGCCGCACCGGACGCCTCCCTCTTCGCCGCCTCCGACAACGTGGAGGACGCGGCGGCGCGGGTGCGCGCGGCGGAGGAGCAGTACATCGTGGCGCTGACGCGCTACCGCCAGCTCCTCGAGGAGGAGGGCGGGGACGCGGCCTCGGGGGACCCCCGGTCCCGCTTCGCCGCCCTGGAGTACCTGGTGGCCGCCAGCCAGGCCGCGGTGCGGCAGGCGCCGGCGGACCCGTTCCTCAACGGACTCCTGGCCTCCACGCTGGCCGAGCGCGACGCCACGCTCCGCCGCATCTCCTCGCGGCAGGACAACTGGTTCTGACATGAGGCCCGCCGTGCGCACCCTCGTCGTCGCCGCCACCCTGGCGCTCCTGGCGGCCCCGGCGGCCGCCCAGGTCCCGCCGGCGCCCGCACCCCGCGGGTGGATCGGGGTGTCCTTCGAGGTGACCACCACGTCCCAGGGAGGCGTGGCGCGCACCGTGACCCGCGTCACCGACGTCCTGGAGGGGAGCCCCGCCGCCCGGGCCGGAGTCCTCTCCGGCGACGTGATCGTCTCCATCAACGGGAGGGACTGGGCCCAGGACCTGCCCTCGGCCACCCACGACCTGCGCCCCGGCGACGCCGTGCGCCTGGTGGTGGAGCGGGACGGCCGCCGCCGCGAGATCCGCGTCACCGCGGGGGAGCGCCCCGTCCAGCAGAGGGTGACCCTCCCCTCGTGGAGCTTCACGGTCACCGCCGACTCCATGGCGGAGTACCTCTACAAGGCCATGGACTCGCTACGGGTCCGCATCACCGAAGGAAACGCCAGCTTCCGCGTCCTCGGGGAGAGGGGCGTGGGCGGCGACTCGCTGATCTGGGTGGTGGGACCGGACCGGAGCATGGTGGTCCGCCTCCGCGAGACCGAGCCCTCCACCGGTTGGGTCAGGGTGGCGCCCTTCGACACGCCCCGCCCGGGAGCGGTGGCCGGCGTCGTGGTCCCCGAGGTGAGACCCCCCTTCGAGTTCTTCCTCTTCCGGGGCGAGACCCACGACTCCCTGCGGGCGGAGATGGACCGCCTCAACCGGGAGATCCGGGACCTCCGCTCCCGCCAGGCGGCCCGGGTCCAGGAGCTGGCGCGCTCGGCCCGTGGAGAGCCGGCGCGCATCGACCGCAACGACGTCGAGCTGCTCCGCCTGGCCACGGAGCTGGAGCGCGCCGGCGCCCGCGCCGACGCCCTGCGCGCCGCCATGGAGGCGGCCTCGCACCGCGAGGCTTCGGAGCACGTGTCCGGGGTCGCCCCCCGCACGGCCGTCGCCGCCGGGGAGGAGGCCGAGGTCGGCCTGCGCCCCCTGGCGCCGTACGTGCTGGGCCAGAACCGCGCCGCCGGCGCCCAGGTGGTGGACCTCCGCCCCGAGCTGGCCGCCTACTTCCAGGTGGAGGGAGGCGTCCTGGTGGTGGACGTCCCCCCCGGCACGCTGGCCCACTCCGCCGGCATGGAGCCCGGCGACGTCCTCACCCGCGTGGACGGTACCCCCGTCCGGTCCATCGCCGACCTCCGCCGCGCCCTGGCCACCCCCGTCCCCGAGCAGACCGTCACGCTGGTCCGCAAAGGCCGCACGATCCAGGTGCTCCTGCGCCGTTAGGCGCACGCGACGCGAAGGACCAAATGCCAATGAGGGGGGGACGCCCAAGGCGTCCCCCCCTCGAGGTTTCCCCACCAGGTACCCGCGTATGCGGCCAACCCGGCCCGATCGAAGGTAGAGGCCGGGAGCAAAGGTAGGGGCGCCCGCCGCGGGTCCCCCCCGAGGGGCAATCGGCGCAGGGGCCTGGACGACCCTGCGCCGCTTAGCGAGGCCCCAGTCACTCAGGCGATCGTATCACCGCGAGGAAGGGCCGAGCGGCCCCGAGAGGGGGGACCCGCGGCGGGCGCCCCGTACCCCGCAGCCCGCTACTCGTACCTCAATGCCACGATCGGGTCGAGCTTGGCCGCCCGCTGCGCGGGCCACAGCCCGAAGAACAGCCCCACCCCCGCCGAGAACGCCAGCGCCGTCACGATGGCCGACACCGACACCACCGTCTCCCATTGCTGGAGTCTCGTGAGGAGCGCCGCCCCACCGATCCCCGCCCCAACGCCCAGGATTCCGCCCAGCACGCAGAGGAAGAGGGACTCGATGAGGAACTGGAACATGATGGCGCGGCGCGTGGCGCCCAGCGCCTTGCGCACGCCGATCTCCCGGGTCCGCTCGGTGACGCTCACCAGCATGATGTTCATGATGCCGATGCCGCCCACCAGGAGGCTGATCCCGGCGATGCCCGCCAGCAGCATCGTGAACGTCTGGTTGGTCTCGTTGAACGTGGCCAGCAGGTCCGCGGAGTTGCGGATGTTGAAGTCCGCCTCCTCGCCGGGCTTGATGCGGTGCGCCCGCCGCATGATGCGGTCGATGGTCGCATAGGCCTGGTCGAGCTGCTCCGGGGTGGCGGTGGCGGCGTAGATGGCGTTGATGCGGTCGCGGCCGCCGAAGACCCGGTACTGGGCGGTGGAGATGGGGATGAAGACCTGGTCGTCGGGACGGATCCATGCCGCGTCGCCCTTCTGCTCCAGCACGCCGATGACCTCGAAGGGCACGCCGCGGATCTGGACCGTCTGCCCCACCATCCCGGCCTGCGGCTGCTCACCCAGCGTCGTGGGGATGTTGTATCCCAGCACCGCCACGCGCCTCCGACCCTGGACCTCGCCCTCGTTGAAGAACCGTCCGGCCACCAGGGTGTGGTCGTACATGGGGAAGTACTCGGGCCAGGTCCCCAGGATCGTGGTGTTGGAGTTCCAGCGCGAGTAGGCCACCTGGAGGCGGCTCTGGATCTCTGGCGCGACCTGCAGGAGGCCTTCGGAGTCGTCCCGGAGGGCCAGGGCGTCGTCCACGGACATCTGCGTGTCGCCCCGGGAGACGCCGCCGAACATCTGCTGGCCGGGCCGGATGGTGAGGACGTTGGTCCCCATCCGCTGGATCTGCTGCTCCACTCGCGCTTGTGCGCCCTCCCCCAGGGCGACCATGGCGATGACCGCCGCCACGCCGATGATGATGCCCAGCGTGGTGAGCACCGAGCGCAGGACGTTGGCTCGGATGGCGGCCATGGCCACCATGATGATCTCGTAGATGAGCATGGTGAGCCTACCGCCCCGGGGGCCGCCCGCCGCCCATGCCGCCGCCGGGGCCGCCGCCGCCGAAGGGGCTGGCACCGCCCATGCGGCTCCGGATCTGGTTCAGCCACTCCTGCTGCTGAGCCTGGAGCTGGGCCGCGCTCACCACGACGAGCGTCTCCGTGCCTTCGAGGCCGCTCACGACCTGCGTGTTGTCCCAGTCGTTGAGCCCCACCTGGATGAGCGTGGGCACGGGCACCGAGTCGGCACCCATGACGAACACCACCGCCGCGCGCGTCTCCCGCACCGGTGCGCCGGGATCGGCGGCCGCCTGCGCACCGCCTCCGAAGGCACCCGTCCCCGCGGGGGTGCCGCTCTGGGCGCGGAGCGCCGTCATGGCCGCCCGCATGGAGTCCTGGGTGATCTCGCCCCGCTGCACCTTGGCCCGCAGCGTGTCGAAGCGCGCCCGGGTTTCGCCGCTCATGGCCATCTGGCCCTGCTGCGCGCCCGCGGGCGAGGCCTGGGGCTGGGGCGCGGCCGCCGCGGAGGCGGCGGGGGTCCCTCCCTGCGCGGGCGCCGAGGCGCTTTCGGGCGCCGCCGCCCCCGTGCGGCCGCCGTTGCGGCCGGCCCGCATGAAGGGCGTCAGGTCCAGCGACTCCACGTCCAGCCCGAGGGCCAGCGCGGCGGGCCCCACGTCCTGCGGCCGCACGATGGCCGTGTTGGGGATGAGGAGCACGTCGGTGGCCTGGTCCACCAGGATGTCCACTTCGGCGTTCATGCCGGGCCTCAGCAGGCCGCTCCGGTTGTCCAGGCTCACGATGACCGGGAACATGGTCACGTTCTGCTGGACCTCGGCCTGGGGCTCGATCTTCTCCACCAGCCCACGGAACGTCCGGTCGGGAAACGCCTCCACCTGGACCGTGGCGCTCAGGCCGGACCGGATCTCGCCCATGTCGGTCTCGTCCACGAGCGTCCGCACCTGCATGTTGTCCAGGTTGGCCATGATGAACAGGGTCGTGCCGCCGGAAACGTTCCCCGACGCCGACTGGATGACCTGACCCTCCTCCACGTTCTTCTGGATGATCGTCCCCTTCATGGGGGCCCGGATGATCACGTCGCTTAGCTGGAGCTCCGCCAGCTCGTAGTTGGTCTCGGCCTTCACCTGGTTGGCCACGGCGTTGGCGTACTCCAGGCGCTTGGACTCGTGCTCCTGCTCGGCGATGACGCCGGCGGTGAGGAGCTCCTGGGAGCGGTCGAGCTGGGCCTTGGCGATCTCGGTGCGCGCCCGGGCCACCTCGAGGTCGGCCTGGGCCTGGTCGAAGCGGTTGCGCACGTCCCGGGGGTCCACCTCGGCGAGGAGGGCGCCGGGCTGCACCACATCCCCGACGTCCACGTGGAGGCGCAGGATCTCTCCGGACGCCTTCGACTTCACCTCCACGGAGCGGACGGGCTCCACCGTGCCGGTGGCCTCGGCCTGGATGATCAGGTCCCCGCGCTTCACGTCGGCCGTGGAGAGGGACGGAGCGTCTTCGGCGGCCTCCCCCGTGCTGCAGGACGCGACGGCGATGAGAGCCAGGGCGGGAATCGCCAACCTGGCATATCGGGTGTTCATGCGGGGGTCTCCGCGTGGTGGTTCATGAAGTCCCTCTCGACGATGCCGTCCTTGAGGTGGACCTGCCGCTTGGCGAACTCGGCGATGTCGTGCTCGTGGGTCACCAGGAGGATGGTCTGTCCCTGTCGGTTCAGTTCTTCGAGCTGGACCATGATTTCGTGGGCCGTGACCGAGTCCAGGTTGCCCGTGGGCTCGTCCGCCAGGAGAAGCGCCGGGTCGTTGACCAGCGCGCGGGCGATGGCCACCCGCTGGCGCTGCCCGCCGGACATCTCCGGGGGGCGGTGCTCCTGCCGGTCGCCGAGCCCCACCAGCTCGAGCTTCTCCGCGGCGCGGCGGCGGCGATCCCTGGAGCTCACTCCCGCGTAGATGAGGGGAAGCTCCACGTTGTGGAGCGCGGTGGCCCGGGGCAGGAGGTTGAACGTCTGGAACACGAACCCGATCTCCCGGTTGCGCACCCGCGCCAACTCGTCGTCGGTGAGCTCGCTCACGAGCTGGCCGTTGAGCCAGTACTTCCCGTCCGTGGGCGTGTCCAGGCAGCCGATCATGTTCATGAACGTGGATTTGCCGCTCCCCGAGGGGCCCATGACGGCCACGAACTCGCCCTGCCGGATGGTGAGATCCACCCCGCGCACGGCCCTCACGGTCTCGGCGCCCAGCTCGTAATGCTTCACCAGGCCTTCGGTTCTGATCACCACTTCGTTCTTCACAGTCCCCTCCCCAGAACGGCCTCGAGCTGAGCCCGGGCGAGTACGTAGTCGTAGCGCGACGAGATCGCGGTGACGGAGGCCTGGACCACGGAGATCTGGCTCGTCACCAGCTCCAGGATCGTGGCCGCCCCCACGCGGTACCGCTCGCGAACGACGCGAAGGTCCTCCTCGGCCACCCGGAGCGCCTCCTCGGCGATCTCGATGGCCTGTTCGGCCGTGCGAACGTCCTGCAACGCCCCGTCGGCCTGCTCGCGCGCGGCCAGGCGCGCGTCCTCCTCCTGCAGCGTCGCCACCCGGTGGGCCCACTGCGCGCGGTCCACCGTGCCCTCCCTGGCGAACCCGTTGAACACGGGGAAGCTGGCGGAGAGGTTGAAGTTCCAGCTCGTGGTGCCCCCACCGAACGACGCGTTGTTGTTGGCCCAGTTGTATCCCGACGAGAGCCGGAGCGAGGGCAGGTACTGGCCTTTCGCGTCGGAGACGTCCGACGCGGCCGACCGGACCGCCTCCTCGGCGGCGACCACCGACGGAGACCGGGACTCGGCGAGGAGGAGGATCTCCTCCTCGGAAAGGGCCAGGGGGGACGGGTCCAGGTCGTCGGGACGCACCGGCGTGGCCGGAGCGGACTCGCCGATCTGGCGGCCCAGCGCGAAGCGGGCGGCGCGCGTGGCGGTCTCGGCCTGGAGCACCGACTGGCGGGCGTTCACCAGCTCCAGGCGGGCCCGCAGCGTGTCGCTCACGGTGGCGGTCCCCACCAGCGTCCGCGTGCGCACCATCGCGAGGCTCTCTTCCGCCTGCCGGACCCGCTCCCGCGCCACCTCCAGGAGGTCGCCCTGACGGAGCGCGGCGAAGAAGAGGCTCTTGGTCTGGAGCGTGACCTGGTGGCGCTGATTGTCCTGGCGGGCGACGGCCGCGCGGTAGTCCGACCTGGCCCCGTCGTAGGCGGCGAACATGCGTCCGCCGTCGAAGAGCGTGATGGACGACGACAGGCCGGCGCTGTAGGAGTCGCTGCTCCCGGTGACGATCCGGTCCGTCGCCGCGTCGAAGCGCTCCGTGCTCCGCAGCGACCCCGAGGAGCTCAGGCTCAGCGAGGGGATGAACGTGCCCAGCGCCTGACGCTGCGCGGAGGCGGCGTTCCCCACCGCTTGCTCCTGCTGGGCCATGGCGGGGCTGCGCTCCAGGGCCCGCTGGACCGCTTCGTCCAGGCTCACCGTGAGCTGGGCGACGGCCGTCGAAGGCATGGAGAGGAGGGCGACCGACAGGAGTGCGAGCCTCCAGCCGGCCCCGGGGGCCCGCTCGGGACGTGTCATGATCTATTCTTCTCGGTCGTCGTCTTCCGTTGAGTCACGCTCGGCGCGCCTGCGCTCACGCTCCGCCACCAGGGAGTCGTAGGCCTGGACCTGCGCCGGGCTGAGCACGCCCTTGATGGCCCCGCGGGTCTCCTCGACCAGCGCCTGGTACCGGGTGTTGTAGGCCGCGCGGAACTCGGCGTGGAGCGCCTTCATGGCCACCCTGTACTCGGATACGATGGAGTCGATGACCATCTTCTGAGCCGAGTCGGGCCCCACCTGCTCGTACATGGGAATCCGGCGGCGCTCGGTGGACTCCTCTGTGGAATCGGGCCGGGCGATCTCCTCGGGGGGAGCGGCGCCCAGCGACCGGTCCGCTGCGACGCCCAGGGTCACCCCGGACGCGAAGACCACGCCCAGCACCAGGGCGGTGGTGAGGCGAGTGCGCAGGAGCTTGTCCATCAGAACCTCTCCGCCGCGAAGGCCAGGGCCGTGGCATCGTCCTCGTCCCCCAGCGTGGCCGGGATGGTCTCATCCTCCAGTCCCGCCACCAGGAGGTCCTCGACGGAGGCGGCGGAGGCCAGGTCGTCGCCCGCCTGGAGGGGGCGGAGCAGGAGGACGCCCGCGACGATGGCGGCGGCCACGGCGGTGGGCACGACGGCGCGCGCCCACCCCGCGAGGACATCGCCCATGGTGACGTTGGCCATCAGGCGGCGTCGCGCCAGCTCCGGCGCGGCGCTCTTGAGGACCCACGACTGGAAGCGCAGCCAATAGTTGGCGTCGGCGCTCGCCGGGTCCACGGCCCGGAGGAGCGACGCCACCTGCAGGTCGGGGCCTTCCTCGTCGGTCGCGTGCTGTGCGTTCAGCCAGTGACGGCTCATGACGGCTCTGCTCTCCTGTCGTCCACCGCCGCGTGGGCACCCAGGGCCTTCCGGAGCGCCTTGCGGGCAAAGTGCAGGTGCGATCGGACGGTTCCCGACGGCAATCCCATCCGGTCCGCGATCTCCCTGTGTTTCCATCCCTCCAGGTCATGGAGGAGGACGATCTCCCGCTGAACCTCCGAGAGCCCGTCCAGGGCGTCCCGGAGAACCTCCTGGAGCTCCGCGCGTTCCGTCTCCCGCTCCGGCGTCGGCGTCCTGCTGCTCGCCGACAACGGAACCGGATCCGTCTCCCGCAGGCTCTCCCTGCGAACCAGGTTCCGGGACCGGTTGCGCACGATGGTCATGAGCCATCCAGCGAACCGCTCCGGGCTCCTGCACTCCTCGAGTCTCTCGAGGGCGACGAGGAAGGACTCCTGTGCCGCGTCCTCGGCATCCTCGTGGCGTCCCGTCACCGAGTACGCGACGGCGTAGGCGGCCCGCCCGTACTTATGCACCAACTGGCCGAAGGCGCGCTCGTCTCCGCGCCTCGCCTTCCTGACCAGTTCGCCGTCGTCCGGCGGATGGGACCCACTCAAGGACACCGAGTCGAGACACCGTGTTGAAGGGGTCGGTGGGAGCGACGCACGCCCCCCGGGGCACGCACAGGCACCGCTGTACCCCGGCCGTAGGTTAGACGGTCCCGGGGTCCTCTCCGTTAAAGTACGAGGCCCCCCGGGGGGAAGATTCCCCCCCGGAGGGCCCCGGGACGCGAAACGGGACGGAGGCAGTGCCCCGGACCCGTGGGGACGCTCAGTTGTAGCTCTTCCACCTCCCGTAGGGAAGCGTGGGGACGGGGCGCACCTTCCCTCCCCAGATGAAGGCCGAGATCCTCGGCTTCCCTGGCTTCTTCTCCCCGCCGCGGGTGATGACGATCCCTCTCAGGGGACCGCGCAATTGCCCCGTATGCTCTTCCCGGCCCGTCTTCATCGGTCGTCGCCTCGTGCTCCCTGGTTTCCCGCCGTCGTCCCTCGACGACGGACACACGTCGCCGCCCGTCGAGCCAAGCAGAGATCGTGCCAGATGGTGCAAGCGGCGAGAAGGGCCGTACGGCAACGGCTTCCGCCGCCAACGCGGCCCCAGGTACGTGTCGGAACGACCCGATTCCGTGTGGATGCGACACGGGGTGCGTCCCCGCCGGGGGACGCGCTACCCGTCCCTGCGGTCGCCCTTCGTGCCGATCTCCGGGAAGAGGGGCTTCCGGACGCCCTCGGGAGGCGGCGCCTGGCTGGCCCGATGGGCGGCCTCCAGGTGCTCCTCCGTGAGGTCGTCGAGCCCGCGGCCCACGACCAGGGCCTCGAGGGCCGGCCGCTCGTCGCCGGGATGAGCGAAGAAGCCCAGGAGGAGAAGGGGAACGGGGGCCGAGGGGGGACCGCCCATGGAGCGGCCCAGCGTGCGAACCGTCCACACGGTCCCGGCGACCTCCACCTCCTTCTCCCGCGCCGGAACCCCCCCCTTGTCCCCGGAGCCCTCCGGCTCCGGGGGAGCGATGCTCCCCAGGGAGGCCCGGACGGGCGTCGGGAGCGAGGCCGGAGGATGGCTCTCCCCAGGGGGTGTCGCCGGGAACTCGGGGCCGGCGCCCCCGTCGGTGTTGGTCCCGCTGGTCATAGGCGTCTCCGTGGGACGCAAGATGGCGGGAGGGACGGACTTGATCCACCCCGGCCCCCTGGACCATCCTTCCCCGATGGCATCCTCCCCTCTCTTCGCCCCGGAGTGGCACCCCCGGGTCCGCGACGACGTGGTGTTCCGCCGCGTGGCCGAGGACTGGATCCTCTTCGACCCCGCGTCCCAGCGGATCCACCTCCTGGACCTGACGGGGGCGTTGGTCTGGTCGTTCTGCACCGGAGACGTCGACGTCCCCGCCCTCGAGCGCCAGGTCCGCGAGGCCTTCGGTATCGCCGTGGAGGAACCCAAGGTCGGAGAGGCGCTCCAGGGCTTCCTGGACGCGGGCCTGCTCCAGGCACCCTGACGCCCCTCAGGCCGGCCAGGCGCTCCCCAGCCCGTCGCTCTCGAACACCCGGACATCGACGAGCGTCGCCGGCTCGTCCACGTGGGGGGCGAGACGGACGTAGAGCCACCGGGCCAGGTTCTCCGTGGAGGGGGTGATGGCGCCCTCGGCCACCTCGGGGACGAGGGCGTTCAGGTCCCCTCCGTCCCACCCGGCCGTGACGTCCGCCAGGGAGGCGTCCAGTGCCGAGAGGTCGACGCACCACCCGGTGTCGGGGTCCACGGGACCCCTGACCCGCACCTCCACCCGCCAGTCGTGGGCGTGGGAGTCGGCCTGGGCGCCGAAGACCCGCCTGTTCTCCTCCTCGCTCCACGCGGGCCTCCGGTAGTGGTGCCAGGCGCGGAAGCGCACGGTGCGGATGAGGAGGGACTTGCCCCACGTGTTCGGCTCCATGTTCCCCCTTCAATTGGGATTCGCCCGCGGCTAGTGTCAGGGGCTTTCCCGGACCCCTTCCCCACCCCCGAAGATGACTGCCACGACCACGTCCCTCGACCCCCTCTTCCGCGCCCGGTCGGTGGCGGTGGTGGGGGCCAGCCGCCGGCCCAACACCATCGGGTACCAGATCGTAGACAACCTCCTGCGCCACGGCTACACCGGCGTGGTGTACCCGGTGAACCCCAGCGCGCAGGCGGTCCATTCCATCGCCGCGTATCCCTCGGTGCTGGCCATCCCGGGGACCGTCGACATGGCGGTCATCGTCGTGCCCAAGGAGAACGTCCTCGAGGTGGTGGACGAGTGCGGCCAGAAGGGCGTGAAGGGCCTGGTGGTGATCTCCGCCGGCTTCAAGGAGGTGGGGGGCGAGGGGATCCTCCGGGAGGAGCGCCTGCTCCAGCGCGTCCGGAAGTACGGCATGCGCATGGTGGGCCCCAACTGCATGGGGATCCTCAACACCGAGCCTCGCTATCGGCTCAACGCCACCTTCGCGCCGTCCTTTCCGCCCCCCGGACAGACGTGCTTCCTGAGCCAGTCGGGCGCCATGGGCGTGACGATCCTGGACTACGCCCGGGAGTACGGCATCGGGATCCACCACTTCGCCTCGGTGGGCAACAAGGCGGACGTCAACGGCAACGATCTCCTGGAGCACTGGGAGGACGACCCGGGCGCCAAGGTGATCCTCATGTACCTGGAGAACTTCGGCGAGCCCCGCCGCTTCACACGACTGGCACGGCGCGTCACCCGCTCCAAGCCCATCGTGGTGGTGAAGTCGGGGCGCACCAAGTCGGGGGCGCGGGCGGCGGCGTCCCACACGGGAGCGCTGGCCGGCGTGGACGTGGCCATCGACGCCCTCCTCGCCCAGTGCGGCGTCCTCCGAGCCGAGTCGGTCCAGGAGCTCTTCGACATCGCCATGGCGCTGGAGGAGCAGCCGACCCCGAAGGGGAGCCGCGTGGCCATCGTCACCAACGCCGGCGGGCCGGGGATCATGATCGCCGACGCCTGCGAGTCCAACGGGCTCGAGATCCCCGAGCTGTCCGCCGCGACGCAGGAGCGCCTCCGGGAGATCTTTCCCGCCGAGGCCTCGGTGCGGAACCCGGTGGACATGATCGCGTCGGCCAACGCCGAGTCGTACCGCGTGGCGCTGGGCGCCATCCTGGACGACCCCAACGTGGACGCCGCCATCGCGGCCTTCGTGCCTCCGCTGGGCGTGCAGCAGGTGGACGTGGCCGCGGCCATCGTGGACGCGTTCAAGGCGCGCACCGCCACCGACAAGCCCATCCTCGCGGTCCTCATGGGGCGCCACGGCTTCCCCGAGGGGAGGGCCGAGCTCAACGAGGCGGGCGTCCCCGCCTACACCTTCCCCGAGTCGGCGGCGCGGGCTCTGGCCGCCATGGTCCGGTACCGGCAGTGGCTGGACAAGCCCGCCGAGGAGCCGGCACGCTTCGAGGTGGATCGGGACCGGGCCCAGGCCATCCTCGACGGAGCCGTGGCCGATGGCCGGGACCGCCTCAAGGAGCACGAGGCGCTGGGGCTGCTGGCCGCCTACGGCATCCCCGTGGTGAAGCACCGCCTGTGCGCCACCCATGCCGAGGCCCGGGAAGCCGCCCAGCAGTGTGGGTACCCGGTGGTCCTCAAGGCGGTCGCCGCCGGGGTGATCCACAAGAGCGACGTGGGCGCGGTGCGCGTGGACATCCGCTCGCCCGGGGAGCTGGACGTGGCCTTCGGCGACATGGTGCGGCGCATGGGGGAGGCCCACCTGGACCTGGAGGGGATCCTGGTGGAGTCGTTCGTCTCCGGCGGGCGCGAGACCATCATCGGCATGACCACCGACCCGTCGGTGGGCCCCATCCTCATGTTCGGCGTGGGCGGCATCTACGTGGAGGCGCTCAAAGACGTCTCCTTCCGCCTGGCGCCGGTGACCGAGCTCGACGCCCGGGAGATGCTGGACTCCATCCGGGGCGCCCGGCTGCTGCAGGAGTACCGGGGCGGCGCCGTGGACCGGGAAGCGGTGGTGGAGGCCATCCAGCGCATCTCCCAGATGGTGGGAGACCACCCGGAGATCGCCGAGCTGGACATCAACCCCTTCCTCGCCTTCGCCGACGGCGGGTTGGCCGTGGACGGCCGCGTGGCCCTCCACCCGGCGGCCCGCGAGGGTGCCTGAGGGGACGCCTTTCGGGAACATCTGGCGTCCGGGTGTTGCAGGAACGCCGCGAAAGGCTCCTTATTAGAGGCCTTTCCACACACCCGACCCCGGTCCCAAAGGCATGACCGACCTCAACGACACCGAGCTCCAGGCCAAGCGGGAGTACGCGCAACTGCTCCGGCTGCACGAGCGCCTGCTGGTGCAGCTCCAGCGCACGCTGGAGGAGATCACGTCGTCCCAGAGCCTGGCGCTGGTGAAGGACATCAAGGCCCGCACCGGCACCGAGCCCGATCTCTCCGCCATCACGGCGTCGGTGGAGGAGTCCATCCGGGCCCTCAAGCTCAGCCAGTCCAGGATCCGCAAGGCCATCCTCCAGCACCACGAGGCCATGGACGTGGACGGGGTTCCCAACCTCCCGGCCCACCTCCAGCGTTTCCTGGCCGAGCGGGCGCAGCTCCCCGGCTTCTCCTACGAGGTGCTGCAGGACGAGGTGCGCGGCTGGGTGATCTGCTGGAAGGAGTACACCCACAAGGGGACGGTGCGCGGGTACGGGCAGTTCTACGAGCGGCCCTACGCCTACCTGGAGGACTGAGGTCCCCGCCGGCTACGCCTCGGCCGCCACCACGCCGCCCAGGGCCTCCAGCGCGTCCTCGCCGTAGAACATCCGGACGTACTTGGCCTGGATGGGCGTCACGCGCCGCACGGCCCACACCAGGTGTACGTAGTTGGGCTCCCGGGGCACGGTGCGCAGCGGCATCCCCGCCTCGTCGGGCGTGCGGCTCCCCTTCCGGTTGTTACAGGGCGAGCAGCTCGTCACCACGTTGTCCCACGCGTTGAGGCCGCCACGGGAGGTGGGGAGGATGTGGTCCCGGGTGAGGAACTGGCGCCCCCGGAGCTCGGAGCTGTGCTTGCCGCAGTACTGGCAGGAATACTCGTCCCGGGCGAAGAGGAAGGTGTTGGTGACCTGGCGGCGGAAGCGCCGGGGAACGTGCACGTAGCGCACGAGGCGGATGACGGAGGGAAAGGGGAGTACTCGCCTTGCGGACCGGAAGCGTCGGCTTCCGTCCACCTCCAATACCTCAGCTTTTCCGTCCAGCACCAGCCGCACCGCGCGCCGGGGAGGCACGATGGTGAGCGGCTCGTACGAGGCGTTCAGCGCCAGGCAGCCCACGGGAGTCTCTTCCTCCAGATCCCGACGGTGGTTTTCGTGGGACCACTGGCCGAACATAATCCGGCCCGCCGGGGGCCGGCAATCCTCCCCCGACTCCGGTTACCGGAGGGATACCGGATGTCGTGGCGTCCTCACAGGAGGGCCACAGGATCTCGGTCCAGGGCGAGTCGCACGTCGCCCGGGGGCAGGCTGAAGTCCTCGGCGAGCCACCGGGCCGCGTCGCCCAGCGCCGCATGGGACCGGCTCCGGAGCAGGAAGTGCCACCGCCAGCGTGCATGCAGCTTCTCGATGGGCGCCGGCGCGGGCCCCACCAGCTCCACCCCTTCCCCTCCCCCGCGGGCGGCCCTGGCCAGGCGTCGCCGCAGCCACGCCACCGCCGCCTCCGCGCTCCCCGCCGCCGCCGCCTGGTCGGGGCTGGAGACGATGACGTTCACCAGGCGCACGAGGGGTGGATACCGGGGCCGCACGCGCTCGGAGAGCTCCCGGGTGGCGAAGCCCTCGAAGTCGTGGGCCACGGCGGCGCGGATGGCGTAGTGCTCGGGGAGGGAAGTCTGGATGAACACCTCCCCACCCAGGGTGCCCCGTCCCGCCCGCCCCGCCACCTGCGAGAGGAGTTGGAAGGCGCGCTCGCTGGCCCTGAAGTCGGGGAGGTGGATCCCCACGTCGGCGTTCACCACCCCCACCAGCGTCACCCTGGGGAAGTCGAGCCCCTTGGCGATCATCTGCGTGCCCAGCAGGATGTCCACCTCCCCTCGCTCCACCCGGGAGAGGATCTGCTGGTGGGACCACTTCCCAGACGTGGTGTCCACGTCCATGCGCGCCAGGCGCGCGTCGGGGAACGTCTCGGCGGCGATGCGCTCCACCTGCTCCGTGCCCAGCCCCCGGAAGGAGAGATCCCGGGACCCGCACCGGGGGCACCGGGAGGGCGCGGGCTCCTCGTAGCGGCAGTGGTGGCACACCAGTCTCTGCGTCACCCGGTGGTACGTGAGAGAGATGGAGCAGTTCTCGCACTGCTCCACGTCGCCGCACTCGCGGCATTGGACGAAGGAGGCGTAACCCCGCCTGTTGAGGAGGAGGATCACCTGCTCCCGCCGGGCCAGTCGCACGTCGACCGCCGCCACCAGCTCCGGGGAGAGGACGCCAGCGCCCCGGGCCGACGCCCGGGGTTTCCCCTCCTCCCGCTCCTTGCGCGCCACGCGGAGGTCCACCACCCGGACCGACGGCAGCTTGGCGCCGCCCACCCGCTCGGGGAGTGACAGGTGGCGGAACTTGCCCGTGCGGGCGTTCTGCCAGCTCTCCAGCGAGGGCGTGGCGCTCCCCAGCACGCATACCGCACCCTCGGCGCGGGCCCGGATCACCGCCAGGTCCCGGGCCTGGTAGCGGGGAGCCTCCGACTGCTTGTAGGAGCCGTCGTGCTCCTCGTCCACCACCACCGCCCCCAGGTGGTCCAGGGGCGCGAACAGGGCGGAGCGCGCCCCCACGGCGATGCGGCGCTCGCCGGCGCGGAGCTGGCGCCACGCGTCGTAGCGCTCGCCGTCGGAGAGCCCCGAGTGCAGGACGGCCACCTCGTCTCCGAAGTGGGCGCGGAAGCGCGACACGGTCTGGGGGGTCAGGGAGATCTCGGGCACGAGCACGATGGCCGTACGCCCCCGGGCCAGCGCCTCCCGGAGGAGCTCCACGTAGACCAGCGTCTTCCCCGAGCCGGTGACGCCCTGGAGGAGGAAGGGCGCCGGATCCCGCTCGTCCAGCG
>BTVB01000032.1:0-50445 GCA_045863275.1 Gemmatimonadota bacterium
CCCGGGGGGGGGGCCCCCAACCCGCCCAAGCCCCCACCCCCTCCGTGGTGCCCCGCGGGGGGGGCCGGGCCCCGGCCCCGGCCCGCCGGACCCGGCTCGTCGGTCCCACGGAAACCCGGAGATGCATCGATGAAGAAGGTCCTCCCGGCCCGGGCGGCCGTTCTTCCCTTCCTGGCTGTCCTCGCGTGCGCCGGGCCCCCGGAGACGGAGGAAGAGGTCGCCGTCCTCCCTGGAGACTCCCTCGCCGCGCCGCCCGCGGTGCCCGCGCAGCCCGCGGAGGTGGCGCTGGAGGTGGCGGAGGACGGCCTGCTGGAGCGGGCGCGCGTAAGCGACGGAGAAGCCCGGGCCATCGTCCTCCGCCATGTCGGGAGGGGGCGCATCACCTCCGCCGGGCTCGGCGAGGCGGAGGGACGCCTCGTCTACGCGTACGAGGTGGCCCGGGAGGGCTCCAGGGACGCCCTCAGGATCCAGGTGGACGCGGCCACGGGGGCGGTGTCGCGCGTGGGAGGCGAGACCCCCTAGGGGGTGCGGACTTGCTCCGCGGACGCCGGGCGGTGATCGTGAGGCGCCTCCCGTCGCGCCCTGCGACTCTCCTGGGGCGGGCGCCGGACAGCGTCCGCCCACTTCCGCTGGAGCCCGGCCATGTCCTATCGCACGCTGGTGGTGGAGGACGAGCCCACCACGCGCCTGCTGCTGTACGAGGTCCTGCGCGGCAGGGGTCACGATGTGGAGGCGTGTGCCGACGCGGAGACCGCCTGGGAGATCGCCCAGCAGCGCACCTTCGACATGGCGCTCCTGGACATCCGGCTCCCGGGCCTGGACGGGGTGGCGCTGTGCCGCAAGCTCCGGCTGCTCCCCTACAGCCCGCAGCTCTTCGTCATGTTCGTCACCGGCGCCGAGGGGTTGGACGACCTGGCCCGGGCCCTGGAGGCCGGCGCCGACGACT
Organism: Gemmatimonadota bacterium; assembly: GCA_045863275.1. Classification (GTDB taxonomy): domain Bacteria; phylum Gemmatimonadota; class Gemmatimonadetes; order Longimicrobiales; family Gaopeijiaceae; genus SZUA-318. The sequence goes on from BTVB01000032.1 coordinate 947, forward strand.
ACATGGTGAAGCCCACCACCCAGGCCAATCTCCCCGTGCGCATCGCGCTGGCCGAGCGGCACGTCCACTTCCTCAGGGACCGCAAGCGGACCGAGGAGGGGCTGCTCATCGAGGCGCTCCGGGATCCGGTGACCAGCCTCCCCAACCGCACCCTCTTCCTCGAGCGCCTGGAGAGCACGGCCCGCCGGGCCAGCCGCGAGAACCGGAAGCCGGGGCGCGTCGGCCGGTACCTGTACGCCGTGCTGTACCTCAACCTCGACGGCTTCGGACGGGTCAACGCCGCCCTGGGCTACGGGGGAGGCGACGAGGTCCTGCGCATGGTGGCGCAGCGGCTGGAGGACTGCGTGCGCGCGGGCGACACCTTGGCCCGCCTGGGCGGCGACGAGTTCGTATTCCTCCTGGACGACATGAAGGACGTGAGCGACCCCACCCGCGTGGTACGGCGCATCGAGCAGGCCTTCGCCGCCCCTTCGCGGTCGGGGGGATGGAGTTCGTGCTCACCGCGGCGGTGGGGGTATCCCTGAGCCTCGGCGGCTCGGGCGGCCCCGGGGAGCTCATCGAGGAGGCGCGCCTGGCGCTGGTGCGGGCGAAGGAGCAGGGGCCGGGCTCGCACCAGATCCACGACGTGGTGATCCACGCACGGGCCATGGCCCGCCTCCAGCTCGAGGCCCGCCTGCGGGAGGCCATGGCCGCCGGAGAGATGCGCCTGCACTATCAGCCCATCGTGGACGCGAAGACGGGGCGCACCGCCGGCGTGGAGGCGCTGGTGCGCTGGCACGATCCGGAGCGGGGCGTGATCGGGCCCGACGAGTTCGTCGGCGTGGCCGAGGAGACGGGCATCATCATCCCGCTGAGCCAGTGGATCCTGGCGGAGGCCGTCGACCAGCTGGCGCGGTGGCACACGGAGATCCCGGGTGACCCGGCCCTCTTCATGAGCGTCAACGTGTCGGGCCGCCACTTCGGACAGCCGGACATCGCGGAGCAGCTCGCCACGACCATCGCCCGCTCGGGGGTGCTCCGCGGCAGCGTGCACATCGAGGTCACCGAGACCGCCATCATGACGGACCTGGACAACGCCGCCCACGCCCTGGCTCGCCTCCAGGAGTCGGCGGTGAAGGTCTACGTGGACGACTTCGGCACAGGGTACTCGTCGTTGAGCTATCTCGTCCGCCTTCCCCTCAACGGCCTCAAGATCGACCGGTCCTTCGTGCGCCAGGCCTCCCACAGCCCGGAGAGCATGGAGGTGGTGCGGACCATCGCGCGCCTGGCGGAGACGCTCGGGCTGACGGCCATCGCCGAGGGGGTGGAGACCGAGGGGCAGATGGAGGGAATCACCGCGCTCGGCGTGCCCTTCGTGCAGGGCTATCTCTTCGGGCGGCCCCTGGAGGCTGGGGCGATGACCGACCGCCTGAGGATGGAGGCCACGGTGGCCGCCTCGGCCTGAGCCCGGGTGGAGTCGGCCAGGCCCCGGCATTGCCCCGACGCCCTCGAGGCGTAGAATCGTCGGGTCCGTTTCCCCTCCCAGGAGCCATCCCATCGAGCATCTCAGGAGCCTTCGCACCTCCGGGACCATCCTGCCCAGCTCGGGCTACCTCGTGGACCGGCTTCTCGAAGGCGTGGATTTCGCCGAGGCCCGCGACCTGGTGGAGCTGGGCGCGGGGACCGGGTGCGTCACCCGGGAGATCCTGCGTCGCATGCGCCCGGACGCCCGCCTCGTCTCCCTGGAGATCAACCCGGCCTTCGTGGAGCGTTGCCGCTCTTCCCTCCCCGACGCCCGCCTCACGCTGGTGGAGGGGTGCGCCACGGAGTTGCGCGCCATCCTCGAGCGCAACGGCGTCGACGGCGCGGACGCGGTGATCTCGAGCCTCCCCCTGTCCATCCTGGGGGCGGACGCGGTGGAGCGGATCCTGGACGCGAGCCGGGACAGCCTCCGCCCCGGGGGACGGTTCGTCCAGTACCAGTACAGCCTCGGCCTCCAGGAGCGCCTGCGGCGGAGGTACCCGAGGGTGTCCCTGGGCTTCACCCCCCTGAACGTGCCCCCCGCGTTCGTCTACGTCTGCTCGGACACCGGGGAGGTCCCCCCGCCGCGGCCCCGGCCGCGGACATGGCCCTCCCTGGCTTCGGTGTACGCCGCGGCCCTCGCGGTGATGGCGGAGGTCCTCAAGGCGATCCAGCGGTTCTAGCCCTGCCCTGGGCCAGCACCGCCGCAAGCGCCGCCAGCAGCTCGGGGCCGTTGGCTCCCATGACCGCCGTGTCGGCGATCTCCAGGGGCGACCCGTCCAGCTTCACCAGCACCCCCCCCGCCTCCTCCACCAGGAGCCAGCCCGCGGCGAAGTCCCAGGGGTGGAGGATGAGCTCCCAGAAGGCGTCCAGGGAGCCCTGGGCGAGGTAGCAGAGGTCCAGGGACGCCGCCCCTGCCCGCCGGATCCCCGAGGAGCTCCGCAGCACCCGGTCGAGCTGCCCCAGGTATTCGGGGAGGCGCTCCAGGAGCTTGAAGGGGAAGCCCGTCCCCACCAGCGCGTCCTTCAGCTCCCGCCGCGCCGTGACGCGGATGGGTCGACCGTTCTTGAAGGCCCCCGCACCCCGGGCGGCCCACCAGCGCTCTCCCGTGGCGGCGGCCGCCACGGCCCCGGCCAACGGACGCCCTTCCACCACCACCGCCACCGACGCCGCGAACTGGGGGTGGCCGTGGAGGAAGTTGGCCGTGCCGTCCAGGGGGTCCACCACCCAGAGGGGCGCGTCCCCGGCGGCCGCAACCCGTTCCGCCACCGGCCGCTCGTCCTCCTCCCCGAGCACGTGGTGGTCGGGGTGACGGGCCAGGATCACCTCCAGCGCGGCCCGCTGGGCGTCCAGGTCCGTCTGGGAGACATAGTCGGCCCGCCCCTTCTCGCTGGCTCCCTCCAGCACGATGCGCCCCCGGTCACGGCGGTGGACGGCTGCGGCGGCATCGGCGGCGGCGAGGGCGGTGCGGAGGAGGGGTTCCATGATCGGCGAGGGCAGGGTGACGGGTCGTCCCGAACCCCGAAGCTACCACTCCCGGGCGGGCGTCAGAACCGCACGGTGAGCCCCAGGCCCAGCGCCAGGGGGTCGAGGCGCACGGAGGGCGCGGTAGCGCCCAGGTCCTCGACGTCCACGTCCATCGTGTGCCACCGGGCGTCCACGTTGAGGGCCGTGCCGCTGGCCAGCGCCCAGTCCGCGCCCACCTGGACGAGGGGCGCGAGGCGGGGCGGCGGGTTCGTGGAGTCCAGGGCGCCGCTCTTCTCCCACGTCGCGGTGAGGTTGAGCCCGGCCCCCAGGTAGGGCTGGAGGTCGCCGCCCCCCGGGCCCCGGGGGCGCCAGGCCACGGCCAGGCTCAGGGGGAGCATCTCCAGCGACCCCAGGTTGCCCTCCGGGCCCTCCACCTCCCGGGACTCGGTGCGCACCGCCAGCTCGAGGGCGGCGGCGTCGCCCAGCCAGCGCACCACGCCCGCCTCGAGGGCGATGCCGCTGTAGAGCGTGTAGCCGGTGGGCTCCGAGTGGTCGGAGGAGCCGCTGAGGACGGCGCGGACCCGGAGGCCCCAGCGCCCGGGTCCGTCGTCGGCGGAGGCCTGGGCGGCAGCGGCGGTGGAGCCGCACGCCAGGAGGAGGAGCGTGGCCAGCGGAGCACGGGCGAGCATATCCTGCGCCTTTCCCTTGGAGTCGTCGGTGATGGGCAGGGTTCTCATCCCGTGGGGGATTGGTGAAATTAGCGCCTCCCCCCGCCCCCGCGGAGGGGCGGGCACGCACCACAGGGGCAGCGAAATGAGCGGAACCAGCACGGGCAGGAAGAAGCGCGTCTTCAGCGGCATGCAGCCTTCGGGCGAGGCCCACCTGGGCAACTACCTGGGGGCTCTGAAGCGTTGGGTCGAGATGCAGGACACTCACGAGTGCATCTGGTGCATCGTGGACGACCACGCCATCACCGCGGGCGGCGACCCCCGCGAGATGCCCAGGAACGTCTTCGACCTGGCGGTGAGCTTCCTGGCCGTGGGGCTCGACCCCGAGCGGGCCATCATCTTCGTTCAGTCCGACGTCCACGAGCACACCGAGCTGGCGTGGCTCTTCAACGCCGTCACGCCCGTGGGCGACCTGGAGCGCATGACCCAGTACAAGGACAAGAGCCAGCGCTTCGAGTCGGTGCCGGCGGGAATCCTCAACTACCCCATCCTGCAGGCGGCGGACATCCTGGTGTACAAGGCCGACGCCGTGCCGGTGGGCGAGGACCAGCGCCAGCACCTGGAGATGACCCGGGACATCGCGCGGAAGTTCAACGCCGCCTACGGCGAGACCTTCCCCGAGCCCGAGGCGCTCATCGGCGAGGCGGGCAAGATCCTCGGCCTGGACGGGGACGCCAAGATGAGCAAGTCGGTGGGCAACACGGTGGGGATCCTCGCCGAGCCGGACCAGGTGTGGGCGCGGGTGCGCACCGCCGTCACCGACCCCCAGCGCGTCAAGCGGACGGACCCGGGGCGTCCGGAGGTGTGCAACGTGTTCTCGCTGCACCGCTTCTTCACCGACGACGCCACGCGCGCCGACATCGACCGGCGCTGCCGCGCGGCGGAGATCGGGTGCGTGGACTGCAAGAAGATCCTCTCGGACAACGTCGCCGAGGCCTTCGCGCCCTTCCGCGAGCGGGCGGCCCACTACCGCGCCCACCCGGAGGAGGTGCGCCGGATCCTCGACGAGGGGGCGGAGAGGGCGCGGGCCATCGCGTCGGGTACGCTCCACGAGGTGCGCCGGCGCATGGGCCTCCACTGGCGCGAGGCGCTGAAGTAGCCTCCCCCCGCCGCGCGCCCCGTGTGGCGCCGCGGGAAGGGCATTACCGTTGAGGGGTGGGGCGGCGCGCCGTCCGCCCCGCCCTCCGACGGGAGACGCCCATGAGTGGTGTGCTCGACTGGCTGTTCGCTCTCCCCCAGGCCTACCCGGAGCTCCGCCTCGACCTCCTGGGCCGCCTCCTCCTCGCCACGGTCCTGGGGGGCGCCATCGGCTGGGAGCGGCAGCACGCCCACAAGCCCGCGGGGCTCCGCACCAACATCCTCATCTGCGTGGGCGCCGCCCTCCTCACCGACCTCTCGGTGGCCATGGCGGCCTCCGCCTCCGGCCCCGCCGACCCCGGCCGGGTGGCCGCCCAGATCGTCACGGGCGTGGGCTTCCTCGGCGCGGGCACCATCCTCCAGGCGCGGGGGAGCGTCACCGGCCTCACCACGGCGGCCACGCTCTGGGTGGTGGCGGCCATCGGGATGTCCGTGGGGTTCGGCGCCGCCATCGAGGCCACCGGCGCCACGTTCCTGGTGCTGGTCGTGCTCATCCCCCTCCGGGGGCTGGAGGCGCGGGCCGAGGCGCGGCGCCGTCGCAACCACGCCGTGGAGAACGACGTGGGCGGCGAGCAGGAGGCCTGAGCTCCGGCCGGAGGTCGCCCGAAGGGCCCGTCGCCTAGTATCTTGGCTGGACTGCCACCCTCCGGAGGATCCCATGCAGGAACTCTTCAAAGCGGCCATCGAGCGAGGCGCCAGCGACGTCCACATCAAGGCCGGGGACGTCGTCCGGGCGCGCATCCACGGGGACCTGGTGCCGCTCACGCAGCAGAAGCTCTCGCCCGACCAGGTGAAGGGGATCGCCCTCAAGCTCATCCCCCACGAAGAGGACCGGCAGAACTTCGACAAGCTCCTGGACTACGACTGCTCCTGGGGGATCCCGGGCATCGGGCGCTTCCGCGTGAACATCATGAAGCAGCGCGGCTCGCCCATGATCGTCATGCGGGTCATCCCCATCGAGATTCCCACCATCGAGGAGCTGGGCCTTCCCCCCATCATCCAGCGCATCGCCAACCACGAGCGCGGCATGATCCTGGTCACCGGCGTCACGGGCTCGGGCAAGAGCTCCACCATGGCCGCGATGATCAACTGGATGAACCAGCACAAGAAGCTCCACATCGTCACGCTGGAGAACCCCATCGAGTTCCTCCACCGGGACAACAAGTGCTCCATTACCCAGCGGGACATCGGCACCGACACCGAGTCGTTCGTCTCGGGCCTCCGGGCGGTGCTCCGGCAGGACCCCGACGTCATCCTCATCGGTGAGATGCGGGACAAGATCACCATCGAGACGGCGCTCAAGGCGGCGGAGACGGGTCACCTGGTCATCTCGACGCTGCACACGAAGAACGCCATCCAGACGATCTCCCGCATCATCGCCGTGTTCGATCCCGGCGAGCAGGAGATGATCCGCATCCGCCTCTCCGAGCAGCTCATGGCGGTGATCAGCCAGCGGCTGGTGCAGAAGAAGGCCGGCGGGCGCGTGGCCGCCATGGAGATCATGCCCGTCACCGCCACCATCCGGGACTGCGTGCGCGACAAGGACCGCATGGACGAGATCTCCGACCTCATCGAGGAGGGGAAGGAGCACTATGGGTCCCAGACCTTCGACCAGCACCTCATGGACCTGGTGAAGAACGACGTCGTGGAGTTCCAGCTCGCCAAGGCCGCGGCCAACAACCCGGCCGATTTCGACCTCAAGATGAACATGTTCAACGACCCCAAGACCAAGGGGCAGGGGCAGTCGAGCATGCAGGACGAGATGAGCCATCTCTTCGGAGGCAGATAGACACGCCATGGGCATCGACCTGCGCGGGACGTTCCTTCCCGTCACCACCCCCTTCGACCCCGTCACCGGCGACGTGGACGTGGTCGCGTTCCGCTCCAACCTGCGCCGTTGGTTCTCCCACCCGGTGCGTGGGCTCCTCATCGCCGGCTCGACGGGCGAGTCGGTCTTCCTCGACGACGGCGAGCTGTCGGCGCTCATGGAGGCGGCCCGGGACGTGGTCCCGGAGGACCGGCTGGTCATCGTGGGCACCGGCGCCGAGTCCACCCGAGCGGCCATCAAGAAGGCGAAGAAGGCCGCGGAGGCCGGCGCGGACGCCGTGCTCGTGAAGCCGCCGGCGTACTTCAAGGCCGCCATGACCCCCGAGGCGCTCACCCGCCACTACCGGGCGGTGGCCGACGCCTCCCCGGTGCCGGTGATCGTCTACCAGGTGCCGCTACGCCTCTCCACGCTGGAGTTCCCCACGGGGCTGGTGGCGGAGCTGTCCAAGCACCCCAACATCGTGGGCATCAAGGACTCCCGCGGAAACCTGGACCTGGTGGGGGAGCTGGTGGAGCAGTGCGCCGACGGATTCCAGGTGGTGGTGGGCGCGGGCTCCATCCTCTACGGGGGGCTGGAGATCGGCGCGGTGGGTGGCATCGTGGCCGTGGGTCTCATGGCCCCCGCCGAGGCCGCGGAGATCTCGGTGGCGTTCTACGAGGACCGCAAGGCCGACGCCGGGCGCCTCCAGGAGCGCATCGGCCCGGTGCACACCGGCATCGTGGGCGGCATGGGCGTGCCGGGCATCAAGGCCGCGCTGGACATGCTGGGCTACCACGGCGGCGACCCCCGCCCGCCTCTCCTGCCGGCGAGCGACGCCCGGCGCGACGAGGCCCGGGCGGTCCTGGAGACCGCGGGGCTGCTGGAGACCGCCAGGGCCTGAGGGAGCGCGGGGGAGTGAACGAGGGGCGCGCTCCCGGGGTCGGGCGCGCCCCTCGCGCGTGCGCTCACTCCGCCCGCAGGCTGACCACGGGGTCGACACGGCTGGCGCCCCACGCCGGCACGAGGCACGCTCCCACCGCCACCGCGCCGAGCACCAGCGCCACCCCCGCGTAGGTCATGGGGTCCAGCGGCTCGACGCCGAACAGGAGCGCCTCGACGAAACGGGCGAGGCCCGCCGCCCCCACCAGGCCCGCCGCGAGCCCCGCGGCCACGGGCGCCATGCCTTGGAGCAGGACCCCGCGCGCCACTCGGTTCGCCGACGCCCCCAGCGCGACGCGGAGCCCCAGCTCCCTCGTGCGCCCGCGCACCACGTAGGCGAGCACCCCGTACACGCCGAGGGCGGCGAGCAACAGGGCCAGGAGCGCGAAGCCGGAGAGCAGCGTCGTGAAGAAGCGCGGGCGCGCCAGGTCGCGCGCCAGCAGGTCGTCGAGGGGCACGAACTCGGTGATGGCCTGGTCCGGGTCCAGCTCGGCGACGATGCGGCGCATGTCGGCCACCAGCGCCAGCGGGTCGCCGTTCGCGCGGACGACATAGGCCATCTGGATCCGTGGGATCTGGTCGTTGCTCACGTAGACGGCCGGCCGCGGCGCCTCGGCGAGGCCGCCGTGGTGGACGTCGGCGACGACCCCGACCACCTCGACCGTCGCCCGGCCGCCGAGCACGGAGAAGCGCTCGCCCACCGGGTCCTGCCCCTGGAAGAAGTCGCGCTGGAAGGCCTCGTTCACCACGGCGACCAGGGGAACGTCGGCGCGGTCCCCGGCCTGGATGGCGCGTCCGCGGAGGAGGCGGATCCCCAGGGCTTCGAAGGCGCCCTCCGAGACCTGGAACATCTGCGCGTACCGCTGCTCCTCGCGGGGAGGCTCGTAGAGGCCGGCGACGCGCACCGGCATGGCCTCGCCCTCGCCCCGGAACGGCAGGTACCGGATCGCGCCCGCCGCAGCCACGTCCGGGTGCGCCTCCAGGCGCTCGAGGATCCCGTGGTAGATGGCCAGCCAGTCGGCGCGCTCCGGGTGCTTCTGGTCGGAGATCGTGAGGATCATGGCCAGGCGCCCCTGGGACGCGAAGCCCGGATCGACCTGCGCCAGGGCCCCGAGGCTGCGCACGAGGAGCCCCGCGCCGGTGAGGAGGAGCACGGCCAACGCGACCTCGGCCGCCACCAGGCCGCGGCGCAGCCGTACGCCTCCCACCCCGCCGGAGCTGCCCCGGCCCCCCTCCCGCAGGTCCTCAGCCGGGGCGACGTCCGTCGCCCGCCACGCGGGCAGGACCCCGGCGAGAACGGCGGCCGCGACCGTGACAGCGAGCGCCACCAGGACGACCGTCCCGTCCAGCTCGATGCCCGCCGCACGGGGGAGGATGCCGCCGCTCCCCCGCGACAACGCCTCCACCGCGAGCCAGGCCAGCACCAGGCCTGCCGCGCCGCCCACGACCGCGAGCAACAGGCTCTCGGTGAGGAGCTGGCGTACGACGCGCGAAGCAGGCGCCCCGAGGCTCATGCGAAGCGCCAGCTCCCGGGCGCGGGCGGTGCCCCGCGCCAGCATGAGGTTCGCCACGTTCGCGCAGGCCAGCAGGAGGATGAAGCCCACCGCCCCCAGCGCGACCAGGAGCGCCGAGCGCACGTCGCCCACCGTCCACTCGTGGAGGGGCACCACCGTCGCCGCGCTCACGCCCGCGTTGATGTCGGGGTAGGTGGCCTCCAGCTCCCGGGCGACGGTGGAGAGCTCCTCGCGGGCGGCCTCGACGGTCTGGCCCGGGGCCAGGCGCCCGAAGGCCTGGAGGAAGCGCACCTGGCGAAGCTGGATGGGGATGTCGTCTTCGGGGATGACCGTGAGGGGCACCCACACCTCCGCCGCGTAGTCCTCGGGGAAGGCGAACCCGGCGGGCATCACGCCCACCAGCTCGAAGGTGCGATGGTCGAGGAGGAAGGTCCTCCCGAGGGACGCGGGGTCGCCCCCGAAGAGCCGCTGCCACGCGCCCCAGGAGAGCACGGCGACCATTCGGCCTTCCTCGGCGTCCTCGGGGGTCAGGGCCCGCCCCGCCGCCGGGGCGACGCCCAGCGCCTGGAAGTAGTCGCCGGCGACCCACTCGGTGGTCAGCTCCGTGGGACCGTCGGACGCCAGGTAGACGTACCCGGCCGCCAGCGTGGAATAGAGCGCCATGCCGTCGAGCGTGCGCGCGCGCTCCCGCCAGTCCACGAAGTCGGGGTACGACATGGAGGCCCGCTCGACGCCCCGGGACGGCGAGGACGGCCAGACCCGCACCAGGCGCTCGGGCGTCGCGTAGGGGAGGGGCTCCAGCAGCACCGCGTCCACCACCCCGAAGAGCGTCGTGGCCGACCCGATGCCCAGCGCCAGCACCAGGAGGGCGCTGGCGGTGTAGCCCGGGGCGTGCCGCAGGCTCCGGGCACCGTAGCGCAGGTCCTGCGCCAGGTCGTCCAGGAGGCGGCCGCCCCGCTCGTCGCGAACCCGCTCCTTGGTTCGCTCCACGCCTCCGAAGCGCACCAGCGCCTCGCGGTGGGCCTGCTCAGGGGCCATGCCCCTGCGGACCAGGTCCTCCGCCTCCATCTCCACGTGGGCGCGGAGCTCCTCGTCCAGCTCCCGCTCCACGACGTCCTTGCGGAAGAGCATCCGGATCCGCCGCGCCACCTTGTCGGTCCACCTCATCGTCATCCCTCCCTCGTCCGTGTCCCGTGCACGCCGCCCCTCGGTCGCCTCACCCGGCCTGGAGCACCTGCGCAACCGCCGCGGAGAAGACGCTCCAGCTCTCCCGCTCCTCCACGAAGTGGGCCCGGCCCTCGGTGGTGAGGGCGTAGAACTTCGCCCGCCGCCCCTCGTCGGAGACGCCCCATTCGGCGGCGACGAGCCCCCGGTCCTCCAGGCGGTGCAGGGCGGGGTAGAGCGAGCCCTGGTTCACCTCCAGCACGTCTCCGGAGAGCTGGCCGATGCGCTTGGAGATCCCCCACCCGTGAAGCGCCCCCAGCGTGAGGGCCTTCAGGATGAGGAGATCCAGGGTCCCCTGGAGGACGTCGGGCTTCGAGCGCGCCATGGTCGTGGTGTCTCCCCGTTGTTCGGCGCCCGGCCTCGCGCCGGGTCCCGGGCCGTCGCTCCTTCGATGCCGCCCAACGCCGTTTTGTTGTCGAACCATAATACCTTGTCATTCGACAACAAGCCAGGCCTACGCCTTCGCGTCCCGCGTGGCGTCCGCCCCGGATCCGGGCTCTGACCGGCTCGACTGCAACCTTTCGGACGTTCCCGCCGTCCATACCTCCGTGCGGCGGCTTCCGCCTATTTATCACACATCGTATAATCAATCGTGGACGACGCGGACGTGAGCGGAGGCGGGGTGCCCCGACGGTGGGCGAGGTGGCTGGAGCGCATGGCGCCCGCCGCCCACCGCGAGGCCCTCCTGGGTGACGCCGAGGAGGAGTTCCTGCGGCGGCGGGACCGGGACGGCCACGCGGCCGCCTCCCGGTGGTACCGGCGCCAGGTGATGCGCTCCCTCGCGCCGGCCGTGGAGCACCGGATCCGGGCCGCCGGCGCGGCGTGGCGGGAAACCGAAAGGGAGGTGGAGCGGATGGGCGCGTGGATGAAGGACTTCCGGCTGGCGTTCCGGGCGCTGAGGAAGCGGCCCGGCTTCTCGTTCACGGTGCTCGTGACCCTCGCCCTGGGGGTGGGTGCCACAACGGCCCTCTTCGGCGTCTACCGGGCCGTCTTCCTGGAGCCCCTGCCGCTCCCCGAGTCCCACGAGCTCGTCATCGTCATGGAGGAGGGGAGCTTCGGGTGCTGCGGGCCGGCGTCGGGCCCCGACTACCTTGACTGGGTGGAGCGGAACCGCTCCTTCGACGCCCTGGGCGCCCTCAACCCCGCGTCCATGACCCTCACCGGGCTGGACGAGCCCGAGCGGGTGTACGGCACCCGGGCCACAGCCAGCGCCTTCGACGTCACGGGCGTGGCGCCCCTCATGGGCCGGACGCTCCTCCCCGAGGACCAGGAGGGGAGCGGCGTGGTGGTGCTGAGCTACGCCCTCTGGCAGAGCGCCCTGGGCGGGCGCCCCGACGTGCTGGAGCAGACCCTCGAGGTGGACGGCACGCCGTATCCCATCGTCGGCGTGATGCCCCCGGACTTCGACATCCCCTCGCCGTGGTCGCGCTACGGCGCCCACCTCCTCTACCTCCCGTTCCCCAACGAGCGGCTGAGCCAGAACCGGGGGAACCACGGCTTCCCGGTGGTGGCTCGCCTCGCCCAGGGCACGACGAAGGACGCGGCGGAGAGCGACATGGACCGCGTGATGCGCGAGCTGGCCGCCGAGTACCCGCAGACCAACGCGGACCGGACCACGAAGCTCTTCACGGTCCACGAGTCCCTCTTCGGCGCCGTGGGCAAGCAGCTCGCCCTCATCCTGGGGGCGGCGGCGGTGGTCCTCCTCATCGCGTGCGGGAACGTCGCCGGCCTCCTGCTGGCGCGGGCGGCGGGGCGGGAGGGCGAGCTGGCCGTGCGCGCCGCCCTGGGCGCGAGCCGCAGGGCGCTGGTGCGCCTCCTCTTCTCCGAGGCGCTGTTGCTGGCGGGGGTGGGCGGCCTGGCGGGGATGGCCTTCTCCGTGATCGCGGTGGACGCCTTCAAGGCGCTCCTCCCGCCCACCATCCCCCGGGTGGACCAGATCGCCATCGACGGGGCGGCGCTGGGCTTCGCCCTGGGCGCGTCGGCGTTCACCGCGCTCGTCTTCGGGATGCTCCCGGCGCTCCTGGCCGCCCGGAGCAACCTGGCGGCCAACGTGAAGGAGGGCGGGTACGCCACGCTGGCGCCGGCCAAGGAGCGGCTGCGCGACGCGTTCATCGTCGGGCAGATCGCCCTGGGGCTCGTGCTGGCCAACGGGGCGGTGCTCCTGGTGCGCAGCTACACGACGCTCCGCGGCCAGGAGTTCGGCTTCGAGACGGAGGGCGTGGTGACCATGGCCCTCAACCCGGCGGGGCCCCGGTACCAGGACGACGCGGCGCTCACCTCGTTCTTCGACCAGGTGCTGGCCCGGGTGGAGGCGGTGCCCGGCGCCGCCGCCGTGGGCACCGTGTCCCGCCTCCCCCTCTTCGGCGGGAGCAACGGCAACGTCTGGGTGGAGGGCACGCCGCCCCGGCAGAATGCCGGGGAGGGACCCCTCGTGGAGGTCACCAGCGTCACCGGCGCCTACTTCGACGTCATGGGGATCCCCCTTCTCAAGGGGCGGCTCCTCCTTCCCGAGGACTCGGCTTCGGCCGCCCCCGGCGTCGTCATCAACCAGCGCCTCGCGGAGCTGGCGTGGCCGGGGGACGACCCGCTGGGCAAGCGCTTCAGCTTCAACGACGACCCGCCCAACTGGCTCACCGTGGTGGGCGTGGTGGGGGACGTGCGGCAGTGGGGCCCCGAGCAGCCCCCCCAGGCCCAGCTCTACGCGCCGTACGCGCGAGGCTGGTCCTCGTCCCAGTACCTCACCGTGCGCACGGCGGGCGACCCGGCGGCGCTGGTGCCCGCCATCCGGGAGGCCATCCGCGCGGTGGACCCCACCCAGCCTCCCGGCGACGTGCGCACCATGCGGGAGCGCGTGGACCGCACCTTCGCCCAGCGCCGCTTCTACACCACGCTGGTGTCCCTCTTCGCCGTGGCCGCCCTCTTCCTGGCCGCGGCGGGGGTGTACGGCACCGTGTCGTACTTCGTGGCGCGGCGCATCCGGGAGCTGGGCATCCGCATGGCCTTGGGCGCCGGCGGATCGGGGATCCTGGGCCTCGTGGTGCGCCGGGGCGTCCGGCTGGCGTTCTGGGGCGTGCTCATCGGCCTCGGGGGCGTGTGGGCCAGCACCCGCGTGGTCGAAGGGCTGGTCTACGGGATCCGGCCCATGGATCCCCTCACGCTCGCCGGCGGGGCGCTGGCGCTGGCGCTGGTGGCCGTGGCCGCCTCGGCCATTCCCGCCGCCCGGGCCGTGCGGGTGTCACCGGTCATGGCGCTGAGGTCGGAATGAACACGACGCGAGCAAGGAGGCCGTAGCAGCCATGGGCGAATTCGAGCAACTCGTGCTCCTGGCGTTGCTCCGCCTGGACAACGACGGGTACGGCATGGAGGTGCGCGAGGAGATCGAGCGCCGCACCGGACGCGATGTCTCGTACGGCGCCGTCTATACGACCCTGGACCGCCTGGAGCGGAAGGGGTACGTCGCCCATCGCCTGGGCGAGGCCACCGCCGAGCGGGGCGGGCGCGCCAAGAAGTACTTCCGGGTCCTGCCCGAGGGCCAGGAGGCCCTGCGGGCCACCCGCGACGCCCTCCGCGTCATGTGGGAGGGCGTCGGACCGTGAGGGTCGGAGCCGCCGCGAGGGGCGCGGATCTCGTTGACGCCCCCAGGACACTGACCTAGCTTTTCCCAAAGGATACAGCAGTCATCAGGGCCCATCCCCCGACGGGGAGGGCCCTTTTTTCACGCGCTCGGGACACATGGCAAGAACCGGGAAGTGCACCGTCGTCGTCGGATGCCAGTGGGGCGACGAGGGCAAGGGGAAGATCGTCGACGTCCTCGCCGAGGGCGTGGACATCGTCGCCCGCTACCAGGGTGGCGCCAACGCCGGCCACACGGTCCACGTCGGGGAGGACGAGTTCATCCTCCACCAGATCCCTTCGGGGATCCTCCACGAGGGCAAGCGGTGCCTGCTGGGCAACGGCGTGGTGGTGGACGTGGAGCAGTTCTTCCAGGAGCACGACGCCCTGGCCCGCCGGGGCATCGCCCTGGAGGGCAGGGTCGGGGTGAGCCGCCGGGCCCACGTGCTCCTTCCGTACCACCGCTTCCTGGACAAGGCCTCGGAGCACACCGCCGCCGAGAAGATCGGGACCACGGGCCGGGGCATCGGGCCCGCGTACGAGGACAAGGCCGGGCGCCGCGGCGTGCGCGTCGTCGACTTCGCCGACGCTGAGCGCCTCCAGAAGCGGGTGCAGGCCGGCATGGACCGGGTCTGCTCCCGCCTCGAGGAGCTGGGGCACGGCGCCGGCGACGAGCTTCACCGTCAGATGGAGGAGGCCCTGGCCCTGGGAGCGCGCCTGCTGGGGGTGGCCACCGACACCGGCCCCGAGATCTCCCGGGCCCTGAAGGAGGGGAAGCAGGTGCTCCTGGAGGGCGCCCAGGGCACCGCGCTGGACCTGGACCAGGGGACGTATCCCTTCGTCACCTCCTCCAACACCACCGCGGCGGGGGCCGCCACCGGCACCGGCATCGGGCCCACGGCCATCGACGCCGTGGTGGGGGTGGTGAAGGCGTACACGACCCGGGTGGGGGAGGGGCCCCTTCCCACGGGCTTCGACCCGGAGATGGACGAACACGTCCGCCAGCTCGGCGGAGAGTTCGGCGCCACCACCGGGCGCCCCCGCCGGTGCGGCTGGTTCGACTCCGTGCTCACGCGCTTCGCCTCCCAGGTCAACGGCCTCACCGGCGTGGCGGTGACCAAGCTCGACGTCCTGGACACGCTTCCCGAGCTCATGGTGGCCACGGCGTACCGCATGCCGGACGGGAGCGTGGTCCGCGACTTCCCGGCCGACACCTGGTCCCTGGGGAAGGTGGAGCCGGTCTACGAGACGCTCCCCGGGTGGCGGGCGCCCACCGGCGAGGTGCGGAAGCTCGAGGACCTTCCTGCCAACGCCCGCCGCTACCTCGACCGGCTGGAGGAGCTCACCGAGGCGCCGGTCCAGTGGGTGTCCGTGGGGACGAAGCGCAGCCAGATCATCCCGGTGGGGTGAGGGGGGCGGGTGCGGGTGGCTACGGCCCCCGACGCCAGCTCACGCCCACCAGCACCACCGGCCTCCAGCGGGGCTGCCCCACCGCGGCGTCGGCGTCGTCGTACGTGAAGTCCTCCCTGGGGTTCACGTGGTCGCCGTCGGGCGCGTACGAGGTGTCGTGCCCTTGGAGGCGGGAGGGGAAGTAGTACTCCCCGCCGCCGGACACCACCAGCTCCAGGCGGCGCCCCAGGGGGTACGCCGCCTCCGCCCCCGCCGCCACGCCCCAATGGCGGCTGGTGACGTCGAAGTCCTCGTTCCCCCCCACGTACTTGAAGTTGGCCAGGAAGCGGCTCTGCCGCAGGCCGGCCCAGAGCCTGGACCGCTCCCCACGGCGCACCATCAGGTCCAGCCCCAGGTCCCACGTCCGCCCGCTCTCCACCGGGGTGCCGTTGGTGGCGTTGTTGATGAAGACCCTGCGGGCCTGGGAGGAGCTGCCCGCCTCCACCGAGGTCCGCCCCACCCGGAGGCGGACCTCCACCGGGAGGCCCGGGGCGATCTCCCGGGCGGTGACGAAGCCCTGGACGGCCACCCCGTCCTGGTAGCCCGCCAGCCCGCCGTAGGCGAAGACCGGCTGCTGGGCGGCCGAGGGGCGCGGCGCCAGCCCGAGGGCGGCGACCAGGCAGAAGGCGAGGGGGAGGGAGGGGATCGGAGCTACGCCGGCGCGCATGTCGGCCTCCTGTGGTGCGCGGTTGGACACCACCGGCCGGTGGGGCGCGCGTTTTCGCGCCCCTGACACACCGGGGTCATGCTGGAGAAAGGGATAGCAACCCCCGTGCCAGCCGGGGAGGGCCACGCCGACGGGGGCAGCAGGGGCGTCACCGGGACCGGGATTCCCCCGGGCGGCACGAAATGGCGGGCCTCCGGAGCCGGCTACTGCCCCCGCAGGCTGGGGTCGGGTACCGGGACGCCGGCGGCGTGGCGGTACACCCACCAGATGCGCTGGACGGCGGTGACGTTGGTGAGGACCGCCACCAGGATGATGCACCACCGCAGCACCAATCCTCCCCACTGGAGCCCGAAGGAGAGGGAGCCCAGTCCCAGGAGCACCACTCGCTCGGGGCGCTGCATGAGGCCCACCTTGCAGTCCAGCCCCAGTCCCTCGGCGCGGGCACGGGTGTAGCTCACCATGAGCGACCCGCCCATGGCCAGGAAGATGGCGTACACCATGCCCGCGTCCCCCAGCTCCCGGCCGTAACTGTTGTACAGGGAGAGGAGCCCCAGGTAGACGACGATCTCGCTGATCCGGTCCAGCGTGGAGTCGTAGAAGGAGCCGAACTTGGAGGCCATTCCGCTCACCCGGGCGACCTGGCCGTCGAAGATGTCCCACATCCCGCCCAGGAGCACGAAGAGCCCGGCCGTGCGCACGTGGTCCTGGTGGTAGAGGATCCCCGCCGCCACCACCGACACGAAGCCCAGCGTCGTGACCAGGTTGGGGTGGATGCCCCGCCGCACCATCCACTGGACGGTGGGCCCGATGATCCGGTAGACCGGCGTCCGGAGGCCGTCGAGCCCCTTCATCGGGAGGCCTTCCGCTTCCGCGCCACCACCACCGTCGACACGCCCTCGCGCCAGGCGCATTCCGCCGCGAAGCCGGCGCGACGAAGGGCGGCCAGCTCCTCCTCCAAGGAGAAATACGTGTCCTCGTCCGCCCACTCGGCGAAGTGCTCCCAGGCCCGCTCCTCGGCGATCCCCGACGCCACCAGGTGGTCGGCCCAGCGCCGGAAGGCGGCGGAGCGAGCTGCCTCCGCAGCGGGCATGGTCACGTCGGCGTTCACGAAGACGCCTCCGGGGGAAAGGGCCTCGTGGACGCGGCGGAAGAGGGCGGCCTTCTCCTCGAGGGTCGGCACGTGGTGCAGCGAGAGGGACGCCGCGGCGGCGTCGCAGCGGGGAAGAGGAAGGTGGAAGGAGCGCACCGCGAACCGGGCCCGGTCACCGAAGGCCTCCAGGCGCCCGCGGGCCTGGGCGAGCATCTCCTCGTCCACGTCCAACAGCTCCACCAACCCCACCTCGGGGCGGTCGAGGAGGGCGGCGGAGAGGGCTCCCGTTCCCGCGCCCAGGTCGAGGACCAGCGCCGGCGACGCTTTCGCGACGGCGTCGGCCGCGGTGCGGATCATCTCGTCGTAGCCGGGGATGAAGCGCCGGATGGAGGCGTCGTACTCATCGATGGCCACCCGGAGGTGGCGGCGCACGCTGTGGCTCATGGGCAACAGCTTCCCGAACCGCGGGCCGGAAGTCAAACCCCCCTGCGGAGCCTGCCCGCGGGTGCTATTCATGGGACACCCGGGGCTCAACGTGCGCCTCTCCGCGCGTGTCCCATGGATACTTTCGCCCAAAGCCCCCAGAGAGGTTCTCCATGACCACCGTGCGACGTGGAGCCGCGGCGCTCCTCGCTCTCCTCGCGTTGGCCACCGCCGTGGCGGCGCAGACCCAGCGTCCCATGACCTGGATGGACGCCCAGACGATGGCCCGCGCCGGCTCCTGGACCCCCAGCCCCGACGGGCAGTGGATGCTCTACACCGTCACCACCCCGGACTGGGAGGACGCCCGCTCGTACTCCGACCTCCACCTGGTGTCCCTGAGCCAGGGGGTCCCGTCCGGCAGGCAGCTCACCTTCACCGAGAAGAAGAACGAGGGCTCCCCGGCGTGGGCCCCGGGGGGCGCGTGGTTCGTCTTCGCGTCGGACCGCGACGCGCCGAGCAACGGGGGCCAGGACCAGCTCTACATGATGCGCCCTGACGGCGGGGAGGCCCGCAAGATCACCGACGCCAAGGACGGCGTGTCCGACTTCGACTTCAGCCCCGACGGCCGTTGGCTCGTCTTCCGCGCCGGGAAGTCGGGGGAGCAGCAGCTCTGGCGCATGTCCGTGGACGGGATCCCCGGAGCCGACGCCGAGCAGCTCACGAAGAGCCAGGCGGGGATCGCCCGTTGGGAGTGGGCGCCGGACAGCCGCCGCATCTGGTTCGTGCGGGACGACACCGTGTTCACCGACGAGAAGACCCGGCGGGAGAAGCGCTTCACTGTGGACGTGAAGAACGCGGTGACGCCCCTGGCCAGCCTCTGGGCCCTGGACCTGGAGCCCCTGGGCGAGACGAAAGTGGCGTCCAGCCCCGACTACTCGGTCTCCCAGTTCGAGGTCTCCCCCGACGGGAAGTGGATCGGCTTCAGCGGCTCCTCCACGGAGCGGTACGAGCGGAACATCACGGAGGAGCGCCTCTACGCCGACGTGTACCTGCTGGAGACGGCTTCGGGGCACATCGAGCGCCTCACGGAGAACGACGAGGTGGGGGAGGGTGGCCTCTCTTTCTCCCCCGACTCCCGGTGGGTCGCCTTCTCCGCGCCGGACGATCTGACCCGCTACACCATGACGGAGAACCGGGTCTACCTCCGGGAGACCGCGGCGCGCGGTCAGCCGTTCAGGAAGCTGGGCTCCTCGTACGACGGCAGCGTCTCGGTGGACTTCTGGTCCGAGGACGGGAAGACCATCTACTTCAACGACGGCATCAAGGTCACCAACCAGCTCTTCGCGCTGGACGTGGCCAACGACCGGGTGCGCCAGGTCACCAACGAGCGGGCGGTGCTCCGGGTGGGCCGTGACGAGGACACCGGGACCCTCCTCATCGACTACTCGGACCCCAGGACGCCGCCCACCGTGTTCACCGTGGCGGACATGGGGAAGGTCGCCGACCGCAAGGCGTGGGTCCAACTGGTGGAGGCCAACCCCGAGGTGAAGGAGATCGCCCTGGGCGAGGAGGTGGAGGTGAGCTGGACGTCCACCGACGGGAAGACGGTGGGCGGCGTGCTGGTCTACCCGGTGGGGTACCAGAAGGGCACGCGCTATCCCCTCATCGTGGCCATCCACGGCGGCCCTGCCGGCGCCGACATGCTCGGCTTCAACGGCGGGTACGGCGCGCAGGTGTACGCCGGCGCCGGCTACGCCGTGCTCAAGCCCAACTACCGGGGCTCCACCGGGTACGGCAACGCCCACCGCACCGACATCGTCGGCGACTACTTCACGCTGGGCTACGACGACATCATGACCGGCGTGGACCACCTCATCGTCGAGGGGATCGTGGACGGCGACCGCATGGGCGCCCTGGGCTGGAGCGCGGGCGGCCACTGGTCCAACTGGATCCTCACGCACACCGACCGGTTCAAGGCCATCAGCTCCGGCGCCGGCACCATGAACTGGATCAGCATGTACGCCCAGAGCGACGTGCAGCGGAACCGCCAGTTCTACGTGGGCGACGGCTTCCTCTACGACGACAACTTCGACGTCTACTTCGACCAGTCGCCGCTCAAGTACATCAAGAACGCGAAGACGCCCACCATGATCCACGTGGTGGAGGGCGACCCCCGGGTGCCCAGCCCCCAGTCGGTGGAGCTCCACATGGCGCTGAAGAAGCTGGGCGTGGACACCGAGCTCTTCATGTACCCGGGGAGGAGCCACGGCATCCCCGACCCCCGGAACCGCCTCGTGAAGTCGGTGGCCGAGATGGCGTGGATGGACTACTACGTCCGCGGCATGGGCGAGAAGTTCCAGTGGCGCCAAGTGCTGGAGACGCTTGAAGATGAGCGGCCTTCGCCCCGCGCCGTGTCCGACGGGGGCGCGGGCCGTTGACGTGAACGCCCACGCCGGCTTCGGCCTGGCCCTGGGGGGCGGCTTCCTCCGGGGCCTGGCCCACCTGGGCGTCCTCGACGTCCTGGCGGAGGAGGACCTGCGTCCCGGGTGGCTGGCGGGGACGAGCGCCGGCGCCATCGCCGCCGCGTTCGCCGCCTTCGGCCATACCGCCGAGGAGACGGAGGCGGCGCTGGAGGAGCTGGGGTGGGGGTCCATGACCAAGGGGCGCCCCTTCCGGAGGCTGGGCTTCGCCAGCAACGAGGGGCTGGAGGACGTGCTCCGCGACGCCTTGGGCGACGTGCGCCTGGAGGACGCCGAGACACCCCTGGCCATGGTGGCCACGGACATCAACACCGGCAACCGCGTCGTGCTGGACCGGGGTCCGGTGGCGCGGGCGGTGCGCGCGAGCTGCTGCGTGCCGGGTCTGTACGAGCCCGTGGAGGTGGACGGGCGGCTCCTGGTGGACGGCGCTCTCACCGAGAACGTGCCGGTACGCGTGGTGCGGGAGCTGGGCGCGCCGGTGGTGGTGGCCGTGAGCCTGGGCTTCTCCCTGCCCTTCGACCGGGTGACGAGCTGGCGCGAGGTCATGGCCAACGCCTGGGACATCGCCGCCAACTCCCAGGCGCGCTACGAGATCCTCTCCGACGCCGACTTCCTCATCGACCCCGACGTGGACGGGTTCTCCGCGTTCCGCGACCGGGAGCGCGCCGAGATCATCCAGGCGGGCCGGGACCGCACCCGCGAGGCGCTCCCGGCGCTCCGCCAGCTCCTGAGCCCCGAGGAGGAGGACAACGTGGTGCTCCGGTGGATGCGCGCGGTGGGTGAGCGACTGGCCGAGGCGGGGAGCTGACCGCACGCCGGTCGGCCGCGCCCCTCCGTTGATCCCGGGGGATCCTTCCTCTACCCTCCGTGTGACCCTCCGGAGCGACCTTCAACCGTCCCGGTACCTCCCATGCGCATCCGCACAGCCTTCCTGCGCGTCCTCGTGGGCTTCGCGGCCCTCGCCCCCCTGGCCGCCGCAGCCCAGCAGCCCATGACCGCGCGGGACCTCTGGTCCCTGGCCCGGGTGGGAAGCCCGGCCCTCTCCCCCGACGGGCGCACCGTCCTCTACACCGTCACCGCGTACGACCTGGAGACGTGGCGCTCCCGCACCCAGATCTGGTCCGTCCCGGTGGCGGGCGGCGAGGCCCGGCCCTTCATCACCTCCGAGCAGGGCTCCAACAGCGCGCCGGCGTGGTCGCCCGACGGGAGGCAGATCGTCTTCGTCTCCACGCGGGGCGGCGACGGCCCCCAGCTCTGGATCATTCCCGTGGACGGCGGCGAGGCCCGCCAGCTCACCCGCGAGGAGGGCGGGGCCACGGGGCCGGTGTGGTCCTCCGACGGACGCCGGATCCTCTTCGCCAGCTCGGTGACTCCCGAGGGCGACGCCATGGCGCGCAGGCTGCGCGAGATCGCCGACGGCGGCTCCGAAGCCAAGGTGTACGACGACCTCCAGTACCGGCACTGGGACGAGTGGGAGGACGGGCTTCGCAGCCACGTCTTCGCTCTGGACGTGGCTTCGGGGACGACCCGCGATCTCACCCCCGGCCCCTTCGACGCCCCGCCCATCGCCCTGGGCGGATTCGCCGACTACGCCATCAGCCCCGACGGCATGGAGGTTGCCTTCGTCCGCAACACCGACGTGCCGGCCATGGTGGGCACGGGCAACGACATCTGGCTGGTCTCCGCCGACGGCGGCGAGCCCCGTCTCCTCACGGAGAGCGACGCCAACGACGTCTCGCCCCAGTACTCGCCCGACGGACGCTGGATGGCGTACCTGGGCATGACCCGCCCCGGCTTCGAGGCGGACCGCACCCAGCTCCTCCTCCGGGACCGACGGAGCGGGGAGACGCGGAGCCTCACCGCCGACCTGGACGCCAGCGTGGACTTCTTCGCGTGGAGCGCCGATTCGGGGACGATCTGGTTCCAGGCCCAGGACCAGCTGTTCCACTCCATCTACCGCGTGTCCCTGTCCGGCGGCGACCCCGTCAAGGTCACCCAGGGCACGTACGACGGGGGCCTCCAGGTCTCCGCCGACGGACAGATGCTGGTGGTGGCGCGCCAGGCCACCGACCGCCCCGTGGACCTCTTCGCCCTCGAGGCCAACGGCCGCGTGGTGCGCCAGCTCACCCAGCAGAACCGGGACCTCCTGGCCCGCCTGGCGCTCCAGCCCGCCGAGCCCTTCTGGGCCGAGGGGGCAGGGGGCGCGCCGGTGCAGGGCTTCCTGGTGAAGCCGCCGGACTTCGACCCGAGCCGGAAGTACCCGGTTGTCTTCCTCATCCACGGCGGACCCCAGGGCGCCTGGACCGACTCGTGGAGCTACCGGTGGAACCCCAACATGTTCGCCGCGCCGGGCTACGTGGTGGTGGCGGTGAACCCCCGGGGGAGCACCGGCTACGGCCAGACGTTCACCGACGAGATCACCGGCGATTGGGGCGGCAAGGTCTACACCGACCTCATGAACGCCCTCGACCACGCCCTGGCCACGTACCCCTTCCTCGACGGCGAGCGCATGGCGGCCGCCGGGGCCTCGTACGGCGGGTACATGATCAACTGGGTGAACGGCCACACCGATCGCTTCAAGGCCCTCATCAACCACGACGGGCTCTTCGACATCCCCAGCATGTACGGCGCCACCGAGGAGCTCTGGTTCCCCGAGTGGGAGTTCGGCGGCCAGCCCTGGACCAACCCCGACGGCTTCGAGCGGTGGAACCCGGCCAACCACGCGGCGAGAATGAAGACGCCCACGCTGGTCGTCCACGGCGCGCTGGACTACCGCGTCCCCCTGGACCAGGGGCTGGCGACCTTCACCACGCTGCGCCGCCAGGGCGTGCCCGCCCGCCTCCTCTACTTCCCCGACGAGGGGCACTGGGTGCTCAAGCCCCAGAACGCCATGGTCTGGTGGGAGGAGATGCTGGGTTGGATCGGGAAGTACGTGGGCGGAAGGCCCGTGTCGTAGCGGCCGCTCTCCCACGGTGGGCCCTCCCCTCAGCGGGGGAGGGCCCCCTCCGCCGCCTCGCGCAGGGCGCGTACGTCCTCCATGAGGGTCGCCAACCCCACCAGGAGTCCCCCGAAGAAGAGGCCGAACGTCGCGGCGAAGAGGCCCGCCACGCCGATGGGCGTGAACGCGATGGCCGCCAGCTCCGCCACCGCCGTGAGGATGAAGAGGGCGGCCAGGCCGCGCAGGAAGGTGACGACGCGCACGGGTACGCTCCCGAGAAGGTCCGATCCACTCATGATAGCGTACCCGCCACGCGCCGCGTGAGGCGCACGGCCTCCGTCACCCTCCCGCGCGGATCACCTCGTCGGCCCTGGTGCTCTTCGGCATCATCCAGCCCAGGCGGTCCATCATCCAGTACATGGACCTCCACTTGAACGGGACGGAGCCCCCCTCCGCCACGGTCTTGAGGAGGTCGAGGATGGTGACCCAGCCGCCGCTGACCTTCTTGTGCGTCTTGGCCTGGTCGCTGAAGCCGCTGTGCGTGAGCGTCACGCGGGTCACGCCCGCCGCCTCCACCAGCTCCCACGTCACCAGCGTCTCGGTCTCGTCGGGGATGTCGGTGAAGCGGTAGGTGTGCACGAAGCGCTGGGGGGGCGTCACCTCGCGGATGGTCCCCACGATCCAGATGTTCTTCCGGTCGGGGCTCCAGTAACGGAGCTTGCCTCCGGGCTTCAGGTCCGACTCGAGGAGGGTGTGGAACATGATGTCCGACACCTGACCGAGGCGGGTGATCTCCTTCCAGACCTTCTCCCGGGGCGCGCGGATCTCGATGGTGAAGACCGCGTCGCCCAGCGCCTGCCCGGCCTCGCTCATGACGCCCCCTTCCTCTTCCCCCACGCCGCCGTGCCGATGAGGGCGCCCAGCGTGCCCGTCACGCCGGAGGAGAGGGGCGCGAAGGTGAGGAGGATCCACCCGGCGTCGCCCATGAGAATGGCCGCCACCACGCCGATGGCGGCGCCCACGATCCCGATGACGAAGCCGCCCTTGGCCGATGCGCCCCAGGCGCGGGGCACCGTCGCTCCGTACCAGAGCCCCAGGACGAAGGGGATCCCCGTGCCCAGGATCCCGGAGAGGTTGAGGACGGCCGTGGAGAAGTGCCCCGCCGTCACCATGACGAGCTGGAGCACGATGCCCATCCACACGAATCGCGCCATGTGCGTCGCTCCTTGGAGAGGGTCGCCCGTCAGGCCACGGTGGCCGACGGGTCCGAAGACGGCTCGTCGTCCGGCTCCTCCAGCTCCTCCTTGAGAGCCACGAGGGCGTCGGCCCAACGACCGGTGTATCGGCTCACCCAGCGGCGGTAGATGCGCTGGATGGGCACGGCGTTCAGGTGGTTGAAGCGGTGCCTCCCCTCCCGGCGGGGCACCACCAGCTCGGCCTCCTCCAGGACCTTCAGGTGCTGCATCACGGCGAAGCGCGACAGCTCGGGGAACGCCTCGGCGAGGTCGCCCGTGGTGCCGGGACCCTCGGCCAGGAGGTCGAGGATGCGCCGGCGCACCGGGTTGGCCAGGGCGCGCCAGACGGCGTCGCTGTCGTCGGTGGGGTCGGCGATCATATGTGATAATATTATCACATATAGCCCCGGCGCAAGGGGCTCGAGGGGGGAGGGCGGCCCCCTCAGACCGCCAGGCCCACAGCCCCCAGGACCCAGGCGACGAGGAAGAACACCATCGGCAGGAGGGCGAGCCCCACGGAGAACGTGAGCCCCATCCGGTAGAGCGCCGGCCCCACGGGGAGCATCCCCCGGCCGAAGAGCCGGAGGGCCAGGATCTCCACCATCGCCCCCGACGTGTAGAACGCGTTGGCCATGAGGCCGAAGAAGGCGATGGGCTGCCAGATGGCGCCCAGGGGCGGGGCTCCCTGGCCCCCGGGGGGGAGGATGGAGAGGAGGAGCCCGACGCCCACGGTGAACGCGCCGGCGGTGCCCACCCACGCGTTGTACGCGAGCCTGCGGTCCTCCCACCAGGCCCAGATTGCGGCGGCGTGACGCTCGGCGGGGGCGGGGAAGAGGAACTCGGCGAGCTGGGTCATGGCCCCTCCGTGGGTCGTTGGCTCCGGGACGTCGTCGGGCATCGAGTATACGCCAAGTACTTTGCAGCGCAAAGTTCATGCCGGCAAGACCCTCGTATCCCGGGGCCGGGGCCCCACGACCCTCGGCGAGGTTGTCCCCGGGTCGCGGCGGTCCCAATGTGGCCGGGACCACGCCCGCCCACTCCAGCCTGGAGGCCGCCGTGCCCCGCTCCCCCCTCCACGCCACCGCCGTGGCCCTGGCCCTGGTGGCCGCCTCGCCTCCCGCCTCCGCAGCCGCCCAGGCCCCCGTGCCCGAGGCCCGCGTCGACTCGGTCTTCGCCGACGTGGACGGCCCCACCACTCCCGGGTGCGCCGTCTCCGTCATGCGCGAGGGCGCCACGACCTACGAGCAGGGGTACGGGATGGCCAACCTGGAGCACGGGATCCCCATCACGCCCCAGTCGGTGTTCCACGTGGCGTCGGTGTCCAAGCACTTCACGGCCATGGCGGTGGAGCTCCTGGTGAACGACGGGCGCGTCTCGTGGGACGACGACGTCCGACGTTGGGTCCCCGAGGTGCCGGACTTCGGGACGCCCATCTCGCTCCGTCACCTGGTCCACCACGTGAGCGGCATCCGCGACCAGTGGAACCTCCTCTCCATGGCGGGCTGGCGGTGGGAGGCGGACGTGGTGACGCAGCACGACGTGCTGGACATCACCTCCCGGCAGACGGCGCTCAACTTCCCGCCCGGCGAGCGCTACCTGTACTCCAACACCGGCTTCACGCTGCTGGCCGTGGTGGTGGAGCGGGTGTCGGGGAAGACGCTCCGCGAGTTCACCCGGGAGCGGATCTTCGCGCCCCTGGGCATGGAGGCCACCCACTTCCACGACGACCACGAGATGATCGTCCGGAACCGGGCGTGGGGGTACGCCCCCGACCCGGAGGGGCTGTACGGGCTGAAGGGCTCCATCCCCGACTTCGACGTGGTGGGGGCCACCAGCCTCTTCACCACCGTGCGGGATCTGGCGGCGTGGGACCGGAACTTCGTCACCGGGCGCGTGGGCGGCTCCGAGGCCCTCGCACGCCTTCACCAGCGCTACGTTCTCAACTCCGGCGACACCATCGCGTACGCCCACGGCCTCTCTCACGGCACGTACCGGGGCCTGCGCACCGTGGGCCACGGCGGCGCAGACGCCGGGTACCGGAGCCAGTTCCTCCGCTTCCCCGACCAGGACCTCTCGGTGGCCGTGCTGTGCAACTTCCCCTCGGCGAACCCCGGCGCCCGGGCCAACCGGGTGGCGGAGGCGTACCTGGACGCCGTCATGGAGCCGCGCCCCGAGCCGCCGGCCGTCCTTCCCACGGTGGCGGTGCCCCGGGAGCGGCTGGCGGCGCTCGCCGGCTGGTACGAGGGGGAGCTTCCCCCCGAGCTGACGCGCATCCGTCTGGAGGGAGACACGCTCCGGGCGGGGCCGGGTGCCGGCGCGCCCCTCCGCCCGGTCGGGGAGGACCGCTTCGAGGTGGTCGGGCCCGGCCTGGTGGTCACCCTCCGCCCCGCCGCCGGCGGCCAGCCCGCCACGCTGGAGATCCCTGGGCAGGGGCGGGGGCGCCGCGCCGACGCCTGGGAGCCCGGGCCCGCCGACCTGGCGGCCTTCGAGGGCGTGTACGAGTCGGACGAGCTGGGCACGGCGTACCGGCTGGTCCTGGAGGAGGGGCGCCTGGTGGCACGGCACCGCAAGCGGGAGGACGCGGCCCTCGAGCCCGCCTTCCGCGACACGTTCCTGCTGCGCGGGGCGGTGGCCCGCTTCTCCCGGGACGCCTCCGGCGGCGTGGAGGGCTTCACCCTCTCCGACGGCCGGGTCTGGAACGTGCGCTTCCGGAAGGGGCCGGACCGCCCGCTTCCTTGAGGCCCCCCCGGGCCCCGTCTAGCTTTCGGTTCCTTGTCGTTCCCGGGCCCGCGCCCGGGGCCCGTGCGGAGGGGAAGGGAGCGCCACACCCATGTTCGACGAGCTCAGCAAGAAGCTCGACGGCGCGCTGAGCAAGCTACGCCAGCGCGGCGTCCTCACCGAGCCCATGATCAAGGAGGGGCTGCGGGAGGTGCGGCGCGTCCTCCTGGAGGCCGACGTCAACTACGCGGTGACCCGCGACTTCCTGACCAAGGTCCAGGAGCGGGCGCTGGGCGAGTCGGTGCTCAAGGCGGTCTCCCCCGGGCAGCAGATCGTGAAGATCGTCCACGACGAGCTCGCCAGCCTCATCGGGGAGGGGCGCCCCGCGCTCCAGTGGGCTCCCGCGCCCCCCACGGTGATCCTGGTGGTGGGGCTCCAGGGCTCGGGCAAGACCACCACCGCCGCCAAGCTCGCGAGGCGCCTGGCCCGGGAGAACCGCGCGCCCCTGCTCGCGGCCTGCGACCTCCAGCGCCCCGCCGCCATCGAGCAGCTCCAGACGCTGGGCCGCCAGATCGGCGTGCCCGTCCACGCCGGCGCCTTCGGCGGTGACCCGGTGGCCACGGCGCTGGCCGCCCGCGACGCCGCCCGCGCGGGCAGGCACCAGGTGCTCCTGGTGGACACCGCCGGGCGCCTCCAGATCGACGAGGCGCTCATGGCGGAGCTGGGCCGTGTGAGGGACGCGGTGAGGCCCCAGGAGATCCTCCTGGTGGCCGACGCCATGACGGGCCAGGAGGCGGTGAAGATCGCCCAGGGCTTCGACGAGGCGCTGGGCCTCACCGGCGTGGTCCTCACCAAGATGGACGGCGACGCCCGCGGCGGCGCGGCGCTCTCCATCCGGGGCGTCACGGGCAAGCCCATCAAGTTCATCGGCACCGGCGAAGGCGTGGACGCGCTGGACTCCGCCGACCCCGAGCGCCTCGCCGGGCGCATCCTCCAGATGGGCGACGTGGTCGGGCTGGTGGAGCGGGCCCAGGCGGCGATCAGCGAGGAAGAGCAGCTCAAGATGGCCGAGAAGGCCCTCAGCGGGAGCCGCTTCACGCTGGAGGACTTCCTCGGGGCCATGCGCCAGGTCCAGAAGATGGGCCCCCTGGAGCAGCTCCTGAAGCTCATCCCCGGGGCCGCGAAGCTCTCCATTCCGGCGGCGCAGATGGACCCCAAGCGCATGAAGCACGTGGAGGCCATCATCCTCTCCATGACCCCCGAGGAGCGCCGCAACCCCGACATCCTCAACGGCTCCCGCCGCGCCCGCATCGCCAAGGGAAGCGGCCGTCCCGTGGCCGAGGTGAACCGTCTCCTCAAGCAGTTCAAGGAGATGCAGAAGTTCATGAAGCAGATGAAGGGGATGATGGGGGGCATGGGGGGCGTGCCCGGCATGGGCGGCGGCTTCCCGGGGATGCCTTTCGGGCGCTAGGCACTCCGCTCCGTCCCGAGGGAGGCGCTCCGGTAGAAGGCAGGGGGTCGGGCGGCACCGACGCTCAGGCCCGCGCTGCCCGGCGAGGGCATGATGGCGCCGGAGGCGGCCTTCCTGGACGTGTCTCCGGGAAGGAGGCTGGGAAGACCGGACGTCGGGGGGAGGGCGGGGGGCGCACTTGGACCCGGAGCAGGTCTCCTCCGTTCGGCGTCGGGTCCCCCCGGCGGGATAGGCCGTTTGGCCCATGTGGCGAGCGATGGGGGAACCCCACTCTAACCCCGCAGCGACCCGAGTACCCGCTCGCGCGGGAAACGCCACCGCAGCGCCCGGATGCCAATGAACGCCTCGCCGACACCTACTCCGGCCCACGTCCTCGTTTCCCTTCTCCTGGTCGGCACGCTCGCCTGGGGCTGCGGAGGCGAACCGGTTGGACCGCCAGCCCCGGAAACCCCGGTCGTCGCCTCGGTCGAGGTGACCCTCCCGGTGGGGCAACTCACCTATGGAGGTTCCACCCAGGCGATAGCCCGGGTGCTGGATCGCAGCCGGGTGGCACTGCCGGGCCACACGCCGACGTGGTCTTCCAGCAACACCGCCGTCGCGACGGTCGGGGCGGACGGGATGGTGCAGGCCGTGGGCTCCGGGCTCACGACCATCCAGGCGAGCGTCGGGTCCGTGACGGGGGGCGCCGAGCTTGAGGTCGTGCCCGCGGAGGTCCCGCTGAAGTCCACGGCCGAACAGGTCATGCCGTTCCAGTTCTTCGAGGTGACTCCTCCGCCGGACCGGCCCTTCCCACCCGAGGGCGTGGCGGCGGCCGTCGGAGCTGTCGCCTTCCACTTCGTGACGGGGGAGGACGGACTCGCCCGGGCCATCCTGCCGGACCTGAGTCCCGGCCCGGTGAGGATACTCATGACGTTGGATCCCAATCACGTCGGGGTTCTCTCTCTCACCGTGGTCCCCCCGCCCCCTGTCCAGGATCCCGCGGCAGTCGTGAGCCAATTCCAAGCCGAGTTGGGCGCGGCACTGGATGCTTCGCCTCCGGAGGGAGACGACCAGGCGGCGGTCTTGGAGTTTGCCCGTGCCGGAGTCCAGGCCTTCCGCGCATGGAGCGATACCGCATCGGACGAGTCGAAGCGTCAGGTCGCGGTCTTTCTCGCCGCCAACCCTCAACTGAGAGAGCTCGCGGGCCTTGGCCCCCCGGGCGGAATGGCCAAGGGAGGACCGCAGCTCGGGTTGCTTCCGAGATGCGATGCCCAGGACGTGCAGGAGTTGCGGCTGGAATGGTGCCAGGGCGTCGCCGCCGGGTACATCACCGTCTTCGTCTCGGGACTTCTGGCCGTGAGCACCACGTGCGTAGCGCCGTTTTCGCCGCTGTGCTTCGCATCGGCTGCGGCGATCCTGCTGGGGGGCTCCGAGGCATACCGTGCCGGCGTCAGGTTGCGGACCATCACGGGAAGCATCGTGGACGTCCTCGACGTGCACTTTGACGGCACCTCGGAGCGGAGCGACGCGGCGTTGGCCTCGGGGGCCGGAACAGATGAAGTGACCTTCGTACACGACGGACGATACCGCGCTGAGATGCTCGGCTCTTATCGCTCCGTCGTGGCGGCGGATGCCTCCGGAGGAGGCCTTCTCGCAAAGACGGTGGGAACGCTTTCGGCGATTCGTGAGGGCTGGCTGAGGCTTGAGGACTGGTGGAACGGCATGCCCTCACTGATCCGCTCGGGGCGGCCGCCCCTCCCAGCGGCACCCCCCGCGGCCCCCGAGCAACCTGCCGCAACGGCTCAGCGAAGAGTGCCCGCGAAGTACCTCACCGTGGCTGGTGTCTCGCAGGGAACCAGGGCGACGTACGACCCCGAGACGGGCGTGCTCGTCGCGAGCCTTGCCCCTGGAAGTCAGGGCCCCGAGGCGTCCATCTCCTTCGACCTCCGCTACAGCTCACCCACTGGCGAGCTGACCCGAACCGTCTCTGGAACCGTCCGCTCGCCCTTCGTCATGTCCGCGTCGGCCGGGAACAACCAGCAGGCTCGACCAGGCACCGCGGTGGCTCAGCCCCTGGTGGTGGGCATCGTCAATTCCGTCCATGGATCGCCCGTGCCCGGTGCCACCGTACGCTGGACCGTCAAGGAGGGAGGCGGCTCGGTCCAGGGCGCGACGACGACGGATGCGGAGGGACTCGCGACGGCCCAGTGGACTCTCGGGATTCCGCCCCGGCAGGTGTTGGAGGCGACGGCCACGGTCCAGGGGATTCCCGTCTTCGGGAGCCCCGTCACGTTCAAGGCGGTGGCCGACACGGTGAGGAGGCCAAGGCCGACCTCCGGGGGATCGTGGTGATCAGGAGCCCCTCGACTCCTCACGGTTGCCGGTACGACCTCGAGGTGGCCGACGGCAGGCGAGGTGCGACGGAAGCACGGACAGCCGTAGGCATGGATGGCCGAAGTGGCCCGCGTCTCCCCCTACCGCAACAACCGCCCCGCCACCTCCGAGCGCGAGCGCACGTCCATCTTCATGAGGATCCTTTCGGTGTGGCGCCGCGCGGTGAACGGGCTGATGAACAGCTCCTTCGCGATCTCGGCGTTGGGCAGGCCCCGGGCGAGGAGGCGGGCCACGCGGCACTCCGCGGGCGTGAGCCGGTACGCGGCCTTCAGCTCCGGGTCGGAGCGGGGGATCGGTGTCTCGCGCTTGAGCGCCACCAGGACGAGGGGCTCCGGCAACGTGTTGGCCCCGCCGAACAGGCAGGCCTGAGCCGAGTATCGCGCCAGCTCGGTACGGGCGCCGAGGACGACGGGCCAGTGGGCCGGCTCGCCGGGCGTCGACTTCTCGGATCGGAATGCGCGGCGGGCTGCCGTGGCCGTCTGGACTATCACGCCACGCAGGATGTCCGCCTCCGGGTCCGCACCGAGCATCTCGCCCATGCCGGGCGTCTCGTGGAGGACGGCCCCGCGCAGATCGAAGACCAGAATGGCCTGCCCGAGGGCATCCAACGTCTTCAGGAACTCCCCCGGGGCCGTACTCCACCGGATCCGCGCCTCTGTGCCCGCTCGGAACGCGGGATACAGCGCCTGGAGGAGTAGCACTTCCCGCTCCCCGAAAAGCCGGCCCTTGGGGTTCGCGTGCCAGAAGTGGAGACAGGCCGCCCCGCGTTGATCGTCGCCGCCGACGGAGAAGGCCGCGGCGAGCGTGTCGTGGGCGTCGTTGGCGCCGGCGTAATCCTGGTAGTACTCGCTTCTCGTGTACGCGCTGAGATCCCCTTCGTACAGGTCCTCGATTCGCCCGACCCGGTGGGTGAGCATGGCGTGCCAGAGGGGGCGTCCGTTGATCAGCGGCGGTGGAGGATAGTCCACGTACTTCGCGAGCGCCGAGGGATCGTGCTCCTCGCTGTACAGCGGCGGCCCCTCGGCCACCGGGAGCAGGAACCCGGCAGAGTCGGCGTCGAGAAGGTGGACGAGGTCCCGGTTCACGGCGGAGCGCCAGGAATCCACCGTGGCGTGGTCCAGCGGCGAGAGCAGGAGCTCCAGCGAGCGGGCGAGCTTTCGCATGTCGCCCGACGTGAACGAAGGGGGCATGATCGACCTGGCGGCTTGGAGGGTCCAGTCGGCCTTTGGAGGTTCGCGAAGATGCGGATCCCGGCGGCGGAGCCGCAACCTCCGACCGGGCGGAGACTCGCCTTGGCCCGCCGCGGGTCCTAGACTTTGGCGTCCGCGGCTCCTCTCCGGCCCGCCCCGTCGCGATCCACCCTCACCAGCCGTCCGTGCTCCCCGTGGTCCGCCGAGTCCTCCGCGTGGTCGTCCCCGTGGCCTTCGTCCTCTCCCTGCTCTTCGTCCCCTTCCGCCACCGCACGCTGGTGACCACCCCCGAGGGTGGCTTCGACTTCCGCGAGGAGCGGGTGTGGGCCCCCCTCTGGCGCCAGCCCGGCTTTTCCTCCGGCGTGGCCGAGTACCCGTTCGCCTGGCTCCTGGGCGTGTGGGGCGCCCTGGCCGTGGCGGGGGGCGCGCTCTGGGCCGCTGACCGTGTGGCGCGGAGGCGGCGGCCATGAGCGACGTCACCGTCGTCGGCGGGGGCATCGTCGGGCTGGCCACCGCGTACAGACTGCTGGAGCGCGGCGTGGCTGGCGTGCGGGTCCTGGAGAAGGAGGTCGGGCTTGCCCGGCACCAGAGCACGCACAACAGCGGCGTCCTCCACGCCGGCCTCCAGTACCAGCCTGGGTCGGAGAAGGCCCGCCTGGCCCGGGAGGGGATCCGGAGCATGACAGCGTTCTGCACGCAGCACCGCATCCCCCACGAGATCTGCGGCAAGCTGGTGGTGGCCGTGCGCGACGACGAGTTCCCCCGCCTGGACGACATGCTCGAGCGGGGCCGCCGGAACGGGCTCCAGGGACTGCGCCGCCTCTCCCCCGACGAGGCCCGGGAGATCGAGCCCCACGTGCGCTGCGTGGGCGCCATCCATGTGCCCGAGGAGGGCATCGTGGACTACGGCGCCGTGTGCGCCGCGCTGGAGCGGGAGATCGTGGCCCGGGGCGGCGAGATCGTCACCGGCGCGGGCGTGCGTCGCGCGGCGCGGGAGCGGGGGCGTTGGCGCCTGGAGACACCCGCAGGCGACTTCGCCGCCCGGGTCCTCGTGAACTGCGCCGGGCTCCACTCGGACCGGGTGGCCCGGCTGGCGGGCTCCGAGCCTCCCTGCCGCATCGTTCCCTTCCGCGGCGAGTACCAGCGGCTCCGCGCGGGGCGCGAGCACCTGGTGCGCCACCTGGTCTACCCGCTGCCCGAGCCCGGCTTTCCCTTCCTCGGCGTCCACTTCACGCGGCGCATCGACGGCGGCATCGACGCCGGGCCCAACGCGGTGCTGGCCTTCGCCCGCGAGGGGTACCGCCTCCGCGACGTGAACGCGACGGACCTGGCCGAGGCGCTGGCCTACCCGGGCCTCTGGCGCTTCGCCGTGAGGCACCGGCGCATGGTGGCCAGGGAGCTGGCCCAGTCGGCGGACCGGAGGCGCTTCGTCGCCGCGCTCCGGCGGCTCGTACCCGAGGTGGAGGACGACGACCTGGTCCCGGGCGGTTCGGGGGTCCGCGCCCAGGCCATGCTCCCCTCCGGGGACTTCGTCCACGACTTCCTCTTCGTGGAGGCGGAAGGCGCGGTGCACGCCGTGAACACGCCCAGCCCCGCGGCCACGGCCTCGCTGTCCATCGGAGAGGAGATCGCGCGCAAGGCGCTGGCGCACCTGCCTTTCCGCGCCTGAGATTGGGAGATGACCTTCGCGCCCCTCCCCGCCGGCACTGTGCTCCGGGACCGCTACCGGATCCTGGAGACCCTCGGGGAGAGCCGGGTGGCCACCACCTACCTGGCGGAGGCGGTGGACTCGGGCGAGCGGTGCGTGGTGAAGGAGCTGTCCGTCGCGCGGGTGATCCGAACCTCCACCGGCGCCGAGTCGTACTCCGGGGACTTCACCAAGCTCATCGAGCTCTTCGAGCGGGAGGCCCGGGTCCTGGCCAACCTCTCCCACCCGGGCGTCCCCCGCCTCCTGGAGCACTTCGCGCTGGAAGAGGACCGGAGCGCGCGCCTCTACATGGTCCAGGAGTTCGTGGCGGGGCGGAACCTGGCGTCCTTGGTGCAGGGCGGGCGCCACTTCTCCGAGTCGGAGGTCGTGTCCATCGGACGGGCGGTGGCGGAGATCCTGGCGCACCTGCACGCGCTCTCGCCCCCGCTGGTGCACCGGGACATCAAGCCCAGCAACGTCATGCTTTCCGACGACGGCACGGTGCACCTCATCGACTTCGGCGCCGTGAAGACGACGCTGGAGGTGGACGACCTGGGCGGGCAGACGGTGGTGGGCACGTACGGGTACATGCCCCTGGAGCAGTACGAGGCCCGGGCCCTCCCCGCCTCCGACGTCTACGCCCTGGGCGCCACGCTCCTCTACCTGCTGTCCCACAAGGCGCCCCACGAGCTTCCCCGGCGCGGCGTGCGCCTGGACTTCCAGCGCCACGTGAACGTCTCCGACGCCGTGGCCCGCGTCCTGGACCGCATGGTGGAGCCCGCCGCCGAGGACCGGTACGCCGACGGCGGGGAGGCGCTCCGCGCCCTGGAGGACGCGGCCCGCCCGGGGAGCCGCTCCCTCGCCCGGCCCACGTCGCCCCGCGACCTCGCGCGCGTGGCCGTCGCGGCCGGGGTCGTGGCGATCACGGGCGTCGTCTGGCTCATGATGCGCCTTCCCGCCCCCGGGGCGGCCCCGCCCGGGGCGGCCGTGGGCACGGAGGCCGGCGCCGGGCGAATGGCGCCGGTGCGCCCGGTGGACGGCGTTCTCGCCGTGGACCTCTACCGGGACTTCCGCTACGTGCCCCGGGGGTGGCCCATGGGCCGTTCGGTGGCCCAGACCGGCATCGGCGCCCTGCGGGACCGGCCCCGGGAGGAGATCTCGGGGCCGGCCTTCACCGGTGAGCCCGACCGCATCCTCCACGGGGCGCTCCCCCTGGGCAACGGCCCCGACCCCCTTCTGGCCCTCGTCCTCGCCCGGGTGGACGGCACCTGGGAGCTGTGGGTGGACGGGAACAACGACGAGGACATGGACAACGACGGTCCCCCCCACTTCAACGAGGGATCGGGGACGGTCATGGCCGCCGCCGTGACGGTGACGGTGGAGGTATCCACCGACGCCGGCGAGTCGTTCACCCACCCCTACGACCTGTGGATCTGGTTCAATCCCGACGACGGCAGCGACGCCATCCTGGGCCGCTTCTACGGGAGGAACCACTGGGCCGGGGAGCTGGAGGTGGACGGCGTGGCCTACCCCGCCACCGCCTTCGAGATGGACCACCACGACGCTCTCTACCGGGAGGCCGGGCTGTGTGTGGACCTGGACCTGGACGGCGAGTGCCAGGAGGCGCGGGAGCTCTTCCGGGACGAGGAGGTGGTGCGGTTCCCCCACTCGTCCGTGCGCCTCAGCCTGCGCTACCCCTGAGCCTCCCGGTCCCGGTTTCCGGTTCGGGCCGGTAGGGAAGATCATGAACGCCACGACACCGGCCCGGCGGGGCTGGGCGGGTAGGGCTTTTCCGGGCACCGGGTTGGAGCTTCGCCGGACAAGTCCCCGACCCGAGCGTGGCTATCTTCTCCCGAGAGGTTGTCGCACCCCCACGGAGCCTTCCATGAGAGCACCCGTCGCCCTTCTCTGCACCGTCCTCCTCGCGTGCCAGCCCGGCGGCGACGTCGCCGAGGAGTCGGCCCAGGCCGCGCCCGAGGCACCCGCCGCCGCGGCCTTCGACGTGTCGTCCTTCGCCGGCACGACGTACGGCGAGCCCATCACGCTGACCGAGCTCACGCCGGTCTCCGCCATCTTGGCGGACCCCGCCACCTACATCGGGCAGCGCGTGCTCGTGGAGGGCATGGTGGTGGCGGTGTGCGAGCAGAAGGGGTGCTGGATGGACATCGCCAGCGACCGGGAGTTCGAGAAGGTCCAGATCAAGGTGGACGACGGCGTCATCGTCTTCCCCCTCACCGCCAAGGGCAAGCAGGCCCTGGTGGAGGGCGTGGTGGAGCAGCTCGATCTCACGTACGAGCAGGCCATCGAGGACGCCAAGCACAAGGCCGAGGAGCACGGCACCGAGTTCGACCCGTCCACCGTGACGGGGCCGGTGACCATCTACCGCATCCGGGGCCTGGGCGCCGTCATCGCCGACTGACCGGCGGAAGGCTCGTCATGGCCAGCACCTGGCGGCGGTGGAACACGGCCATCCACCGCGACCTGGGGTACCTCTGCGCCGGCCTCACGGTGGTGTATGCCATCTCCGGGGTGGCGGTGAACCACCGGGCCGACTGGAACCCCAGCTACACCGTGCGCCAGGAGACCACCCGGTTGGCGGGGGTCGACCTGTCGGCCCCCACGGCCCCGGGATTCGCCGAGGCCGTGCTGGCGGAGCTGGGGCTGGAGGGCCGCCTGCGCGGCACCTTCCGCCCCGACCCCGCCACCGTGGAGATCTTCCTCGAGGGGGCCACGGTCTCCGTGGACCTCCCCTCGGGGGTGGCCACGTACGAGGCCGTCGGGGAGCGGGCCGTGCTCCGCCAGGCCAACTTCCTCCACCTGAACCAGCCCAAGAAGCTCTGGACGTGGATGGCCGACGCGTACGCCGTTGCGCTGGCTCTCCTGGCCGTGACGGGGCTCTTCGTGCTCCGGGGCAGGAACGGGATCACCGGCCGCGGCGCGTGGCTCACCGCCGCGGGGGTGGCCGTTCCGGTGCTCTTCCTCCTGCTCTACCTCTGAGACCGGCTCCCCCGGGGGTCGGGCCGCGGGGGAAGGGGGGTGTCTGGACCCCTTCCGTTCCCGCGGTTATTCTATACGTCTGCCTTCTTGGGGCCTGGCTTCAGGTCCCGCCCCTCCACGCGGTGCGGAGGGAGTGAACACCAGGAACGACTAGGACGATGCCCGTACGTATTCGACTCCGGCGCATGGGCCGGAAGAAGCAGCCCCACTACCGGGTCGTGGTGGCCGACAGCCTCGCTCCCCGCGACGGCCGTTTCGTGGAGAGCCTCGGCTACTACAAGCCCCTCTCCCGGCCCGCGCGCCTGGTCCTCGACATGGACCGCGTGGACCACTGGCTCGCCAAGGGCGCGGAACCGTCCGGCACGGTGAAGTCGCTCATCAGCAAGGCCCGCCAGGGTGGTGACGCCACGGTCGCCGTGGGCGAGGTCGCCCAGGAGGAGCGCGAATCCAAGCGGGCCGAGACCCTCGCCGCGCGGCGCGCCGCCGAGAAGAAGGCCGCGGAGAAGAAGGCCGCAGAGGCCGCAGCCGCAGAGGCCGCCGCCACCGAGGCTGCCGCCGCCGAAGCCGAGGCTCCCGCGGAGGGCGAAGCTCCCGCCGCCGAAGCGTCCGAGTAGCCGGACCGCCGGATCCCATGGGTCGCGCCGACCCGGGTTTCCTGGCCGTCGGGCACCTCACGAAGGCGCACGGCATCTCCGGCGAGCTCTTCGTAGCGCCGCTCACCGACCACCCCGAGGGTACGTTCGCCCCCGGGGTGGTCTTGCGTCTGGCGGACCCGGCGGGGCTGGATCCCGACCCCGATCTCCCTCCCCTCCGCGTCGTGTCGGCCCGCCCCTTCAAGGGGGCGTGGCTGGTGGGGTTCGGCGGCGTCGAGACGCGATCCGAGGCGGAGGTGCTCCGGGGCCGCTACCTCTTGCGGGAGGCCGCGGAGGTGGAGCCCCTGGAGGAGGGCGAGTACTTCTACCACGACCTCCTGGGCCTGGAGGTCCTCACCCGCGACGGGAGGCTCCTGGGGCGCGTCCGGGAGATCTACGAGATGTCCCCCGCCGACCTCATCGACGTGCGGGGCGAGGGACGGGAGTACATGATTCCGTTCCGGAAGGAGTTCGTGGTGGAGGTGGACCTGGACGCCGGGCGCGTCGTGGTGGATCCGCCGGAAGGGCTGCTCGACCTGTGATGAAGATCAACATCGTCTCCATCTTCCCGGACTTCTTCCGGGGGCCGCTGGGGCTCTCCATTCCCAAGCGGGCCGCCGACGCGGGGCTGGTGACGTACCGCCTCGTGGACCTCCGCGACTACGCCCACGACAAGCACCGCACCGTGGACGACGTCCCCTACGGCGGGGGAGCGGGCATGGTCATGAAGCCCGAGCCGTTCTTCGAGGCCCTGGACGACGTTCGGCCCCGGGGGCCGGTGGTGCTCCTGTCGGCGCGGGGGCGCCCCTTCGCCCACGCCGACGCGGTGCGCTTCTCCGTGGAGCCCGAGCTGACGCTCCTCTGTGGCCACTACAAGGACGTGGACCAGCGCGTGGCCGACCACCTGGCCACCGAAGAGCTGTCGGTGGGGGACTTCGTGGTGTCCGGGGGCGAGGTGGGGGCGCTGGCCATCACCGACGCGGTGGTGCGCCTCCTCCCGGGGGCCATGGGCGACCACGAGGCCGCGTCGTCGGACTCGTTCTACGACACGGGCATCTTGAGCGCCCCGTCCTACACCCGCCCCCCCGAGTACCGGGGCCACGCCGTGCCCGAGGTGCTCCGCTCCGGAGACCACGCCCGCATCGAGGCGTGGCGGCGCGGCGAGGCCCTGCGCCTCACCCGGGAGCGGCGCCCCGACCTGCTCGAGGAGGGGGAATAAGCCGGGGGCCCGAGCCCGGACCCTACCGTCCCGTGCGCACCGCCTCTTCCGCCGAGAGCCCCGCGTCCACGGCGTCGTAGTCGAGCTGGCTCCCCCGCAGGCTGTGGGGGATGAGGTACACCCCCGTCATGACCACTGCGGCGGCCAGCACGGTGAGTCGGGCCCGCCAGCCGGGGGCGGCGTCCCGGGCCTTCCACCCCAGGGTCCCCGCCGCGGCGATCCAGACCACCCACATGATGAGCGTCTTGTTGTCGGTGAGGTCGTACCCCCAGGGGAAGCCCGTCCAGTAGGCTCCGAAGGCGTACTTCTGCACGATGGGCCCCAGGATCATCCCGCCCACGCTCATGAGCACCAGGGCGATCCACGAGTCGCGCCGCACCTTCGCCGGCCAGAGCAGGGCGCCCAGGCCGGCGCGCATCCCCACGAGCACCGCGAAGAACATGCAGGCCACGTGGGCCAGCAGGACCCCCAGGGGCACCGGGTCCTTGAAGCGCATGACGATGGTCTCGTCCGCGGGAACCGTGCCGGCCCGGGGAATGCGGACCAGGCCCTGGGGGGCGTCCACCTCGACGCGGTATTCCAGCTTCCCCGAGGCCGGCTGGGCGGGGAGGTACGCCACCAGCTCCCGGCGCCCCCCGTCCCCCGTCTCGACCGACATGGGCAGCACCTGGAAGGCGTCGTCCGTGGGGTACCGGCGCCAGAAGACCCGCCCGGAGGCGTCGGCGGCGGACGCGGGCACCGCGATGCGGGCGTCCCGCACCGACTCCTCGCTGCGGAGCAGGCGGTAGCGCGCGGCCTCGCCGTCCACGACCAGCTCCCCCCGCACCGGGTTCGTGGGGCCCGTCAGGCGCTGGTACACCGCCGCCGAGAGCATGAGCACCACGGCGGCGACCCAGAGGAGGGCGCCCTTCGCGCGGGGCGACATCAGCGGCGCTCCGGGAGGCCGTCGCGTCCTCCCTCCTTCCAGGTGGGCCTGGGGCCGTCGGCCAGGAAGCGCACCGCCTGCTCCGCGGCGTCCACCAGCGCGGCCATGTGGGCGTAGTCCGCCAGGCCGGCCTCGTCGCCGGGGGCGTGGTAGTCGTCGTGGAGGTTGTAGGACGACAGCGTGTGGGCCGGGATCCCGAGCACGGCGAAGGGGAGGTTGTCCGAGCGGAAGAAGAAGCGCATCTCCGGCCGGGGGTCGGGGACGATGGGCGACCCCGCCTCGGCGAGCTGGTCGCCCATGGTGGTCCGCTCATACCCGGTGAGCCAGCCGCGGCCGAAGCCCCCGGCGAGGGAGTCGGGGCGGGCGATCATCTCGATCTGGAAGTCGGCCACCGTCCGGTCCAGGGGCACCACCGGGCGCTCCAGGTACCAGCGCGTCCCCAGGAGGCCCATCTCCTCCGCCGTGCTCAGCAGCACCACCACGGTACGGCGCGGTGGCGTGCGCGCCAGCGCCCGGGCGATCTCCAGGACCGCCACCGTGCCGCTGGCGTCGTCGTCGGCCCCGTTGTAGATGGAGTCGCCGTCCACGGGCAGGCCGACGCCCACGTGGTCGAAGTGGGCGCCCAGGACCACCGCCTCGCCGGCGAGCTCCGGGTCGGAGCCCGGGATGATCCCCACCACGTTCACCTCGTCGGGGAGGACCGCTCCCTCGGGGAGGGTGTCGAAGGACACCGTCTCGGAGGGGAGGACCAGGCGGGTGCGCCCTCCCACCTCCACGCGGGCCAGGGGCACGGCCTGCCGGAAGCCGGTCTCGCCGGCGGGCTGGACGCCGTAGCGCGCCAGCTCCGCCTCCAGGAAGCGGGCGGCCATGGCCGCGCCGGGGGTCCCGGTGCGCCGGCCCGCCATGGAGTCGTGGGCCAACGCGCCCAGCAGGACCTCCAGGCGCTCCTGCCGGGACAGGGCGTCGTCGGCGAGCGCCGGCGGGCCCCCCTGGGGGGCGGCGTCGGAGGTGGGGGCGCACCCCCAGGCCAGCGCGGCGAGGGCCACGAGAAGGGTGGGACGGCGCATGGGCAGCTCCTTGTGGGGCGAAACGACCGCCCAAATTGGCAGATCGGGGGCCCCCCGCCAACCGGGGAAAGGCCCGGCCCGCGCGTAGGGAAGATCCCCTCCCCGGGGCCGCCCGGGGGGCTTCACCGCCAGCCGGGGGAGGGTTACATTAGCGGTCTCTCCGGAAAACCCCTTCCGGTCCGTGTCATGGGAGGCGACGATGGCTGACCTGATCCAGGAAATCGAAAAAGACCAGCTCCGGGACGACGCTCCCGACTTCGCCCCCGGCGACACCGTCAAGGTCCTGTACCTGGTGCGCGAGGGCAACAAGGAGCGCATCCAGGCGTTCGAGGGCGTGTGCATCGGCCGCAAGGGCGGCGGGCTCTCCGAGACCTTCACCGTCCGCAAGATCTCCAGCGGCATCGGGGTGGAGCGCATCTTCCCCCTCCATGCCCCCACGGTGAAGGGCATCGAGGTGGTTCGGCGCGGCCGGGTCCGCCGGGCCAAGCTCTACTACCTCCGCGGGCGCCGCGGGAAGTCCGCGCGCATCACGGAGAAGCGCACCACCACCTGACGGCCCCCGGCCATGTCGCCGGAAGCAGGAGATCAGCGGCCCCGGAGCCCGCTCGAGTACGAGCAGCGGTTCTGGGGCCGCGGTCTTCTGGTGGCCGGGGTGGACGAGGCGGGCCGGGGGCCCCTGGCCGGGCCCGTGGTGGCGGCGGCGGTGATCCTCCCCCCCGGCGCCTCCGTGGACGGTGCCGACGACTCCAAACAGCTCTCCGCGCAGGTGCGCGAGGAGCTGTACGCCCGGATCCTGGGCTCGGCCCGCGCCGTGGGGGTGGGGGCGGCCTCCGTGCGGGAGATCGACCGGCTGAACATCCTGCGCGCAACGACCCGGGCCATGCGCCGCGCGCTGGCGCGCCTGCCCCAGGCGCCGGACCAGGTGGTGGTGGACGGGCTGCCGGTTCAGCACCTGGGGTGGGTGCACGAGGCCGTGGTGGACGGCGACGCGCTCATCCACTCCATCGGCTGCGCCTCCATCGTGGCGAAGGTGGTCCGGGACCGGCTCATGCACCGCCTCGCCGTTCGCTACGCCGGGTACGGGTGGGAGACCAACATGGGGTATGGCACCGCGCAGCACCGCGAGGCCATCGAGGTCCTCGGCCTCACGCCCCACCATCGGCTGACGTTCACGGGGCTGCAGTACGAGCTGGGGCTCTGAGGCCCGTCCCGCGGGTCCGCCGTCGCTAGATTGTAGGGGGAGAGTTCCTCTCGCGCGGGAGGGAGCATGCAATCGGAGCACCTCGCCAACCTCCACCCCGGATGGATCGTCGGGGGCTGGCTCGTCGCCCTCGCCGTGACCTCCGGCGCCTACCTGGCGCTGGTGGGCACGGGCCTCTTTCCCCCGGGCCCGTCGGCCGTGGTGGGCGTGGCCGTCGCCGTGGCCGTGGGCTTCTTCGTCGGGGGCCTCTTCGTCGGGCTCCGCTGGGGGGACGCACCCATCCTCCATGGCGCGGCCATCACGTTCCTCAGCGTCGTGCTCTGGTTCGTCGCGAGCCTGGCGGCTCCCGGGAGCCTGGAAGGCTGGTCGGGCCCCACCCGGGCGGTGCTCGGGCTGATCCTCGTCCAGATGGCGGCGGCGTCGGCGGGAGGCTGGCTGGGCCGACGGTGGATGCTGGGGGCGGGGGCCCCCGAGTCAGGCTGAGGGCGTAGCGGCCGTCACGCGTGCGTGGCGGCCATGGCCTCCTCGAGGACCAACACCGCCCCCGACAGCGACGCGCACCGCGGGTAGCGCACCTCGGGGATCCTCACCCCGTGCTCCTTCTCCAGGGCCAGCACGAAGTTGAGGAAGTCCAGCGAGTCCATCTCGAACTGGTCCCGGAAGGGGAGGTCGGCGTCGAGGTCGCTGGGGGCCACGGGGACCACGCGCTTGAGGACGGCGTGGACGGAGGTGGCGAGGTCGGAAGCGCTCACGGGAGTCGATGGCTCAGGAAGGAGACGTGCCCAGGTCCTTCCGAACGATCTTCCCGGAGGGGGTGCGTGGCAAGAGGTCCCGGAAGCGCAGCGCGCGGGGCGCCAGGGCCGGCCCCAGCCGGCTCCGCGCGAAGGCCAGGATCTCGTGGGCCAGGTCGTCGCCCGCCGCATGCCCCGGCGAAAGCACCACGTGGGCCTCCACGACCGTTCCCGCCACCGGGTCGTGGCGCCCCCACACGCCCACGTCCGCCACGGCCGGGTGCTGCAGCACCACGTCCTCCACCTCCGCGGGGGAGATGAGGTGGCCGGCGGACTTGAAGACGTCGCCCCGCCGCCCCACGAAGGTCACCCAGCCCTCGTGGTCCACCTCGGCCACGTCTCCGGACAGGTACCACCCCTCCAGGAACGAACGGGCGTAGAGGGTGGGGTTCCCCAGGTACGTCCGGAACATGGACGGCCAGGGGGTGCGGACGCACAGCTCCCCCGGGGTTCCGGGCGCCGCCACCTCGGCGTGGCCCTCGGTGCCGTGGAGGGAGGCCACGTGGAAGCCGGGCACCGCCCGCCCTACCTGCCCGGGGCGGGGCTCGTCGTTCCAGCAGGTGGCGACCACGATGCACCCCGTCTCCGTCTGCCACCACGTGTCCCGCACGGGCACGCCCAGCGCCTCGGCTCCCCACTCGGCCTCGGCGTGGGCCAGGGGCTCGCCCACGGAGAACACGCTGCGCAGGGAGGGGAGGGGTCCGCCGCGAACGCCCGCCTGGTGCATGCGCCGCAGCATGCGCAGGGCGGTGGGGGCGGTGTACAGCACCTCGATGCGCTCGCTGGCCAGGTTCTCCCACCAGCGCTGGGCGTCGAACTCCTCCTCGTCCATGAAGAGCGTCGAGCCGCGCGACAGGGGCGAGAGGATCCCGTACGAGACGCCCGTGACCCATCCCGGGTCCGCCGTGCACCAGTAGCGCGTGCTCCCGCTGAGGCCCAGCACGGTCTTGCCCGTGTGGTGGTGGGCGACGACGGCGTCGTGGACGTGGACGACGCCCTTGGGCTCGCCGGTGGTCCCCGACGTGAAGTGGAGGAGCGCCGGGTCTTCCGCCTCGACTTCCGCGTCGGGGAAGTCGGGGCTCCCCTGGGCCAGCCAGCTCCCGAAGTCCCGGGTGCCCTCGGGCGTGTCGTGGAGGGCGGCCATGGCCGCCAGCCGCCCCGGGCCCTCCACCACCAGCACGTGCTCCAGCTCGGGGATCTGGTCGCGGATGGGCGCCACCTTGTCCCGGTACAGCCGGGGCGTGGTGACGAGCAGGTGGGTCCGCCCCTTCTGCAGCCGGCGGAGCACCGGCTCGGGCCCGAAGGAGGAGAAGAGCACGGTGGACACCGCGCCCGCCCTCAGCGTGCCCAGGAGGGCCACCACCAGCTCGGGGATCCGCCCGGCCAGGATGGCCACGGTCTGGCCCTCGGCGATCCCCTCCCGTACCAGTCCGGAGGCGAAGCGGCTCGCCGCCCGGTCCAGGTCGCCGTAGGTGTAGGTGACGGTGGGGCCCGAGCGGGGACGCCACCGCAGGGCGACGCGCTCGGAAGCCCCCGAGCGCACGTGGCGGGTCAGGGCCGATGCGGTGATATTTCGACGGTCTTCGGGCGGCAGCGGAAACTCCGCCCGGATTCCCACCCACGCGTCCGTCACACGTCCTCTCTTTCCTGCGGCGCGATCTTGAGCATACGCAATCTAAAGTCGTTCTTCCGCCCGCGGTCGGTGGCTCTCGTCGGAGCCAGCAACCGGCAGGGGTCGGTAGGGAACGTCATCGCCAAGAATCTCCTGGCCGGCGGCTTCGGGCCGGCCCTTTCCTTCGTGAACCCCAAGGGCGAGGTCATCCTCGGCGTCCAGAGCGTTCCCACGGTGAACGAGCTGGCCGACGCACCCGAGCTGGCCGTCCTCGCCACGCCCCCCGCCTCCGTGCCCGGACTGGTCCGGGCGCTGGGTGAGCGGGGGACCCGGGCCGTGGTGGTCATCACCGCCGGCTTCGGCGACGGCGCCGTGGACGCCGACGGTAAACCTCTCAGCCAGGCCCTGCTCGAGGCAACGCAGCCGTTCGGGACCCGCGTCATCGGTCCCAACTGCCTGGGCATCCTGGCCCCCACGCTGCGCCTCAACGCCAGCTTCTCCCACCTCCACTCCCACGCCGGGAGCCTCGCCTTCGTGGCCCAGTCAGGCGCCATCGTGACGGCGGTGCAGGACTGGGCCG
This sequence comes from Gemmatimonadota bacterium, assembly GCA_045863275.1. Taxonomy (GTDB): domain Bacteria; phylum Gemmatimonadota; class Gemmatimonadetes; order Longimicrobiales; family Gaopeijiaceae; genus SZUA-318. The sequence goes on from BTVB01000032.1 coordinate 45,620, forward strand.
AGCCCAGGACGGTGGGGTTCTCCCACATGGTGTCGTTGGGCGACATGCTTGACGTCGACTTCGGCGACATGCTGGACTACCTGGCCAACGACCCGCGCACCGACGCCATCCTCCTGTACGTGGAGGGAATCAAGCACTCGCGCAAGTTCATGTCCGCCGCCCGAGCAGCGGCGCGGATGAAGCCGGTGTTGGCGGTGAAGGGCGGCCGCTTCGAGGCCGGCATGAAGGCCGCTGCGTCCCACACCGGGGCCGCGGCCGGGGCCGACGCCGTGTACGACGCGGCGTTCCGCCGCTCGGGCATCCTCCGCGTGTACACGCTCCGGGAGCTGTTCGGCGCCGTGGAGACGCTGGCGCTGGCCAAGCGCCACCGCGGGAACCGGCTGGCCATCGTCACCAACGGCGGCGGCCTCGGCGTGCTGGCGGCCGACGCGCTGGCGGAGCTCAAGGGCAAGCTGGCGGAGCTCTCCCCCGAAACGGTGTCCGCGCTGGCCGGGATCCTGCCGGGCACCTGGTCCGGCGGGAACCCCGTGGACATCATCGGAGACGCCCCCGGCGCACGGTACGAAGCCGTGCTCCGGGTCATCCTGGAGGACAAGGGCGTCGATGCCGTCCTGGTCATCAACTGCCCCACGGCGGTGATCCGCCGGGAGGAGGCGGCCCAGGCGGTGGCCAACGTGGCCGTGGCACGGCGGGGCAAGACGCTCCTGGCGTGCTGGGTGGGGGCCGCCACCATCGAGGAGTCGCAGCGGATCTTCGGCGAGGCGGGCATCCCCTCGTTCGACACGCCGGAGCAGGCCATCCGAGCCTTCATCCAGCTCGTGGAGCACGGCGTGCGGCAGGACCTGCTGCTGGAGACGCCGCCGTCCCTGCCCGAGGTGTTCGAGCCCCGGACGGACGACGCGGTCCGGATCATCGACGCCGCCGTGGCGGAGGGCCGGGAATGGCTCACCGAGCCCGAGGCCAAGGAGGTCATGGAGGCGTACGGGATCCCGTCCGTGCCCACGTACGTGGCCCGCACCCCCGCGGAGGCCGCTGCCCACGCGGCGCGCATCGGCGGGCCGGTGGCGCTGAAGATCCTGTCCAAGGAGCTGACGCATAAGTCGGACGTGGGTGGCGTGGTCCTCAACCTGGAGGGCCCCGGGCTGGTGGAGCGGGCCGCCAAGGACATGGAGGAGCGCGTGCGCGCGGTGCACCCGGACGCCTCGCTGGACGGCTTCAGCGTCCAGGCCACGGTGAAGCGCCCGGGCGCGCGGGAGATCATCATCGGCGCCAGCGAGGACCCCCAGTTCGGGCCCGTCATCCTGTTCGGGCAGGGGGGTACGGCGGTGGAGGTGGTGAACGACGTGGCCCTGGGATTCCCGCCGCTGAACCTGCGGCTCGCCCGGGCGCTCATCTCCCGCACCCGCATCCATCGCATCCTGGAGGGATACCGGGACGTACCGCCCGCCAACCTGGACGCGGTGGCCCTCACGCTGGTGAAGGTGTCCCAGCTCGTGGTGGATCTCCCCCAGGTGGTGGAGCTGGACCTGAACCCCCTGCTCGTGGACAGCTACGGCGTGCTGGCGCTGGACGCGCGGGTGAGGGTCCGGGCGGCGTCGGAGGCGCCGGTGCCCCGGCTCGCCATCCGTCCCTACCCGAAGCAGCTCGAAGAGGAGGTGGAGCTGGCCGACGGCCGGACGCTCCTGCTCCGGCCCATCCACCCGGAGGACGAGCCCGCGCTCCAGCGCATGTTCAAGGCGCTCACGCCCGACGAGGTGCGATTCCGCTTCTTCGTGCCGCAGAAGACGTTCTCGCACATGAACACGGCGCGCTTCACCCAGATCGACTACGACCGGGAGATGGTGCTCGTGCTCACCGAGCCGGGCATCGCCGGCGAGACGCCTATCCACGGCATCGTGCAGCTCAGCGCCGACCCCGACAACGAGAAGGCCGAGTTCGCCATCCTGGTGACGCGGGAGTGCACCGCGCTGGGCCTCGGGGTGTATCTCACCCGGAGGCTCGTGGAGTACGCTCGCGGCCGGGGCATCGGCCGGCTCTACGGAGACGTCCTGTCGGACAACACCACGATGCTCAAGTTGGCCAGGGTGTTGGGCTTCACCACGAAGCCGGTGGAGGGAGAGCCGGGCGTGGTTCGCATCGAGCTGGTCATGTCGTCGTAGCGGAGGGCGACGCCCCGGCCCACGTGGGCCGGGGCGCACTCCGGAGGAGGTGCGCACAGGCTGCGCGCCGCGGGGGCGCGGCGCTGTCGAGAGAGGGCCGCGGCGTGCCAGTCGCGGCCCCGCGACGAAGGCCCTTCACGCGGCACGCGCAGCGCCTATCTTGGAACGTCCGACGACCCGGTAGCTCAGTTGGTAGAGCAACGGACTTTTAATCCGTAGGTCCTGGGTTCGAATCCCAGCCGGGTCACTTCGTTCCCCGCTACGACCGACACGCCGTCGCGGGCATCTCCCCACATCCGTAAACTCGCGGCCCTCCTCCGGCATCCCATAGCTTGGATGGGTGCGCCCCGGGGGCGCTCGGTGTGGACGAAGAGCGAGGAGGTGGACGATGGGTGGAGTGCTGCGCGGCATCCGGTTGGCGACGCGATCCCTGGCCCGGAGCCCTGGCTTCACGCTCCCGGCCCTGCTCATCCTGGCCATCGGGATGACCGCCGCCACGGCCATCTTCACCGTGGTGGACTCCATCGTGTTCCGGCCGCTGGCGTATCCCGACGCGGACCGCCTGGTGCTGGTGTGCGAGGACCACCCGCGCCTGGCGGGCTACTGCGTCGCCTCGCCCGGGCAGGTGGAGGACTTCCGCGTCGCCGCGTCCACGCTGTCGGAGGTGGGGATCGGGCGCACGTGGCAGTACTCCCTCACCGACGCCAACGGCGTCACGGGCGTCTTCGGGGGGCTGGCCACGGCGGGCTTCTTCCGGGCGTTGGGGGTGCAGCCCGTGCTGGGGCGCATCTTCACCGACGACGAACACGGCCCCGACGCGGACAAGGTGGTCCTCCTGAGCCACGCCCTCTGGACGTCGCGCTTCGGGCGGGAGCCGGGCGTGGTGGGCTCCAGCGTCCTCCTGGACGGGGAGAGCCACACGGTGGTGGGCGTGCTCCCCGAGGGCTTCGAGGCGCCCTTCGACATGGCGGGGGTGCAGCTCTGGAAGCCGCCGCACTTCGCGCCGCTCGACCCCGAGGTTCGGGGGTGGCGTGGCTTCAGCGCCGTGGGCCGACTGGCCCCCGACGCCACCGTGGCGCAGACCCAGGCCGAGCTTTCGGGCCTGTACGCCGGCATCGCCCAGGTCCACGAGGAGGTGGACGGGGAATGGCGCCTCCGGGTGGGGGCTCTCCTGGACGAGGTGGTGGGCGATGCCCGAGCCGTCCTCATGGCCTTTCTGGGCGCGGCGGCGCTTCTCCTGGTCATCGTGTGCGCCAACGTGGCCAACCTGCTCCTGGCCCGGGGCCTGGGGCGCCGGCACGAGCTGGCGGTGCGCTCCGCGCTGGGCGCCGCCCGCGGCCGGCTGGTCGCGGGGATCCTCGGGGAGAGCCTGGTCCTGACGCTGGCCGCCACCGCCCTGGCGACGGCGTTGAGCGCCGGCGCCACGCGGGTGCTCCTCCTGCTGGCCCCGCCCGAGATCCCCCGCCTGGACGAGGTGGCCATGGACGGCCGCGTCCTTGCCTTCGCCGCCCTCCTGTCCGTGGTGGCCACGGCCCTCTTCGCGGTCCTCCCGGCGCTCCGCGTGACGGCCTGGGACCTCGCCCAGGTGGTGAAATCGGGGGGAAGGGGAGGAGACGCGCGGGGCTCCAACCGGCTCCGGGGCGCCCTGGTGGTGGCGGAGTTGGCCCTGGCGGTGGTGCTTCTGGGCTCCGCGGCGATCCTGACCCGGAGCTTCGCCGCGTACCTGGCCTGGGATCCTGGATTCGAGCGCGAGTCCCTGGTGGCGGTGAGCGCTTTCGCCAGCACCGGGAAGTACCCGACCCCTCCGGAGCTCTACGCCCTGTGGCGGAGCGCCGAGGAGCAGGTGGCCTCCCTCCCCGGCGTGACCGGCGTGGCCACGGCCTCGGCCGGCCCCCTCTTCGGCGGGGGCGACGGGGCCACGCCCTGGGTACGGGAGGGGGGCGACGAGACGGGGGCGCTGCCGTCCGTGCGGTGGTTCGACGTGGGCCCGGGGTACTTCCGCACGCTGGGCGTGGCGGTGGTGGACGGCCGGGAGATCACCGAGGCCGACGGCCTCGACGTGGCCCCGGTGGCGGTGGTGAACCAGACGCTGGCGCGCCTGGCCTGGCCCGGCGAGCGGGCGGTGGGCCAGCGCCTTAGACTCCCCGAGCGGGACCAGACCCTGGAGATCGTGGGCGTGGTGGCCGACGTGCCCCCCCTCACTCCCGGGGAGGCGGCCGCCCCGGAGATCTACTGGTCCAACCGGCAGCAGGGGCGGTGGGGGACGTTCTTCGTGGTGCGTGCCTCCGGCGATCCGGCAGCGCTGTCGCGCTCCGTGACCGACGCCCTGGCCACGGTGGATCCCGACCTGTCCGTGGGGACCCCCCGCACCCTCTCCGCCCTGGAGCGGCGGCAGCTCGTGCGCCCGCGCTTCCAGGCCACGGTGCTCCTGACGTTCGCGCTGGCCGCCCTCGTCCTGTCGGGCGTGGGCGTCTACGCGGTCGTGGCGTACGCCGTGACGCGACGCGTGCGGGAGATGGGGATCCGCATGGCCCTGGGCGCCCGTTCCGCCGACGTGGTGGCCCTGGTGGTGCGCTCCAGCCTGGGGACGACGCTGACGGGCGTCGCCGTGGGGCTGGTGGGGGCCATGCTGGCGGGCCGCGTGCTCCAGGGCCTGGTCCACGGGGT
>BTVB01000033.1:0-49730 GCA_045863275.1 Gemmatimonadota bacterium
CCCGCCCCCACCGCACCGCCGCCGGAGGCGGTGGTGCCCGATCCCGCTTCGGCCATCCGGATCTCCCTGGTCGTGGCCCTCCTGGCGGCGGCGGCGGGCCTCCCGCTGGCCCTCGCCGTGGGATGGGTCCTGGCCCGGCGCGACTTCACGGGCAAGACGGTGGTGTCGGCGGTGATCCTGGCGCCCCTGGTCATCCCCCCGGTGGTGACCGGCTTTCTCCTCCTGAGCGCCCTTGGGAGCCAGAGCCCCCTGGGCGCCGTTCTGGCCTCCCTGGGGGTTCCCGTTCCCTTCACGCTGCTGGGCGCCACCCTCGCGGCGTTGGTGGTGGGGCTCCCCCTTTACGTGCTCTCGGTTCGGAACGCCTTCGAGGCCGTGGACCCCCACTACGAGGAGGTCTCGTGGACGCTGGGGGTGCCCCCGGCGCGGACGTTCCGTCGCGTGACCCTGCCGCTGGCGCTCCCGGGAATCGCGGCGGGGGCCGTGCTGGCCTTCGCCCGGGCGCTGGGGGAGTTCGGCGCCACCGTCGTGCTGGCGGGCAACGTGGAAGGGGAGACCCGCACCATCGCCCTCGCGGTGTACACGCTGCTCGAGTCCCCGGCGGGCCGGGGGACCATGTGGACGCTGGTAGGGGCCAGCGTGGCCATCTCCCTGGCGGCGCTCTTCGGCTTCGAGACCCTCTCGAGGCGCCAGCGCCAGCGCCTGGAGGTCCACGATGGAAGGTGAGTGGAAGGGGGTACGCGTGGAGGTGGAGGTGGACCTCCAGGACCGCCCCCTGTCGCTGGCGCTGGAGAGCCGGGGGACGGCGCTGGCCATCGTCGGCCCCTCCGGGGCGGGCAAGAGCACCCTCCTGCGCGTCCTGGCCGGGGTGGAGCCCCGGGCGCGGGGCCGGGTGGAGGTGAACGGCGCGATCTGGCAGGACACGGCCCGTGGCGTCGTCGTCCCGCCCTGGGAGCGGCGGGTGGGGTGGGTGCCCCAGGAGACGCTCCTCTTCCCCCACCTGTCGGTGCGGGAGAACCTGGGCTACGCCGGTGCCGCAGAGGCGGACCTGGGGGAGCTGGCCCGCGTGCTCCAGGTGGACCACCTCCTGGACCGCCGCCCCCGCCGCCTCTCCGGGGGGGAGCGTCAGCGGGTGGCCCTGGGGCGGGCCCTCCTGTCGCGCCCCACGCTCCTCCTCCTGGACGAGCCCTTCTCGGCGCTGGACCGGCCTCTCCGGAGCCAGCTCACGGCCACCGTGGGCGCGCTGGCCGGGGAGCGGGGCCTCCCCCTCTTCCTGGTGAGCCACGACGAAGCCGACGCCCAGGCGCTGGCGGGAGAGCGCTGGCACCTGGTGGACGGCGTCCTCTCGCCCCTCTGAGCTCCCAAGTCGGAGGCGGCGCACGCGCTCCGGGGCGCCGGGCCCGAGGTCACTCCTCCAGGAGGCCCCGGTCCCGGATCAGGTCGCCCAGCTCGGCACGGGAGGTCACACCCACCTTCTTGAAGATGTTGGACAGGTGGGTGCTCACCGTGCGCTCGGCGATGCCCAGCTCCTTGGCCGCCGCCTTGTTCGAGCGGCGCCGGGCCACCTGCCGGGCCACCTCCATCTCACGGGCGGTGAGGCCCGCCAGCCCCTCACCCGCCCCCCGGGGCGGTGGCCGGAGCCGGATCTCCCTGAACTGGACACGGGCCTTCTCCAACTCCAGCTCGGCGCCGAGCTGGGCGAACACGTCGTGTACCTTCTTGAGCTCCCGGGCGGCGCCGTCGGTGTCGCCGATGTCGGCCAGGCGCCCGGCCATCTGGCGGCGGATGCGCACGGCGTAGGGAATCATGGGGATGGCCTCCAGCGCCTCGGCGGCTTTGAGCATCTCCGCCGCCCCGGCCTTGGCGTCCCCCCGCTTCCACCGGACGAGGGCGTCGCACGCGTCGGCCCAGGCCAGCCCCAGCTTGTGGTCCATGCCCCGGGCGTGCTCCCGGAGTCGGCCGCCGAGCTCCTCGGCCTCGTCGATCTCCCCGGCCCAGAGGCACGCCTCCGCGAGGATGGGGAGGAGGCGGTGCACCGCCCAGAGGGTGTACCCCGTCCCCTCCGCGATCTCGAGCCCCTTTCGGGCCGCCACGATGGCTCCGGCGTAGTCGCCCACGCCCACCAGGTAGTGCGCGAGCCCCGTGTAGGCGGGGACCACGAGGTGGACGTCCCAGGGCCCGCTTCCGTGCATGCCCGAAACGTCGCAGGCCTCGTCCACGAGGGCGCGCGCGCGGTCCAGGTCGCCCCGGCCCACGTAGAAGAGGGACGTCCACACCAGGAGGCGGGGGAGCAGTGCCTTCTGGTTGAGGTTGCGGGCCAGCGCGATGGACTGCTCACCCAGCGCGATGCCCGCGTCCCAGTCCCCGGTGGCGTACGCGTACTCGATGGACAGCTCGGCCGTCCACAGGCGCAACACCGGCGAGCGCAGCCTGTCCGCCAGTCCCTGCGCATCGCGGATCGCTTGGGCCATGCGCCGCGTGTCGCCGGTCATGCCCCAGAGCACGGCCAGGCCCCAGCGAGCCCAGAACTCCACCGATGGGTCGCCGGCGGCCCGCGCCAGGTCGATGGCTTGGAGGGCGTGGGCCTCGGCCTGGGCGGGCGGACCGATCCACACATGCAGCAGCGCCAGCGACCGGTGGGCCCGCGCCAAGAGCTCGGGGTGCCTCAGCGCCTCCGCTGCCTCCAGGGCCGCGCGGGCATCGTCGCTGGCGGCCACGCCGTTGCCGAGCTCCTGGTGACAGTGGCTCCTGGCCAGCAGGAGCAAAACCCGATCACCGGCCAGGTCTGCGCCCTGCGCGGCGTCGAGACCCATCTGGAAGTGCGTGAACGCCTCGTCCCTGGCACCGGCCCAGAACGCCGCGAGACCCAGCGCCCTGCGCGCCTCCACCTCCGCGCACCCCCCGGCCGGGACCAACGCGAAGGCCTTCTTCCACGCGTCGAGGGCCGCGGCGTACTCGCCGAGGCGCTGGTGCGCCCGGGCCAGGTCTTTGAGAAGAGAGCCGCGCCCGCTGGGCTCCGAGGCCCGATCACCCAACCGTTGTACCGCAGTAAGCAGGTAATCCGCTGCCTCTCGGTCGGCGTGGCGCGCCAGTGCGCGCCGCCCCGCCTCCGCGAGATACGTCACGGCCTTGTCGGTGAGATGCTGATCGGTGGTGCGGGTAAAGTGGTACGCCAGCTCGTCGGCGTGTTGAAGTGCGTCGTCGCCCCAGTACTCCTCCAGGGCCTCGGCCACCGCGCCATGGAGGACGCGGCTACGCTGCAACCCGAACTCCTGGTAGAGGGTCTCCCGCACCATGGGGTGGCGGAAGTCGTATACCACCGTGCCGCCTTCGGTGTGCTCGGACAGGACGCGGTGGTTGCAGAGCTCCTGGAGGGCGGTGAGGAGCGCGGGCTCGCTCAGGCCGCTGATGGAAGCCAGCAGCGGATAGCTCGCGCGGGCGCCGACGACCGCCGCCAGCTCGGCGGTGACGCGAGCGTCGTCGGTATACGCCGCCAGGCTGGTGGTCACGGCGTCGCGGATGGAGCCGGGGAGGTCGAAGTCCCGGGCATCCCACCCGATCCACGTGCCTTTTCGGTTCACCAGCTTCCCCGTCGCCACGAGCGACTTGAGGATCTCCTCGACGAAGAAGGGGTTGCCCCGGCTCCACCCGAAGAGGAGGGCGGAGAATTGCGCCACCACCTGTCCGTCCACGGCGAAGGTGCGGCACACCAGCTCGGTCACCTGGTCCTGGGTGAGGGCGTCGAGGCGGAGCGTGGAGGCGATGCCGAGTCCGTGGAGGGAGCGCTCCATCTGCACGAGCTGGGGATTGCGGTCCCGGTCGGCCTCGTTGTAGGTGCACACGAGGAGGAGGGGGTGTCCCACGGACTGGCGAGCCAGGAAGTGGATCAGCTCCAGGGAGGAGGAGTCGGCCCATTCCAGGTCCTCGAAGAACACCACCAGGGGCGTCCGGGCCGCGTAGCTCTTCAGGAACTCGGCGAAGTTCCACAGGAGGCGGGTGCGGAACTCCTCCGGGTCCCCCTCCCTCGACAGCCCGCCCTCGCCCCTGCCCGCGCCGAGCGCGGGGAACAGGTAGCGCAGCTCCGCTTCCCCACCCCGGCTGAGCACGGCGAGGGTGTCGGCGTCCATCTGCCGGAGGAGTGGGAGGAACGCGTCGGAGAGCAGCGCATAGGGAACGCCCCGCTCCACCGGATAGGCCCGGCCGCGTGCGACGTTCCAGCCCCGGCGCTCGGCCCGCGCGGCCAGCTCGCCGGCCATGCGGGACTTGCCGGAGCCGCCCTCGCCGCACACGAGCGCGGCGGAGAGAGGCCGGGGCGCGTCCTCCAGCAGGCGCTCCAGAGCCGCCAACTCCCGGGTGCGGCCCACCAGGGGGAACGCCCCGAAGTTGGAGAGGCCCGGGCCCGTGGGCGCGGCGGCCGGTCCGGAGGGAGTCATCGTGCCAGCCTGGAATAGGAAGTCGCTTCGCGAATATCCTATGCCGGCGGAGGCGTGGCTGGCAACGCGCCGGGGCGCGCGGAAGGCGGGGCCGGGGGACTTCGAGGGGGCGGCGAGGGGCCCCCGCAGGGCCTCGAGGACGCGATGGGCTGGGGAGGAGGTCTGGGACATGGCGAGGGAGGGCACGAGGATCATGCCCGAACCTCTCTCCCGGGGGCGGAGGTGGATCTCGGGGAGTCTACGTAGCACGCCGCTCGCGATGACGTAGCGCGAGGCCATGGCGTCTGGCGCGGGGCCCCCGATTCATTCATTCTCGTAGTGTTCCCCCGTCGCCCTCTCTTCTCAGGGAGCACGCCCCGTGTCCAGGGCCCTCCTGCGCGTCCTCACGTGCCTGCTCGCCGTCGGCCTCGTGGCTGGGGGCACGGACCGGGTCCAGGCCCAGACGGGCTCGGTGGAGGGCGTCGTCACCCTCGGCACCCGCCCGCCCCGCCGCTCCGCCGAGCGCTATCCCGGCGCGGCCACGCAGGTACACGCGGTCCAGGAGGTGCCGGCGGTGGTCTTCATCCAGGGCCCGGTGGCCGGATCCCCCGCCCGGCCTCTCGGCACGCGCCCCGTCATGGAGCAGCGCGACACGGCCTTCGTGCCCGCCGCCCTCGTTGTTCCGGTGGGCACCACCGTGCGCTTCCCCAACGGCGATCCCTTCTTTCACAACGTCTTCTCCTATTCCTCTCCCGCCCGCTTCGACCTGGGGCGCTACCCGAGGGGAGAGGCCAAGGAGGTGACGTTCGACAAGCCGGGGATCGTCAAGGTCTATTGCGAGGTCCACGAGTTCATGCGGGCCATCATCGCGGTGACGGAGAGCCCCTTCGCCGCCGTGGCCGACGGGGAGGGCCGCTTCCGCATCACGGGGATCCCGGAGGGCACGTACACCTTCGTGGTATGGCATCCTGACCTGGACCCGGTGGAGCGGCAGGTGGGCGTGCGGGCGGGGCAGGTTACGCGGCTGGATGCCGAGCTCCGGTAGCGACGGGGGGCATGAGAAGACTTCGGGAGAGCTTCGCCGCCAAGCTGTTCGTCGGCCTGCTCGGCACCGTGGGCGTCCTCCTGCTGGTGACGTACGGCATGGTGCGCTCGGAGACGGCCCGCCAGGTCCGCACCACCTCGGAGGCGGCGGTGCTGAACGCCGCCACCCTGCTCTCGCAGCTCGAAGAGGCCCGACGCGAGGAGCTGGCCCGGGTCATCGGCCCCTTCGTCACCAGCCCCCGCGCTCCGGCGCTCCTCGACGAGGCGTTGGCCAGCGGCGAGTGGTCGTACTTCGGCGGCGAAGCGTACTACCAGCTCGAGCTCTTCCAGCTCGACCGGGACGCGCTCCTGGCCTTCACCGACGAGCGCGGGCGCCCGGCGCTCACCCTCCACGGCAGCCAGCCCATGGAGGGGGAGGATCCCCTGGGCATCCAGTCGGTGGCGGAGCGGGTCGTCGCCGGCGAGGCGTTCGTCCTCCCCAGCTACCGGGTGTTGGAAGGCACGCTCTACGGTGTCCGCACCGAGCTGGTGCAGACGCTGGGAGGCAGGGCCATCGGGACGCTCTCCGTGGCCGTGGCCGCCCCGGAAGAGGACATCGCCCGCGTCGGGTCGGTGGTGGGCGTGGAGGTCTGCGTCGTCGTCGCGGACACGTGCGTGGCGGGCACTCCGCGGGCCCGGGCCGACTTCGCCGAGCCGCTGGTGTCCATGGCCGGCGACGCCGAGCGCCGGGACATGGACGCCCTGGGGGCTTCCTGGTCCGTCCGCTCCCAGCCTCTCCTGGAGGGAGACCCGTCCCAGGGCCATTGGGTCATCGCAGTGCCCCTGGACCCGGTGCTGGCTCCCTTCCGGCGAATCACCGGCGCACTCCTCCTGAGCGGTGGCCTCTCCCTCCTGCTGGCGGTGCTGGTGGGCGTCGCGTTGAGCCGTGGGCTCACGCGGCCGGTGCGGGCCATGGTGGAGGCCACCGGGCGCGTGGCCCAGGGCGACTATGAAGCGCAGGTGCCCGTCACCACCCACGACGAGCTGGGTACGCTGGCCGAGGCGTTCAACGACATGACCCGGGGGCTCCTCCTCAAGGAGCGCCTTCGCCTCATCCTGGACGTGGTGTCGTCCCGGGAGGTGGCGGAGGAGCTGGTGCGGGGGGGCCTGGAGCTGGGCGGCGAGAACCGGCGGGTCACCGTGCTCTTCGCCGACATCCGGGGCTTCTCGGCCCTCACCGAGGGCATGGAGCCCCAGGAGGTCATCGCCCTCCTCAACGAGTGCATGCAGCGCCTCAGCGACGCCGTCGTCCAGGAGGGGGGCCACGTGGACAAGTTCGTAGGCGACGAGCTCATGGCGGTGTTCAACGCCCCCAAGGCCCTGGACGACCACGTGGGGCGGGCGCTCCGGGCCGCCCTGGGCATGCAGGTGGCCATGGAGTCGCTCAACGCGGAGCGGGCCGCGCGGGGAGAGACGCGCATCGGCCTCGGGGTGGGGGTGAACACCGGCGTGGTGGTGGCCGGGAAGATGGGGTCCCAGACACGGAACAACTACACGGTCCTGGGAGACGCGGTGAACCTGGCCTCCCGGCTGTGCTCCGGCGCCGCCGCCGGGGAGATCCTCGTCACCCGGGCCTGTCTGGACGAGGCGGGGATGGGCGTTCGGGCGCGTCCCCTGGGGGAGCGCGCGTTCAAGGGCTTCAGCACGGAGATGGAGGTGCTCTCCGTGACGGGTGTGGAGGAGCGGGGCCGGGGCGCGCCCAGCGGGCCGGGGTCGGGGGGCGCCCTCCTCCTGGCCGCGGCGCTCGCGCTTTCGCCCGGCGGCGCGGCCGCCCAGGGGCTCCCCACCCTCCGGGACGCGGGGGGCGAGTACGTGTCCCCCGGGGGGCGCTTCCAGGTCACCCTGTCGGGGCAGCTCGACCTGGAGGCGCATTCCTTGTCGGCGCCCACCTTCGGTCTGGCCCGGGGGGACGGCGCGGGGCTCCTCCCGGCCCCGCGGCTCAGGGTCTTCGCCGACGTCTTCCTCGGCGACGCCGTCTATGGTCTCGTGGAGGTCCGCGGCGACCGGGGCGAGGCCCCCACCGCCGGCGTATGGGACGCCCGCCTGGAGCAGGCGTACCTGAGGGTGAGCGGGGCGGCGGGGGCGGCGAGCCTCCAGGTGGGGCGCTTCGCCAGCCCCTTCGGCTCCTATGCCTCCCGGCACCTCGCGCCGGGGGATCCCTTCGTGCGGCCGCCCCTCTTCTACGACTACCGCACCATGATGTGCCCCGGCATCGCCCCGGGCAGCACCGCGGGGTTCCTCACCTGGCGGGACCGGCCGGAGGAGTTCAGGGGCATCGGCGCACCCCCTGTGTGGGGCGTGCCGTACCAGTGGGGCGCCATGGTGGCGGGCACCCGCGGCCCGTTGAGCTACCGGGTGGCGGCCATGAACTCGGCCCCCTCCAGCGGCCCCGCGGCGTGGGCGTGGGACGCGGAGCGCATGCGCCATCCCTCGCTGGTGGCGGGCGTCGGGGTGACCCTCTCACCGGCCCTCACGGTGGGCGCGTCCTTCAACCGCGGCCCGTGGCTGGAGGAGCTGAAGGAGGGGGCGTTTCCGGAGGGCCGGGAACGCTGGGACTACATCCAGACCCTGTGGGCGGTGGACGCCACCTGGGCCCGGGGGCCGGTGGTGGCCCGCATCGAGGCCGTCCGAGACCAGTGGGACGTGCCCAACATGAGCCAGGCGCCGGTGGAGTGGGGCGGCTCCGTGGAGCTCCAGGCGGACCTGGCCGCCGGCGTCTTCGCAGCGGCCCGGGCGGGCTTCCTCGACTTCCGGCCCGTGGACGACGCCGGCGCGGCGGTGGACTGGGACTGGGACACGCAGCGCTTCGAGGCCTCCCTCGGGTACCGGCTGGTCCGCAACGCCGGAGTGCTCGCGTCGTGGGGGCACACCACCGGCCGGTCGTCGCTGGAGGGGGCGGAGCGCCTCCTGTCCGCCCGTCTCTGGTGGGCCTTTTAGGGCCACTCCAAACTACGGTCCGACTTCACGTTAGACCGCCGCGGCCACCATCCCGAAGCGCCGGTCCCTCCGCCGGAACTCGGACACCGCCACGTGCAGGTCCTGGGCGGTGAAGTCGGGCCACATACGCGGCGTGAAGACCAGTTCGGCGTAGGCGCACTCCCAGAGCAGGAAGTCGCTGAGCCGCTGCTCTCCTCCCGTGCGGATGAGGAGGTCCACGTCGGGGGCGCCGTCGCCCCGGCCGTGGATCGCCTGGCCCAGGGCCCGGGCGAAGTCCTCCGGGTCGGGGCACCCCGGCGCCACGCACCGCCTCGCCGCCTCCAGGAGGGCGTGGCGGGCCGAGTAGTCCACCGCCAGCCTGAGGAGGAGGCGCGTCCCGCCCGCGGTGGCGGCTTCCGCCTCGTCGATGGCGGCGACCACGGTGGCGGGAAGCCGGTCGCGGCGGCCGATGACCTGGAGACGCACGCCGTTGCTGCGGAGCTCCTCGGCCTCCGAGCGCAGGTACCGCCGGAACAGGGACATGAGTGCTCGCACCTCCCGGGGAGGACGGCGCCAGTTGTCGGACGAGAAGGCGTACAGCGTCAGGATGTCGACGCCCGCGTCGGGCGCGGCCTCCACCACCCGGCGCACCGCCAGGGCGCCCTTACGGTGGCCGAACTCCCGGGGCCGCCCGCGGCCGGTGGCCCACCGCCCGTTCCCGTCCATGATCACCGCCACGTGGAAACGATGTGGAGAACCCCCGGGAATCGTTGTATCTACAGCCTCGGCCATGAAAATAGAACCGTGTTCCTTTTCCATGACGCTACCCCTCCCTCGTCACCCGGATGATGGCTTCCATGTGGTCCAGATAGCCCTGGAGGGCCACCCTTCCACGGCGCGTCAGCTCGAACTCGGTGCGGGGCGTACGGCCCTCGAAGGACTTGTGGCAAAGAACGTACCCCGCGTCCTCGAGGCGCCGGGCGTGGGCGCTCAGGTTCCCGTCGGTCGTGCCCAGCAGGTCGCGGAGGTCGGTGAACGGGAGGGTCCCGTTCACGGCCAGGGCGCTGACGATGCCCAGGCGCACGCGCTCGTGGATGAGCTGGTCGAGCTCCAGGGCTCCGCCCTCGGGGAGCTGGCCCGGGACGCTTCCCAGGGCCGGAGCGGCCCGGGGGGCGCCTCCGCCCTTCTTCGCGACGGGCTCTCGCTCAGCCGCCATGCTTCCTCCAGATCACGATGCCGAACACGATGTGCAGCCCCCCGAAGCCCGCGGCCATGACCGCGTCCTCCCACCCGGAAGGCAGGAAGAGGGCGGCGGCTCCCAGGAGCATGAAGGCGAGCCCCATGAGGGGGACGACCCGCACGGAGAACGCGCCGCCTGCCACCACGCCCGTCCCGTAGAGGAGAAGCCACACCCCCGGGAGGAGTTGCGTCGCCCCCGCCCCGGTGAGGGACACCGTCAGCAGGGCGCCCACCAGGAGGGGTGGGGTGAGGTTCCAGGTGAACTTCCGCCCCGCCCCCACCAGGAGGGTGGTCCCCGCGGCCCGCGCCTTCCGGCTCATGGCCACCAGGGCCACCGCCAGCGAGAGGGCCGCGGCGCCCATCCAGAGGGCCACCCAGGCCTCGGTGGAGGGGCCCCACGCCGCCGAAACCCCGGCGGCCGCCAGGGCGATGCCGCCCATGAGGACGCCGCCGAGCCCCGACACGGCGGTGAACGCCTGGGACCGCTCCATGGTCTCCCGGATGTAGCGCAGGTTGTCCATGGCCCGGTCGTGCAGGGCCAGCGGGGGCTGCGGCGGGCGGGAAGTCCGGGGGGAGGGTAAGGTCATGGGAGGCAACGTACGCCTCGCCACGGGCTCTCGTCAAGTACTTTGTGTCGCGGAGTAACGGCGGCGCCGGCTCAGCCCGGGACGACGACCCGGAGGGCGCCCGGGAGGACGCGGACGTCCAGCACGGCGTCGACCGCCTGGCGCACGTCCCCGTCCATCTCGAAGCGCGGCGCCTCGGGGAAGGTGAGGCGGAAGGCCCGGTCGTCCAGGATCTCCACCCTCTCCGAGGTCACGTGGCGCCCTCGCTCGGCCAGGTTGAAGAGCCTCAGTCGGGTGAGGGGGGCGGCGTCGCGGATCATGCATGCATGGAGGCGGCCGTCGTCGGTGCGGGCGTCGGGCGCGATGGGGAAGCCGCCGCCGAAGTAACGCCCGTTGGACACGGTGAGCATCAGGTGCCGCGCCTGCCGCTCCTGCCCGCCGCCGCTCCTAAGCCCCACGTCGAAGCCAGGGAATCGGAAGAGCTGCTGGAGCGCCGTGACCTTGTAGAGGATCTCCCCCCGGAGGAAGCGGGCCCCCTCCGCCGCGTCGATGACGGCGATGTCGAAGCCGAAGCCCACCAGGTTCAGGAAGTGGCGCGCCTCCACCACGTCGGGCGTGTGGGCCGACGCGCTCGGCGAGTCCAGCCGCCCCACGTCCACCGGCCGCGTGTGCCCGGCGGCCAGCACGCGCACCGCCTCGGCGGCGTTGGCCGGATCGAAGCCCAGGTTACGTCCGAAGTCGTTGCCCGTGCCGTTGGGCAGCATCGCGAAGGCCACGTCGTCGCGCCCCGACGCCAGCACGCGGTCGGCCACGTTGCTCCACGTGCCGTCGCCCCCCACGGCCACCACCACCTCGGCGCCGCTCCGCAGGGCTCGGTCGGCGAGGTCGCGCTCCTCGCCGGGCCGCGACGTGGTGAGGATCTCCGCGTCGGGGAGGTGCTGGGAGAGGAGCCTCCGGTACGTGCCGATGCGCCTCGCGCCGCGCCCCCGGCCGGAGGCGGGGTTGAAGATCACCGCGTGGCGGCGCCTCTGGCTCAGAGCTGCTCCAGCGGCTCGAAGGTCTGCATCCCCGCCGTGTACCACTGCTCGCGGAAGGGGTAGTCGGAGATGTCCGCCAGGGTGAGCCCCCGGGTCATCTCATGCTCGTGGAGGGTGAGGGAGCCCCGCTCGAACTCGTGCTCCGAGTGGGGCGCCTCCATGTAGATGTTGGCCTTGAACCGGCCGTCGTCCCCTACCGTGAACATGTTGTACATGTTCTTGGCCGGGTGGTGCTCGTGGCGCGTGACGAAGAGGTCCAGGATGGGCACCCCCGACGCGTCGACCACCTTCACGTCCATGGACGAGTCGGTCTCGCTGAAGTCCATGGAGACGTCCTGCATGAGGTGGGGGAGGCGCCAACGCTCGATGGCGTGGAGCCGGGCCGCCTCGGTGGACGTGGCCACCATGAAGGGGTAGAACGCCGCCTTGGGGAGCTGCCGGTTCGGCTCCACCAGCGGCGGGACGATGATGGCCATGACCAGCTCGTCGTAGGCGCCCACCATGCTCTCGGTGAACTGGAAGGCCATGACGGAGAGGATGCTCCGGGTGTGCTGCATCTCCACCGGCTGAAGGTGGCTGGGCAGGAGCCCTCGGGCGTCGGAGGTGGGCATCTCGAAGAACGCGCCGACGCAGTTGCGGAACCCGTAGTGCGTGTACTCCATGTGGCTCTCTATTCCCGGCTCTGCGGCCTGGTTCGGGGCCGCCCGCCTTTTGCGCCTCGGAGCATCCGATTAGCGTTGCGGGCGTCGGCGACCCATGTGCTCTGTCATTCTCCAGCGACCCACAACCCGGAAGTCCGTTGACGAAGCTCCGAGGCTACCTGGCGCTGACGGTCATGTGCCTGACGCTGCTCGTTCTCGATCCCGTGCAGCGACTGGTCGTCGCTCCATGGGTGCGCCTCTTCCCCTCACGGCGCATCCCCGTGCTCACCCGTTGGCAGCGGCTTCTGGCCCACCTCATGCTGGGATCGGTCCGCCGCGTCGGGGGCGCCCACATCCAGGAGGTCCCGCAGATCCCCGGGCGCGAGGGCGTCCTGCTCCTCATGAACCACCAGTCGCTCCTCGACATCCCTCTCGTGGTCGCGTCGTTCAGCGGCAGCTACGGGAGGATCCTGACGCGGAAGCGCTATCTGCGGTGGATCCCGCTAATCTCGCACATGGTGCGGCTCTATCAATACCCGGTGGTGGACCCTCGGGCAAACTCCGCCGAGACGAAGAAGATGCTCGCCGCCATCCGCGACGCGGCGCGCACGTCCGACGTCCCCCTGGCCATCTTCCCGGAGGGTACGCGCACCCGCGACGGCGAGCTGGGCCGCTTCCGGAGCACGGGCCTGAAGCTCGTCCTCCGCCAGCGGCCCTGGACGGTGTACGTCATGGTGGCCGACGGCTTCTGGCAGCGTGCGCGCTTCAAGGACTTCCTGGGGGGGATGGGGGGCATCGACGGGCGGGTGGAGTTGGCGGGGCCCTTCGAGTGGAGCGACCCCGATGCCGACTCCGAGCCCTTCATCGAAGAGATGCACCGGCTCATGTCCGGCACGCTGGCCCGCATGAGGGGCGCGGAGGTGGCGTGAGCGCCGACTCGGGCGGCGCCCTCGCGACGGCGGAGCGCCTGGCCGCGGCGCTGGCGGCGGCCTCGGAGGGGAGCGTTCGGGCCGTGCTCCTCTACGGCTCGCACCTCCTGGGGGCCACCCCCGGCAGGGAGTCGGCGCTGGACTTCGTCGTGGTGGTGAGCGGATACCGGGCCTTCTACGAAGCGCTGCATCGGGCCGGCGAGAGCCACCGGCCCGTCTGGCTCATGGCCGGCCTCTCGCGCGTGCTTCCCCCCAACGTCATCGCCTACACCCCCGACGAGGGGGCGGCCGGCCTGGCCAAATGCCTGGTGGTGACCAGGGAGCACCTCCTCGACGCCGTGGGGCCGAGGCCGAGGGACCATTTCCTCCTGGGCCGCCTGGTGCAGCGCATGGCGCTGGTCTGGAGCGCCAGCGAGGAGGAGCGGGGGTGGGCGGAGGCGCGCCTCGTGGAGGCGCGGGCCGGCGTGCTGGCCTGGGTGGGGCCGTTCCTCGACGAGCCCTTCGACGCCGAGAGCCTCGGCCGCCGCCTCCTGGAAGTGTGCTACCGCGGCGAGGTGCGCCCCGAGGCCCGGGACCGCTCGGATGTGATCTTCGAGGCGCAGCGTGGGCACTTCCGGGAGCGTCTGGCCCCCGTCCTCGAGGCCGCGGCCCGGGAGGGCCGGCTGGTGGCTACGGGGGGCGGCTATCGCTTCGCCACGCCCCCCGGACCCAGGGCGCGGAGGCGGTGGATGGGGCACTTCCGCCGATCGAAGGTCCGGGCCACGCTGCGCTGGTTCAAGCACATCGCCACCTTCGAGAACTGGCTCCCGTACGTCCATCGGAAGGCCGAGCGCCGACTGGGGATCAGCATCGAGCTCACCCGCCTGGAGCGTCGGTGGCCGGTGATCTTCCTCTGGCCCCGTGCCATCCGCCTCCTCCTCCGCCGGCCCGACCGGGAAGGGAACCCATGAGACCGGAGCTCGCCGTCCTCGTCTCCGTCCTCGGCTTCGCCCTCCTCTCCATGCCCGTGTACGCCGCGGGCGCGGCCCGTCGGGGCCGGGACCCGCGGGAGGTCGCGGACCGGGGCTCCTTCGTCCTGGGCGGCTTCGTGCGGAATTGGTTCTTCTGGTTCCAGTCCCCCGCCGAGCGGGTAGCGTTGGCGGTGGGCCTGGGCCCCCTCTTCTTCAACCTCCTGGGCGTGTTCTTCGGCGTGCTGGCGGGGGTGTTCTTCGCCACCGGGCACCTGAGCATGGCCGGGTGGTCCATCCTCCTGGGCGGCTGGGCGGACGTGCTCGACGGACGGGTGGCCCGGGCCCTGGGGGTCGCGGACGAGCGGGGGGCCTTCCTCGACTCCACGCTGGACCGCTTCGCCGAGTTCGGGGCCTTCGTGGGCCTCGCCGTGCTCTTCCAGGCGTCGAGCCTGGCGCTGATCCTCGTGGTCACCGCCCTTGGAGGCTCTCTCCTGGTGAGCTACGCCCGGGCTCGTGGGGAGAGCGTGGGGGTGGTCTGCAAGCTGGGCGTGATGCAGCGGGCGGAGCGCCTCCTCATCCTGGCATTCGGCGCCCTCCTGGACCCTGCCGTTTCGGCATGGCTGGGGCGCCCGGAGGGCGCGCTCCTGGTACCCGCGCTGGGTCTGGTGGCGGTGGGCACGGTGGGAACCGCGGTATTCCGTACCTGGTGGATCGCCGATCGCCTCTCGTAGGCACAATCATAAGTCACAGTCCGACTTGTTGTTGTGGTGGAATCGTGATCCCGATGACCCCTCTTCGCCGCCCCGTCTCTACGTAGTCTGACGTAGCCTCTACGTCATGACTCGTAGAGATACGTAATCGTTATCGGGTGCATCCTGGGAGCATTCAACAACCGCATCTCAGGAGTCCGCCCGATGGGAATGCCCGCACCGCGGCGCGTGCCGACCGTTGCACCCGGTTCGCCCGTGTGGGGCCACCTTCCCCCCCCTCCCCCCCTGGCGTCCCCCGCGTTCCTCTGCTGCGGCGGGAGGCGTCCAGTCCCAATGCGACCGGGTCCACGGGCCTGGTTCCTGCCACTGCCCACTCTTTCCAGCAGCAGGCGAGCCCCGCACCCCCGGGGTGCGGCCCATCGGGCGGCTTTGCCTACCGACGGCGAGATCATCGTCGTCTTCTGAAGGCGCCCCATCCAGGGCGCTGGTACCACCCCCGCAGCGAAGCGAGCGGAGCGGCGGGCACCCCGGAGCTTCTCCTCTCCGGGGTGCCCGACCCTCCAGCGTCGGGCGTTCAGCTGTTCGCGGGCGCAGGCCCTCGCCGGCGCCGGTCCTCACTCCCTACGGCACGTAGGCGATGCAGTCGATCTCCACGCGGAGCATGGGGTCCGGGAGTGACGCCACCTGCACGGTGGTGCGGGCCGGGCGGTGCTCCCCGAAGACCCGGGCGTACACCCCGTTCATCTTCTCGAAGTCCCGCAGGTCCACCAGGAACACCCCGCACCGCAGCACGTGGGAGAGGTCGGTGCCCGCCGCCGCCAGGATGGCACGGATGTTCCGGAACACCTGCTCGGTCTGCGTCTCCACGTCCGGGCCCGCCAGCTTCCCCGTGGCCGGGTCGGTGGCGCCCTGCCCCGAGACGAAGACCAGCCGGTCCAGGACCATGCCCGGCGAGTAGGGCCCGATGGGCTTGGGGAGACCCTGGGCGTGGACGGGGTGGTGGGGGGACTTCGCGGTCAGGGGGGGGGGCCCGGGGTTGTGGGTGTTGGCGGCCCTGTGTTTTTGGGCGGGTGTGGGGTGGGGGCAACGGCGACGGCCCCGCCGGCGAACGCCGTCGGGCCCTTCGGTCTGCAGCTCCGGGGGTGGGACTCGAACCCACGACCCTCTGATTAACAGTCAGATGCTCTAACCGACTGAGCTACCCCGGAATGTGTGCTCCGGCCCCGGAACTCCCAGGGGCCGAGCCCTGAAAATAAAGAAACCAGGGAAACATGTGTCAACGTCCCGAGGCCGCGGCGACCCCCTCGGCCCGGGAGAGGAGCGTCCAGAGCGTGGGTCCCACGTCGTGGGCCGCTTCCCACAGCTCGTCGAAGCGGCGGGCGGCCAGCAGGGCCGCGTCGCCCGCGTGGAGGGAGGCCAGCGCCGGCCCCCGGTGGGGATAGGGCCGCTCGAAGGCGTGGAACCCGCAGAGGGCCCAGCAGGGGCCCGAGCCCTCGTCGAAGACGGTGAAGTCGGGGGACCATCCGCCCAGCGGGGCGGAGCGGACCTCCAGGCGGCCGCTCTCCAGGAGCTGGGTCAGGTAGCGGAGGTTGGGTGCGCGGCGGCGTTGGTGCAGGAGCGCGTGGGCCTCCGACTCGATTCGCAGCGCGTTCAGCTCCGAGAGGAGCACGCGGAACCCCTCCAGCGCCGGCAGGTCCTGGGGCCCCAGGTCCACCGTGGTGAGGCGGACCCGCGTGACGGCGGTGCGCACGCGGGTCGCTCGTCGCGCCAGGGCGCCGAAGACGTCGCGGAAGTCGGGGCGGCGCCGCTCGTCGAAGAGGGCGCCGGGGGAGGGCTCGAGGCCCGGGACGGGCGGGTGCATGGGGCGGTCGGCTCGCGTCGAAGTCGCGTCACGGGGGGAGGAGCGTGCCGCGTACGTTGCCGCCGGAACGGGGGCGAGGGGATGCCGCGATGGGCCCGCCGCGGGCCGGCGCAGCCTTCAGCGACCGGGAGCGACGCTCCCCAGGTCGGGCCCGTTGATCTCCAGCTCCACCTGGTGGCGCGTCGTCCGGGGCACCTGGTGGCACTTCCGGCAGCGGGCCTCGTAGCTCTCGGCGCCCCCCACCTGGATGGTGGGCCCCTCGGCGGGGGCGGGCCTGCCGTCGATGAGTCGCTGGTTGCGGGTGGCCAGGTCGCCGCACACCACGCAGATGGCATGGAGCTTGTCCACGCGCTCGGCGATGGCCAGGAGTTGGGGGATGGGCCCGAAGGGCTCACCGCGGAAGTCCATGTCCGTGCCGGCGACGATGACGCGCATGCCCCGGTCCGCCAGGTCGTTCACCACGCGGACGATGCCGTCGTCCAGGAACTGGGCCTCGTCGATGGCCACCACCTGCGCGTCGGGGCGCACGAGCTCGGCCACCTGCACGGACGAGGACACGGGGTGGGCCTCCAGCTCCGAGCCGTCGTGGGAGCTGATTCGGAAGACGCCGCCGTACCGGTCGTCGAGGTGCGACTTGAAGACCTGCACGCGGCGCTTGGCGATCATGGCGCGGCGCACCCGCCGGAGGAGCTCCTCCGACTTGCCGCTGAACATCACGCCCGAGACGACTTCGACCCAGCCTTCCTGGGCGCCGTGGTACATCGCCGCCTATCGGCCGACGAGGATGATGAGGCTCGCCACTCCGGACACCAGGGACAGGAGGCTTCCCCAGAAGAGGACCTGGTCCCGCACGGCGGTCCTGGTCTCCGGCGGCACGTGGAGCCAATCGCCCGAGCGGATCCGCATCTCGAGCACCGCCTCGGTGATGTCCGCCGGGTGCACGTTCAGCGACTGGCGCTGGCCCTCACGGACGAGCTGGACCGCGCGCGGATTGCCGGGAATGGAGTTGCCGACGATGGCGAACTCGGCGTTGGCGCCCCCCGCCGCGGACAGGGCGTCGATGACGGTCGCGGTGGGATCGAGGAAGAACTGACCCGGGTTGGGAACCGCGCCGGTCACGTTCACCCTGAGCTGGACCGAGACGTTCACCACCGGGTCGGCGTAGAACGCCCGATACGCCTCCACGAGCGTGCCGCGGAGGAGGCTCTGGTCGAGCCCGGACACGTGGATCGTACCGACGTAGGGGAGGTAGACGTCCCCGTTGCGGTCCACGATGCGCTCGCCCTCCACCACGCTCACGCGTTCGCCCGCGGCGGTGAACAGCTCCGCCGTCACCTTGTCGCCGGGACGGATGGCGTAGGTGACCTCCTGCGTCGCGGCGGGTGAGGTGCCCAGCCCGAGCAGGGCGGCGAGGAGCAGCGTCGAGCGGATCCTGGAGACCATGGTGGAACACGCCGGTAACGAAGGGGGGCCGGGGCCTTAGCCGACTGGCCGGATTGGGCTAGTTTAGCCGTGCCGCTTCGGGGTTGTCCAGCGAAGCGCGGACACGCGGCCACGCCCCGATCCACCCACTCCGACACCCAGGGAGCGTGCACCGTCCCATGAGCGCGTCCGTCGCGAGAAGCTGTCTGGCGATCTTCGCCTCCCTCCTGACCTCTGGGGCTTGCGCCGCCCAGGCTCCCCAGGAGCGGCCCCAGTTGGTGGTGCTCCTCTCCATCGACCAGATGCGGGGCGACCTCCTGGACCGGTACGCCGACGTGTACACGGGCGGGTTTCGGCGACTCCTCGACCAGGGCTACCGATTCACCGTGGCCTCCCACGCCCACGCCCACACCGAGACCGCGGCGGGCCACGCTACCCTGGCCACGGGCGTCTTCCCTTCCCGCTCCGGCATCGTGTCCAACGACTGGACGCAACGCACCGGTGACGCCTGGACGCCCATGTACGCCGTGGCCGACTCGCTCTCGCCCATCCTGGGCGTGTCGGAGCTGCCCGGACGCTCCCCGAGGAACATGGTACGAGGAGGCCTGGCCGATTGGATCCAATCGGCGGACCCCCAGGCCCGCGTGGTCGCCCTCTCCCAGAAGGACCGGTCGGCCATCACCCTCGCCGGGCGCACGAAAGGGGAGGTCTACTGGATCTCGCCCGCCCACGCCCGCTTCGTCACCTCGGCGTACTACCGGTCCGAGTACCCCCGGTGGGTGGCCCGCTTCAACGAGGAGCGCATGCCCGGGCTCGCCGCCGACTCGGTGTGGGAGCAGACCTCGCCAGGGTGGGCCCGGAACCTCGCCCGGGCCGATTCTGCCGCGTACGAGTACGACGGGATCCACACCGCCTTCCCGCACCTCGCTGCCGTGGAGGCCGGACCGGATCCCGCCGCGCGCAACACCTGGGCATTCGACCCCATGCCCCGTGGGGACGTGGCGGTCCATCTGCTGGCTCAGGAAGCGGTGGAGGCGCTGGACTTGGGACAGCGGGGACATCTGGACTACCTGGGCCTGTCGTTCTCGTCCACGGACTACGTCGGGCACGCCTTCGGCCCCTTCAGCCAGGAGCAACTCGAGAACCTGCTGCAGCTCGACCGCCTGCTCGGCGAGCTCTTCGAGTTCCTCGACCGGGAGGTGGGCCGGGGCCGGTGGGTGGCCGGGCTTTCGGCGGACCACGGGGTCATGACCACGCCGGAGCATCTGGTCGCTTCGGGGGAGGACCCCGACGCGAGGCGCCTGTCCCCGCGTGAGGTGAACACGGCCCTGCGCGCGGCGGCCCGTGATGCCACCGCGGGGGGCGGCTCCGAAGACGAAGTGGCGGAGCGCCTCGCCCGTCTGGTGGAGGAGAGGGGGATCGTAGCCCGGGCCTATACGCACCGGTCCCTCACGGTGGGAGAACCGGCCGACTCGTTTGCCACGCTGTTCCGGAACTCCTACTTCCCCGGCCGCGCCGCCGGGGAGCTGTCCCCCTTCGGGGTGGAAGTGCGATACGGGTACCACCACCTCGTCCGGGCCAGGGGAACCACCCACGCCTCGGTCTACTGGTACGACCGCTACGTGCCGTTCCTGCTCCTCGGGGCAGGCGTGCGCCACGGGAGCTCCGGAGCCCCGGTGTATACGGTGGACCTGGCCCCAACCCTGGCCGGCCTGGCCGGCGTCCCGATGCCCGACGACCTGGACGGGCGGCGGGTCTATCGGTAGGGGTTTTCCGGTCGGGATTTTTCCTACTCTCCTTTCAATTCGTTACACGGCTCCGGAAACCCGAATGGCCGGAAAAGCTCTTGTGTTTCCTTGCTCTTGACACAAGGGGTGCCGGACCCGCATATGTAGGATCAAACCGATAAACATTTGGTATCCCAGCCCTCCCGGAAGGCAGTGTCCAGCGCCTCGAAGGCGCTTCTGCGGTGGTCCTTTCGGAGGGCTGATGCGCTCCCGGAGCGGGGCGCAAGCGCGAATCGAGGAGATCGCGGCGGGACTCGCCGCTGGCGGCGCGTAACCTGCTTTAGTGCGTGAACGAGGGACGCGAAATGAACCGAGGGTGCCTGGCACCCTACCTGACCCGCAGAAGCCGGGAGTAGATGAGCGCGCCGCAGGAGGAACGAGCCGGCTGGACCATCGAAGACGCCGAGCGGCTGCTCATGTCGCTCAAGGGCGTCGTGTCCGCCCGGCTGGTCACGAGGCCTGGCGGTGAGGTGGAGGAGATCCACCTGCTCACGACGGAGGAGGTCACTGCGAAGCAGACGGTCCGGAACGTGGAGTCGGCTCTTCTGGCCCACCTCGACCTGGCCGTGGATCATCGCAAGATCTCGGTTGCCCAGACGAAGGAACGGCCGGCGGCGATGGAGCCGCCGGAGCCTGCGGTGAGGCTCCTGCCCGAGCCTCCGCTCGGCCAGAACCGGCTGCTGTTCCAGGCGCACCAGGTGGAGACGGAGAGGTCCCACCAGGTGCGGCACCGGGTGGAGATCGAGTGGCGAGGCGAGCGGCACGTCGGCAGCGCTAGCGCGGCCGACCTTCCGCGTCCCCGCCTGGAGGCGGTCAGCCGCGCCACGCTGGACGCGGTAGAGGCCGCGCTGGTGAAGGAGCTGGAGAGTGGCAGCGGGCCCGGCGTGACGCTGGCCCTCGACGGCGTGAAGGTCGTGGACGCATTCGACAGGAAGTTCGTTCTCGTGGCCGTGAACGCCATGAGCGGCCGGGACGTCACGTCCCTGGCCGGCGCGACGGTGGTGGAGGTGTCTACCGATCGCGCTGCGATTCTCGCGACGTTGCAGGCCACGGACCGATGGGTCCGTGGACGTGTTTAGCGACAGAGGTCCGCGGACCCCTGAGTCAACCCGAAAGCGGAGGAAAGGAGAACCCCCTCGGTCTGCCAGCCTGAGCGAAGTTGAGCGGTAGAGCGGAGCGCTCGCGGTTTCCATTAGCGAAATAACCCCGGAAGCCGACGCCCCTTGAAAGGAGGTGAGCGCATGTTCAGCTCTCTGTTCGATCTATTCGGCGCAGTGCTTTCCCTGCTGGGGAATGGCGTAGCGACTTGGTAACGGCCGCGGCAGGCTGAGGGGGGGTTCCGCAAATGAACAGCCGGGCACTGAACCTCTACATTTGGTCCGTCTGTATGGCGGCCGCTGCCACGGCCCTTCTCATGGACTGGGAAACCATGTTCATGCTGAAGAGGGCGGATCTAGCCGGTTTTGCCACGCTACTTGTTCTGGCGGTCGTGGCGGAATCGCAGGCGGTCACGATCAGGGTTGGACGGAATGCGGGTGGGAACTCAATCGCCTTCCTTCCACTTCTCACCATCGTGGTTCTGTTTGGCCCTGCCTCTGCGGTTCTCGCAGTCTTCTTCAATGGGGTGGTCGCCGAGCACTTCATTCGACGCAAGGAACTGCAGCGCGCCGTCTTCAACGTGGGCCAATTGGTGTTGTCGACCGCGATCGCGGGCCTGACCTACCAGGTTTCCGGGGGAGAGGCGCTGATGGCCCTTCCTGGCAGCGTTGGGTCGTCGGCAATCTTGGCGCAGCTCGGGCCGTTTATCCTATTCGGCGTGGTCTTCCTGGTGCTCAACAACACTGCTGTGGCCGGGGCTATCGCTCTCAGCCAGGGCCTTGAGTTGCATGATGTGTGGGTGCGCCTAGTAGGGCGCGCTGGGAACAACCTCTTCTCTGATCTCTTGATTGGGCCAATCGCGATCGCTGTTGCAGCGCTGTACATGCAGATTCATATACCGGGCCTGCTTCTCATCATCCTCCCGCTGTTCTTCATCCGGCGATCCTACCTCACCGCGCTCCAACTCCAGCAGGCCAACCGCGACTTGCTGAAGGCCTTGGTCAAGGCAATCGAAACACGGGACCCGTACACCTCCGGCCATTCCCTCCGCGTCTCGCATCTGGCCCGGAGCATAGCACAGGTCCTGGAACTAGATGGGGCTTCAGTCGACGAGATCGAAAGCGCAGCGCTTCTGCACGACGTTGGGAAGATCGAGGCTGTCTACACGGACATTATTGCCAAGCCAGACTCGCTCACCCCGGAAGAACGGAAGGTAATCGAGTCGCATGTGACCAAAGGCGAGGAGTTGCTCAGGAATCTCTCGTCCGTCCCCGAGGCGGTCATTCTCGCCGTCCGCCACCACCACGAGCGCGAGGATGGCTCGGGGTATCCAGATGGCTTGAGAGGCAGCGAGATCCCTGTCGGATCCCAGATTATCTCGGTATGTGACGCAGTGGACGCGATGCTGTCCGACCGCCCCTATCGAAAGGCCCTCTCGGTGGCCGCCGTTCTCCAGCAACTGGCCGAACACTCCGGCCGGCAGTTCAACTCTCGTGTTGTCGATGCATTGTTGGAATCCAATCTCATCGGCGAGTACGCAGACATTATGCGGGCATCGTCGCGGGCCTCGGCAACCTCCATGGAGAGGCTGTCCCATGTGCGAACCCGGCCACCGCGGCGCCGAGCCTTCCCATGGGCTCGTGGTGCATGACCTGAGGCTCCGATCTGGTTTGCCGAGTCAGTGGCGGGCAAGATCGTCGGAGGCACTCAATCCAAGGTCTTCCGCTAACGCGATAGCCTCCTGCAGCTCGGATGAAGACGCCATGCGAAGGCGTCGGCGGCTCCTGTCCGCAAGGAAGATGAGCTTCATCCATGCGATTGGCAGGCGCCGCCGTATGGCTGCTGCGCCACACTCGAGGTCGGACAGTGCCTGACCTGACCCAGCTCTCCTTGCCAACATCCTCGATCTGAACAGCAAGACGAGCGTGGGGTCGTAGTACCAATAGGGCTCTCCATGAACGACAGAATCGAGATCTCGTGCTAGAGTGAGGTCTCCGATTTCGAGGGCACATACTCCGAGTCCGGCGTTGATGAGGTTCATCACGTAGCGCGGAGTGCTAGCTGTAGTGATGCGGGAAGCCCTACTGAACGCGGCAAACGCATCTGGAAACTCGCGCTGTCTAAGGAGTAGCTCGCCACGGTTAAGGTGAAGCGTCGCGTGCGGAAGTCCCGGCTCGGAGCGTTCGAGTAGGCGTGCCGTCCGAAGGAAGCAGTCCTGAGCAAAGTCAAACTGACTCCTTTCCATAGCGTAGACGCCCTCGTTGAGGGCGAGATAGGCCTTCAGGGTAAGGTCTCCACTTCGGCCGGCGACCGTGGCGGCTTTCGCCATTAGTGCACTTCCTTCTTCGCGGTGGAGTTGGCCAAGGTAGATAAGAACCAGGACGAGCCGACTGTAGGCACGAAGGAGGTGCGCTCCTACCTCCCCCTCCTCCGCCACCCTCACCGCCTCCCGCGCGCACCTCAGCGCTTCATCCGGGTCGCCGAAGAGCACGTTCAACGCCAGGGAGGCGTTCGCCAGGCACGCCGCCGCCGGATCCGGGCTGGCTGCCACGACCCGGATCTCGTCGAAGAGGGACTGGATCGCTTCCACTTCTCCGCTTCGGTGCAGGATGTGCAGCTCCGAGTCCAGGGCGAGCGCGAGGGCCTCGTCGTCGCCGGCAGCCCGTGCGGCAGCTTTGATGGTGGAGAGGCGGTCGAGGAGCTCGGAGAGGGGCGCCGCGCCGAGCTCCGCGAGACCCTCGACGCGCCGGATGTCCACGCGCAGCGCCCGGGTGTGCAGCCCCACGGCGCGGAGCCTCGTGGCGGCCAGCTCCAGCAGCGGGTTCGCGCGGATGATCTCGCGGTTCATGTGGAGCACCTTCGCGAGGTCGGCGGTGGCCTCGGCCTTCCGGCGCTCGTTCGACTCGTTCTCCACCACGAGCTGCAAGAAGTACGCGGCCTCGGCCATGGCGCCGCTCTCCAGCGCCCGGTCGGCCGCCTTCCGGCCGTGACTGGCAGCACCTTCCGCCCCGCCGGCGCGGTCGTAGTGGATGGCGAGCTCTCCCTCCGGGGGTGAGTCCGCCTCCTCCAGGAACGCGGCGATCTCCCCGTGCAGGAACGCCCGCCTCGTGGCGGTGAGGCCCTGGTAGATGGCGCCGCGGATCAGCTCGTGGGCCAGCCGGATCCGTCCCCGCTCCACCACGACCAGCCTGCACTGCTCCAACTCCTCGGAATGGCGGGTGCCCTCGGCCGCGGGCATCCGCGCCAGACGCAGTAGATCGGGAAGGCTGACGGGCCTGCCCCACACCGCGAGGTAGGCTCCGATCCCGGCGGCGTCGGGCCCGAGGGCCTTGATGCGGGGCTCGAGGAGCTGCCGTAGGGAAATGGGAAGCGTGATGGCATCGGTGGGGAGCTCGGGCAGGTGGAGCTTCCCGGCCAGGTAGTCCCGAGTGAGCTCGATGAGGTAGAAGGGGTTCCTCCCGCCGAGGGCGCAGAGACGCGCCACCATCGAGGGCTCGATGTCCTTGCCTGCCACCAGCGTCACCAGCGTGCTGGCCTCCTCGTCGGTGAGATCGCCCAGCTCCACCGTGGTCACGGGGAGGTCTGCCGACTCCACGAGGTACTTGGCGACGCCCTCCGACGTTTCCACCAGCTCGGGGCGGATCGTCGCGACGATCCCGAGGGGGCCGGTGGTCCAGCGGCGCTGGACGAACTGCAGCACGGCCACGGTGGTGGCGTCGGCCCACTGCAGGTCGTCGATGAAGAGCAGCACGGGCTCCTCTTCCGCCATGTCCGAGAAGAGCGTGGCGAAGGCGTCGTACAGCCGCCTGCTCAGACTGCTCTCGGCGATGGGAGGCACCACCGGCGGCTCCATGCCGTCGGGCAGGGAAGGAAGGACCGAGGCGACCACGGCCCGCCACGGCTCTTCCATGGCCCGGATGTACTTGGCGACGCCGGGGTCCCCCAGCATGTCCACCAGTGGGCTCAGCGGGATCCGTCGCTCCACCTCCGCCGGCCGGGCCTCCAGGCACCGGAAGCCCGCCAGGTTGGCCTCCTTCCAGATTTCCTCCATGAGTCGGGTCTTCCCGGCACCGGCTTCGCCGCGGATGAGGAGGAACTCGAAGCTCCCCTCCCCCACCCGGCCGAGCATCCGGCGGGCCGTGGCCAGGCTGTGCCGCCTGCCCACCAGGGGAGGCGGGGGTGGCGCGCTGGAGGCTGTGAAGTGGGGCGCTGGATCGAGGCGTCGGATCCGCTCGATGAGCTCCACCGTCCCGGGCGCGGGCGTCCCACCGGGAGGCAGCCTCCGCATGTAGTCGGCCAGGGCGGCCTCCGCGGCCTCGACATTGCCGGTCATGGCCCTCGCCTCGACGAGCCTGCACGCCGCGGTTTCGCTCTCGGGGTCCAGGGCGGCCAGGACCTCCGCGGCCTCCCGCGTGGGCTCCCACGCCCCCACCGGGCGGTACCGGTCCCACCTCCACACGGCGGCGTCTCGGAGCTTCCTCCGCAGCGCTTCGCGCTTGGCCTCGAGCCAGTCGTCCAGCTCCTTCCCCACCTGCCGCCCGTCCAGCGCCGACGCGAAGCCGCTGCGGAGCAGCGCGAGGGCTCCTTCGAGACGGCCGTCGCCCAGGGCCTCCTGGAACTCCTCCAGGTCGGAGGCCACCACGCGGTGGGCGGGCAGGAGCGCGTCGTCGGCGTCCGCCACCACGGGGCGGAAGCCGAGGCGGCTGGCCAGGTCGTGGAGCGCCTGGCGCAGCCGGTGACGCGACCTGCGGTCGTCGTCCTCCTCCCAGAGGAGCCAGATCGCGGTCTTCCGGGAGACCCCCCGGGGGCCATGGCCCCAGACGAGGGCAAGGAGCCGCTGCTGCTGGAGGGTGAGAGGCACGGCTTCGCCGCTGGCGCGCTCCACGGCCGGTCCTCCGAAGAGGGCCAGGCGGGCGACCTTCCCCTCGCCGACCGTGTCCGGCATGCAGCTCTCCCCGGGCGCGGCGTCGCTACCGTCCGCGCTCCGTGCTACGGTGACGGCCTGGGGGGTGGAGGCGAATGTTCCACCCGTCGCTCCGTCGGGCAACACCCTCATCCGGCGGCCCGATCAGCGTCCGCGTCCACGCCGGAGGCACGCCGTGCGGCGCGCCCGGCGGCGGCGCGGCGGCGCTCCGCCCTGGAGGGCCCGGCCTCCGCGAGGATCTCCACGGTGAAGTCGGGGGCGAGACCGCCCGCGTCGGCCTCCCGTCGAAGCCACGCCTCGAGGAGCCACTCCCAGCCGAGGTACGTCCGCGCGTCGGAGGGCCGGTACCCGGTGAGCCGCGCCATCTGGTTGCTCAGGGAGAAGGCGTCGGGGTAGCCGACCTCGTACCCGACGGAGAGGACGCTCTCGGCTGAGTTCTGCAGGCGGATGGCCACCCGCAGGAGCCGGGCGAAATGGAGCCAGTGGGAAGGCACGGGGAGGCCCCGGCTCAGGAAGCGGCGTCCCAGGGCCCGCCGGGACAGGTACATGGAGCGGCAGAGGGCGGAGATGGAGCGGAGGTCGGCGGAAAGGGCCACGGTGCGGCGGACGAGCTGTGCGGTCTCCCGGTCTACGGCGAGCCCTCGCCAGGCCAGGTAGTCGGTGACTTCCACGCCCAGGTTCTCCGGCGGCTTCCGCAGCACGGCGGTGAGGTCCTCCACGTCGGGCAGGGGATGGAAGGGGAGGACCGCCAGCGGGCGGATCCCGTCCACCGTGCGCAGGAGCCCCGGGTCGCGAAGGGCATCGGGGAAGCGGGGCAGCACGACGATGGCCGGGAGCCCCCCGGGGCGCCGTCGGACCACCGCGGCGTCCTGCTCGTGGGCCCCCCTGCCGAGATGCCACACCAGGGCCGACCCGGGCGCCCGCCCCTGGGCGCGAAGCTGCTCCCTGCCCCCGGTGACGGGAAGGAGGCTCTTGTACGGGTGGACGAGGAGGGTGAGGGCCGAGGGTTGGGCAGGCACGTGCATGGGGCCTCCGGTTGGTCGCGTTGCACCCTTTCGGGGGGAGGGCCAGCGTTGGAGGGGGGCGTCAGGGGGGCGTCAGGACGAAGCCGGGGGAGACGGGATGAGACCGACGGAAGCGGCCTCCTCGGACACTCGTCGGGCCGCCCGGCCCCGGTGGGGGGCGTGACGGGCACCGGCGATCCTTGCCTGGAACGGGGTCTGCCTTTATATAGAATCAAAATTCTGTTCTAATCCTATGAACCGACCTCTCCCCGCCAACCCGCCCAAGCAGTCCCGCTCCCGCAAGACGCTGGAGCGCATCGTCCGGGCCTCCCTCCAGATCCTGGAGGACGAGGGACCCGAGGGGCTGACGGTCCAGGCCATCGTGGCCCGGGCGGGCTCCTCCGTGGGCTCCTTCTACGCCCGCTTCGCCGGCAAGGACCAGCTCCTCGAGTACCTGGGAGAGCGAGTCTGGAGGGAGGCTGCGGAGCGGTGGGACCAGGCCCTGGCGTCCCGGGATTGGGGCGACGTGGACTTGCGGGGGCTGGTGGCGGGGTCGGTCCGCCTCCTGGGCGAGGCGGGACGGTCCCGTGCCACGTACCTCCGGGCCCTGGAGGGCACTCCGGGAGCCAGGGACGACGCATATGCAGCCTTCCAGGCCCATGTCCTCGGGGGCATGGAGGAGCTCCTGCTGGCCAGGGCGAACGAGATGGACCACCCCGACCCGGCCGTGGGCGTTCGCCTGGGGCTCAGGGCGGTGCTGGGGGTGCTGGACGAGCCCCTCCCCGACGGGGGGGAAGTGATTCCGTTGGAGCGTCGTATGGAAGAAGCGAGCGCGCTCCTCCTGGGCTACTTGCATCGGGGGGAGGGACGCCACACCCTCGGGTCCGGCCAGGTCGACTTCTTCGACATCTGGGGCTGACGTCTCCCCTTCGCCCAGCTACATGCACCGCACCGTCCGCACCGCCGCCGCGGCCGCATTCACCCTCGGGCTGACCCTGGCCTGCGGGAGCGGCGCCTCGGCTCAAGAGGCCGGAGCAGCCCTCCGAGCCATGCGGATCCCCGACGGACCGGCCGAGGCGATCCGGTTGGACGGCGTCCTGGACGACCCGTTCTGGGCGTCCGTGCCGGTGGCGGGGGGCTTCCGTCAGCGCGAGCCCCTGGAGGGCTCTCCCGCCACCGAACGCACCGAGGTCCGCGTGGCCTACGACGACGACGCCCTGTACGTGGCAGTCATGGCCTGGGACTCGGAGCCCGACCGGGTGGTGGCCCGCATCCTCCAGCGGGACAAGATCATGCAGCCCAACTTCTTCGGCGGAGGGCTGGCCTTCGCCGGGGACGACGCGGTGGCGTTGCTGCTCGACGCCTTCCACGACCACAAGAGCGCGGTGGTGTTCGCCACCAACCCCAACGGCGCCGAATTCGAGGCGACGCTGGCCAATGAGGGAAGCGACGTGAACGTGGACTGGCGAGGGGTGTGGCGGGTGGCCAGCACGCGCACGCCCGAGGGGTGGAGCGCCGAGTTCGCCATCCCGTGGCGTACGCTCCGCTATCCCGACGCCGCGCCGGAGCAGCCGTGGGGGCTCAACGTCTTCCGCATCATCCGACGCAAGAACGAGGAGACGCTCTGGCGTTCGTGGAGGCGCGAGGGCGAGGGCTTCCACCGTGTGAGCAGGGCCGGCCACCTGGAGGGGCTGGCCGACCTCCCCCGCCAGGGACTCAACGTGGAGACGAAGCCCTTCGTCCTCACGGGCCGCAGCGACGAGCTGGACGACGACGGCGTTCTCCAGCGGGAGGGACGGTACGAAGCCGGCCTCGACCTGAAGACCGAGCTGCGGCCGGGGCTCGTCCTCGACCTCACCGTGAACACCGACTTCGCCCAGGTCGAGGTGGACGACGAGCAGGTGAACCTCACGCGCTTCGACCTCTTCTTCCCGGAGAAGCGCGACTTCTTCCTGGAGAACTCGGGGATCTTCCTGTTCGGCGTTCCCAACAACCCCTTCGAGCCGCCGGCCTTCCAGATGTTCTTCAGCCGGCGCATCGGCATCGAAGAAGACGAGGGGGTGGTGCCCATCCTCGGGGGCGCACGCCTCAACGGGCGCCTGGGCGGCCAGACCATCGGCCTCATGAGCCTCATGACCGACGAGGCCTACGGTCTGCCCAAGGAGGCGTTCTCCGTCTTCCGGGTGAAGCGGGACGTAGGGGAGAGCGACTACGTCGGCGCCATGGTCGCCGACCGTCGGGGAGGCGGCGCCTGGAACACGGGCGCCGGCCTCGACGGACAGATCGTCCGCGGTCCGGTGGTGGTGGACTGGTTCTACGCGCGCACGTTCACGGACGGGCCGGGGGGGGACGACGCGGCGTACCGCCTGGGCGTGGACTACACGGGCGACGCGTGGGGCCTCTTCATGAACCACGTGAGCGTGGGCCCCGAGGCCGACGCGGGCTCGGGCTTCATCGCCCGGGAGGACTACCGCAAGTCGGACCTCTACGCCCGTCGCCGGTTCCGCCCGGGGATCCTGGGACTTCGTCGCGTGGACCTGTGGATGGGCTCCACGTACGCCTCCACCATGGACGGACGCCTCCAGGACTACGCGCTGGGCCCGTTCCTCTCGCCGGAGTGGGAGTCGGGAGAGGCCTTCAACCTCTTCGTGCAGCGCAGCGAGACGGTCCTGGACGAGAGCTTCGAGCTCACCGACTCCCTCGAGATCCCGGTGGGCCGCTACGAGGCCGACAACGTCATGCTCATGGGCAACACGAGCCGGAACCGCATGGCCTACGCCGACCTCAACGCGCGGCTGGCCGAGTTCTACGGCGGGACGCTCAAGAGCGTAGGGGGCACGCTCACCGTCGCTCCTTCACCCAAGGTCGCCTTGGCGCTGGGCTACACCCGGAACGACATCGACACGCCGTTCCCCCACGGGACGTTCACGGCGGACATCGCTTCGGTGCGCGCGTCGTATTCCTTCTCGACCCGGATGAGCACGAACCTCCTGGTCCAGTACAACAGCCTGGACCAGGACTTCACCACGAACCTGAGATTCAACTTCATCCACCGTCCGGGGAGCGACCTGTTTCTCGTCTTCACGGAGAACCGCGGCGACGAGGCGCGCCTCTGGAACCTCCAGGACCGTGGGCTGGTGATGAAGATCACTTATCTTGCACGGCTGTGAGTGGGCAAATACAACGCAGGGGCATCATGAAGCAACAGCAGGATCGCGGCCGGAACCGGGGGGCTCGCCTGTGGGCGGCACTCCTTCTTGCCGTCGTGTGGACGGCGGTGGCGGCGGCCTCGGCCATGGGCCAGCAGGGGACCGCGCGCATCCGGGGCGTCGTCTACGACTCCACGGAGATGAAGGCGCTGGCCGGGGCCCGCGTGGCGGTGTTGGGCACGAGCGTGGCCGGCGACACCGACGGCGAGGGGCGCTTCGATCTGGCGGGGGTTCCCGCGGGCTCGTACTGGGTGTCCTTCTTCCACCCGCGGCTGCAGGCCCTGGGCGTCAGCCCCCCGTCCCGACAGGTGACCTTCCCCGAGGGGGGGACGGTTCAGGTGGTGCTGTCCGTGCCCTCGGACCGCACGCTCCTCCTGGGGTGGTGCATGGCGGAGCAGCCCGGGCCGGGGTTCGGGGCGGTGGCGGGCCTGGTGGTGGACTCCCTCACGGGCGTGCCCCTGCCCCGCGCGGTGGTGACCGCCACGCTGGCGTCCCGCCGCCCCGGCGATCCGCCGGCGGTGGAGACGCGCACCGACGAGACGGGGTACTACAGGCTCTGCGCCGTTCCTGCCGGGCGCGAAGTGCGGCTGCAGGCCAAGTTCGGCCAGAGCGGCGGCGTGAGCGCCCTGACCCAGGTCTCCCAGGGGGGGGCGGTGATCAAGGACCTGGTCCTGCTCATGTCCGCCGAGGGCACCCTGGTGGGGAAGGTCATGGACTACACCACCCGCAAGCCCCTGGTCGGGGCCGTGGTGAGCGTGCTGGGAACCGCCCAGCGCCAGGTGAGCGACGCCGAGGGGAACGTGCTCCTCAGTGGGCTCCCGCCGGGGCGCCACCTGGTGACCACCGAGTACCTGGGGTACGAGTCCCGCACCGACTCGGTGACGGTGTTCAGCCAGGAGACGGTGGACTTCGAGGTCCGCCTCACCACGGAGGCCATCGAGGTGGAGGGACTGGTGGTGACGGCGCGCTCTCGTTTCGGCCGTACGACGTCGCTGGCCACGGACAAGCGGGCCGACGTGTTCACGCGGGTGGAGATCGAGCCCATCCTCCCCCGGGCCCGGAACCTGGGCGACCTGCTGCGCAACATGAACACGCCGGGCCTGCGCGTCAGCGAGATCATGGTGGTCGA
The DNA here is from genome assembly GCA_045863275.1 of Gemmatimonadota bacterium. Taxonomy (GTDB): domain Bacteria; phylum Gemmatimonadota; class Gemmatimonadetes; order Longimicrobiales; family Gaopeijiaceae; genus SZUA-318. The sequence continues at coordinate 30,915 of BTVB01000033.1, forward strand.
TGCCAGCGGCATCATGGTGCCCGGGCTGTGCGTGGAGATCGGGCGGCGTATCACGCGTAGCGCCGGCGGGTGCTCCCAGGCGGCGGTGTTCCTCAACGACGTGATCATGCCGTATCCGGACCAGATCCTCGCCACGCTCGACCCCAACGCCGTCGAGCGAATCGAGGTCCTCACCCCCATCGACGCCCAGTTCCAGTTCGGGACCGTGGCGGGGAACGGGGCGGTCCTGATCTACACACGGTAGCGGCTACGACCGCGTGGCCTCGAAGCTGGCCCCATAGATGGAGTCGGCGAAGGCCTCGAGCTGGGCGCGGGCGCCCTCGTTGGCGGCGATGAAGGCTGCCACGCCCGCGTCGGCGAGGATGTAGGAGGAGGGGTATTTCTTCTCCCCGGTGATGCGGGCGTCGGCGAAGCCGGCGGCGCGGAACTCCTCCAGGTAGCGCTCCCGCGGCGTGGGGAGGCATCCGGCCACGGCGTCCAGGGATCCGGCCACCACGTCGGGGACGGGGAGGTCCGACACCATGTCGGAGACCACCACCCGGCCGCCGGGCTTCAGAACCCGGAATGCCTCGGACAGGACCCGTTGCTTCTCGGGGCTCAGGTTCAGGACGCAGTTGGAGATGACGACGTCCACGGTGCCGTCGGCCACGGGAAGGGCCTCGATCTCGCCCAGGCGGAACTCCACGTTGGCGTAGCCGCCCTTCTCGGCGTTGGCCCGGGCGCGGGCGACCATCTCCGGGGTCATGTCCACGCCGATGACGCGCCCGGTGGGGCCCACCTCCCGGGCCGCCAGGAAGCAGTCGATCCCCGCTCCCGATCCCAGATCCAGCACCGTCTGGCCGAGGCGGAGCGACGCCATGGCCGTGGGGTTGCCGCACCCGAGGCCCAGGTTGGCGTCGTCGGGAAGGGCGCGCAGCGCCTCCGCGCTATACCCGAGGGCCTCGGCGGTGGTGTCGGCGTCGGCGCCTCCGCCGCAGCACGAGGGACCGCAGCACCCCTCGTCCGCCGTCGCCGCCCTCGCGTACCGCTCTCGCACCGCTTTCCGGACCGCCTCCTTGCCGTGCTCCATGTCCCCTCCGATGGTTGCCTGGTGCAACGATATGTCCCCCAAGACGGGCCCTCGCCCGAGGTCCTGCTCCGCTCCCCGATCAACGCACGACGCAACAGCTCCCGCCCGCCGCTTCCACCCGCGACGAGAACGACCCCGCCAGGCGGCCCACCAGGCGAATCATGGCGCCCCGCACCTCGGGGTCGAAGTCGCCCAGGAGCTCGGCGTACTCGCGGGACAGGTCGTCCTCGATGCGTTCGCACAGCGCCCGCCCCTCCTCCGTGGCTTCGAGCCTCACGACCCGGCCGTCCCCGAGGTCCCTCCTGCGCGCCACGTACCCCTTGGCCTCCAGCCCGCCGGCCACCCGGCTGGCGGTACTCTTGTCCAGGTACAGGGCGGCAGCCAGTTCGTTCACCGCGAGGGGGCCGTCGTCGACCACCGTCTTGAGGGCGTAGCACTGGGTGACGCTGACGTCGTGGCAGCACGCCCGGTCCCGGTCCCGGAACTGGACGACGCGGAGCAGCTCGTTCAGCGCGCCGTAGAAGGCGTGGGCGTCCTGGAGCAGGCGCGCGTCCGCCTCGGCGGACCAGGTCGAGGGCGGCACCGCGTAGGTAGTTGCCATGTGCAACTATCTTTCGAGGCGCTCGGGCCGTCAAGCCCCCAACGCCGCCAGCACCCGCCGGATGAACTCGTTCACGTGCTCCCCGCCGTCCACCCACCGGGTCACGGTGACCAGGTCGTGCTCCGGGTCCACGAAGATGACGTTGGTGGAGCCGGCCCCCAGGGCGAAGAACGCCGAGGCGGGGGCCGCCGGGAAGAGCGCCTGGCCGGTGTTCAGCCACCACATGAAGCCGTAGTCGGCCTTGATGTCGGTGGGCGTGGTGGCCATCCGGAACCACTCGGCCGGCACGAGCTGCAGGCCGCCCCACCGCCCCTGGCGCAGGGCCAGGAGGCCGAAGCGCGCGTGGTCACGGCTGTCGATGAAGAAGCCGCCACCCCAGTGCCCGCCCCCGCTCACCGATTGGATCCGCCGGCCCTCCACGTCCACCCAGGACGTCTCGTACCCCTCCCAGCGCCAGTCGGGGGAAGCGCCGATGGGGTCCATGATGCGCTCCCGAAGCACGTCGGGGAGGGGCCGGCGGTACAGGTGGAGGAGGCTGTACGCCATGAGGTTCACCCGGACGTCGTTGTATTCCCAGAACGTGCCGGGAGCCTGGAGCCGGCGGTCCACCCCCTCCCGCCGGTCGGCCACGTCGGGTTTGCCGAAGAGCGTACCCTCCCACTCCGAGGTCTGCTGCAGGAGGTTCTTCCAGGTGATGGCCGCGTTGTGCTCCGACGCGAAGGTGCCGTCGGTGACGTACTCGCCGATGGGGTGGTCCAGCCGGGCGATGAGCCAATCGTCCCAGGCCAGCCCGGCCACCGTGGACAGGTAGCTCTTGGCCACGGAGAAGGTCATGTCCTCCCGGTCGGTGTCGCCCCACTCGGCCACGATGTAGCCGTCCTTCACGACGATCCCGTTCACCCCGCCCCGCGGGGCCGTGGGACCCACGATCTCCTGCCAGGGGAGGCCCTCGAAGCGGGCGCGAAGGTACTCCCCCGGGTCCTCGGGGATCTCGGTGGTCTCGTGGGCCAGGGCATAGTCCACCGCGTCCTGGAGGAGCACGGGGTCGAAGCCCAGCTCCTCGGGGGCACGCCGCTCCCAGGCGTCTCCGGGGCCGGGGACGTAGGGCCCGGGAGGGGCGTCCCCCCCGCCGCAGCCGGCCAGGAGAGCCGCGACGGCGAAGCCGGCCGCCCCACCCCGCCTACGCATCGGGGAAGCGCTCCTCGAGCCCGGCCAGGATGTCCTCGAGCTGGGCCACGGTATGGCCGTCGAAGGTTCGGCGGCACACGCCCTCGTAGTCACCGCAGAGGCGGCGGCACGCCGGGGCCTCGATCATCTGGTCGGCCCAGTTGAAGAGGACGTTGTTCTCCTTGTTGATGTGCCCCCGGATGAGGCTCACGTAGGCGAGTCCGGCGTCGCGCACCGCCTCGACGGCCCGGGGGTCGCCGCCCCGGGCGCCGGGCAGCGCCTCGAGGAGGGCCCGCACGTGGGCACGCCCCTGCTGGTGCTCCCAGAGCATGACGGCCAGGGGACCCTCCTCGATGGGCATGCCCCGGTCGTGGAGCTCCGCGAAGAGGAGATCCTCCTCCTTGCCGTGGTGGAGCGCGTCGGCGTAGAGCCGGATGAACGTGGCGCACTCCTCCACCGCGTCCAGGTCCCGGGGGGCGTCGGCCCCGCCGGGGAGGAGGAGGTGCTCGAGCACGTCGGCGACGCGCAGGATCTTCGCGTGCTGGTCCCGGAGGATGCCGGTGGGGGTCTCGGGGCTCATGAGATGGGCCTCCCTTCGGTGGCCCCGGCCAGGAAGACGCCGTTGAACAAGAGCTTGAACGTCCCGTGGGGCTGACCGCGCTGCGTGATCTCCGGCCCGAAGAGGAAGAGGTTGCCCGCGCCGACCTTCACCTCCGCCATGGCCAGGCCGCCGTTGAGGCGGTGCTGGCCCCAGGCCCATCCCGAGCGGAGCGGCGTCGGGGAGTCGAACCAGGCCAGGGGCGTCACACCCATCCCCGGGGCCGAGGGTTGGAGACGCAGGACGGGGCTGTTGTCGAAGAACACGTCCAGCTCCCCGTCCAGGCCCCACGCGACCGGACGGGAGTTGTCCACGCGCACCCGGAGCACCGAGCCCGGCACGTAGTACTCGTCCTCACCCACGGGCCTTCCCTCCCCGTCCACGAGGTGGTTCGAGAGGGGGAGGCCCAGGTGATGGGCGAGGGCCACCGAACTCCCCACGGTGATGATGGTGCCGCCCTCCTCCAGGAAGCGGAGGAGGTGGGTCACGGTCTCCTCGACCGTGACGGCGCCCAGACGGTCCCGGTACTCGGCGGGGATGTTCTCCGGCGCCGACCCGAAGATCTCGAAGCCGCCGCGTCCGCCGTCGGACTCGGGGATGGCCTCCGTCACGAAAACCAGAACGTCGTACTGTTTTCTGAGCTCCCCCTGGTCGAGGCGGGGCGGGTAGACCACCTCGAAGGGGAACTCGAACTGCTCGAAGAGCCACCGTACCCACCCCGAGGGCATGGAGCCGCCGTATTCGTCCCAGAGCCCCACCCGTACCCGGTTCAGATCGAGCATGGGAACCCGGGGCGCCTGGGCCACGCCTTGCACATCCACGCCCAGCTCCGACGCCCACGCCTGGAGCTTTTCCACAATGCCCGGCGCGGCGGGGACGTACACCGTGCCCGCCGGCCACTCGGCGTTCCTAACTGTTGTTGATTCCTTTAGCCAGTTAACCGCCGCACCCTCGGCGAGGAGGCGGTTCGTGACCACGGCCACGTCGTTCTCGGCGTGGCTCAGGAGGAAGCCGGCGGCGCCCGAGGCGTCAGCGACGCGTCCGGCGGGAGGCGACTGGAGCCCCCTCACCCGCTCGAAGGGCCCGTCGAAGCCGTCCAGGATGCGGTCGAACTCCACCCCCATCTGGTAGGCGAGGGTGTAGCCGGCGTTGTCGTAGGGCGCCACGGGAGGACCCCCCTCGTACTTGAAGTCGTTGGGGTGGTCCTGGGGCTCGAACATGTCCAGGACGTGGGGCCGGTACGCCTGGGCGGTGAGGACCACCCAGGAGTCGGCGGGATACCGCTTGCCGGCCACCGTGAAGGGCGCGGTGGCCCGGTGCACCGCCACGCCGTTCTTCAGGAGTGCGTTCACGAACTCGGTGGCCGTGGGGAAGTCGGCCTGGTCCGAGGGGAGGATGTAGCCCCGCGGATCCCGGTCCTCGGGCTTCCGCAGCTCCGACTCGAAGTACCGCGCCGGCACGCCGGAGGAGAAGTAGCCCGCGAGGGCGCCGGTCTGGGGCCCGAGGAAGCGCTCGGGGTGGCCGTCATGCTCCAGCACCTCGTTGAGGCGCGCCACCCGCGTGGGCGTGAGGGTCCACGCGTCCCGGCTCCCCCGCTCGATCTGGTTGCGGCCGGCTTTCCAGATGTTCAGGAGGAGCTGCTCCCGGTTGCGCGACGCGTAGTCGAGAATGGCCCGGTTGGCCGTGACCTCGTAGTCGATGCTCTGCCGGAAGTGCCACTTCTGGGGTGCGATGGGCAGGAAGTAGTCCCCGTCCGGGAGGATCCGGCTGGGGATGAACTGGACGTCGATGGGCGTGGGGTTGCCCTGGGTCTCGGTGAGGAGGCCGATGATGTTGTGGAAGTACGCCGTGGTCCGAAGGCCTCCGTTCCACCACGTGGAGAACGGTCCCCCCTCCTTCATGGTGACGCCCGGCTTGTCCTCGAAGACGAAGCGCTCCTGCATGGCCATCCCCACCCGCTCGACGCCGGCGAGGACGAGGGGGTCGATGTTGTAGTTGGCCGGGTAGCGGAAGGGAGGGGCCCACATGATGGCCCCCGCCGGCCCCACCTGGTGGTGGTTGTACATGATCTGGGGCATCCACTCGATGTAGAGCTGCCGGGACATGTTCTCGGTCTCCGGCATGGCCACCATGTAGGAGTCCCGGTTGTTGTCGTGCCCCACGTACTTGTGGTAGAGGCGGGGGATGCCGCCGGTGGTGCGCTTCAGGGGGTCGGGCTCCCGCATGTACCAGTCGCCCAGCAGCTCGTGACCGTCGGGGTTGGCGTGCACGAAGAGGATGACGACGTCGTCCAGGAAGCGGAGCGTCTCCTCGTCGTCGCGGCTCACCATCTGCCAGACGGTCTCCAGGAGCTGCTGCGCCCCCAGCACCTCCGAGGCGTGCAGGCCTCCGTCGATCCAGACCACCGCCTTGCCCTCCCGGGCCAGGGCCCGGGCGTCCTCGTCGCTCACGCCTTCGGCGAGGGCCAGGCGCTGGGAGATCTCCTTGTAGCGGGCCAGCCGCGCGTGGTTTTCCGGAGAGGTGACGACGGCCATGAGCTGGGGCCGACCCTCGGCGGTCCGGCCGATCTCCTCCAGGACCATGCGAGGCGACTCCTGCGCGAGCGTGCGCCAGTACGCCTCGAACTTCGTGTAGTCGGGGAGCTGGTAGTCTGCGCCGATGGGGTGGCCGAAGAACGCCTCGGGGGTCGTGAGGCTCTGGGCCGCCAGCGCGGCGGCATGGAGCACCACGAGGAGCGTGGCGAGGAGTGGGGAAAAGGCGCGGCGGGCCGTCATGATGCCCTCACGGGTGCGGGTGGACGGACTTCCGGCTTCAGGGTGTGGGGGAGGGGGACGCGGGCGCAACCGGTCGGTCGGTTGCCATCGACCTCCTTGATTCCGGGGTGTCCGCGCCACCCTATTTGGTGGACGCCCGATGCGGTCGGCCCGGGCGTCTCCGAGCCGGCGCGAGACCGGTCCTGCCCGTTGTTTCTTGAGGAGACATGCAGCCCCCGGACCAGCAAGCGCGACGCGATGACCGCGCGTACTCCGACCTCGTGTCGGACGTGCTCACCGACGTCGACAAGCGAGAGGCGGCGGCCCGCGCCGCCGCCGGTCCCCGCAATCCCCGCCTCCGCGTATGGGGCGCCGCGGCCCTGGCGCTGGTGTTCGCGGGGCTGGTGGGGATGAACTTCTGGCTCCTCACCCGGCCCCCCGAGGGCCTGCCGCCCGCGGCGCAGGAGGTGGATCTCCGGTACATCGTCGCCGGGGTCGCCGACGTGGTCGAGGACTTTCGCGAGGCCAACGGCCGTCTGCCCACCCCCGGAGAGATGGAGGACTACCTGGCCGACGACGACGAGGTCCGGTACGAGGTGTCGGGCGAGCACTTCCGTGTCACCGCCCAGGCGGAAGGCGTGGAGGTGACGTACGACGGCAGCGTGCCCCTGGCCGAGTGGCTGTCGATACGCACGCACGACTCCGTGACCGCGAGGGGCGCGCCATGAGTCCTTCCGACGTCCGGCGAGGCGGGTTCACCCTGGTGGAGGTCCTCGTCGTCGCCGTGGTGGTGGCGGTCCTGGCGACCGTCGCGCTCCCCAACCTCCAGAAGGCCATCTACCGCGCCGACGCGGCCCACGTCATGGCGGACATGCACAACGTGCGCCTCGCGGTGATGCAGTACCGGGAGGACACGGGGCAGCTCCCCCGGAGCCGTCCCTGGGGCACCACGCCTCCGGAGCTGGCTCCGTACCTGGGCGGGAAGGCCTTCACCTACAAGGACCTGGACTACCGCCTGGTGGTCAACGCCGGCCGCGGGCGCGTCGAGTTCCGCGCGCGCTACCCGCGAAACCACCCCATCGGGGAGGCGCTCAAGCAGTACCGGACCCCGGGGACCGAGTCGGGGAGCGTGAACTGGACGGCCCGCCAGACGCAGTGGAGGCTCCTGGAAGACAACAAGTAGGGCGTCGCCGGGAGTGGGCTGGGCCGGCGCAGCTCGAGGATGCCGCGCGCCACGACGCGCCGCGGGGTGCTGGAGGACCGGCTGGAGGACCGGATGGTCCTGACGGGCCGGAGGCTTGCCGGCGCGCCGTGGGGGCGGTCCTTTGGCGGATCGTCGGTCGTCCACCGGAGGAGGCTCCATGCGCCGCGTCGTCCCCGTTCTGGCTCTGCTGCTCCTCGCCGCCCCGGCGGCGGCCCAGCTTCCCCGCTCCGAGGCCGCGCCCCCGCGGAACCGGGTGCTCACGCACCGAGAGGAGGCGGGGATCGTGCGCGAGCGCATCGCCGAGCGCCTCCGCACCGTGCTCCCCGACCTCATGCGGCGGGAGGGGATCGATCTCTGGCTGGTCGTCAGCCGCGAGTACAACGACGACCCCGTCTTCCGCTCCATGGCTCCGCTGGAGACGTTCTCCTCGCGGCGACGCACCATCCTCGCGTTCCACGACCGGGGCGGCGACGACGGCGTGGAGGCCATCAGCGTGGGCCGCTTCGACTACTCCGGCCTGTTCGACCTCTACCGCACGCACAACGACTCCCAGTACGTGGGGCTCCGGCGGCTCGTGGAGGAGCGCAACCCGCGCAGGATCGGCATCAACGTCTCCGACGCCTGGAACCACGCCGACGGCCTGACCCACAACGAGTACCTGCGCCTGGAGGAGGCTCTGGGGCCCTGGGCCGAGCGCCTCACGTCGGCGGAGATGCTGGCCGTGGGGTGGCTCGAGTACAAGATGCCCTCGGAGACCGCCCACTACCGGTCCGTGATGCGCGTGGCGCATCAGGTCATCGCCGAGGCGTTCAGCAACGCGGTGGTCGTGCCCGGCGTCACCACGAACCTCGACGTGGCCTGGTGGATGCGACAGCGCGTGGCCGAGCTGGGGCTGGGTTCGTGGTTCCACCCCTCGGTGAACGTACAGCGCAGGGGAGGCCTGCCGGGCCAGATGCCCGAAGGCGGCTGGGTCATCGAGCGCGGGGACATGCTCCACACCGACTTCGGCATCGTGGCGCTGGGCTACTCCACGGACACGCAGCACAACGCGTACGTGCTGCTCCCCGGGGAGACCGACGCGCCCCAGGGGCTGAAGGACGGCCTGCGGAAGGCGAACCGTCTCCAGGAGCTCACCATGATGCACGCGAAGGTGGGCGGGACGGGAAACCAGGCCCTCGCCGCCGCGCTGGCCCAGGCCCGCAGCGAGGGGATCCTGGCGAGCATCTACTGCCACGCCATCGGATACCACGGACACGCCGCGGGCCCCCCCATCGGCATGACCGACTACCAGGACGGCGTGCCCGTGCGCGGCGACTACGTGTTCCGGCCCAACACCTGGCACTCCATCGAGCTGAACGCCGGCCACCCGGTGCCCGAGTGGGGCGGCCAGGAGGTGCGCTTCGCCCTGGAGGAGGACGCGGCGCTGCTGGACGGGGGGTGGGACTGGGTGGACGGGCGGCAGACGGAGTTCTACCTGATCCGGTGAGCGGACGATCCGGACGCCGAGAACGACGGTGTGCGGGGTGGGTGCGCCTACAGCCCCTCGAGCTGGCAGCGCATGAAGGTCAGCGACCCCGGCGCACCGGCCGGGCCTCCCTCGGAGGCGAGGACCACCGCCCCGTCCAGTCCGAGGCCCACGCCCTCGCCCTGGGGCTCGCGCAGGGGCTGAAGGTTGACGAGCCCGCCCTCCACCGGGACCAGCGTGTCCGACGCGATCCGGTAGAACTGGAGCGACTGATAGGTGCGCAGCACCACCACGCCGCCCCGGGGCGACACCGCGCCCCCGGTGACCTGCCGCGGGAGGATGCGCGGTCCGTCGGAGAGACGCTGCACCTCCTCCAGCGTCACCGTGTCGGGCCGGAGCGCCCCGGGATACCGGTACACGGTGACGGCGTGGTTGCGCCCCTTGGTCACCGCGAGGACCCGCTCCCCCGGGAGGACCAGGATGGCCTCGATGTCCCGCGCGCCCTCGGGGAGGCGCACGGGGAAGACCTGGGGGCGGAGGGTGTCGGGCCGCGCCGGGTCGGGCTCCGCCACGCGGGCGAGGACCCCGCTGGTGCGTTCCTCGTAGTTGTCGCCCAGGTCGGCGAGGTAGAGGCACGAGCCCCCGTCCACGCAGCCGGCCACCAGGAGGTCCTCCCAGTCGCGCAGGGCTGGGCGCACGGGGAAGGCCGCCTGGATGTCCCCCCCGGCGCTCACCGCATACAGCGTGGACCCGGCGTCGTTGTGCACCCAGTGCGTACCCGGGTGGCGCAGGCTCGTGGCGATGCCCGATACCTCGCGCAACGCCTCGGGAAGGCGCACCGCCGTGAGCGTCGGCTGGCACCCCGGGCCCCCGCCCGCGGAGACGGGCCCGCATGCGGCCGCCAGGGCCGACGCCAGCAGGAGGGCGCGGCGCGGGCGAAGCGGGGTCCGGCGGAGGGACATGGCGCTCAGCGGTCGCCGCCCGCCTTCACCGCCTCGTCGTACGCGGCGCCCACGACCTGCAGGAACACGTCGGTGGGCAGGGCTCCCTGGATGGGCTGGAAGCCCACGATGAAGAAGGTGGGGGTGGCGCGCACGCCGACCTGGCGTGCCAGCTCGGTGGCGGCGTCAACGCGCCAGGCCCTGCGTCCCTCGGCCATGCACGCGTCGTACTCCGCCATGTCCGCTCCCGACGCCCGGGCCATCTCCCGGACGACGGGCTGGGGGTCGGTGGCGCCCTTCCAGGCCCTTTGCTCGTCCCAGAGGCGCCCGTTCATCCCCTCGAAGACATCGTCGCCCTGTTCCAGCACGCACTCGGCGGCCACCGTGGCGGTGGGGGAGTTCTCGAACATGCCGCTTACGTAGGGGAGGAACTTCCACTCCACCTTCCCGGCGCCCACGAAGTCCTTGACCAGCGCCGGCCACGTCTCCTGGTGGAACTTGCGGCAGTAGCCGCACCCGTAGTCGGAGAACTCGACGATGCGGAGGGGAGCGTCGGAGGAGCCCCGGTCCACGCCCATGACGGCGATGTCCACCGTCTGGGGGCGGGTCTGGGCGCCCACCGCCCGGGGCGCGCCCGGCGGCAGCGATCCGGCCGCGGCGTCGGCGCTCGCGGCGGAGAGGAGGTCCTGCGTGGTGGCGTCGGTGCCCTCGGCCTCGGCCTGCGGCGTGTCCGCGCAGGCCACCATGGCGGCGAGGAGCGCGGCGGCCGCCGCGACGAAGGGGGACCTCATGGCATCTCCAGGTTCACGAGCTGGCCCATGCCCGCCAGGATCGAGGCGAGGGTGGCGTAGCTCCCGGTGACCATCAGCGCGCCCACCAGCACCAGGACGGCGCCGGCGGCCCGCCCCAACGGGACCATCCACTTCCTCACCTGCTGGACGCCCGCCAGGAACCCGTTGAACATGGCAGAAGCGGCCACGAAGGGAATGCCCAGCCCCACGGCGTAGGTGGCGAGAAGAAGGACCCCCTGCCCCTGCGTGGCCTCCATGCCGGCGTACAACAGGATGGACGCGAGCACGGGGCCGATGCACGGCGTCCACCCGGCGCCGAAGGCGACGCCCACCAGGAACGAGCCCGCCCACCCGGAGGGGCGCGACGCCAGGTGGACGCGCACCTCACGGGACAGCCCGGGCACCCGGAGGAGGCCCGCCAGGTAGAGCCCGAACACGATGAGCGCCACGCCCCCCAGCCGGCTGAGCCACGGGAGCGTCCGGGCGAACGCCTGTCCCGCGGCGGTGGCCGCCCACCCCAGCGTCATGAAGACGGCGCCGAAGCCCAGGACGAAGAGGAGGGAATGGAGCACGGCCGCGCGGCGGGCCCCGGAGGTGGTGCCGTCACGCAGCTCCTCCAGCGTGAGCCCGGAGACGAAGGCCAGGTAGCTGGGCACCACGGGGAGCACGCACGGCGACAGGAAGGAGACGACGCCGGCGGCGAAGGCCAGGGGGAGCGAGACCGAGACGTCCATGGGGGCGGTGGAGGGTCCCTCAGAGGGTGAAGTCGGTGAGGAGGCGCTTCTCCTCCTCGCCGAGCTCGGCCCGGATCTCCATGTGCCTCTCCAGGCCGCTCCCCCTGAGCTTCTCGCGCAGGAGCTGGTCGAGTTGGAAGAGGCCCGCCGAGTTGGACATGCTCACGGTGACGGAGATCGCGTGGCGCTTGCCCGCCTCGAGCCGCACGCCCTCGATGGCCGCGGCAGACACCGAGTGGATGGAGAGGGACCCTCCCTCCACGGAGATGCGCGAGCGCCCCTTGGCCATGTCCAGAGCGTCGGCGATGCGCACCACGCCGGCCTCCAGCGTGAGGGGCTTGCCGCCGGAGCGGTGGGAGATGATGGCATGGAGGACCTCGGCGCGGAGGAGGGTGGCGTGCCGCGGGTCGTAGATGGCGCCCAGGACGTGGCGGAGCTTGTCCTGGGCCACGAAGAGGGAGAACGCCTCGTGGTCCGCCCGGTGGATGGACATGCCGGTGTCGTGGAGCAGCGAGGCCAGCGCCACCACCACTTCGGCGTCGTCCACGCCCATCTCGTAGTCGCGGACGACCGACGGCTCCACGCCGGCGTCCACGAGGAGGCGGAGCATCCGCACGGCCAGGTTCATGACGATCTTCACGTGCACGGGCCCGTGATCCGTCATGCCCAGCCGCTCCATGGCGTTGACGTTGGCGGCGAGCCAGAGGGCGTACAGGTCGTCGTCGGCGTTCACCAGCTCCATGACCTGATGGAGCTTCGGGTTGTGCCGGTCGGGGACGGTCATGACCACGCGGCGGGCGAAGCGCTCCTCCACGCTCTTGCCGGGAGGTGCCTCGGCGGCGGGCACGTCCATCTCGAAGGGCTGGTCGGTCATCGGGGCTCCCTGAGGAGGGCGAGCGTCAGAGGGTGTTTTCCCAACCGACGACGGGCTTGGCGCCGTCCACCACCACGACGGTGCCGACGATCCGGTCGTGAATGGCCTGTCGGTTCGAGTCCCAGTACACCTGGGCGAACCCCAGCAGGCCGGTGGCGAAGCCTGCGGCGTAGCCACCGGCGCGCTCGAAGGCGGTCCACCACGTGATGGCCTCTCCGTCGAGGCGGAGCACGCGGATCTTCATGACGCGCTTGCCCACCGTCTGACCCTTCCACCACGAGAGCATGACGGTGAGGTAGAGCGACGCCCACCCGAAACCGAAGCCGAGCTCGTCCACGAAGTCGCGGAGCCACGAGAAGAGCGAGCCGCCCTCCCGCTCCTCGCGGAGCGCGGTCTCCAGCTCGTTCATGCCCTCGCGCCGCGCCTCGGCGGTCTGGGAGAGCGCGGCTATCCGCTGCTGGAGCGTGCGCAGCGTGTCCGCCACGATCGGGTCGGCCAGGACGGCGTTGGCGGTGTCGGCGGCCTCCCGCGCCGTGGCCTCGGCGATCTCCCGGGTGAGCACGGTGTCGCCCAGCGCCACCGCGATGGCCCCGTCCACGATGACGTCGGTCTCGGCGCTCCACTCGGCGTCGTCGGGCATGGCCTCCACCAGCACGTCGCGGATCTGCTCCGGGTCCATGCCCACCTGGCGGCCCCTGCGGGCCAGGTCGGTGGCCGCCGCCTGCGCCTCCTCCGCGTCACGGGCCTCGGTCAGACGCTGCACGTCGCCGAGACCCTGCAAGAGCTGCATCACGCCGCTGAGGCCCTGAAGCGTCATGTCGCCGTCGGCGTTCGTGTCGACCTGGGGGCGTTCGTCCTGGAGGCGGCCCAGCCCACCCCCGATCCCCACCGCGCCCCAGATGACCACGGTGACGATGCCGACCCAGAGACCCAGGCACCCCACGCTGAGGCGCATGGCGCGGCCGAACACGCTGCCGCGAACCGGCGTGCGCTTGAAGCCCTCGCGGATGAAGAGGACAGCCACCACGACGCCCAGGAGCAACGCGAAGCTCTTGGTCACCGCCGTGATGACGCCGATGACCGCCAGGTCGATGAGGATGGCCACCAGCCGCGCGCCGGGGCGAGCCAGAGGGAGTCCGAGGAGCTCCTTCGAGACCTCGAAGGCGTCGGGAGTGACGATGGTCCGGGGGTCCCGGGGGGGCGTCGCGTGGGTTGGCATGGTGACGCGGGTCGGTCAGCGGCGCCGTGCCCAGAGCACGAGGGCCAGGCCGGCGGCGGCGCCCAGGAGGGCCCCGCCGAGCACCATCCGCTGTCGTGGGCTCGACAGCCGGATGGGCGGCACCGCCACCTCGTCGTCGTCGTCGGACACGGAGGGGAGGGACACGCCGGCGTCGCCGCCGTTGGCCTCGGCGTCCATGTCGTCACCCTCCCAGCCGCAGGCGGGGCACGCCACCTCGTGGCGCTCTTTGGCGGTGCGGTTGGGGTAGACCACCTCCTCCCCGCAGTCCGGACAGGCGAGCCCGGCAGGGCGTGGGCGGATGAGGCCGTAGAGCACGCCCTTGGAGAGCTGGAGCTCCTCGGCGATCTGGTTGACGCTCGACTCCGAGCTCCAGTAGAGCTCGTTCGCCCTGAACTCGGTGTCCCGGTCGGTGGCGGCCCCGGCCATGGTGTCCCCCTTCACTTGACCCTCATTTCAGCCTTGAACAACATAGCTGGGCTACACCCGTCCCGCACAGGCGAAGTGGCCTGGCAGCGGGCTTTTTCTTTTCCCTGGTCGCCCGGAGCGGCGCGTGAAGATCCCCGTGGCCCACGGCTGGCTCGAGGCCGTGCTCAAGGAGCCCGACGGCGCCATGCGCGGCGCCGCCGTGGTGTGCCATCCCCACCCGCTCCACGGGGGGACCATGCACACCAAGGCGGTGTACCGCGCCGCCCAGGGGCTCAACGAGGCGGGACTGGTGGTGCTCCGCTTCAACTTCCGCGGGGTGGGGATCAGCACGGGGAGCCACGACGACGGACACGGTGAGAAGGACGACTTGAGGGCGGCTCTGGACTGGCTGGAGGCCCGCTACCCCACGCTGCCCCTGGTGGTGGGGGGATTCTCCTTCGGTTCCATGGTGGGGCTGGGCGTGGGCGCCGACGACCGGCGCGTGGTGGCCCTGCTCGGGATGGGACTCCCCGTCGACAGGGACGAGTACGACTACTCGTACCTGGCCACCGCGGACAAGCCGGTGCTGGTGGTGCAGGGCGAGGACGACGAGTTCGGCTCCGGCGCGAAGGTGGCGGAGGTGCTGGCGCCCCTGGGGCCCCACATCACCCTCGTGCGGCTCTCCGGGTCGGACCACTACTTCGTCGAGCGCCTGGATGAACTGAGGGAGTCGGTGCGGGGGTACTATCAGTCCGGCCCCGGCTCCCGGGTGCTGGCGGCTCTCTAGTAAGGGTGATCGGAGGGGGAGACGGAGACATGCGCCACCGCGAACGGGTGCTCCAGAGCCTGGAGGGGATCTACCGCGAGGCCTTCTCGGCCGCGCGGGAGCGGGACGACAAGGGAGAGATGGCCCGGCTGGACCTGGAGTATCAGCGCGAGCAGATCCATCTGGAGGTGCTCCTGGACATCCGCGACCTCCTGTCGGCGCCCGCCGCCGAAGGGGAGAAGGCAAGCTCGCTCCTGGAGAAGGCCCAGGCGCTCCGACAACTCACCAAGCTCCGGTGACGGCCCATGAAGATCTACACGAAGACGGGTGACGCCGGCGAGACCGGCCTGTTCGGGGGCGGACGGGTCTCCAAGGACCACGCCCGGGTGTCGGCGTACGGCACCGTGGACGAGCTCAACGCGGTGGTGGGCGTCGCCGTCTCCACGGTGGCCGACGCGGGGATCCGCGAGCGCCTGGCCGCGGTGCAGCACGACCTGTTCGCCATCGGAGCCGTGCTGGCCACCGTGCCGGCCCAGGACGACCGGCCCCGGCCCAAGGGGCTCCCCCCACTCCCCACCGGGCGGATCCCGGAGATGGAGGCGTGGATCGACGGGGCCGACGGAGAGCTGCCGGCGCTGCGGGCCTTCATCCTCCCCGGGGGCTCGCCCGGGGCGGCGGCGCTCCACGTGGCCCGTACGGTGTGCCGGCGGGCGGAGCGCGCCGTGGTCCACCTGGCGACACGCGAAGCGGTGGACGAGGGCGTGGTGGTGTACCTGAACCGGTTGTCCGACCTGCTCTTCACCTTCGCGCGTCTGGAGAACCTCCGGGGCGGGACGGAGGACGTGGAGTGGCGCAAGGAGTGATCCGGCTGGCTTTCACCCGCGAGCCCAGGGCGGGTGACCTGATCCGGGGCGACGTGCGCATCCCCGAGGGCCCGCCCCCGCGAGCCGCGGTGGTGGTGGCCCACGGCTTCAAGGGCTTCAAGGACTGGGGGTTCTTCCCCTTCGCCGCGGAGCACCTCGCCAGCCGCGGCTTCGCGGTGGTGACCTTCAACTTCTCCCGCAACGGCATCGGCGCCGAGCCCGACCGCTTCACCGACCTGGACCGCTTCGGCGCCAACACCCTCTCGCTGGAGCAGGAGGAGCTCCGCCTGGTCGTCTCCGAGGTTCTGGACGGCGATCTCCTCCCGCGCCGGCCACGACGCGTGGGCCTCCTCGGCCACAGCCGAGGGGGTGGGCACGCCGTCCTGGCGGCGGCCGCCGAGCCGCGCGTCGGCGGCCTGGTGACCTGGTCCGCCGTCTCCTGCTTCGACCGCTGGACGGAGGAGACCAAGGCCGAGTGGCGCGAGGCCGGCCGCGTGTGGGTGCTGAACCAGCGCACCGGCGAGCAGATGCCCGTGGACGTGACGCTCCTGGACGACTTCGAGGCCCACCGCGAGGAGCTGGACATCACCCGGGCGGCCGGTCGGGTTGCGGTCCCCTGGCTCGTGGTGCACGGGACCGACGACCTCACCGTGTGGTCGGGGGAGGCGGAGACGCTGGTGCGGGCCAGCGCGGGCGCCCGCCTCCACCTCGTGGAGAAGGCGGGACACACCTACGAGGCCGGCCACCCCTTCGAGGGGCCGTCGCCCCAGCTCCGGGAGGTCCTGGAGCGCACGGGGGATCACCTGCGGCGCCACCTGGAGCCGTAGCGGCCCGTGGGCGGCGAGGACCGGGGCGCGGCCATGGCCGCCAGCGTGGTCCGGGCCGCCCGAGCCCTGGGGGTGGGCCTGGACGGCCTCGCGCGGCTGAGCCGCGCCCACGCCCTGGCCATGGAGCCGCGGGTGGCGGCGCTGGACGACGACCACCACCCCCTCTTCCTCCATCCGGGGCGCTCCCTGCTGGTGCTGCTCCGGGACGTGGGGTGCGGGGACGTGACCCTCCTGGCGGCGGCGGCGCTCGCCGAGTCGGAGGACGCGCCGTTCCGGGTGCCGCATGACGGCATACGCGCCGCAGTGGGCGGGGACGCCGCGGAGCTGGTGGCGGCCCTCCCCATCTCCGGAGACGAGGATCTGGCCGAGCGCCTGGTGACCGCTCCCGAGCCCGTGCGTCTGGTGGCGCTGGCCGAGCGCCTGGACCACCTGCGCCACGCCCACCTCCGGGCCGCCGACGCCCGGTGGCGCCGGACCGTCCACGACGAAGCGGAGGCCGTCTACCGGCCGGTGGCGCACCGGACCCACCCGCGCCTCGCCCAGAGGTACGACCACTGGTGCCGGACCTTCGCCCGGAGGCTTGAGGAGCGATAGCGCCCGCCGGCCGACGGCGCCGGCGGCCCGCGCGTCAGCGGCGGGTGTAGATCACCATGACGCCGTTGGCGGCGTTGATGGGGAAGAGGTTGCCGGCCTCCACGGGGCGGAAGAGCACGATGCGGTCGATGGCCTCGGGGGGGATGTGGAGCGCCATCTCCTTGTTCGTGGCGTGCACGTCGTTGACGTAGACCTCCATGGAAACGCACCCGCCCGTGGACATCATGCGCACCTGCCCCGGCATGTAGCCGACGCACAGGGAGCCATCGGCCCGCCGCTTCACGATGACCCCGGGCACGTTGAGGGCCTGCAACACGTCCGCGGCGTCGCGCAGGCCGCGGTTGCTCAGCTTCTCGATCTCCGGGCGCGCGATGGAGAACCCGCCCATGGCCCGCTGCGTGAGGGGCACCGCCTCCACCTCCACGGTGAGGGGGTCGAGCTCGATGGCCTGCTGGTCCACGCGCATCTCCACCAGGAGTGTCCGGCCCGAAGGCACCACCAACGTGTCCTGGCGCGTGCCGTACCGGAGGTGGTCGGCCACGAACGTGTACGTCCCGGGGGGCACCTCACCCAGGCGGAACGTGCCGTCCTTGCCGGTGAGGGTGCGGAGGGAGGTGCCCCGCAGCCACACCTCGGCGCCCTCCACCCCCGCGCCGGTGGTGGCGTCGTGCACGGCGCCGGAGACCTTCCCGGGCTCCACGTCCCAGAGGAGGAACGCGGCCTCGGCCACGCCCCCCGCGCTGACGGCGACCTCGCGTCGCAGCCCCTGCAGGCTGAGGAAGCGGGCCGACAGGGTGATGGGCGTGTCGCCGGGCGCGTCGCACACCCGGTACCAACCCTCTTCGTCGGTCGGCACCTCGCGGCGACGGGGTTCGCGGGAGCCCTGGACGCTCCACGAGAGGGTGATCCTCGCCCCCGGGAGGCCCATGCCGCTGTTCCCGTCCGCCACCCAGCCCGCCACGGTCCCCGTGCTACCGGCCCGCTCTTCCAGGAGGCACTGGCTCGTCACCAGCGTGAACATGGACGGCGTTCCCAGCTCGGCGTGGACCACCGCTCCCGCGTCCACCGTCACCTGGGTGGGTCCGGCGGAGATCCCCATGGCTCCCAGGCGCGCATGGTAGAAGAGGAGCGTGTACGTCCCCGGAGGCACGCCCTCGATGACGAAGCGACCCTCGTCGTCGGTGACGCCGCGGTGAGGCGTGCCCCACAGGAAGACGGCGGCGTCGGAGAGGGGCGCCCCCGCCGCGGAGTCGAACACCATCCCCTCGATGCGTCCGAGCCCCGCGCCGGGCCGGGGCTCCTGCGCCCCGAGGGGCGCCGTCCCCAGGCCCACCGCGGCCGTGAGGACGAGGAGGCTTCTGAGCAGCACGGGAGGGTCCATGAGGCAGTTCGTGGCAGCGTGCACCGCCCCGTGACGGTGCTCCGTCCCTACCATACGACGCAAGCCCGGGATCGGTACAGCCACGCCGTCTCCGGGGGCCTCAGGAGGCGTCTTGCGGGGGTCAGGTGCTTTGGTTACACCTTGACCTGCATCAAGGAAGAGGACCGTCTTGGAGGCTTCATGGCGTATATCATCACCGAGCCCTGCATCGACACGAAGGACGCGAGTTGCGTCGAGGTCTGCCCCGTGGACTGCATCTACGAGGCCTCCGACCAGTTCTATATCCATCCCGACGAGTGCATCGACTGCGGTGCCTGCGAACCCGAGTGCCCCGTCCAGGCCATCTTCCCAGACACCGACGTGCCGCCGGAGTGGACGAGCTACATCGAGAAGAACCGGGTGCACTTCGAATAGGGACCCTGTGGCCGGAGAAAAGAGAGCGGCGGGGGGGGCCAGGCTCCCCCCCCCGCGTTTGCCGTTACCGGGCCCCCCCCCGCCGGCCCCAACCCGGCGCGCAGGAGGCCCCGGGGCCGGTGCGGGCCC
>BTVB01000034.1:0-48580 GCA_045863275.1 Gemmatimonadota bacterium
CCATCATGTCCAATCCCGGCCTCGGCCCGGACGAGGACTACCACGGGCCTATCGTCGTCTGATGACGATCGAGCGGGCGCGCCAGCTGCTGCAGGCCCAGGCCGGTTTCGGCG
Source organism: Gemmatimonadota bacterium (assembly GCA_045863275.1). Taxonomy (GTDB): domain Bacteria; phylum Gemmatimonadota; class Gemmatimonadetes; order Longimicrobiales; family Gaopeijiaceae; genus SZUA-318. The sequence goes on from BTVB01000034.1 coordinate 114, forward strand.
GCGGCTACAGCGCCAACGGCGCCCGCCTGGTGCTGGCCGAAGTGCAGCACGAACACGGCCGCGAGGCCGATCCAGAACTCGGGACCCATGGGCTTCCCGTGCGGGGACGGTGCCGGGTGCGTCCACCCGGCACGCTGATCCTGACGTTAGCGCGGGCCGTCTTGTTTCGCCCGGGCGAGCCCCTCCAGGGACGGCACCCGCCCCGGCGTGCGGGCCAGGGATGCCTCGAAGGCGTAGGCGGCGTCGCTGTGGCGGTCGAGGGCGAGGAGCGCCTCGCCCAGCATCTCGTGGGGTGGCTTCAAGCTGGCAGGCGGCCCGAACTCGAAGGGGAGCGCCTCCTCCAGCGCGCAGGCTTCCCCCAGGAGCGCCACCGCCTCGTCCCCCCGGCCGTCCTTCAACGCCGTGAGGGCCCGGAGCTCCAGGACCTGGATGCGGAGGCGGGGTTGGGCGTCGCCGGAGCGGGCGAGCGCCTCCTGGTGGGCCGCCAGGAGGGCCGCGGCGGTGCCCCGGTCCCCCCGCTCCAGGGCGGCGTAGGCGGTGACGAAGTCGACCATGAGGCGGGCGGTCCCCTCGGCGGCCACGGTGGCGTCGAGGCGGTCGGCCTGGGCCCAGTCCCGGGTATCGAGGACGTGGCGCGCACGCATGGTCGCGTAGTACGCCTCCTCGCTCGGGGCGCCTCCGGCACGCGCCCTCTCCAGGCATGCGTCCATGCCCCGGTCCGCGTCGCGCCGATCGCCCCGCATGAGCCACCCGTAGTGGAGCCACGACGTGTAGTGGCCGCACGCGTTGGCCGGGCGCCCCAGCTCCGCCAGCCGGGCGTCCTGGACGTCGCGGGCCCGGACGTTGGCGGCCACGACGTCGTCCCACAGCCCCAGGGCCACGAAGATGTGGGACGTCATGTGCTGCGCGTGGGCGGCCCCGGGGGCGATCTCCGAATAGGCCCGAGCCGCCGGGAGACCCAGGGGCGCGTGAACGGGGTCGTCGAAGGAGTGGATGAGGTAGTGGGCGGCGCCGGGGTGGTCTGGGTTGGCGTCGAACACGGGCTGGGCCACGGCGGCGGCCTTCATGTACGTCGCGAAGTCCCGGACCCCGTCGGTGCTGCCCAGGATGGCCAGGGCGTGGAAGGCTCGGGCCTCCATGTCGTCGGGATGGCGGGCGGCCAGAGCGGCCATGGCGTCCATGTAGGCGCGGTCACGGCGGGCCTTGGACCCGGACCCGTAGAGCACGTCCACCGCCTCCAGGTATCCCCGCTCCCGTTCGGTGGGGGCCTTCCGGGCCCGGGCCTCGGGGGTCGGGGCGTAGCGGGCCAACGCCGCCCGGGCCGCCTCGCCGTCCTGCTGCTGCCACAGGGGGTGGTTGTACGACATGGCCTCTCCCCAGTAGGCCAGGGCGAAGTCCGGGTCCACGTCCTGGGCGCGCCGGAAGGCCAGGGCCGCGTCCTCGAACTCGAAGGAGTGGAGGAGGAGCACGCCGCGGGTGAAGTCGGCCTGAGCGGCGGGGGCGCCGGAGTTGGGGAAGTCCACCGTCCCCAGGCGGGCATGCTGGGCGGCGAGGGGTGAGGCGGCGCCGAGCACGACGGCGGCTGTGGCCGCCAGGACGGGGCGGGTGGGCATGGCACGCTCCGGGCAGGAGGGGAGGGTACGCCGTGCGAGGGATGGTGGAACGTCCCGGCCGCCGCGCGCAAGCCGCTGTGGCGCGCGCGCTCCGCCGTCGCCTACCTTCCACCCTTCGCCGCCACGCGAGCCTGGAGGGAAGGGTGGAGCTCCACGTCGGGACCAGCGGGTACAGCTACAAGGAGTGGAAGGGGCCGTTCTACCCGGAGGATCTGAGCGCCGGGGATATGCTCCGCTTCTACGGCGAGCGCCTGAACGGCGTGGAGATCAACAACACCTTCTACCGCATGCCCAAGGCCTCGGTGCTGGAGGAGTGGGCGTCGCAGGTGCCCGAGGCGTTCCGCTTCTCCATCAAGGCCTCGCAGAAGATCACGCACCACAAGCGTCTCAAGCCCGAAGCCGCCGACGAGACGGAGTACCTGGTGCGCACGGTAGGGACGCTGGGCGCGAAGCTGGGGTGCCTCCTCTTCCAGCTCCCGCCCAACCTCAAGGCCGACGTGGCGCGGCTGGAGGCCTTCCTGGCCCTCCTGCCCCGTGACGTTCCCGCGGCCTTCGAGTTCCGCCACCCCACCTGGCACGACGACGCGGTGTTCGAGGCGCTCCGCGCCCACGGCGCGGCGCTCTGCTGCGCCGACACCGAGGACGACGAGGGCGACGCCCCGCTGGTGGCCACGGCGGGGTGGGGGTACCTGCGGCTGCGCCGCCCCACCTACGAGCGCGCCGACCTGGAGCGGTGGGCGGCGCGGGTGGCCGCCCAGCCGTGGGAGCGGGCCTTCGTGTTCTTCAAGCACGAGGACGAGGGGGCGGGACCGAAGATGGCGGCGGCCTTCCGGGAGGTGGCCTGACGCGGTATGCTCGATGCCTCCAGGGGGCGCTCCGCACCGGACGACCCCCGCTAGCGACGCAGGTCCAACGCGAGGATCGCATGGGCAAGGGTGACCAGAGGACGGCCAAGGGCAAGCGGTTCCGGGGAACGCACGGGAAGACGCTCCCGAAGAAGCCCCAGAAGGCCAAGGCCGCGCCCGCGAAGAAGAAGAAGTAGGGCGGCGCGGCGGGCAACCCGTACGAGGTGTCCGAGGCCGACGTGGCGCACGCCGAAGCGCTGGAGGCCGCCCTGGGGGCGTTGGCGGAGCGGATCCTGGACCCGCCCCTCCCCGGAGACCGGGTGGTGACCCGGGAGACCTTCCCCGAGCTCTTCGGGGCGGACGACTGAACGACGACGGCCGGACCCCTCACCGGGGCCCGGCCGTCTCGGCGTCTGCCCGACGTCGCGCCGTCAGCCCCCTCCGAACTTGATCCCCTGCGCCAGCGGGAGGTCGGTGCTCCAGTTCACGGTGTTCGTCTGGCGCCGCATGTAGGCCTTCCAGGCGTCGGAGCCCGACTCCCGGCCGCCCCCCGTCTCCTTCTCGCCGCCGAAGGCCCCACCGATCTCGGCTCCGCTGGTGCCGATGTTCACGTTGGCGATGCCGCAGTCGGAGCCGCGGTGGGAGAGGAAGTACTCGGCCTCGCGGACGTGCTCGGTGAAGATGGCCGACGACAGCCCCTGAGGGACGCCGTTGTGCTGCGCCATCGCCTCCTCGATCTCGGCCACCGCCTCGGCCGGCGTGGCGTCCTTCGACCCGTAGGAGAGGATGTACAGGATGGGGGCGAACGTCTCCTCCTGGACGATGTCGAACTCGTTCTTCGCCGCGGCGATGCAGGGCGTCACGTAGAGGCCGCCGGGGTAGCCGTCGCCCTCCAGCGCCTCGCCACCGTAGAGGATCTCGCCGCCCTCCTCCACAACCCGCGCGCGGGCGCTCTCCAGGTCCATGACGGCCTGGGCGTTCACCACCGGCCCCATGAGCGTCCCTTCCTGGAGCGGGTTCCCGATGGGGATGGTCTTGTACGCGGCTACGAGACGCTCGACGAGGCGGTCGCGGATGGACGCGTGGACGATGATGCGCCGGGTGCTGGTGCAGCGCTGCCCGGCGGTGCCCACCGCGCCGAAGAGGATGGCGGGGAGCACCAGGTCCATGCTGGCGTGGGGCGTCACGATGATGGCGTTGTTGCCCCCCAGCTCCAGGATGGTCCGGCCCAGCCGCTCGCCCACCACTTCGGCCACGTGGCGCCCCACGGGGGTGCTCCCGGTGGCGGAGACGAGGGGGATGCGCTTGTCGTGGAGCAGGCGGTCTCCCACCGTCGAGCCCTTGCCCACCACCAGCGAGAAGACGGCGGGGTCCACGCCATTCGCTTCGCACACGCGGGCGGCGATCTTCGTCACCGCGATGGCGGTGAGGGGCGTCTTGGACGCCGGCTTCCACAGGGTGGCGTCGCCGCACACCGCCGCGAGGGCGGCGTTCCAGCTCCACACGGCCACGGGGAAGTTGAACGCGCTGATGACGCCCACCACGCCCAGGGGGTGCCACTGCTCCCTCATGTGGTGGTCCGGGCGCTCCGACGGCATGGTGAGGCCATAGAGCTGCCGGGAGAGCCCCACGGCGAAGTCGCAGATGTCGATCATCTCCTGGACCTCGCCCTTCCCCTCGGCCAGGATCTTGCCCATCTCGACGGTGACCAGGGCACCCAGGTCGTCCTTGTGCTTGCGCAGCTCGACGGCGAGCTGGCGCACCACCTCGCCCCGCTTGGGCGCGGGGACGCGACGCCAGGACAGGAAGGCCTCGTGAGCGCGGTCCACGATCGCGTCGTACTCCTCCTCCGTGACCTGCTGGACGGTGGCCAGCCTGGTGCCGTCGATGGGGGAGAAGACGTCGAGGGTGGGCCCGGACCCCGTCCAGCTCCCGGCGAACCCGCCGGGGTTCAGGTCCTCGATGCCCAGGGAGCGCAGGATCTTCTCGTACATGGGTCGTATTCCGTGGGAGCGGCGCCTCGGGGCGCCGGAATCTGCGAAGGAACGCCAGCGCTGAAAGCTCTCAAGGAAGGGCTGGAAGTGGAAGTCTCCGGGGCCTCCGCCAGAGCCCCTTCGGAACAACGCAGCTTATAAGCTGTATCATGGGTACGCGGAAGAGACTACCAGCGGGGAAAGGCATGGCCATGGCCAGGGACTGGCTCGAGCGGGACGATCTGTCGGTGTTCGTGGTGGCGGGGGCGCCCCGGGGCTTCAATCGGAGGATCCAGGCGCTCCTGGAGGAGGAGGTGGGCGAAGAGGCACACTCGCTCCAGGTGAAGAAAGACCTCCTGGAGTGGGTGGTGGCCCGCGTCCGGGGCGAGTACCGCCGGGAGTCGTGGCGGAGCCCGGCGTCCAAGGCGCTGTGGCGTGCTTTCCGCGCGCTGGCGGCGGCCCGGTACCACCTCCGCGGCGACGAGACGAGGGAGGAGGTGCTGCGGGAGCTCCGGGACCGTGTGGAGGCCCAGTGGATGGACGTGAGTCCCATGGGCGGAGCGCAGGAGTCGGCCTGAACGGATCGGGCCCGGGACCGAAACGGCCCCGGGCCCGCCCGTCGTCGTGTGGGGCGGCGCGTCAGCGGATGCGCTGCACCACCTTGGCGCCCCACGGACAGAACTGCTTCACCGTCTGAAGCCAATAGTCCAGGTCGTCCTCGACCAGGCTCGGCCGTCCGTCGCAGAGCTCGATGGCGACGTCGGCGGTATGCACGGAGGACGGCACCATGTGCCAGCCCCACGGGCCGTTGAAGCCTCCGTCGCCGGCCAGGATCTGGCCGTTGATGACACCCTCCTCGCCCGAGTCCAGGCGAGCCTCCATCTCCTCGATCTGGGCGTCGGTCTCCACCCGGATCACGAAGTGCTCCCCGCTGACCTCCACCTTGAAGAGGGCGCCGTCCTCAGGCCCCGTGGCGTCGTCGCAGGCGGCGAAGACCGCCACCGCCGCCAAGAGCCATGCACCCTTTCCCACGCTACGCATTGATCGCTCCCTTCGTCGTCGTCCACCCTGCACTCGGGAGGGGAACGAGCGGCGCGGCGGGGGTGTGACGGGGCGCGGCTCACCCCAGGAGGAGGGCTCCGAGGACCTGCTGCCGGTAGGCGAAGATCCGGGCCACCTTCCGCCGCACGACGGGGAGGGCAACCGCCCCCAGGGGCCAGAGAGGGACGCGCCAGCGCACTTCGTCCACCATGCGGGTGCCGCCGTCCACCTCCTCGAAGGTGTGGCGGTGCACCCACGTGTGGTATGGGCCCCGGATCTGGGTGTCGGTGAAGGCGAAGGGCGGGTCCCACTCGGTGATGCGCGTGCGCCACCCGAAGGGGATGCCGTCGAGGCGGAGGCGGTAGTCGATGAGCGCCCCCGCGCGCATCTCGACGGGGAGGGGCGTGACGATGCGGAAGCGCAGCTCCGGGGGCGTGATGCGCTCCAGGTTCTCCGCCGCGGCGAAGAACGGGAAGACGCGCTCCCGGGGGAGGGGGATGAAGGCCTCGGCCCGGAGGAGGCGGTGGCCGCCCGGGAATCGGCCGGCGTCGGGGTCCACCGTCCAGCGGACGCCCTGGGGGGTGACGTGCTCCATGGGGGGTCGGCTACCCCCGGCCGGCGCCGGGGTTCGCGCCCGTCCTACCAGCCGTCGCCCGGCCCTTCGGACGGCGAGAACGTCCTCACCAGCCTCACGTTCCCCCGGCCGAAGAGCTTCTGGAGCGCGCCCACCGTCTCCGCGTCGGGGGTGACCCGGAGGCTGCGGGACTTGAGGCGAGGCGCCCGGTCGCCGTTGTCCGAGCCCACCTGGAGGACCACCGGCGCGGCGCCGGGGTGGGCCGCCAGGACCTTCTTCGCCTCGGCGAAGGCGGCCTCGGGGACCTTGGAGCCCAGCTCCAGCTCGATCTGCAGGGAGATCTCTCCCGACCCGGTGAGGTCTTCCAGCGGCCGGGCGGCGTCGAGGAAGAGGGGCGGGTCCTCCTCGTCGCGCTCCCGGCTACTCACCTTGCCTGCGACGAGCACCACGGCGTCCTGTTTGAGCACGTCCCTGTACGTCTGCCAAACCTCCCGGAAGGCCAGCACGGTGGCGGTGCCCTGGAAGTCCTCCACGGTGACCTTGCCCCACTCGGAGTTGTCCTTGCGGGAGATCTGCCGCGCCACCGAGGTGACCACGCACACCAGCTCCACGGGCTGCCCGGGGAACTGGCCCAGCGTCGCGGAGGAGACGGGCTCGAAGGCCCGCACCACCTCGCGGTAGCGGTCCAGCGGGTGTCCGGAGATGAAGAAGCCCAGCGCCTCCTTTTCCCTGGCCAGGCGCTCGGGCTCGTCCCAGACGGGGATGTTGGGGAGGGGGGGCTCGGTGCGGGGCAGGACGGAGGCGTCGCCGAAGAGCGACGCCTGGCCCGCCTCCTTCTCCGCCTGGCGGGCCTGTACCTCGGAGTACGCCGTGTCCAGGCCGGCGAGGAGCTGGGAGCGGTGGCCGTAGGCGTCCAGCGCCCCGGCGGCGATGAGGGCCTCGCACGCCCGCTTGTTCAAGGCGCGGGTGTCGATGCGCTCCAGGAAGTCGAAGAGGGAGCGGAAGCGGCCCCCAGCGTGCCGCGCCTCCAGGATGGACTTCACGGCCCCCGCGCCCACGCCCCGCACCGCGCCCAGGCCGAAGCGGATCTGGTGGGCGTCGGTGACGGTGAACTTCCACCCCGACTCGTTCACGTCGGGGGGGAGGACCTCGACGGGCTCTTCCAGCTTGGAGACGTAGCGCGGCAGGTCCCGGCACTCGCCGATGTACTTCACCACGTCGTCGGTCTTGTCCAGCACCGACGACAGGAGCGCCGCCATGAACTCGGCGGGATAGTGGGCCTTGAGCCAGGCGGTGTGGTAGGAGACGAGCGAGTAGGCCGCGGAGTGGCTCTTGTTGAATCCGTACCTGCCGAACGTCTCGATCTGCTCGGCCAGGTCGGTGGCCAGGCGCTTCTCCACGCCGTTCTCCACGGCGCGCTCCACGAACTTGGCCAGCTCCTTCTTGATGAGCTCGGCGTCCTTCTTGCCCACCGCCTTCCGGAGCACGTCGGCCTCGCCCAGGCTGTACCTCGCCAGGACGTTGGCGATGCGCATCACCTGCTCCTGGTAGACGATGACGCCGTAGGTCGGCTCCAGCGTCGGCACCAGGTCGGGGTGGGGATAGCTGACCTGCTTCCGCCCCAGCTTCCGGTCGATGTAGACGTCGGTCATGCCCGAGTCCAGCGGCCCCGGGCGGATGAGGGCGTTGGTGGCCACCAGGTCGTCGAAGCGGTCGCACCTCATGGCCCGCAGCTTGTCGTGGGCCAGGTTCGACTCGAACTGGAACACCCCCGACGTGCCGCCCCTGGCCAGCATCTTGTAGACCGCGGGGTCGTCCAGGGGGACGTCGTCCATGGAGGCGTAGGCCTCCCCGGTCTCCGGGTTGGTGAGCTGGCCGTAGCGCGCCTTCACCATGGCCACGGCGTCGTGGATCACCGTGAGGGTCTTGAGCCCCAGGAAGTCCATCTTGAGCATGCCTGCCTCTTCGAGGCAGTTCATGTCGTACTGGGTGACGGCCATGGCGTCTTCGCCGTCGCCGCCGTTCTTCCCGGTCTGGATGCACACGGGCACGTAGTCGTCCAGGGGCCCGGGGGCGATGACCACGCCCGCCGCGTGCACCGACGCGTGGCGGGACAGCCCCTCCAGCGTCATGGAGTACTCGAAGAGGCGGCGGTGGCGCTCGTCCTGCCTGTAGAGCTCCTTCACCTCCTTGAGTCCCTTCACCGCCTCCTCGACGGTGAAGCTCTGCCCCGGGGCGTTGGGGATGAGCTTGGCGATCTTGTCCGTCTCCGCCGGCTCGAAGCCCAGCGTGCGCCCCACGTCGCGGATCACCGCCCGGCTCTTCATGGTGCCGAAGGTGATGATCTGCCCCACCGCGTCCTTGCCGTACTTCTGGCGCGTGTACTCGATGACCTCGCCGCGACGCTCGAAGCAGAAGTCGATGTCGATGTCCGGCATCGAGATCCGCTCGGGGTTGAGGAACCGCTCGAAGAGGAGATCGTGCTCCAGGGGGTCCAGGTTGGTGATGCCCAGGGAGTAGGCCACCAGCGAGCCCGCCGCCGAGCCCCGCCCCGGCCCCACCGGGATGTCGTGTGCCCGTGCCCAGGCGATGAAGTCCTGCACGATGAGGAAGTACCCGGCGTACCCCGTACCCTTGACGACCCCCATCTCGTAGTCGAAGCGCTCCTGGACGTGGGAGGGCAGGGGGTCGCCGAAGCGCTTCTTCGCGCCCTCCCGGGCCAGGTGCTCCAGGTACTCGTTCTCGTCCGAGTGGTCGGCGGGGAGGGGGAAGGCGGGGAGGTGGTACCTCTTGTCGAAGACCACGTCCACCTGGTCGGCGATGGCCAGGGTGTTCTCGAGCACCTCCGGGTGGTCGGGGAACCGCTCGGCGATCTCCTGGGCGCTCTTGAAGTACAGCCCCTGGTCGTAGCGCATGCGGGCCGGGTCGTCCCGGTCCTTGCCCAGGCCGATGCACAGGAGGACGTCGTGGGCCTCGTGGTCGCCGGCGGTGAGGAAGTGGGCGTCGTTGGTGGCCACCGTCGGGATGCCCAGCTCGCCGGCCAGCTTCAGGATCTTGCCGTTGAGCTCGGCCTGGCCCTCCGAGTCGTGGGCCTGGACCTCCAGGTAGTAGCGGCCGTCGAAGAGGTTGGCGTACCACTCGGCCACCTCGCGGGCCCCGTCCCAGTCGTCGGCCTGTAGGTGGCGGGCCACCTCGCCGGCCATGCACGCCGAGCTGACGATGATCCCCTCGTGGTGACGGGCCAGCACCTCCCGGTCCACGCGCGGCCGGTGGTAGAAGCCCTCCGTGTACCCGATGGAGGAGAGCTTCACCAGGTTGCGGTACCCCTGGAGGTCCCGGGCCAGCATGACCAGGTGGTAGTAGGCCCGCTCGCCCTGCCCCGAGCGGGACCGGTCCCGGCGGTCGCCGGGGGCCACGTAGGCCTCCATCCCGAGGATGGGCTTGACGCCTTCCTTGCGGGCCGCCTTGTGGAAGGTCCACGCCCCGAACATGCAGCCGTGGTCCGTGAGGGCCAGCCCCGGCATCTCGAGCTCCTTGGCCTTCCTGACCAGGTCGCCGATGCGGTTGGCGCCGTCGAGAAGGGAGTATTCCGAGTGCGTATGGAGGTGGACGAAGCTCACGTCGGCGGGACGGCGATGCGGGGTGCGGAGGGGTGGACGGTCCATTGTAGTCACCCGGTCCAGGCCCTACAATCGCGGCCAGGCGACAGGTACGGAGGGACGCCGTTTCCGGGGGGTGGGGAACGCCGGGCGGCGGCGACGACGGCGCGCGGGCGGGCCCCGTCCTCCCCGCCGGACACGGCCGTCGGATGCCGCCGTACGTTTCCCTGGCCCGCCCCGGGGGGCGGCCTTACCGTCGAGGACGCCGCCCCGCCGGCGTCCGATCCTCCCCCAACGCACAAGGAGTGCTCCATGCCCGCGCTGCCCGCCGGCCTGAGCGCCGACCCCGGAGACGCGATCCTCATGGTGGGGACCACCAAGGGCGCCTTCCTCTTCCGCTCGGACGCCCAGCGCCGGGCCTGGGAGATGGAGGGGCCCCACTTCCCCGGCGAGGAGGTGTACGCCATGGCCCTGGACCAGCGGGGTGGCGGGCGACGCCTCTGGGCGGCGCCGGGAAGCGCGTTCTTCGGCACCACGCTGCGCCGCTCCGACGACCTCGGGGCCACCTGGTCCGAGAAGGACGAGCGCCCGGTGCGCTTCCCCGAGGAGTCGGGGCTCTCGGTGGCGCGGATCTGGCAGATCAGCCCCGGGCGTGACGAGGAGCCGGAGCGCATGTTCCTGGGCGTGGAGCCCACATGCCTCTTCGAGAGCCGGGACGGAGGCGGGTCCTGGGCGCCCGTGGCGGGCTTCCTGGAGCACGACCACCGGGAGAAGTGGACCCCGGGCAACGGCGGGCTGTGCATGCACACCATCCTCCCCGACCCGGCCTCCGCGGAGCGCATGCTCGTGGCCTTCTCCACGGGAGGCGTCTACCGCACCGACGACGGCGGCGCCACCTGGCGTCCCCGCAACCACGGCGTGCGCGCCGAGTTCCTCCCCGACAAGCACCCCGAGTTCGGCCAGTGCGTGCACAAGGTGGTGCACCACCCGTCGCGCCCGGAGCGGCTCTTCCTCCAGAACCACTGGGGCCTCTATCGGAGCGACGACTGGGGGGACTCGTGGCAGGACGTGGCCAACGGCGTCCCCTCGGACTTCGGGTTCGCCATGGCCATGCACCCCCACGACCCGGACACGGTCTACATCGTGCCCCTGGAGGGCGACTTCTTCCGGTGCACTCCCGAGGCGAAGCTCCGCGTCTACCGCACCCGGGACGGCGGCGCCTCCTGGCACGCCCTCACCGACGGGCTCCCGCAGGAGGGGGCGTACGAGACGGTGCTCCGCGACGGTATGGACACCGACGGCGCGCCCAGGGCCGGGGTGTACTTCGGGACCCGGAGCGGGAAGGTGTACGCCTCGGCAGACGACGGCGACTCCTGGAGCCTGGTGCGGGACGGTCTGCCCCCGGTGCTGTGCGTGAAGGCCGCGGTGGTGGCCTGACGTGGTGAAGGTCGTCCTCCCCTGGCAGCTCCGCGACCTGACGGGGGGAGCCGGCACCGTGGGCCTGGACGAGCCCGTGGAGACGGTGGGCGGGGCGCTGGAGGCTCTCCGGGCGCGCCACCCCGGGGTGTGGGACCGGATCTGCACGGAGACGCGGGAGCTGCGCCCCCACGTGAACGTCTTCGTGGGGCGCGACGACATCCGCTGGACGGGCGGGCTGGCCACCCCGGTGGACGACGGCGCCGAGGTGATCATCCTCCCGTCGGTGAGCGGGGGGTAGATGCCGCCCCGGGGGCTCCTGGCGGTGGTGTTGGCGCTCGCGACCCTGTCGGCGCATCCCCGGGACGGATCCGCACAGCGACGCCAGCCCGACACCGTCCTCTCCCTGGAGGCGGACTTCATCGGAGGCACGGTGAGCTACGCCCGGGCCCGCGGGCCCGGACGCTACCGGGGTGTGGAGGCGGGCTTGGGGGGCGGCTTCTGGAACCGGATGCTCCTCGCCGGGCGCCACTTCGCCCACGAGGACGGACCCTCCTACGAGACCCGCGACGGCTTCGTGGACAAGGAGCTCGTCGAGCTTCTCCACGCGGGCGCCTTTCTGCGGCGGGTCCCCAGCGAACGGGTGAGCTGGGACGTGGGCGCCCGTGCCTCCGTCTTCATCCATTTCGACTCCTCGGACGACGACCCGGGCGTCCCCCTCTTCCTGGGGGGGTACGCCAACCTCCGGGTGGGGAACCGGTGGGTGAAGGTGGGGCCGACGCTCCTCGTGGGGCTGTTCTCCGAGGGGTCCCTGGCCCGGGAGCTGGGGGTCCTCCTCGTGCCCCTGTCCGGACGCGTGAGCTTCGGGTGGTAGGAAGCGCGGCGGGCCGCCCCCCTCCCGGGAGGCGGCCCGCGGCGAGCGCCGGCGGGGGGCGACGGGCTACGCCGGCCCGCAGCGGAAGGAGTCGAGGATGGTCTCGAGCTGGATCATGTACTCGTACTTCTCCTTCCCCGGGGCGTAGAGCCACGCGTCGAGGAGGTACATCCGGCTTTGGGCCGGGCAGATCACCGCGCGGGTGATGAAGGGCCCCGCCGCGGGCCAGTTCTGCTCGGGGGGATTGACCCACGTGGCCTGGATCTGGTAGGCCGGGTTCCCCCGGTACTGGAAGGGGCCCGCGTCCCAGAGAGACAGGTCCAGCGCCTGGGGCTCGTTGTAGGACCGGGCAACCTCGGTCCGCCACTCCAGGATCCCGTCGGGCTGCATGTCCGGCGGGACGGGTGTCTTCCACGTCACCGCGATCTGCCGGATGAGCTCGGAGGGATCGGGTTGGTCGTTGCGGAAGAGGAACGTGGAGTCCTGGTACGTCCACCGGTACACGTCGGGGAGGAGAAGCTCGAAGCGGGCGAAGGAGCGAAGCGTGTCCGACAGCGCCGAGTCCACGCCGGAGAGGAACATCCGGTTCCGCGCCCAGGCCCGGTACTGGGCGTCCAGCGCCTCGTTGATCTCGGCGAGGTGGGCGCGCACCTCGTCGGCGGCACCGGCGGCCGAGAGCAGGATGATGGTCGCGTGCTGGTCCCGGGCCCAGACGTCCCAGACGCTGTAGATGCCCGGCCCGGTGATGGGCTCCCTGGCCTTGTCCATGGCCTCGCGCATCCAGGGCTCGTCGCCCGTGCCCACCAGGAGCATCTGGCGGAAGCGGCGGAGGTTCCGCCACTCGGGGGCGGCCGGGTCCTGGAAGGTGACGGTGAACGTCCTCTCGTTGGTCACCGTCTGGATCGTGGGCTCCAGGGCCCCGTAGATGTCCTCCCCCACCTCGTCCCAGAGGGCGGGGTCCATGGCGGCCACGATGCCGTTGTATTCCCCGTACGCGCGGGAATTCAGGGCGTCGCCGCAGGCGGTGGCGCCGGCGGCCAGGAGGGCGGTGAGGACGAGCTTGCGCATGGGCGTGGCCTCCAGGGGGGAACGGTCCATTCCTTTGTACCAGTGCGGCCGGACAGGGTTTCGAGTCAGGCGGGCGTGGGTCCCAGGTTCCGGGTCAGGAGCGCTTCGGGCTCCGGGTCGCGACCCATGAAGGCCCGGAAGAGCGCCTCGGGGTCGTCGGCGTCACCCTGCGAGAGGATGGCGTCCACGTAGGCCCGCCCGGTCTCGCGGTTGAACACGCCCTCGTTCTGGAAGCGCGTGAACACGTCGGCGTCGAGTACCTCCGACCACAGGTAGCTGTAGTATCCCGCCGCGTATCCGCCGGAGAAGAGGTGGGTGAACGACGTGAGGACGTGGAGATCGGCGAAGCGGTCGGAGGGCGAGAAGCCCGCGAAGTGCTTGCGGGCGAAGGCCATGACCTCATCGCCCTGCGCCGCGTCCACCCCGCCGTCGCCGTCCGCGCCGGACCCGCCCGCCGCCTCCAGCAGCGCCGGTGCCAGGTCGTCGTGGAGCGCCAGGTCCACGGTCCCGAAGGAGAGTTGGCGCATCTGTGCCCAGCCGCCCATGTACCGACGCGCGGCCACCATCTTCCTGAAGAGCGCGTCGGGGAAGGGCTCGCCGGTGCGGTGGTGACGCCCCAGGAGGTCCAGGGCCTCCCGCTCCCAGCACCAGTTCTCCATGAGCTGGCTGGGCAGCTCCACCCAATCCCAGGCCACGTTGATTCCCGCCCGCGCCGAGATCTCCACCCGGGACGTGCAGTGGTGGAGGAGGTGTCCGAACTCGTGGAAGGTGGTCTCCACCTCCCGGTGGGTGAGGAGCGCGGGCTCGTCGTCGTCAGGGGGGGTGAAGTTGCCGCACACGACGCCCAGGTGGGGGCGGAAGCCTCCCTCCCCGTCGGGCCCGCCCGTGATGAAATCGTTCATCCAGGCGCCCTGGCGCTTCTCCTTCCTCGGGAACCAGTCGGAGTAGAAGGAGCCCACCTGGGTGCCGTCTTCGGCGAAGATCTCGTAGAAGCGCACGTCTGGATGCCACACCTCCTCGATGGCGCGCTCCGCCACCCGGAACCCGAAGGTCCGCCGTACGATCTCGAAGAGTCCCTCCAGGACCTGATCCAGGGGGAAATAGGGGCGCATCTCCTCGTCGTCGAGGTCGTAGCGCTCCTTGCGGAGCCGCTCCATGACGAAGCTCACGTCCCAGGGCTCCAGCTCGGGGATCCCCATCGTGGCCGCGTGGGCGCGCAACAGCGCCACGTCCCGCTCGAAGTAGGGCCGCGTGCGCTCCACCATGTCCCACTCGAAGGCCCGGGCCCGCGCACCGGTCCGGGCCATGCGGTTCTCGAGCTTGTAGTCGGAGAACGAGGCGTAGCCGAGGATCCGTGCGATCTCCTCGCGGATGCGGAGGATGCGCGCGATCAGACCACGGTTGTCGTGATCGCCGTCGCGGCACCGCGTGGTGTAGGCCACGTGGATCTCCCTGCGCAGCTCCCGGTCCGCGCAGTACTTGAGGATCGGCTCCACCGACGGGAAGTCCAGGGTGAGGAGCCATCCCTCCTTGCCCGCCTCCCTGGCTCGGCTCCGGGCGCGCCTCCGAGCCGCCTCCGGCACGCCGGCGAGGCGCTCCTCGTCGGTGACGTGGAGCTCGTAGCTCGCGGTGGCGTCCAGGACGTTCTCGCTGAAGCGCTGCTGGAGCTGGGCCAGCTCGACGCGGAGTCCCTCGAGCCGCTTCTTGGGCTCGGGGGGGAGGTCGGCACCGGCCCGGCGGAACTCCTGCACCGTCTTGTCCAGGTGGCGGCGACGCAGCCCCGCCAGGGCCCGGGCCTCGTCCGTGTCGGCGAAGCCCCGGATGCGGGTCCAGAGTCCCTCGTTGAGGGGAAGGCGGGACCAGAAGGCCGACATCTCGGGGAGCACGGCGTTGTAGGCCTCCCGGAGCTCGGGCGTCTCCGCCACGGCGACGAGGTGGGAGGCGGGAACGACACGGCGGGCCAGCCGCTGCACGGCGCCGTCGAGGCGCTCCACCGTGCTCTCCCATGTGGGAGGCGCCGTGTCGGCCGCCACGGCGTCCACCTCCGCCTGGGCCTCGGCCAGGGCCTGGCGGATGCCCGGCTCCACATGCTCCGCCCTGAGGAGGTGGAAGGGAATGCGGTAGACGTCGGAGAGAAGTGGGTTTGCGTCGGAGGCCATGGCGGGAAGCGTGGGCGGGAGCCCGGGGGGTATCCTAGAAAAGTAGCATTCACGGACGCCCACGACAGTGTGCGCGGCAATGCTGCTGTCGTCATCTTTCGGCATGGGCAAGCTCTGCGTGATCTGGTCTCCCGCCTACGCGGTGGACATCGGACCCCACGTGTTCCCCACGGCCAAGTACGGTCTGGTGCGAGCCAGGCTCCTGGAGCGGGGGATCGTGGCCGAGGAGGACTTCCTGCAGCCCGAGCCGGCTACCGACGCCGACCTGGCCCGCGTCCACACCGAGGAGTACCTGCGGAAGATCCGCGACGACGACCTCGCGCCGCTGGAGCGGTACCTCTTGGAGGTACCCTTCACGCCAGCGTTGGCGAGGGCGAGCCGGATCTGCTGCGGCGGCACGCTGCTCACGGCGCGCATGGCGCTCCGCGACGGCGTGGCGGTGCACCTGGGAGGGGGGTTCCACCACGCGTTCCCCGACCACGGCGAGGGGTTCTGTCTCCTCAACGACGTGGCGGTGGCCATCCGGGCGCTCCAGGCTGAGGGTTCGGTCTCGCGCGTGTTGGTGGTGGACCTGGACGTGCACCACGGCAACGGGACGGCGGCCATCTTCGCCGGCGATGACAGCGTGCACACGCTGTCCATGCACCAGGAGAAGAACTATCCCGCCCTCAAGCCCCCGTCGGACGTGGACTTCGGACTCCCCGACGGGACGGGCGACGCCGAATACCTGTCCATCCTGGAGGCGACGCTGCCGCGGGCACTCGAGCGCTCCCAACCGGAGCTCGCGTTCTACCTGGCGGGCGCCGACCCCTACCGGGAAGACCAGCTCGGCGGACTGGGGCTGACCCTGGAGGGGCTCCGCCGCCGCGACGCGCACGTGTTGGAGACGCTCAGGGACCGGGGGGTCCCCGTGGCGGTCACGCTGGCCGGGGGGTACGCCTACCGCCAGGACGACACGGTGGCCATCCACGGGGCCACCGTGGAGGAGGCGGTTCGCGCCCTCGTCGCGGCCCGACGTTGAAGAACCACCCGGCCGGGGCGTAACTTCCCGCCTCGCCCCTGGCTCCTCACAGACCCTCCCTCCCCGAGGCCATGAGCGCATCCTCCACCGCGCGGCCCCGCCCAGGCTCCCAAGGCGTCCTCCGGCCCGCCGTGACGTTGCTCCTCCTGTTCGGCCTGACCTGGCTCAGCTTCCAGGGCGTGGCGCCGACGCTGGGGGGCGGGCGCCTGTCGGTCCTCGTGGGCTTCGTCCTGCTGGCGTCGTCCGTGGCGGGAGCGCTGGCGGCGGAGGTGGGGCTCCCCCGCATCACGGGCTTCATCCTCGTCGGGATCGCGGCAGGCCCCTCCCTGGTGGGCCTCCTGCCCCCAGAGGCGGTGGCCGACCTCCGCCTCATCGACGACTTCGCCCTCGCCCTCATCGCCATGCTGGCCGGCGGCGAGCTGCAGGTGCAGCACCTGAGGCCGCAGATCCGGGTCATCGCCGGGGCCACCGCCGTGATCACCGGCGTCGTGGCCCTGGGGATGACGGTGGTGGTGATGGCCGTCCACCCCTTCGTTCCGTTCCTCGCGGAGCTGCCCTGGACGGGGGCCCTGGCCGTGGCCCTCCTCCTGGGTGTCTGGTCCGCCAACTCGTCGCCCGACCTCACGGTTGCGGTCATCGAGGAGAGGAAGGCGAAGGGCGCCATGGCGGAGGTCATCCTGGGGATCACCATCGTGAAGGACGTGGTGGTCATCGTCCTCTTCACGGTGACGCTGGCCCTTGTCACGCCCTTCCTGGACCCCGACGGGGCGTTCTCGGCCCACGCCTTCGTGGACCTGGCCCGCGAGGTGGGAGGGGCCCTCGTCCTGGGCGCCGGGGGCGGGTGGGTGTTCTCCCGGTACCTCGGGGGGAGCGGGCCGCCGCGCTCGCCGCTGGCGACCTTCGTCTTCGCCTACGTGCTCGTGGTGCTGGCGGAGCAGCTCCACGTGGAGCTGCTCCTCGCCGGCGTGGCCGCGGGCTTCGTGGTGGAGAACCTCTCTCCGTCGGGCGAGCGCATGATCCAGGGCATCCGGGCGGTGGCGGTGGTCATCTTCGCGTTCTTCTTCGCGGTGGCGGGGGCGAGCCTGGACCTGGGCGCGCTGGTGCGCTTTGGCCCGGTGGCGCTGGCGCTCTTCTCCGCGCGGCTCTTCCTCACCCGCTGGAGCACGCGCCTGGGCGCGCGGGTCACGGGGGCCGACGCGGCCATCCGGGAACGGGCGTGGATGGGGCTCATCTCCCAGGGCGGGGTCTCCCTGGGGCTGATCCTCCTGATCCAGGACGCGTTCCCCGCGGTGGGGGGCGGGGTGGTGGCGCTGGCCATGGCGGTGATCATCGGCAACATCCTCGGCGGACCCGTGCTCCTGGGGCGGGCGCTCGCGGGCGCCGACCGGCCTAAGGAGACGTCATGAGCGGACACGACCACGCACACCACCACCACGGGCCGGGGCCGCACCACCATGGCCCGGCGGGACACGGGCACGGGATGGTGGCGCGGGGCGCCGAGCGACGCCGCCTGGTGCAGGTGCTCGCCATCACCGGGCTCTTCATGGTCGCCGAGGTGGTGGGCGGCCTCCTGTCGGGGTCGCTGGCCCTGCTGGCCGATGCGGGCCACATGTTCACCGATGCCGGGGCGCTGGCCCTGTCGCTCCTGGCCATGCGCATGGCCCAGCGTCCGCCCAGCCCCGAGAAGACGTACGGGTACGTGCGGTTGGAGATCCTGGCCGCGCTGGCCAACGGCGCCACGCTCCTGGCCATCGCCGTATTCATCGTCCTGGAAGCGTGGGATCGCCTCCACGATCCGGTCCTGGTGGACGGCCCCGTCATGCTGACCGTGGCGGTGATGGGATTGGGCGTGAACGTGGTGGGGGCGCTGCTCCTGCACGCCCACGCCCACGACAACCTGAACGTCCGCGGGGCTTATCTGCACGTCCTGGGCGACCTGCTGGGATCCGTGGGCGCCATCGGCGCCGCTGTGATCATCCTCACCACCGGGTGGACGCCCGCCGATCCCATCATCTCGGTGGTGATCGCCGTCCTCATCCTCATCAGCGCCTGGAAGCTGGTGCGGGAGGCCACCGACGTGCTCCTGGAGGCCGCGCCCGCCCACGTGGACGTGGCGTCCATCGTCGGGGAGCTGCGCTCCATCCAGGGGCTGGACGACGTGCACGACGTGCACGTGTGGACACTCACCAGCGGGTTCGTGGCGCTCTCCGCTCATGGAGTCCTCGACGATCCCGCCGCCCACACGCGAATCCTGGAGGAGGTGCAGTCCCGTATGAGAGAGCGGGGGATCGGGCATGTAACCTTCCAGCTCGAGATGCGTCCTCTCTATCAGTTGCCGTCCCGGGAGCCGTGACGCAGAAAACCCTTGTTGACAACCCACCGCCCCCCATTACTTTCGCGCCAAGCGCCCTGGGTATCCGAACGAGTCGGATGCTCCGAGGCCGGAGCCAGGAGGAGATCAGACAGATGAGCCGGTCGGGCTGGTTCGAAGAGGAAGCCCCCCCCACCACCGTTCTCGCCTTCGACGAAGACGAGGAGGAGGAGGGGGACGACGAAGGGGGCGAGGACCTCGGGGACTGGGGTGACGACGAGGACGACTGGGACGAGGACGACTGGGACGAGGACGACGAGGACGACGACGACGACGAAGACGACGACTGGGAGGATTGGGACGAAGACGAGGAGGAGGAGGACATGTTCGGGCGGAAGCGCCCGCATCGTCCCGACTGGAACTGATTGAGGCTCCGGCCGGGCCCGCGAGCCACGGCTGGGATGATCGAGCCGCCTCGGGTCTCTGCGACCCGGGGCGGCTCCTCTTTTTCGGGTCAGGCCTTCGCGCGCGCGTGCGCGGCCGCCCCCACGCCCGCCGCCTTCCCCGTGGCCCAGGCCCAGAGGAAGTTGTGTCCTCCGATGGGTCCGAAGGCGTCGAGGATCTCGCCGGAGAGGAAGAGACCGGGTGCCCGCCGGCTCTCCATGGTGCGGGGGTCCATCTGGTCGAGGGCGACGCCGCCCCCCGTGACCTCTGCCTTCCGGTATCCCTCGTCCCCCGTCCAGGGCAGCGGATAGGCCGTGAGCGCCGACACGAGGGCACGACGCTCCTCCCGGCGCAGGCGGGCGAGGCGGGTGTCCGGGTCCACGCCGGTCTCGGCGCACAGGTGGTCGGCGAGGCGGCGGGGGAGGTGGGGCCCCAGCGTGCTCCGCACCGTCGCCGTGCCTCCGGCGGCCAGGGCGGCGTCCCAGGCCTCGGGACCCCTGGGGCTCCACTGCACGGTCAGCTCCTGGCGGCCGCCGTCCGGCCGGCCGCGCACCGTCAGGTGGGAGGCGTCGAGCACGGCGGGCCCGCTCCACCCCCGGTGGGTGACCAGGAAGCCGTCGGTGGTCTCGAAGAGGGGGCGGGTCCCGGGGGCCCGCAGCGTCACCGCGAGGGACACGCCCGCCAGCGCCGCGTGGGGGTGGGGGGCGGCGGTGAGGGGCGTGAGGGCGGGGTAGGTGTCGTGCACCACGTGGCCGAGGCGGCGGGTCAGGGCCAGGCCCCACCCGTCGGAGCCGGTGGCGGGCACCGAGAGGCCGCCCGTGGCCAGCACCACCGCGGCGGCGCGCAGGGGTGGGGCGCCGGCCACGTCCACGCGCCAGGCAGGGCCGTCGGGCACTAGGTCGGTGACGCGGGCGTCGAACCAGACGCGGGCGCCGGCCTCGCGGACCCGCGCCACCAGGGCGTCGCGCACGTCGCGGGCCCTGTGGCTCGACGGGAAGAGCTTCCCCGTCCCCTCCTCCCGCTCCAGCGCCATGCCCAGCTCGGCTTCGAAGAACGCGCGTTGCTCTTCCAGGGGCCACGACAAGAGCATTTTTCGCAGGGTATTCGCGGACGAGTCGGTGACGTAGCGGCGGGGCTGGGCCACCGAGGGCAGGATGTTGCACCGGCCGCCGCCGCTGATGAGGATCTTCCGGCCACCGTCGGGGGTGCGCTCCAGGAGCACCACGTCGGCACCTGAGCGGGCGGCGAAGAGAGCCGCCATGAGCCCCGCGGCGCCGGCGCCCACCACGGCCACGGGGTCCGAGGTCAATCGAACTCCCGACGCGGCGGCGACTGGTCACGGCCCACCCGACCCACCTGGATGTCGGCCTTGTTGTAGTTCTCGCCCCGCACGGGGGCGCCCGCGAGACGGCGCAGCAGGTTGATCTGCCCCACGTGGGTGAGGGCGTCCGCCACGGCCCCCTGGAAGATCTTCTCCTCGCTCTGCCCGAGGGGACGGCCAGAGGCCAGGTACCCATCGAGGCGTGCCAAGCCGGCGAAGAAGCGATCCACCTCGCCTTCCCAGGACGTGGGCGCCACGGGGGTCCAGCGCTCTTCTCCGTGGGCTTGGGAGAGGGCCCACGCCATGAGGTCGCCCATGTGAGCCAGGATCTCCAGCGGCGTGCGCGTGCCTCCCCCCGCCCCGAATCCGGCGAAGGACCCGGGGGCGCCGCTCACGGCCTTCCCCGCCCGGTAGGCCAGCGTCGCCAGCGTGTGGCGGAGGTGGTCCCGGGCTCCCCCGGCGAGGGCGTTCACGTCGGTCATCGGATGCGCTCCAGCTCCGCGGAGACCTGCCGCAGGATCTCGTCGAGCCTGCCCTGCGAAATCAGCGCGGCGAGATCCCCCCGCGCCAGGGCCTCCTTGAACGCCGGGTCCTGGAGCGCGGCCTGGACGTCGGGGTTCTTCGCCAGGGCCTCGACGGCGTGGGCCAGGGGTCCGAGGCGCTCGGCGACGGCCTCGGCCAGCTCCTGCGGGGACAGAGTGTCGCCCGCGCCGTCGGGGGCCAGGCGTACCCGTCGCGCCGCCGCGACGAAGGCGGGGTCCGCCGCCAGGTCGCGGAGCGCGGGGACGCGGCTGAGGGCGCCGGCGTTTCCCTCCACCAGCGCCTGGCGCACGCCCGGGTCGGTGGCGAGCCGGCGCACCCTTTCGTCCCTCACAAGCGCTCCCACGGTCTCGCGGGCCCTCTCCGGGTCGGACATGAGATAGGCGGCGGTGGACGCCATGACGGCGTTGCCCATGGCCTCCCCCGCCACCACGCGCACCACCGGCTCCCCCACGTGGGCCGCGGCGCGCCCCACGGTGGACGCGCGGATCTGGGCCTCGCGGCCGTGGAGGTTCCCGGTGGCCGTGCCCACCCACGCGGCGAACAACACGACCCCCGCGCCGCACGCCCCGCCCAGGGCAGCGCCGCCCCACCGGTCCCAGGGGGGCGGCTCCCAGCCGTTGTCCAGCATGACCTTGCGCTCGCGGCCCACCCGCAGGGAGGCTCCGCGGACCATGCCGGTGGCCACGCCGGCCACGACCATGCCCGCCACCGGGATGGCCACGAGGAGCGGGAGGTCGGCCTGACCCGCAAGCCACGTCCCGGCCGGACGCGCCAGGAAGGTGGCCGCCAGCGATCCGGCCACCAGGCTCAGCGACCAGAGGGCCATGCCCTTCACGCCTCGCGTCCAGCCGAAGGCGACGAAGGCGACGAGGGCCAGGAACGCCAGGAGATCGATCATGCCGGGCACTACGGCCTACCGGCCGCCCCCCTTCACCACCGCTCCTCCCTTCACCACCACGTCCACCCGGCGCAGCACCGACATGTCGGTGAGGGGGTCGCCGCGCACGGCGATGACGTCGGCGAGGCTCCCCGGCGCCAGCGTGCCCAGGTCGTCGCGGCGGAAGAAGCGCCCGGGCCAGAGGGTGGCCGACTGGATCGTCTCCATGGCCGGCACCCCCAGCTCCACCCACTTCACCATCTCCCGCCACGTGGAGTCGGTGTGGAACATGGAGGGGATCCCCGAGTCGGTGCCCACGAGCATGCGCACGCCCGTCTCCCGGAGCTGGGCGAACTTCTGCGGCAGGCGTGGGATGCGGCTGGGGAAGAGGGCGTAGTAGGGGAGCCAGGGGATGTGCTCCAGCGACGCGCGGATCTCCGAGGACATCTCCGCCTCCATGCCCAGGTGCCACGAGGGGTCGTCCAGCCGCTCGGGGAAGACCTCTCCCGTGTACTGCATGACGTACAGCGGGGAGATGGTGGGCGTCCACCAGAGCCCGGCGTTGCGCTCCCGGAGCGCCTGGAGCACGTCGGGCGCGTAGCCGGGCGCGGTGCCGAGGCCGGTGTGCTCGAAGTTGTCCACGCCGTGCTCCAGCCCCACGCGGATCTCGTCCATGCGGTGGGCGTGGGCCACCACGGGCTTGCCGGCGGCATGGGCGGTACGGACGATGGCCGCCACCTCCTCGCCGGTGAGCTGGTCCTGGTCGATGAGCTTGATGACGTCCACGCCGGCGTCCAGGAGCCGGCGTGTCTTGGCCGCGGCGTCGGCGGCGCCGTCCACGCCCCACCGGAAGCGCTCCTCGTAATCCTCGTAGGGGGCGCGCTGGAGAAAGGGCCCGGAGATGAAGAGGCGGGGCCCGGGGATCTCGCCCTCGGCGATCCTCCGCTTCGTCGCGACCAGCTCCTCCAGGGGCCCGCCCAGGTCCCGGGCGCACGTCACGCCCGACTCCAGGAGCTGACGGGCGGCGATGGCCATGATCCGCTCCTGGTCCTCGCCGTAGAGCTCGTGCCAGCGTCGGTAGTCGCCGTGGCCCAGGAGCTGGAGGTGGACGTGCATGTCGCACAGCCCGGGCAGCACCGTCATGCCGTTGGCGTCGATGACGCGCACCCCAGGAGGCACCCGGACCTGGGCGGCGGGCCCCACCGCGACGATGCGCTCGCCGGCGATGAGGACGGTGCCGTTCTCGAGGACGGGGCCGCCGTAGCCGTCCAGGACGCGGCCCCCCACCAGGGCCAGCGTGGGCTGCTGGGCGGCGGCGGCGTCCGGTGACGCGACGAGGGCGACGACGCCCAGGGCAGCGGCGGTCGCCGCGACGAGGGAGGCGGTGGGGAGACGCGGTGGCATGGGCGGGTTCCGGGAAGGGGTTCGCGGCTCGCGGCGCCCCGGGGAAGCGGGGGGCGCCCGTGGAGCGGAACGGCCGGCCCCCCTCCCCGGGAGACCGGCCGTCGGTGGTGCAGCAGGGTGGCGCGCGGCGCCCCCCCACGCAATGGTCAGCGTCGGAGGGAGGGAGCCCCGGACCCGGTGGCGTCCGCCGCCGTGGCGCCGGTTCCGAAGGCGGTGCCCTCGATGCCGCGCATGGTCACGGCCCGGGCCCGGCCCCCCTGGACGTCGAACTCGAAGCTCACGCCCATCTCCACGTTGAACAGCTGGTCGCCGTGGTATAGCCCCGGGCTGAACCGGTGGGTGCCGGCGGGAACGAGGTCGAACTCCAGCTCGTCGCCGGGGTGGATGGGGAAGGGCATGCGGGCGCGGAGTCGCCCCTCCTCCTCCGCGACCTCCAGGAACGCGGCGGTCGGGTACCCGATGCCGTCCATGATGCTCAGGTCGTACCGCCCCACGTAGAGCGCCCGGTCCTCGGGGGCCACCGCGGCGGGCTTGGTGGGCTGAACCACCACGTCCACCGATACCCGCGTGTCGCCCCAGTGCATGGCCAGGAGCGCTCCGTCCCCGGACACCGCCGGGAACGACCAGGTGAGCATCTCCATGTGGTGGGCCCGTTCGGGGCGCACCGCGACGTGGATCTGGCCGTCGGCGGAGTCGGGCTTCTGGAAGTGGAAGATGCGGGGCTCGGGGTTGAGCGTGAGCGTCCACGCGCCCTCCCGGGGGATCATCCACACCGAGTAGTCGCCGGCGGGCACGGGAACGCCGCCCAGGCGCACGTCACGGTCCACGGTGAGGGTGGTGGCCCAATTGGCGCCGGGCGTCCACACCACGTTCCAGGGCACCAGGTGGCCGAAGAGCGCGCGGCCACGCGCCGAAGGGCGGGCGTAGTCGAGGGTGAGGGTGGTCCCGTCCACGGTCTGGCTCACCGAGGCGCGCTCGCTCCCGCGGATCTGCGCGTCGGCGTGGACGGAGGGAAGCGCGAAGAGCGCGGCAGCCAGCGCCGCGGCCCGCAGGGGTGGCGTCGTCATATGCGTTCGTCCTTTCAGCCGAATCGTCGGTCGATGGCCGCGCGGATCTCGTCCAGCGTGCGGCCCTGTTGGTGGAGCTCGAAGGCCAGGCGCCCCTCCCCGGAGCAGATCTGGCAGTACTGGGCCATGCCCACCCCCTCGTAGCACGAGAGGAGGGAGACCATGTCCGGGAGGTCGCCGCACCCGCAGTGGCACCCGATCCCGTCCACGACGTGGGGGATCCGCCGCACCTGGTCGAAGAGGTCGGCGGCGTGGGGCGCCACGGCGTCCCGGGACAGGACGCGGGACGCGTCGATGCCCGGACGGGGCTCGGGGTGCACGGGCCGGGAGAGGCGGGTGCGGCCGGCGGCGGGCAGGGGGTCGAGGAGCCCGGCCGCGCCGACGCCGGCCAGCAAACGCAACGCGTGACGACGGCTCATGGCCCTCGGAGCCCAATGTGCTTGTCCACCCATCCCCGTCCACCCCGCTCCCGGCCGCCCTCGCCGGGCGAGGCGCGGCGTACCCGCACCGCCGGACCGCACCGCCCCTGGCGGACGGGTCCGGCCTCCATGGAGGGGGTACCGGAACCGCCGCCGCAAAGGCTCAGCCCCCTCAGCGGGGCGCCGCCGCCGCCCCCGCGAGGATGCCTCCGTCCACAACGAACTCGGCGCCGGTGGTGTAGGCCGACTCGTCGGAGAGGAGGTGGACGGCCACCGCCGCGACCTCCTCCGGGGTGCCGAAGCGGCGCAGCGGCACGTCGGCGACGAAGGCCGCCATGTTCCGCTCCCGCTCCGCCCCCTGGCCCAGGATGGGCTCCCACATGGGGGTGAGCACCGCCGCCGGGTGGATGGAGTTGCACCGGATGCCCAGCCCCTCCTGGGCGCAGTAGAGCGCCACCGTCTTGGTGTGGTTGCGCACCCCCGCCTTGCTGGAGGCGTACGCGGCGGCGCCGGCGATGCCCACCTGCCCCGACCGGGACGAGACGTTGACGATGGAGCCGGCCCCCCGGGGACGCATGGCCCGGATGGCGTACTTGCACCCCAGGAAGACCCCCTCGAGGTTCGTGGCGTGCACGCCTCGCCAGGCCTCCAGCGTGGCGTGCTCGGGGTCGTGGCGCTGGGGCCACTCGGCGAAGCCGGTGATGCCGGCGTTGTTCACCAGCCCGTCCAGGCGGCCGTGCTCCGCCACCACCTCCCCCAGCACCCCGCCCCACTCCTCCTCGACCCGCACGTCCAGGTGGCGGTACCAGGCGGCCCCGCCCAGGCTCGCGGCCACCCGCCCACCGCGCCGGTCCTCGAGGTCGGTGACCACCACCCGGGCCCCTTCCGCCACGGCGGCGCGGGCCACCGCTTCACCGATGCCCCGGGCGGCCCCGGTGACCAGGATCACCTTGTCCTTCAGTCGCGTCATGGTCCCTCCCTCTCCGGCGTGGCGTGAACGTCGGGCTTGAGATTCGTCGGCCGCGGAGCAAGTTGGTATGGGACGTTCCTCCCATACGGACCCGCCATGCACGCAACGCCCGCCGGCCTGAAGGCGCTGGGCCGAACCCTCCGCACGCTGCTGGACCCCGCCGCCCCCGGCGACGAGGTGGCGTGGCGCCGTGCGGCCTCGGAGTCGGTGGCGGAGCTGCTGCGGGCGGACCACGCCTACGTCCAGATCCCCTCGGCAGCCCGTTTGTACGTGGGCACGGGGATCGACCCAGCCACCTTCGAGGCCCTGGAGGCGGAGTTCGCCGAGACGTCGGCCCGGGCCCTCCGGTACCGGGACCCGGAGATGGAGCGGCTGCATCGGCTGGGCCGGCGGAGCGCGAGCCGCGTCTTCACCCGGGAGAGCGTGTCCCGGGACATGGGCGTGCGGGTGGAGGACACCCGTATCTACCGCGAGGTGTGCGTCCCGGCAGGGATGGACGACTTCCTGGGTATCACCAGCACCGGCCCGCTGGGCGACGCCATGCTCTGGGTGTCCCGCAAGGGGATGCGCGGTTTCGGAGACGGGGCGGTCCCCGCGCTGGGTGCCCTCCAGCCCGCCCTCGACGCCGCGCTCAGGGGGCTGGCACGGGAGGCGTCGCGTCTGCCGGCCCCGGAGGAGCTGCGTGCCCGCTTCGACCTGACCCCCCGGGAGGCGGAGGTGGCCCTCCTGGTGGCCCGGGGGGCGTCGGAGAAGCGGGTGGCCCGCACACTGGGCATCAGCCCCCACACCGCCCGGCACCACACCGAGAAGGTCTTCGCCAAGCTCGGCGTCGGGGCGCGCGGCCAGGTGGCCGCCGCGGTCCTCGGCGTGCTCCCCCGTCCCGACTGAGAACCAGGAGGTCCTCCGTGGGCAGGTCCGCATCCCTGGCGGGGCTGGGCTCCGCCGTCGCTCTCGTCGCTCTCGCGGCTCCCGTCTTGGCGCAGGTCGCGCCGGGCTACCTCGTCTCCCCGGAATGGGTCGAGGCCAACCTGGCCAACCCGGCCGTGGTGGTCCTCCATGTGGACGGCCGCCGCGGGGCGTACGAGGAGGGGCACCTCCCCGGGGCCCGCTTCCTCGACCTCAACGCCATCGCGTGGGCCGGGGAGCCCGAGGTGGGCACGGAGATGCGCACCCCCGCCGAGATCGAAGCCGCGCTGGAGGCCGCGGGCGTCCGCGACGGACAGCGGGTGGTGGTGTACGGCGCCAACCCGCTGGCGGCGGCGCGCGCCTGGATGACGCTGGACGTCATGGGATGGGGCGAGCGGGCCTCCTTCCTCGACGGCGGCCTGGGCGCCTGGCGCGCCGACGGACGCGCCGTCACCACCGAGGAGCCGACCTTCACGCCGGGCTCGGTGACCCTCTCCCCCCGCAGCGGCGTCATGGTGGACGCCGACTGGATCCACGCCCGCCTGGAGGACCCGAGCGTCACGCTGTTGGACGCCCGCCCCGACGACGAGTACACGGGTGCCGACGGGGGCATGGGCGGCCGCGTGCACGCCGGGCACATCCCCGGGGCGTACCAGCTCTACTGGGAGAAGCTGGTGGAGAGCCGGACCGTTCACCGGGCGCACCCCCGGGAGGAGCTGGAGGCGCTCTTCTCCGCGTCGGGCGCCGCGGCCGGCTCCACGCTGGTCGTCTACTGCATGGTGGGCCTCCGGGCGAGCTACGCCTACCTGGTGGCCCGGATGCTGGGCTACGACGCCAAGTTCTACGACGGGTCGTGGCACGACTGGGGGTCCCGCGACCTCCCCTACGTGAGCGGGCCGTCGCGCCGCTGATGCGCGCGGGGCGCGAGAGGGCCCTGGCGAGGACGCCCGGACCTCACTCCCCCCGCACCAGGTCCGCGCCCGTCCACCGCCTCGGCACGTCGGAGACGGGCCGCAGGATGACCATGCTGGCCACCACCAGCGCCAGGAGCGTGACGACCCCTATGCCCTGGCCTACGGCGGGGGGGAGCGCCATGGCCTGGATGGTCAGCCCCGTGACCCCCGCCCAGATCACCGGCCCCACGATGGCGGAGAAGCGGCCCACCATCCCGTAGAGTCCGTAGAACTCCCCCAC
This sequence comes from Gemmatimonadota bacterium, assembly GCA_045863275.1. Lineage (GTDB taxonomy): Bacteria > Gemmatimonadota > Gemmatimonadetes > Longimicrobiales > Gaopeijiaceae > SZUA-318. The sequence continues at coordinate 27,753 of BTVB01000034.1, forward strand.
CCGCGCCGGCGGCGTGAGGCGCAGCATGTACGCCCTGTCGGCGGTCCAGATGCCCCCGAGGGAGAGCCCGGCCCAGGCCGCGACGACGAAGAGGGCCCGAAGGGGAAGGCCCAGGATCCCCACCGCCGCCGCCATGAGGAACACCCCGACCCAGGAGCCCAGGACGACCTGGAGCGTGCGCCTGGGGCCCCACCGGTCGGTGAGCCACCCCCAGAGGAAGCCCCCCAGCACCGCGAAGGTGATGGCCCCCAGCATGATGAGGTTGGCGGCGCGCTGCCCTTCCTCCTCGGAGAGCCCGGTGGCGACGGCCACGTTCACCGTGTAGAGCGCCATGATGAGGATGACGGTGTTGATGGCGTCGGTGTAGAAGACCCGTCCCACGAGGAACCGAAGGAGCCCGGGGTAGCGCCCGCTGTCCCGGAGCGCCGCCACGGTCTCTCGCGTGGACTCCACCACCATGCCCAGATCCAGGGGTCGGGGCGCCGGGTTCCCCCGCTCCTTCACGAAGAGGAAGCAGGGGATGGAGAGCCCCATGAAGAGGACGGCGATGAGCGTGAAGAGCAGCGGCTTGTCGTCCAGGCCCAGCACCAGGCCGAGGCCCACGGCGAGGAAGGAGCCCAGGTATCCCACCCCCACCCCGATGCCGCTGATGCGGCCACGGTTCTCGTCGGTGCTCACCTCGGGGAGGAGGGCGTCGTAGAACTGGAGCCCCGCCTGGTACGCCACGTTGGCGATGCAGAAGAAGATCGCCGTGAGCCAGAGCCCGTCGCGGGCCAGGAGCGCCGTGAACGCGACGCACACCACGGTGCTCACCACCAGGAAGGGCATGCGGCGCCGGGCGCGATCGGTCATGGCCCCCAGGAGGGGGGACACGACGAAGATGATGGCCATGGACACGGCGTTGATCAGGCTGTACGTCGTGTCGGCGCGCTCGGGCCCCACCGTGTCCCGCACCCAGAGGGAGAAGTAGAGCGACACCACCCCCATGGAGAAGATGGTGTTGGCCAGGTCGTAGAGGACCCAGGAGGCGACCGCCCGTCTGGAGGCCAGGCGCCTATTCCAGGTACGTGTAGCCGTCGATGCCCTGGTCCAGGAAGCGGCGCATGCTCACGCCCTCCTGCAGGGTGAGGCGCTTGGCCGTGAGCGCCGCCTCGATCTCCTTGCGCAGGTCCCTGCGCATGTCGTCGGGGTCGAACTGCACGTATTGGAGCACCTCCCGCACCGTGTCGCCCTCCACCACCTCCTCCAGGTGCCAGTTCCCGTCGGCGTCCAGCACGACGTGCACCGCGTGGGTGTCGCCGAAGAGGTTGTGGAGGTCGCCCAGCGTCTCCTGGTATGCCCCGGTGAGGAAGACGGCGAGGTAGTAGGGATCGAACTCGCCGGGCCCGACTTCGGTGAGCTCCCCCTTGGTGAGGGGGTGGAGGGGGAGCGAGTTCTGGGGCTCGCCGTTGCCCGGGAAGGCGTCCACGCGGCCGTCGGAGTCGCAGGTCACGTCCGCCAGGATGCCGCGCCGGGAGGGCTGCTCGTCCAGGCGGTGGATGGGCATGACCGGGAAGACCTGGTCGATGCCCCACGCGTCGATGAGGGACTGGAAGAGGGAGAAGTTGGAGAAGTAGATGTCGGCCAGGCGGTCGGGGAGGGTCCACTGGTCCTCGGGGAGCTCGTCCCGGGGGCGCTGGGCCAGCCTGTTCCCCACCGCCCAGTACAGCTCCTCGCACGCCGCCCGGGCCGTGATGCTCATGTAGCCCAGGTTGAAGAGGCTCATGGCCTCGTTGAGAGCGTGCTCGGCGTCTTGGTAGACCTCCGCCGGGTCGCTGTCGCCGACCTCCATGCGCTGGTGGGCGTCCACCAGGTCCAGGAGGGGCTGGGGCACCTCCTCCTCGGGGAGCTCGTTGAGGGCGCGGTCCACCAGCTCGGCGTCGGGCTCGGAGGGGAACACGCGGCTCCCCAGCACCTGGAAGACCAGCACGCCCGAGTGGGCCACCAGGGCACGCCCCGACTCGGTGATGATGTCGGGGTGGGCGACACCGTGGTCATCGCAGATGGACTTGATGCGGTGGATGACGTCGGCGGCGTACTGCTCGACGGTGTAGTTGACGGACGACTGGGAGGCCGACGCGGAGCCGTCGTAGTCGATGCCCATGCCGCCGCCCAGGTCGATGATGCCCATGGGGGCGCCCAGCTTCACCAGCTCCACGTAGATCTGGGCCAGCTCGTTCACCGCGTACTTCACCGTGCGGATGTCGTAGATCTGGGAGCCGATGTGGCAGTGGAGCATGCGGAGCCCGGAGAGGAGCCCCTCCTCCCGGAGCCAGTCCACCGACGAGAGGACCTGGCTCACGGAGAGCCCGAACTTGCCCCGGAAGCCCACCGAGTCGGCCCACCGCCCGATGCCGCCCGAGGCCAGCTTGGCGCGGATGCCGAAGCGAGGGGTCACCGCGTGGACGCGCGACGAGTGGATGAGCATCTCCAGCTCGTGGGTCTGCTCGATGACGGGAATGATGTTGCGGCCCATCTTGGCGGCCAGGATCACCGTCTCGACGAACTCGGCGTCCTTGAAGCCGTTGCAGATGAACGGCATCTCGTTGACGCCCTGCGTGAGGGCCAGCCCCGCGAGGAGCTCCGGCTTGGAGCCCGCCTCGATGCCGAAGCCCAGCGTGCGGCCCAGGTCGCGGATCTCCTCGCAGATGTGGCGCTGCTGGTTGACCTTGATGGGGTAGACGCAGGTGTACTTGCCGCTGTATTCGCCGTCGCGGATGGCGTCGTCGAAGGCCCGGCGCAGGTGGCCCATGCGATGCGCGAGGATGCCCGAGAACCGGATGACCACCGGCGGCCAGAGGTCGCGCGCCTGGAGTCCCTCGATGACCTCCATGAGGTCGATGGAGGCGCCAGGGTCGGCGGAGGGATAGACCTCCACGGTGCCCTGCGGCGACACCCCGAAGTACCCGCCTCCCCAGTTGTGGAGACCGTACAGCTCCGCCGAGTCCTGCGCAGTCCAGGGGGCCGTCTCGGTGGGCGGCTGTTCGGTGGCCTTCATCGTCGTGGGGACCTCGCGGGCCGGAGGTGGGAGGGACAACGGGGTACAAGACTCATCAACCGGGCCCCCCGCCACAAGAGCATGGCCGGGGCGGGAGGCCCGGGAGGGAACCGCGAGTCCGGCGGCGCCCCGCCCTCAGTCGGCGCGAAGCGCCACCACCGGGTCCACGCGCGAGGCCCTCCACGCGGGGATCCAGCTCGCCCCCAGGGCCACGCCCGCCAACAGGAGGGCCGACGCCACGAAGGGGAGGGCCCCGGCGGGCGCCGCGCCCGCCAGGACCGGCTCGAGGGTGCGGCGCGCCAGCAGCGCGAGCCCCGTGCCCGCGGCGAGCCCCCACGCCACCAGCACCATGGCCCCGCGCACCACCATGCCGCGCACGTCGCCCGGCTGGGCGCCCACGGCCATACGCATGCCGATCTCCCGGGTACGCTGCCCCACCACGTAGGAGAGCACGCCGTAGAGCCCGACCGTGGCCAGGAGGAGGGCGGTGCCGGCGGCGATGGCCAGCAGGAGCGACACGAAGGCGAGCTGGGCGGTGGCCCCGGCCACCACCGCCTCCATGGAGGTGGCGTTGGTCACCGGGATCTCCGGGTCCACGTCGGCCACCGCGCGGCGGATGGCCGGGAAGAGGGACGAGGGATCGTCCAGCTCCGAGCGGACCACAAGGGACACGGCGCCGGGCCACCAGTTCCGGTTCCAGCGGTCGTCGGGGCCCAGGCGCATGGGGTAGTAGAGGGCGATGGCCGGCTGGCTCAGGGGCACCTCTCCCTCCGACGCCGCGCGAGCCACGTCGCCCACCACGCCCACCACGTGGTAGAAGGGCCCCTCGGTGTTGCCGCTGGGGGCGACGCCCTGGCCCAAGGCGCTCCGCCCGGGCCAGAAGCGCTCGGCGAAGGCCCGGCTCACCACCACCGCCCTGCGGGACGGGTCGTCCATGTCGGCCTGGGTGAGCGTCCGCCCCTCCAGGAGCGGGATGCCCAGCGTCTCGAGGAACCCCGGCGACGTGGGCTGTTGGCCGGCGCACGTGGTGCGTCCCTGCTCCTTCACCAGGTCGTAGACCGTGGCGTCCTCGAAGCCCTGCACGGTGCAGCCGAATCCGCCGGACACGGGGAGTTCCCCGGACATACCGGCGGAGGCGACGCCGGGGAGGGCGCGCACGCGCTCCAGGATGGCGTCGTACGCGTTCCAGACGTCGTCCTGCGTGCGGTGGCGTTGATGACTCAGGTACAGGTCCACCGCCACGACGCCCTCCGGGTCCACGCCGGCGTCGGCGCGGCGGAGGGAGGACAAGGCCTGGAGGAGGAGGCCGGCGCCCACCACCAGGGAGAGGGCCAGCGCCACCTGACCCACCACCATGGCGCCCCGCAACCGCTGGCGGCGGGCGCCGGCGGTGGCGCCCCGGGCCTCGCCGGCCAGGGAGCCGCGACGGCCCCGGCTCGAGAGGAAGGGCCAGGCGGCCAGCGCCAGCCCCACGGCCACGGCCAACGACACCGTGAATCCGGCCGTGGTCCATCCCAGGGACGCGCCGTGGACCCTGGGCACGTCGGCCGGGGCCAGCGCCACCAGCGCGGGAAGCGCCCAATACGCCACGAGGAGGGCCAGAGCGGCTCCCGCCAGCGCCAGCGTCATGCTCTCGGCGAGGACGTAGCGCCCCAGCGCGCCCCGGCTCGCGCCCAGCGCCGCCCGCACGTCCATCTCGCGCCGGCGCCCCTCCATGCGCACCACGAAGAGGTTGGCGACGTTGGCGCAGGCGATGAGGAGCACCAGGCCCACGCCGCCGAAGAGGATCCACAGCTTGTCCGCAAGCGGGCCCACCACGCTCTCCTTCAGCGGCGTCACCCGCGTCCGGAATCCGTATCGGTCGAAGAAGGCCTGGGAGTAGGCGTCGGGGAACGCCTCGGGGAGGCGGGCGGTGAGGGCCAGGATCTCCCGCTCCGCCGCCTCGGGCGTGGCCCCCTCGGCCAGGCGCGCCACGCCGGGGAAGGCGTGGTTGTTGAAGAAGCGGCCTCCCCGGTCCACCTGCATGGCGAACCACACGTCGGGGGCCAGGTCCGAGGGGAGTCCCGGGAGCTCGGGGTCGGAGGCCAACACTCCCACCACCTCCACCGGGTTGCCGTCGTACGTGAGCGTCGTGCCCACGACGGAGGGGTCGCTTCCCATGACGCGCCGCCAGAAGCCCCGGGACAGCAAGGCCACGCGGGGCGCGCCGGGCTCGCCGTCGGCGGGGGCGAGGACGCGCCCCAGGGAGGCCCGGGCTCCCAGCAGGTCCATCATGGAGGGCGTCACGCCCATGGAGCGCACGCGCTGCGGGCCCGACGCGGTCATGACGTTGCCGCCCCCGAACCGGTAGAGCCCCACCGACTCCAGCGTGGAGGCGTGGTCGGTGAAGTGGACCCACTGGGCGGTGGAGAGGCTCCACACCTCGGCGGGCCCGACCCCCGGCACCTGGTTCTCCAGGCGCACGAGGCGCTCGGGGTCGGGGTAGGGGAGGGGACTGAGGACCACCCGGTCCAGGAGCGTGAAGATGGCGGCGCTCCCGCCCAGCCCCAGGGCCAGGGTGGCCACCGCCACCACCGTGAAGCCCGGCGCGCGTCTCATGCCCCGCGCCGCCACCGCCAAGTCCGTCGCGAAACCCTCCGTCCATCCCGCCATCGTCCCCTCCCGGTTCCGGTCGATCCTCCTCAACGTCCCCGCGTCGGCGAACGCGCCCAGCGCCGCCGTCACGGACTCCCATCCTGTTCCCTCTCCGCCGGCCAGCTCGCCGTCCCACTCCCGCACGAAGCGGTCGCGGAGGGTGGGCGGGACCCGGCGGGCGGCCAGGCGCACCAGCGACCGCGCCAGCCGGTGAGGGAAGCCCGCCGGGCTCAACGGCCCCCCTCCTCGGCGGCGTCGAGTCCGCCGAAGAGGGCCTGCTGGGCCCGGACCCGGTCCCGGGCCTCGGCCAGCGCCGCGGTCCCGTCGGCGGTGGTGCTGTAGTAGCGGCGGGGCGGCCTTCCGTCCTGGTGGGCGGCGTCGGCGCCCTCCCAGCGAGACGACACCAGCCCCGCCGCCTCCAGGCGGCGGAGCAGCGGGTACACCGTGCCCGAGGGGAGGTGGGCGGCCTTCATGATCTCGAAGCCGTAGCGGTGCCCCTGGGCGATGGCCTGGAGCACCAGGGCCCCGTTGTAGCTCAGGGGACCGTCGGGGGCGCTGCGGGGGGTCATGGCGTCGGGGCTCCGGATGTGTGTGCGGGTCTACATAGATGCGTATCTACATAGACGGCGATGAGGGCAGATTGGTTGCAGCGGGGAGGTCGGCCGCCCGGGTCGGATGGGCTACGGGGGGGACGGGTCGGGCGACGGAAGGGGCGGGTCGGGCCGCCGAGGTCGTCGGGCGACGCGGATCGCCGGCCGCCGATCCGCCAGCGGGAGCGCTCCCGGAGCGTGGCCGGCGGATTGGGGGCGGAGGATGCCCCCAATCCGGATCTGGGTCCGGCAGGAGAACGGTCGCCGGCGGATCGATGTCGTATGGAACCCCCAATCCGGATCCGGGCGTGCCGCCCCCCCGCGGCTGGCGGATTCGCGCCGCCCGCCCGACGGCCCGCGGCTGGCGGATTCGCGCCGCCCGCCCGACGAGCGGAGGCCGGACCCGACGAAGCCCGGGTGGAGGCCCGGCCACTCTGGCCCCGGGGCACCGGGAGTCCCACCTTTCGGCGTCTCCCGCCCGGCGTTCTTCCGGCACCAACCCCAAGCAGGAACTCGAGTCATGCGAGCCCTCCGGGTCCTCCTCGGCGCCGCCCTCGTGGCCGTCGCCTCCCTTCCCGCCGCCGCCCAGGTCCCCACCCCCGAGTCCGTGCTGGGCTTCCGGGTGGGCGCCGACTTCAAGCTGGCCACGTACGAGCAGGCCCTGGAGTACTTCCGCCGCCTGGACGCCGCGTCGGACCGTCTCGTGCTCCGGGAGGTCGGGACCAGCTCCTACGGCCGCCCCATGGTGGTGGCGCTCATCTCCTCGGCGGACAACCTGCGCAACGTGGAGCGCTACCGGGACATCGCCCGGCGCCTTGCCCACCCCGGCGACATGGGGGAGGCGGAGGCGCGGCGGCTGGCCGCCGACGGCAAGGCGCTGGTCTGGATCGACGGCGGGCTCCACGCCACCGAGGTGGCCCACGGGCAGCACACCATGCAGCTCGCCTACGACCTGGTCACCGGCGACGCCGACCCGGAGATCGCCGCCATCCTCGAGAACGTGATCCTCGTCCTCTGGACGAGCATCAACCCCGACGGCCAGACCCTGGTGGCCGACTGGTACATGGGGAACCTGGGCACGCCGTACGAGGTGGCGTCCACGCCCTTCCTGTACCAGAAGTACATCGGGCACGACAACAACCGCGACGGCTACATGATCAACCAGATGGAGTCGCGGGTGGTGACGCGTGTGGCCCGGGAGTGGGAGCCCCAGATCCTCTACAACCATCACCAGTCGTCGCCCTTCCCCACGCGCATCTGGATCCCGCCCTTCGCCGAGCCCATCAGCCCCAACGTCCACCCCCTCATGTGGCGGACGGTGAACCTGGTCGGCATGTCCATGGCGCAGGCGCTGGAGGAGCGCGGCCAGAAGGGCGCGGTGCACATGGGCACCGGTTTCGACAACTGGTACCCGGGCTTCATGGACCACGCCAACAGCTTCCACAACGTGGCGTCGCTCCTCACCGAGACGGCGCTCTACCGCTACGCCACGCCCCACTTCTACACCATCAGCGACTTCCCCGACGACGAGCGGGACCTGAGGCCCCGGTCGCTGTACGCGTCTCCGTGGGAGGGCGGGTGGTGGCGGCTGCGGGACGCGGTGGACTACATGCTCACCGCGTCCATCTCCGTCCTGGACGTGGCGGCGAAGTACAAGAACGACCTCCTGTTCAACCGCTATCAGGCCGCCCGGGACGTGGTGGCCCAGTACCGCGCAGGCCCGCCGTACGCGTTCTTCGTAGCCCAGGAGCAGCGGGACCCGGTGGCGGCGGTGGAGATGCTCCGCCGGCTGGCCTTCAACGGCATCGACGTGAAGCGCCTGAGGGCCGCGGTGACGGTGGAAGGGGTCACACACCCGGCGGGGACGTGGGTGATCCCCATGGATCAGCCCAACGCCAACTTCGTGCGGCAGCTCTTCGCCGTGCAGGAATACCCCGACCTCAGGGAGTACCCCGAGGGCCCCCCCGAGCAGCCCTACGACGTCTCCGGCTGGACGCTCCCCTATCAGTTCGACGTGCGGGTGGTGGAAGCCCACGCGCCCCTGCCGGCCGAGGTGGCCTCCGCGCTGGAGGACGTGCGGGCCGAGCCCCTGGCCTGGGACGCCCCGGGCGACGCCGCCCCCTTCGACTCCCCGCCGGACGTGGGCTTCGACACCCACCCGGTGGCGCGGGGTATCGTGCCGCCCGCGGGTAGGGTGCGGGGCGGGGGGAGCGCGCTCATCCTCGACCCGGCGCAGAACAACACCTACCGGGCCCTGGGCCGGGCGTGGGCCGAGGGGGCCCAGGTGAGCTTCGCGCCGGGCGAGCCGGGCAAGGAGGAGGGAGCGGCGGGGAGCAGCGGGCGCTGGCTGGTGTCGGGTCTTTCGGGCGCGACGCAGCAGGCGCTGGTGCGCGACCTCCACCTCCAGGCCACGGGGGGCTCCATGCCGGCGGGGCGCGTGCCCCGGCCCCGTGTGGGGCTCTACCGTCCTTGGCAGGCGTCCATGGACGAGGGGTGGACCCGCTGGCTCCTGGAGACGTACGGCGTGCCCCACGCCAGCCTGTACAACGCCGACGTCCTCGCCGGGGACCTGCGCTCCCGCTACGACGTCATCGTCCTGGCCGACATGGGGGCCCGCACCATCCTGGAGGGCTTCGAGAAGGGTTCGGTCCCGCCGCGCTACGCCGGCGGCCTGGGCGCCGAGGGCGTGCGCGAGCTGGACGCCTTCGTGCGGGACGGGGGCACGCTGGTGGCCATCAACGGCTCCACGTCCTTCGCCATCCAGCAGCTCCACCTTCCGGTGAAGGACGTGACCCAGGGCCTCAAGCGCGAGGATTTCTCCGCCAGCGGTGCCATCGTGGAGCTGCTGGTCGACCCGTCCCACCCCGTCATGAGCGGGATGCCCGAGCGGGCCAAGGTCATGGTGGGGCGGAGCCCCGTGTTCACCACCGAAGAGGGCTTCGAGGGCCGGGTGTTGGCCAAGTACCCCGAGAACGGGACGCCCCTGCTGTCGGGCTACTTCCTGGGCGAGGAGCACGTGCAGGGGTACGCGGCCGCGCTGGACGTGGCCCATGGGGAGGGGCGCGTGGTGCTCCTGGGCTTGAGGCCCCAATGGCGCGGCCAGCCCTTCGGATCGTTCAAGGTGCTGTTCAACGCGGCCCTGTACACGAAGGCGGTGGCGGACAGGGCCCCGGAGAACGCCGGGTTCTGGAAGGCGCCGGCGGAGGAGGAGGGCGAGGAGGCGGAGGCGAGCGGGCGGGGGCGGAGGTGACGCGGGTGCCGTCGGGACCCCTGGGGCGTCGGGAAGGGTAGTCGCGTCACGATGATCCCCCTTACGCCCTGGGTCAAACGCCTCCTGCTGATCAACGTCGCGGTCTTCCTGATCGCGCAGCCCGGCACGTACCTGTACTACTGGCTCCTCCTGTACCCGCCGCAGGCGCTCGTGCGGCCCTGGACGCTGGTGACGTACATGTTCCTCCACGGCGGCTTCGGGCACGTCTTCTTCAACATGCTGGGCCTCTACTTCTTCGGGCCCCGCCTGGAGGACCGCATGGGGGCGCGGCCCTTCCTGGCGCTGTACTTCCTGTCGGGCATCGGCGGCGCGGTCTTCAGCTTCGTGTTCGCGCGCCAGTACCCGGTGGTGGGCGCTTCCGGCGCCGTGTACGGCGTGCTCCTGGGCTTCGCCATGTTCTGGCCCCGGGAGCGGATCCTCCTCTTCCCCATCCCCATCCCGGTGCAAGCCTGGGTGCTCATCACCGCCTATTTCGTGCTGTCGGTGTACGGGGGCGTGAGCGGGTCCAGCTCCGGGACCGCCCACTTCGCCCACCTGGGCGGGCTGGCGTTCGCCTTCGGCTATCTGAAGTGGGCCGAGTGGCGCCGGGGCGCCGGGAGGCGGGCGTGGCAGAGGGCCATCACCCCCAACCAGTCGTCGGCGGGCCTGCCGGACAAGCTGGCCCTGGCGCGCTGGAGGGGCATCTCCCTGGACGGCCTCCACGAGATCAACCGGGAGGAGGTGGTCCGCCTGCTGGAGAAGGCGGAAGCCGGGGGCGCCAAGGTCCTCACCCAGGCGGAGCGGGACTTCCTGGACCGCATGGCCGGGTAGCGCTGCCGTGGCGGCTCCGCCCCGCTACCCCATCCCCGCCCGGATCCACCGCGTGGAGGAGGTGATCCAGCGGAGCCGCTTCATCACCACGGCGGCCCACGCCCCCGACGCCGCGGCGGCCCACGCCTTCGTCCAGGGGATCCGCGCCGAGTTTCCCGACGCCACGCACAACTGCTGGGCCTTCGTGGCAGGCCCCCCGGGGAGCACCACCCACATCGGCATGAGCGACGACGGCGAGCCCCACGGCACCGCGGGCAAGCCCATGCTCACGACGCTGCTGCACGGGGGCGTGGGGGAGGTGGTCGCGGTCTGCACGCGGTACTACGGCGGCGTGAAGCTGGGGACGGGAGGCTTGAGCCGCGCTTACTCGGGCGGCGTGAAGCTGGTGCTCGCGTCGCTGCCCACCGAGGAGCGGGTGGACCGCGTCCGGGTGGTGGTGCGGGTGGGGTACGCCGACGTGGACGCCCTCCAGCGGCTCCTGGCCGAGCTGGAGGCGGTGGTGGAGGCCGAGGAGTACGGCGCCGACGTGCGTTACGCGTGCGCGGTGCCCGAGGTGGCGCTGGAGACGCTCCGGCGCGCCGTCGCCGACCTCACCCGAGGGGAGGGGTCGGTGCGCGAGGCGTAGCCGGTCAGCGTCCCCCGCGTTGGCGCATGCGCACCTGCATGCCGCCGCCCTGGCCACCCTGCATCATGCGGCCGCCCCCCATGCCCCTGCCCCGCATTCCCTCCATGCCTTCCATTCCCTGCATCCCTTCGCTCAGGGACCAGACGTAGCGCGCCACCTTCTCCAGTGTCTCGGGGGGGAGGGGCTGGGCGAGCATGAGGCCGAAGCGCTCGATGGCGTGGGCGGGCATGACGGCCTTGGCCGTGTCGGGGGCGGGGAGGTAGGCGAGGACGTGGGCCACCGCCTCCTCCTCGCCGGGGAACGCCTGGCGGAGGTGCATGGAGACCATGCGCATGGGGGGCGCCAGGTTGGGCGGAGGCTCCAGGGTGTGGCACGCCGCGCACACCTGGTCGAAGGTCTGCTTCCCTTCCAGAAGCACCGAGTCGGTGGGCTCGGGCGGTTCTTCCATGCGCATGCGGCCCATCCCCATGCCCATGCCCCGGCCGCCCATCGGGTGGGCCATGGCGGTGTCCTGGCCCATCCCACCGCGCATTCCCATCCGCATTCCCATCCCCATCCCCATGCCCATGCGGCCCATGCCGGGCCGCATGGCCGTGGTGTCCGCCTCTTCGGCGGGGGCCGGCATGACGTGGCCGGCGTGGGCGTCGGCGGCGGGCGTGGGTGCGGGGCCCTCGGAGGCCGGGCCCCCTCCGCGGGGTCCGCAGGCGGCGGAAAGGACGAGGGCCAGTGTGAGGGGGACGACGGGTCGCATGGGCCGGCTCCGGAGCGTTCGGGAACGATGCCCGAAGCTAAGCGCCCCCGAGGACCGGGTCCGTCGGGAATTCCCTGATTCCGACGGCTTCCCCCGTCAGTGGGGCCAGTTGGAGAAGGGCTCCTCCAACGACGGGCTCTGGGGGGTGAACAGCTCGGCGCCCGAGTCGGTGATGAACATGTCGTCCTCCAGGCGCACGCCGAACTCGCCGGGGATGTAGATGCCCGGCTCGTCGCTGAACGTGTTCCCCTTCACCAGCGGCGCGGTGTTCCCCTTGACCAGGTACGGCCATTCGTGGCCGTCCATGCCGATGCCGTGCCCCACCCGGTGCGTGAAGTACGTGTAGCCGGGGCCGTACCCCGCGTCCTCGATGACCTTGCGGGCAGCCCGGTCCACGTCCTCGGCGGGGACGCCGGGGCGCGCGGCGGCCAGCGCCGCCGACTGGGCCCGGTGCTCGATCTCGAAGACCTTCCTCATCTTGTCCGTGGGCGCCCCCAGGACGAAGGTCCGGCTGATGTCCGACTGGTACCCCTCCACGCTGCACCCGCCGTCGATGAGGAGGATGGTCCCCTCGCGGATCACCTGGGGCGTGATGGAGCCGTGGGGGAGGGCGCTGTACTCGCCGGTCTGGACGCTGGCTCCCCCCTGGAAGCCGAGGCGCTGGTGGGCCGTGGACACCAGGGCGCCGAAGTCGCGCTGGGTCATGCCCTCCTCCATGGCCAGGTACGCCGCCTTGTAGGCGGTGAGGGTGGCCTCGTTGGCCAGCTTCATGAGGGCCAGCTCGTGCTCGTCCTTCACCCCCCGGCACCCGGCGGTGACGGGCGTGCCGCTCACCACCTGGCACCCGGGCGCCACCTGGGCCACGCCGTCGCTGAAGCGGAACTGGACCGTCTCCTCGGCGCCGATCTTCCCCGTGGCGATCCCCCGGGAGCGGAGCCCCTCCACCACGCGCTCGTAGGGGCTCTCGTGCTCCTCCCACGTGAGGACGTCGGCGTTCTTCAGGGGTCCGAGGGCGAGCTGCTCCCGGGCACGGTCCTCCTCGAAGGCGGGGCACACCACGAAGGCCTCCCCCCGCACGGGCACCACCACGGCGAAGAGGCGCTCGCCGCCGCCCCACCGGATGCCCGTGTAGTAGACCATGGACGTGCCACCGTTGAGATAGAGGGCGTCCAGGCCCGTCTCCCGCATGAGGCGCCTGGCCTTCTCCACCCGCCCGGCCCGCTCCTCCACGGAGATGGGCGTGGCGCGGTCGGCCCACGACGACAGGCGGGCGATGGACGGCGGGAGCTGCTGCTGCGGCGCCTCGGCCAGCGTGGAGGCGGGGTCCAGGGCGGCGCCGGCGGCGGCCAGCGAGGAGGCACCCAGGAAGTGGCGTCTCGAGATCATGGCGTGCAGGGTTCCGGGTCGGTGGGCGCCGGCGAGCCGGCGCGGAGCGAGGCCGCCATGATACGCCGGCTCCATCCGTTCCACCATGACCGGCGCGATGAGCGGGAGCTTGCCCGGCGCGAAAGGCGATATTAAACATTGTCTACAAACATTGTTTAAGGAGGCGGCGGTGGGGAACAGGTCCTACCTGGGTGAGTTCGAGCTGGTGGTGCTCCTGGCGCTGGCGCGCATGGAGGGGGCGGCGTACGGCGGCGCCATCCACCAGGAGATCCTGGACGCCACCGGCCGGGACGTCTCCATTCCGGCGGTCTACGTCACGCTCAAGCGCATGGAGCGGAAGGGCCTGGTGACGAGCCGCGTGGGCCCAGGGGGCGGGTCCGACGGCCGGGATACGCGCAACTACAGGATCCTGCGCCCCGGGCGCGAGGCGCTGGAGCGGTCCCGCCAGCTCCTCGAGAGCCTGTGGGGCGGGGTGCCCGAGGCGTCCCCCGAGGGGGCCGGGTCGTGAGGCCGCCCCGCCTCGCGGGCTTCGTGGTCCGCCTCACGGTCCCGGCGGAGGACCGCCGCTGGGCGTTGGAGGACCTGGAGCGCGGCTGGCGACGGGTCCGCGCGTCGCGCGGCTCCGGGGCGGCATGGCGGTGGTACTGGTGGCAGGCCCTCCGGGGTCTGGCCGAGGCGGCGCGCCCGGGCCGGCCGCGGGTGGGGCTCGGACCTGGCGGCGCCTACGGCGCGGACCTCCGCCTGGCCCTCCGCTCCCTCCGGCGGCGTCCGGTGTACGCCGTCGGCTCGGTGGGCGCACTGGCCCTGGGCCTAGCGTCGGCGGCATCGGTCTTCTCCGTGGCGTGGAACGTCTGGCTGGCGCCCCTTCCCATTCCGCGGGCCCACGAGGTGGTGCGGGTCTTCGAGTTGGAGCAGGCCCCCGCCGGCACGTCCGCCGAGGGGACGGCACGGGAGCGCCTCGCCCTCTCTCCGCCCCTCCTGGAGGACCTGCGCCGCCACGACTGGACGTCGATCCAGGCGGTGGCGGCGGTGTCCCAGGACCGCTCCGACTGGACGCGGGGCGGCACGACCCGGCGGCTCGCCACGCTGAGGGTGTCGCCGGAGGCCGGGGTGGTGCTGGGGCTGACGCCCCTGGCGGGGCGCTTCCTCGACGACGACGCCGCCTCGGCGGAGGTGGTGCTCACCGAGGGGTTCTGGCGGCGGGAGTTCGGCGGGGATCCCTCGGTGGTGGGACGCGAGGTGCTGGACCTGGACGGAGCGGCGCACCCGGTGGTGGGCGTGGTACGCCTCTCCGAGGGGTACCCCGCTCCCGCCGACGCCCTCGTGGGCCTCCGCTTCGACGAGGCGTCCCTGAGCGAGGGGTGGCGGGGCGCCCGATACCTCGACGGCGTGGCCCGCCTCCGCCCGGGCCACACGCCCGTGGATGCGAGCCGGGAGCTCGACGCGTTCATCTCCGGCCTGGGTGACGCCCACCCGCAACACCGCGGCCGTGGGGGCGTCGCGGTGGCGCTGGGCGAGGAGCTGAGCGCGCCGTACCGAGGCGTCCTGACCCTGCTCCTCGCGGCCGGCGGCGTCTTCCTCCTGCTGGCGGCGGTGAACGTGACGGGCCTGGTCCTCATCCGGCGTGCCCAGGACCGGCACGAGCGGGGGGTCCGGGCCGCGCTGGGCGCCACGGCGCGTAGGCTGCTGGCCGGCACCGTGGCCGAGACCTCCCTGGTGGGGGCCTCGGCCGGGGCGCTGGGCGTGCTCCTGACCCACTGGGTCCTGACGCCCCTCGTGGCGCTGGCACCCGTGCGGGCCCCCCGCATCGACCAGGTGGGGCTGGACGGGCCTCTGGCCCTGGGGATCGTGGCCGGGGGCGTCCTCGTGGGCGTCGTGGTCGGCGTGGTCGCCCACGCAGGGTCCCGCCCGGGCCTGGCCGTGGGGCGGAGCCCCGCGGCCGCCGGCGGCGGGGGACTGCGGGCCTTCCTCGTGGGACAGGTGGCCCTCACCACCTTCCTGGCCGCCGCCGGCGTGGGCGTGCTCCGCCACGTGCAGGGCCTCCAGGCGGTGGACCTGGGCTTCGAGCCCCGGGGCGTGCTGGCTCGCCTGGTCACACTGAGCGAGGCCCGCCACCCCTCCGACGACGCCCTCCGGGGAGCGTGGGACCGGATCCTGGACGGCCTGGCCGCCCGGGGGATCGAAGCGGCGGTGGCGGGCAACCCGCCGGTGGCCGGCGTCACCATGCGCTACGGCTACCGCGTGCCCGGCCGCGAGGGGGAGCAGGAGCACGCCCAATACCACGCGGTGACGCCGGGCTACCTGGACCTCATGGGGATCCGCCTCCGGGCGGGCCGCGACGTGACCGCCACCGACGAGGCCGGGACCGAGCCGGTGGTCGTGGTGAACGAGGCCCTGGCCCGCCGCCACTTCCCCGGCGAAGACCCCCTCGGCCGAACCCTCCTCCTCGTGGGCACGGAGCGCCGCATCGTGGGCGTGGCGGCGTCGACGCGCCACTTCGGCCCCGGGAGCGCGCCCCCCGACGAGGTGTACGTTCCCCTGGCCCAGGACCCGAGGCCGGCCTTCGGGTACGTCCTCCTGAAGACGGCGCTGCCGGACGCGGCCTCCATCCTCCAGGACGTGCTGGCCGGCGTCGATCCGGCGTTGGAGCCCCAGCCCACCCTCCCCTTCACGCACCACGTCTCCGCGTGGTACGCGCCCCTCACCCTCCAGCTCGCCGTGGTGGCGGCGCTGGGGCTGGTGGGGCTCCTGCTGGTGGCCACGGGCCTCTACGCGCAGTTGGCGTACCAGGTCTCCCTCCGCCGACGGGAGATCGGCATCCGCAAGGCGCTGGGCGCGCCGGTGGCGGGCCTCTTCCGGAAGGTGGTGGGGGAGGGGGTGGCGCTGGCGGGAGCCGGGCTGGGGCTGGGGCTGGGGGCGTGGCTCGCGGTCACGCCGCTGGCGGCGGGCCTGGTGGCGGGCCTGGACCGGGGGGACGCGTGGGTGCCCCTCCTCGTGGCCTGCGTGGTGGGAACGGTGGCCGTCCTCGCCACGGTGGCGCCGGCCTGGCGCTCCTCGGCGGTGGACCCCCTGGTCGCCCTCCAGGCGGAATAGGCGGCCGGCCTAGCGGGCGATGGCCACCGCCTCCGGTCCGCAGCGGGTCGTGCCCTTCCCGGGGGAGCACGACGAGAAGGGGACGACCATGGCTCCGCGGGCGAGGAGCGCGAAGGAGCTTCGGGCATCGCCAGGGGCGCCCCGAGCGCCTAGCTTGTCCGCCGACCACCCCACCCGGAGCCGTCCATGCGATCCACGCTCGCCCCGTTCTCCTGGGCCGTCGCCGCGCTCCTCGCGGTCGGCTGCGCCCCCTCCGAGGACTCGACCCCTTCCGCCGCGGACGACCCCCGCGCCGCCATGCTGGAACGCGCCGCGGCCCTGGAGCTCCCCACGGAGTACGTCCCTCCGCCGGGAGACGCGCTGGAGCACCACACGTCGGGGTTCGCCAAGATCCTCTGCTCGGCGGTGTTCATCACCGGCCTCGACCCCGCCGACGCCGCCGAGAACGTGGGCGGCTTCACCAGCCCCTTCGAGGCCCGGGCGGCGGTGGTGGACACGGTGGTGGACTTCGACCGGCGGGAGGTGCGGCTCACCCTCCCGTCGGGCGTGACGCTGGCGGCCAAGCGCTACCGGAGCCAGGGATGCGTGACCCGCCCGGTGGGCGAGGACTCGGTGTTCTTCACGCCTACCGACGTGGCGGTGAACCTGCCGCCGGCGGCCACCACGCCGTGGCCCATGGGCGACGCCCTCCCCGACGAGCCGTTCCCCGCCGAGGTGGACATGGACAAGGTCGCCCAGGCGCTGGACGTGGGCTTCGGGCCCCCCGACGCCATGACCGAGGCGCTGGTGGTGACGTACAACGGGCGCATCCTCGGCGAGCGGTACGGCGAGGGCATCGACATGCACACGCCCCTGGAATCCTGGTCCATGGGCAAGAGCCTCACGGGCGCGCTCATGGGCATCCTCATCCAGCGGGGCGTCTACGAGCTGTGGCAGCCGGCCCCCGTCCCCGAGTGGCAGGGGGAGGGCGACCCGCGGCAGCAGATCCGCATCGGCGACATCATGCGCATGTCGTCGGGGATCCGGATCCGCGCGCCCCAGGACCCGGACTACGACCCCGAGGTGGGCTACCCGGACCACGTGTACCTCTATACCGGCCGGGTGAACTCCTTCCTGTACGCCGCGACCCGGCCCCAGCAGTGGCCCCCCAACACCGTGGGCCGGTACCGCAACACCGACCCGGTGCTCACCAACTACCTCATCCGCCTGGGGGTGGAGGGGGTGCTGAGGGAGGATTACCACGCGTTCCCGCGGCGGGCGCTCTTCGACAAGATCGGCGTGCGCGACGCCGTCATGGAGACCGACCCCTACGGCAACTTCCTCACCCAGGGCTACGAGTACCTCTCGGGCCGCGACTGGGCGCGCCTGGGCAACCTCTACCTGCAGGACGGCGTGTGGAACGGCGAGCGCCTGCTCCCCGAGGGGTACGCCGAGTACGCCCGCACGCTGGCGCCGGCCTGGGAGGCCGACGGGCGCCCCATCTACGGCGGCGCCTTCCAATGGATCAACGGGACCGGGAGCTACCCCGTGCCCACCGACGCCACGTACTTCGCCGGGGCGGGCGGACAGGTTACCCTCATGATCCCGAGCCACGGCCTCGTGGTGGTGCGGCTGGGCAAGTACCGGGGCGCCCGCGTGGGTGGCGGCGCCCTGGACGACGCGCTGGAGCTGCTCATGGAGGCGGTGCCGCCGCGGGTTGGGGGGGAGTAGGCACGACGCCGGAACCGATCGACGACGACCCCGAGCCCCGTACGGGGCCCTGAGCGGGAGAGGTGCCGATGGAGCGGCAGGTACTGGTCCACAACGACGCGGTGGTGCTGGGCCTGCTGGCCCTCATCCTGGGCTTCGTCTTCTACACCGAGCGGAGCAAGCACCCGTTCTGGCAGAAGTTCTACACCTACGTGCCGGGGCTCCTGCTCTGCTACTTCCTGCCCTCGCTCCTGAACACGTTCCGGGTGGTGGACCCGAGCGCGTCCCAGCTGTACCCGGTGGCGTCGCGGTACCTGCTTCCGGCCACGCTGGTGCTCCTGACGCTGTCGGTGGACCTCCACGCCATCCTGCGCCTGGGGTTCAAGGCGATCATCATGTTCCTCACGGGCACGGTGGGGGTCGTCCTGGGCGGGCCCGTCGCGCTCCTGGTGGTGGGGTTGGTGAGCCCCGAGACGGTGGGCGGCGACGTGTGGCGCGGCTTCACCACCGTGGCGGGGAGCTGGATCGGCGGGAGCGCGAACCAGACGGCCATGAAGGAGGTCTTCGAGGTCTCCGACGCCCTCTTCTCCCAGATGGTGGCGGTGGACATCCTGTGGGCCAACCTCTGGATGGCCATCCTCCTCTTCCTCGCGGGACGCGCGGCGCAGATCGACGCCCGCACCGGCGCCGACACCTCGGCCATCGAGGACCTGAAGCGGCGCGTGGAGGCGTTCCACGACGAGCACGCCCGCGTGCTGAACACGGGGGACCTCATGCTCATCACCGCCGTGGGCTTCGGTGCCATGGGGCTCTCGCACCTGCTGGGCGGGTGGATCGCCGGGTGGATCGCGACGAACGCGCCCGGGCTCGAGCGGCTCTCCCTCACCAGCACCTTCTTCTGGATCGTCGTCATCGCCACGACGGTGGGGCTCGCCCTGTCGTTCACGCGGGTGAAGACGCTGGAGGGGGCCGGCGCGTCGCGCCTCGGCACCGGCATGCTCTACGTCCTCATCGCGTCCATCGGGATGGGGATGGACGTGAGCGCGGTCTTCACCAACCCGGGACTCTTCGCGGTGGGCGGCGTCTGGATCACCTTCCACGCCGTGCTGCTCTTCGTCGTGGCCAAGGTCATCAACGCGCCGCTCTTCTACATGGCGGTGGGGAGCCAGGCGAACATCGGTGGGGCCGCGTCGGCGCCGGTGGTGGCGTCGGCGTTCCACCCCAGCCTGGCGCCCGCCGGCGTGCTCCTGGCGGTCCTGGGGTACGCGCTGGGCACCTACGCGGCGTGGATCTGCGGGCTCATCATGCAGGCGACGGCGGGGTAGGGCGGGGGAGTCCCGGACGCGCCTCCCGGACGGCGCTCAGGTCGGCTTGAGCCCCACCACCTGCACCACCGCCGCCTCGCCCGTGTGGACCAGGCCCTCCACCACGGGGCGGCGGAGCTCCTCGCACCGGTCAAGGCGGAGTCCCGCCAACTCCGCCTCCAGGCCCTCGGGCGCCATGAGGTATTCCTCGTTGGAGGGCCCTCCCGTGCCGAGGGCGAGCTGGCGGGGCGTGTAGGCCTCCAGGAGGAAGACGCCGCCGGGGGCCAGCCCCCGCACCGCGGAGGCGTGGACGCGGGCACGGAGGTCCCGGGGGAGGTGGCAGAAGATGGAGACGATGCCCGCCCAGACCCCCTCCTCGACGACGTAGTCGGCCAGGTCCGCGTGGATGATCCGCAGCGACACGCCCCGTGAGGCCGCCAGGCGGCGTGCCTTCTCCAGCCCCACGGCGGAGCCGTCCACCGACGTGACGTCGTGGCCGAGCGTCGCCAGGTGGACGCCGTTGCGTCCCTCGCCGTCGCCGAGGCACAGGACGGGCCCGGGAGGGATCCGGTGGGCGTTCTCCCGGAGGAAGTCGTTGGGCTCGGTGCCGTAGACGTACCCCGGCGTCGAGAAGCGCTCGTCCCAGTTCCTCATGGCATCGCTCCCGATGACCTCGCTTCAGGGGTGTGCGCCAGCCCGGCGCGGCGGGGGCATGAGAAGGGTAGGGGGCCGGGGACCGCGGCTCCAGTAAGGGAGGCCTGCGAAAGATGCTTGACTAGACAATTATTTAAGATTATGCTTTTATCGTTCCAGGGAGATCGACGTCCGCGGACCCGCTCCCGGCGCCTCCCTCTCAGCAAGCCCAGGTATGCAAACGGAGCAACACCATGACGACGACGACGCGCAGGATGGTAGCCGGTGGGACCCTGGCCCTCGGGCCGCTGACCGTGGCCGCCGGCCCGGACGACCAAGCGTGGAAGGTGGACGCCCCCCACACGGCGGTGACGTTCAGCGTGAAGCACTTCTTCACCCCGGTGAAGGGGCACTTCGACGACTTCGACATCGAACTGGCCTTCGACCGGGAGGCCCCGGAGAACAGCGCGGTGCGGGTGAGCATCCCGGTGGCCGGCCTCGACACCGGGAACGAGCGTCGGGACGCCCACCTCCTGTCCGAGGACTTCTTCGAGGCAGAGGCGCACCCCACCATCACCTTCGAGTCGGAGAGCGTGACGAAGGTGAGCGACACCGAGCTCCTCGTGCGGGGACCCCTCCGGATCAAGGGACACGAGCGCCAGGTTGAGCTGCCGGTGAGAATCCTGGGCGTGGTGGACCTCCCCGACGAGATGCAGGAGGCCTTCGGCGGCATCCGCGAGGTTGCGTCCTTCGAGGCGGTGCTCACCCTGGACCGCCGGGACTTCGGCGTGGGGGTGGGGAGTTGGGCCGCCACCGCGGTGGTGGGCAAGGACGTGGAGATCCGCATCGCCGTGGAGGCGAACCGGTAGCGGGGGTGCGCGCGTAGGTGGGTCCGGGGCACCGGCGGCCCCCGGACCCCCCCCCCCCCCCCCCGGGGTTAAAAACCCCAGGAGAGCAAACCCCCCCAGTAGCCCGCCGCCGGCCCGGGGGGGCGGGGGGGGGCCC
>BTVB01000035.1:0-47454 GCA_045863275.1 Gemmatimonadota bacterium
CCAGCTCTTCACCGCTCTTCGGGTGCTTGCCCAGCTCCTTGAGGGCCTCCCGCTTCCCCGAGAGCTTGGCCTCGATGCGCGCCACCGCGTCCTCCAGGGAGATCCCCCAGAGCTCGTCGTCGCTCTTGAGGCTGGCGAAGACCTTGCCGCGGCGGACGAAGGGACCGAAGCGACCGATCCCCGCCACCACCTCCTCCCCGGTCGCCGGGTCGATCCCCACCGGGCGGGGGAGGCTCAGGAGCTGCACCGCGTACGGAAGGTCCACGTCTTCCGGGGTCTTCCCTGCCGGGAGGCTCATGCGCTTGGGCTTGGCCTCTTCCGACTCGGCGGCCAGCTCCACGTACGGCCCATAGGGACCCACCTTGATCAGGACGTCCCGCCCCTCCTCGGGGTGGACGCCGAGCACGCGGCCCTCACCGTTGTTGCCGTCCAGCGACCGGGTGTTCTGGCATTCGGGGTACCCCGAGCAGCCCAGGAAGCGGCCGAAGCGGTTCCAGCGCACCAGCATGGGGCGCCCGCACTTCTCGCACGACTCGCCCTCCGCCGCCAGGATCTCCTTGATGATCTCGTCGGAGTTGGCGTCCCCTTCCTCCAGGCGCGCCTTGAAGCCGGGATAGAATCCGGCCAGGAGCTTGCGCCACTCCACCTCGCCCTCCTCCACCCGGTCCAGCTCCCCCTCCATGCGGGAGGTGAACGCCACGTCGAAGAGGTTGGGGAAGATGCGCACCAGGAGCTTGGCCACGACCTCGCCCAGGTCGGTGGGGTGGAAGCGCTTCTGCTCCAGGTCCACGTACCCCCGGTCCACGATGGTGGAGAGGATCTGGGCGTACGTGGAGGGCCGCCCGATCCCGAGCCGCTCGAGCTCCTTCACCAGGCTGGCCTCGGAGAAGCGCGGGGGCGGCTGGGTGAAGTGCTGCCTGGGGTCGAGCTTCTCCAGCGCGCTCGTGTCGCCTTCGGCGAGGTCCGGGAGGGGCTCCAGGTCGTCGAGGCGCCGGTGCTCCCCCGCCTCGGTGGCCTCCAGGTAGAGGCGGGTGAAGCCCTGGAATTTCACCACCGAGCCCGTGGCCCGGAACAGGTACTCGGTGCCGTCGGTGCCCTTCAGGTCGAAGTCCACCGTGGTGGTGTCGTACACCGCCGGGGCCATCTGGCCGGCGACGAATCGGAGCCAGATGAGCTCGTACAATCGGGCCTGGTCGCTCTCCAGGTGCCGCGCGGCCTCGGAGGGGTGGAGGGTCACGTCGGTGGGGCGGATGGCCTCGTGGGCCTCCTGGGCCCCCTTCTGCTGCTTGCCCCCCCAGAGCTGCGGACCGTCCGCCAGGTACGCCTTGCCCAGCTCGGCCTCGATCCACTCCCGGGCTTGGCCCACCGCCCCCGGTGAGACCCTGGTGGAGTCGGTTCGCATGTACGTGATGAGGCCCGCGGAGCCCCTGGCGCCCACGTCCAGGCCCTCGTAGAGGCGCTGGGCCACGTTCATGGTCCGGCGGGCCGAGAAGCCCAGGCGCTTGGCCGCCTCCTGCTGGAGGGTGGAGGTGGTGAACGGGGGCGCCGGGTTCTTCCTCCGCTCGCGGCGCTTCACGCCGGTGACGCGGAAGGGGACCCCGCGCACCGCCTCCACCACGGCGGTGGCCGCAGCCTCGTTCCCCAGCGTGAAGGCCTTCCCTCCGATGAAGTGGAGCTTGGCCTCGAAGCGGTGCTCCTCGCTCACGAGGTGGGCCGTGATGGACCAGTACTCCTCCTCCTTGAAGGCCCGGATCTCGACCTCGCGCTCGCAGATCAGCCGCAGCGCCACGGTCTGCACCCGGCCCGCGGAGAGCCCGGGGCGGATGGGCTTCCAGAGCAGCGGGCTCACCTGGTAGCCCACCAGCCGGTCGAGGATGCGGCGAGCCTGTTGCGCCTCCACCTTCTTCATGTCGATGGGGCCGGGGCTCTTCAGGGCCTCCTGGACGGCGCTCTTGGTGATCTCCCGGAACTGGACCCGGCGGAACCGCTCGCCGTCGTGCTGCTCGTAGCCGAGCTGCTCGGCCACGTGCCACGCGATGGCCTCACCCTCCCGGTCGGGGTCGGTGGCCAGAATCACCGTGTCGGCGTCCTTGGCCTTCTTCTTCAGCTCCGCCAGGACCTTCCCCTTGCCGCGGATGGTGACGTACGCCGGCTCGAAGCCGTTCTCCACGTCCACCCCCAGCTCCTTGGTGGGGAGGTCCCGGACATGGCCCACGGAGGCCGCCACCTCGTAGCCCCTCCCCAGGTAGCGCCCGATGGTACGAGCCTTCGCCGGCGACTCCACGATGACCAGGTGTTTCATCCGTTATGCCTTCTCCACCGCGTCGTGATTCGCTGGGATCCGTGCCATCTCCTCGATGATCCGGGCCGCAACATCTTCCACCGTTCGCCCCTCCGTGTCCACCTCCAGCGCGCACCGGGCGTATCGGGAGGAGCGCTCCCGGAGGAGCTCCCTGGCCGCCCCCACAGGGTCCGACACGGCCAGCAGGGGGCGGGCTCCGGGGTGGGCGCCGGCCCGGCGGACGGCCTCCTCCGGAGAGACCTTGAGCCAGACCGACAGCGTCCCGCGGGGGAGGGCGTCGAGACGGCCGGGGGCCGCCGCCCACCCACCACCGCTCCCCACCACGACGCCGTCGAGGGCGAGGAGCCGGTCGCCCGCGCGCTCCTCCATCCGGCGGAAGCGCGCTTCGCCGTCCTCGGCGAAGATACGCGCCACGGAGCGGCCCTCCCCCGCCTCGACGACCGCGTCCATGTCCTCGAAGTCCCACCCAAGCGCCCGGGCCAGCACGGGTCCCACCGTGGATTTCCCCGAGGCCATGAAGCCCACGAGGAGGATGCGGCGGACCCCGTCCACGCTCAACGCTCCCCGAAGCCGCGGTCGGTGAGGTACGCGACGTAGCTCCCGAAGTTCCGTCGGAGCTCGCCCAGGGAGTCGCCTCCGAACTTCTCAAGCACGGCGTCGGCGAGGACCAGCGCCACCATGGCCTCGCCCACCACGGCGGCGGCGGGAACGGCGCAGACGTCGCTCCGCTCCACTGCCGCGTCCCCCGCCGAGCCGTCGCGGAGATCCACGCTGGGAAGGGGCTTCCGGAGCGTGGAGATGGGCTTCATGGCGCCTCGGATCCACAGGGGCTCGCCGGTGGTGACCCCCCCCTCCAGCCCGCCGGCCCGGTTGCTCGACCGCCCGAGGCCGCCGGCCCGGGGCTTCTCCTCCGCCCGGACGATGGGGTCGTGCACCTCCGAGCCCGGGCGGCGCGCGCCCTCGAAGCCCAGGCCGATCTCCACGGCCTTCACCGCCTGGATGGACATGACCGCCCCGGCCAGGCGCCCGTCCAGCTTGGCGTCCCAGGACACGTGGCTGCCCAGGCCCGCCGGGAGCCCGGTGGCCACCACCTCGAAGACCCCACCCAGCGTGTCGCCCTGCTCCCGGGCGGCGTCGATGGCGTCGCGCATGCGCCGGGACGCATCCGGATCCAGGCACCGCACCGGATCGTCGTCCACCGCCGCGTTCAGATCCTCGGGAAGCGCGTCGGCGACGTCGGCCTCCACCGCCCCGATGGATGTCACGTGGCTGGCCACACGGATCCCGAGCTCGGCCAGGAGGCGCTTGGCCACGGCGCCGCACGCCACCCGCGCGGCGGTCTCCCGGGCGCTGGCCCGCTCCAGGATGTCCCGCACGTCGCGGCGGTCGTACTTGAGCGCCCCCACCAGGTCGGCGTGCCCCGGCCTGGGGAGGTAATGGGGTCGGAGGGCTTTGGGGTTGCCCCCTTCGGACGGGGGAAGAGGGCTCATGGCCGTGAGCCAGTTCTCCCAGTCCCGGTTCCAGACCACCATGGCCAGGGGGGAGCCCAGCGTCTCCCCCAGGCGCACGCCCCCGAGCACCTCGGCCCGATCCCGCTCGATCTGCATGCGCCGTCCCCGCCCGTAGCCTCCCTGCCGCCTGCGCAGCTCCGGGTCCACATCCCGCTCCATCTCCAGGGACAGGCCGGCCGGCACGCCTTCCATGAGGGCTACAAGCCCTCGGCCATGGGATTCTCCGGCGGTGCGGAACGTCAGACGAGCCATCACTCCTCGACAAAGCAAAGCCCGGCCGAGCCGGGCGGGCGAACACACGAGCCACGTGCACCAGCCAACCCGCCGTCGGGCGCGGGTCGGTTCCTACTATATAGGTACGGCGACAGCCCCGACCAACCCCCCAACCAGCGCGCCCCGGTGGCGCGAGGCCACCGGGGCGCCGTCCCCCAGCGTGGTGTCCCCCCCCGGGGACGAGCCTTCAGTTCCGGTCGGGATGCTCCCTCAGCACGTCCGCCTTGCGGACGTCGATGACCACCACGCCGCCCCCTGAGGTCGGGGCGAAGACCTTCATCACGACGCACCGGTCTTCGGTGATGCCGTCGGGCGCGATGGGGGCGTTGAAGTCGCCGCCGCTGTAGATTCGCACCGCCTCGCCCAGGGGCGTGCCCCGCATGTCCGACACCGGCACCGTGGCGCAGGTGTAGCCCGCGTTGTCCTCCGGGAACGGCAGGACGGCACGCAGGGGGCCGGTGACGATGTCCCGGATGTGGATGCGCCCGATGCGCTTGAAGCCCCAGGTATCGATGATGTCCACCGTCCGGCTCCCGCTGGCCACGAAGGCCAGGTGGGTGTCCGGCTGGTACAGCCCAGGGTTGGTCAGCGTCCGGGAGTTGGCGTGCAGGGGGTGCAGCGCCGCGCCCGTTCCCTGGAGAGCGGACGGAATGCCCGTCTTGCCCTGCAGGAGCAGGTCCTCGGGCGTGATGAAGTAGGCAGCCTGACGGCCCCTGACCACCGCCAGCGTGCCGTCGTAGTTCAGCCCGAGCCCCCGCACCTCCTCCGTGGGGTTCTCCAGGAGGTTGGCCACCTTCGTCCATGCGCTCAACCCGGTCTCCGTGCCGGGCTTCGCCTCGTACATGAGCACGCGACCCGCCGGCGACGCCCCACCCTCCCCGACCCCCACCCACGATCCGTCGCCGGACGCGGCCACGTACGTGGTGTCCAGGAACGTGATGGACGGGATGTTCCACTTCGCGCCCACGGCCACGAAGATGTCCGATCCCTTGCCGATCAGCTCCGCCGCCGCCGCCGCCACCGCGTCGACCCCGGTGGACGACGCGGTGCCCGTGATGATCTGCTTGGGGAAGCCGGGCACGTGGTCGATGAGCGTGATCACCGCCTCCACCACCGCCGGCGTGCTGTCCGTGGCCGCCGTGAGGGTGTCCACGGTGCTGCTGATGGCGTCGATGTGGGCGATGGCCCAGAAGTCCTCCGTGGGCTCGAACTCGCCGTGCTCCACGAAGAGCTTCGCCTCCGAGCGTTCCCACCCGGGGGTGAAGAAGCCCTTCCGCGCGGTGCCCAGGTCACCGATCTCCGTCGTCTTGGTGGAGAAGATGATGTTGCCGAAGGAGTCGGTGGCGATGTACTGCGGACGGTCCGCGAACGAGGGCGGCTCGGGCTTCGGGAGGGGTCGGATGATGTAGCTGATGCCCGAGTCGCCGGCCTTGAGCTCCACGTCGAAGAGGAGCACGTCGGGGGTCAGGAAGCGGTCCGCGTCCACCTCCCGCTCGGTGTCGAGGTTGATCACCGAGAGGTTCGTACCGCCCGAGTTGGCCACCCACAGCGAATCCTGGTCGCGGGTGAACGCGAGCCCCCAGGGCTCCGAGCCCACTCGGATCGCCTTGCGGAACTTCTCGGTCTGGAGGTCGAACACCTCCACCTGATTCGCTTCGATGTTGGACAGGTACATCCGCCGCCGGGTGGTATCCACCGCGGCGTCCATGATCTGGCCTCCCACCGGGAGGCGGACGGTCTTGCCCGCGACGATGCTCCGGGTCACCCGCTGACCCGTGCGCCCCTTGGCCACGATCTCGCCGGTAGGCAGCGAGTCGCAGGTGAGGGCCATGAGCGAGTCCACCCCGATGGCCGCCGCACAGTTGCCCTGGGCGTCCCTCATCCACGTGGTGATCTCGTACACCACCGTGTCCGGCAGCGCCAGCGAGTCCACGTTGAAGGGAGCGAACTTGAAGAACTTGGTCACCGTCCCGGTGCGCGGCGGATCGAAGGCCGCCGAGTCGGCACGGATGAGCGTATCCCCCCGCGTGGGCGAGAGGCCCAGCACGGTATAGCCCACCTTGGC
The DNA here is from genome assembly GCA_045863275.1 of Gemmatimonadota bacterium. Taxonomy (GTDB): domain Bacteria; phylum Gemmatimonadota; class Gemmatimonadetes; order Longimicrobiales; family Gaopeijiaceae; genus SZUA-318. Next base: position 6,152 of record BTVB01000035.1, read on the forward strand.
CACGCCGCCGCCCTGGTCCGTGCCGTTCACGGTGATGGTCACCGAGTCCTGGAACTCCATGCGGTCCGGCGCCGTCGAGCCGTGCTTCAGGATCGGCGCGATGGTGTCGCCGATACCCGTGGCGATGACGTTCAGCGTGAGCGGACCGTCCTGGCCTGCCACGTCCAGGGCGTTCCGGGCGGTGGCGGTCACGAACATGGGCCCGATGGCGGTCTCGGGGATGGCGATGACCGTGTCCACCACCACCGAGTCGGTGGGCGGCGTGATCGCCTTGACGATGGTCGTGTCGAACGCGCCCGTGATGTTGATCCGCACCTGGACGATGCCCAGCGGGTCCTTGGCGCGGATGCGGGCCGCGAGGCCCAGGCCGGCCTGGATCGACTGGCCGTCGACGATGTCGAGGATCTCCACGTCGGGACCGCCCAGGACCAGGCTCACGAACGAGCTCGACGAGTTCCCCGAGCTGTCGGCGGCGATCACCATGATCTTCGCCGTCTCCTTCGTGGAGTCGGCGGTGGGACGGAGGTACCGCGAGATGGTCGTGTCCTTCACGCCCGCCGGGAGCGTGATTGCACGCTCCACGAACCGGGGCACCACCGTATCGGTGCCCAGGTCCTTGTTGCCGCGCTCGGCGAGGCCGAGCATCCGGATGGAGCGAACGCCGAAGTTGTCCGTGACCCGCGCGGTGACCAGCACCGAGTCACCGATGGGCTTGGCCGACAGCGAGTCGCCCCGGGGCAGCAGGATGCTGGTGACGGGCGCCTTCCGGTCGGCGATGAAGAGGCGGAGCGAGTCGCTGCGTTCGACGATGCCCAGGGTGTTGCGGCCGGTGGCGCGAAGCGTGATGGGGCCGGCCGCGGTGTCGGGAATCGCCACCGCGGTGTCGAACTCGGCGCTCACCTGACTGGTGCCCAGGATCTTCACCACCGAGCGCGCGAGGGCACCGGTGATGTCCAGCGTGAGGCGGTTCACGCCCTTGGGGTCGGTGGCCTTCACCGTGGCCTGGAAGTCGGAGCCCGAGGAGACGACGGCCCCCTCCAGGATGCCCGGGATCACCACCCGGGGCCCTCCCACCCAGAGCGACGCGGTATCGAGCGCTATGTTGCCGGCGCTGTCCCGGGCCTCCACGATGACGTACGCCTTCTCCCGGACCGTGTCGCCCCTGGGGAGCAGGTATCGGTTGAGCGTGGTGTCCTTGGTGGCACGGAGATCGACGGTCTTCTCGTCGAAGCGCTGGATGACCTGCTGCGTTCCCAGCGCCGCATCGCCGCGGAACGAGACGCCGCGGAAGCGCACGCTGGTCACGCCCACGCGGTCGGTGACGTGCACGGAGACGAAGACCGAGTCCGTCAGGGCCGCCCCGGAGAGCGTGTCTCCACGGGGCGTGCTGATGTCCACGACGGGCGCGGTGAGGTCGGCACCCGCGGGGCCACCCCCGCCCGGCACGGAGAAGAGGTTCTCGCCTTCGCAGGCGGCCACCACGAGGACTCCCGACATCGCGGCGGCCGTCAGGAGGGGCCGCATTCCCTTGCTATTCATCCGGCGCATTTCGGTTTCGCTCCCGATCGACCCGATCAGTTGGAGCCCCGCACGATGTGCGGGGTCACGAGGATGATCAGATCACGCTGGACCAACTGCTCCCGGTTCACCCGGAAGAGCCGGCCGATGACCGGAAGGTCCATGAGGAGGGGGATGCCGGAGCGGAACTCGGTGCGCTCGCTCTGCGTGAGCCCGGCGATGACAACGGTCTCGCCGTCCTCAACGAGCACCCGCGTCCGCGCTTCCTGGGTGTTCTTGATGAAGCCGGCGTCGGAAGCCGTGAACTCGGCCGACGAGCGCTCGGCGCTGAGGTCCAGGAGGATGTTCCCGTTGGCGGTGACGTGAGGCGTGGCCTCCAGGATGATGCCCGTCTCCTCCGTGGTCACCTGCGCGGTGGGGAAGACGCCGCCGCCGCCGCTCGCAGCTCCGGCGTCGATGGTCCGCACCGGCACGTCGGAGCCCACCTTCAAGCGCGCCTGGACGTTGTCCAGCGTCGTCACCTGGGGGATGGCCTGGACGTCGGAGAGCTGCACCGACGACAAGGCGTCCAGGAAGCTGACGAGCTGGTGACGCCCGATGACCAGCGAGCTCAGAAGCGTGAGGCTGGGCGACGCCAGCCGCTCACGGGCGTTGCCCAGGGCGGCGATGGAGTTGCCGCCGAGGAGCACGACCGCCTCACCCTGGTTCACCGCCTCTTCGGGGAGGTCGATGGAGCCGTTCCCGTCCAGGTCGGCGGCCCCGTCGGAGAGCTGGTTGATCTGGTTGCCTCGCGAGTCCTTCAACTCGTAGGTCAGCCCCAGCTCGTCCAGGTCCGTCCGGTTCACGAAGATGATCTTGGCCTGGATGGAGACCTGGGGCGTGCGCACGTCCAGCTCGCGGAGCAGCTCCCTCACGGCTCGCTGCACGCGGTCGATGTCCGAGACGATGAGGGTGTTCGTCCCCGAACCCACCGTGATGCTCCCGCGCTCGGTGAGGAGGGGCTGGATGGCCGTCTGGAGCTCCGAGGCGGTGGCGTAGTTGATGCGGTGGGCCTGGGTGAGGATGGGCTCCACCTCTTCCCGGGTGTTGATGTCCGTGATGTTGTCCACCCGGATGATGCCGTATTCGTCCTCCTGGCCCACCAGTCCCTGCGTGGAGAGGATGGTGCCCAGGGCCACGTCCCAGGGCTGGTCGAGGATGGTCGCCGTCACCAGCCCCTGGATGTTGGACCCGGGGACGATGGACTTGCCCGAGAACGAGGCGAAGGCCAGGAGCACGTCCTGGATGGGGGAGTTGGTGAACGTGATGGAGATGCGCCGGGCCTGGCTCTGCTGCCGCCGGACCGGCTCACGGTCCACGGGCGCGCCGCGGGTCGCCATGGCCACGTTCTGTGGAGCAGCCTGCGGAGACCCGCCCAGGCCGGCCGCCGGGAGTCCCGAGCTCCATGGCGCGAAGTCGCCCTCCGCGTTCGCCAGGAAGATCCGTACGCCCCGGGGGTCGGGGACGATGGAGTACGAGGCCCGGTCGTTCAGCACCAGGACCACACGCACCACGTCCTCGGAGTACTGGCTGGTGCGCACGGAGCGCACGCCACCCCGGTTCACGTCGGCGAACACGTCCCGGGGAAGGGCGTGTCGAGCGCCCATGAGGTCCACCACCAGCCGGTGGGGCCCCTCCATGGTGAAGTCGCGGTACTCGACGTCTCCGTCCACCGCAATCAGGACGCTGGTCTGCTGGGCTGCAGGAGTGATGGCCACCTCGGTGACCGGCCCCCCCAGGGCCATCAGCACACCCGTCCAAAGCGCGAACATCGAGGTCATGGCTGGCCTCCCAGGCGCCGGGTCTGCAGCTGCATGGTCTTCTGCTCCGTGAGCCCGAACTCCTCGACCTCCACCACGACCTGTTCGCGGTGGATCTCGACGATCCGGATGTTGCCGACCGACTGGCCGACCTTGAGGTACCAGGATTGCCCGCCCGGCTCGACGGACACCGACGACCCGTCTTCCGACACGGCCACGGTGCTCGTCCCGACGATGGCGACGCTCTCGGAGGAGCGCTCCGAGAAGATGATCCCCATGAGCCGAAGCTGCTCGAAGCGCGGGCCGCCCTGGTTCCCCGCCCCGAGGGCGATGAAGGGGTTCCTGCGCTGGAATGTCGGGTAGACGAAAACCTCCCGCTCGAAGACGAGCTCGGTGGGCGGCGCCTGTTGCGGCGGCGGCGGCTCCTGGGCCCCGGCGACGGCCGGCAGCCCGAGGCCCGCAAGCAGGCAGGCCAGGGTCCAACGGTGGAGGGTCTTCATGTCACTCTCCCCCGGCGGCCGACGGTGGCGGGGCCGGAGCCGCTTCGGGTAGCACGTAGGTCTCGATCCGGAAGCTGGCCAGAACCGGGGCCTGGAGGTCGGGATACATGGTGGGCTGCTGGAACGGCTCGATGGTGAGCTCCACCGGGGTGACGATGCGCGACAGGCTCGCGACCTCCGTGAGGAACCGGGCGACGTCGTGGTATTCCCCCACGGCGTTCATCTCGTAGGACGTCTTGGTGTAGAAGGCGCCCGACTCCGCCGGCTCGGGGATGATCCGCGACAGCTCCACGTTGTACTGGCGCGCCCGGACGGAGATGTCGTCCACCAATCCCGCGACCTCTTCCCCGGCGGGAATGAGCTCTTCGAGCTTGGCCACCTGCCGCTCGTAGAGCGCCAGGCGCTCCTCCAGGTCGCCGCCCCCCCGGGCGGCCAGCACCGACGCGCGCCGGTTCTGGTCCTCCAGGGACTCGAGGCGGCTCTGCATGGCGGTCACCTCTTCCCTCTTCCCCTTGTACCAGTAGGCATGGAAGGGGTAGATGAGCGCCAGGAGGATCACGCCGACGATGAGCGCGTTCCGCTGCTTGGGGTCGGTGGGGTTGTACCAGGCCATGGCTCAGTTCCCCCCGACGCTGTCCGGGGCCACGGCCTGTAGGGCCGAGACCTCGTTCTCGAACAGAGGCACCGTCTCCAGCTCTTCCAGAGGCGGCGGCTCATAGTTCACCAGGACCTCGAACTCGAAGACGATGTCCGACTGGTCGGTCTCCGAGGTGGCCTGCTCGATCCGCTCCACCACCACGCCCCGGAGGAACGGCGACGCTTCGAGGTTCCTCATGAAGTTGGTGATGGCGAAGTTGCTCCCCGCCCGTCCCGAAACCCGGACCTGGATGGGATCGGCCTGCATCTGGACGATGGAACGGAGCCAGGTGTAGTCGGGAAGCGCCCGGGCCACCTCGTCGAGAACGTGGGGCCAGACGTAACGGCCGGCGTCGATCTCCTGGATGATGGCCACCCGCTGCCCGATGGAGTCGCGACGCGCGGTGAGCTGATTCGTGCGGGAGATGATGTCGGCAAAGCGCGTCGAGTCCTGGACCGCCGAGTCCAGCGCCACCTGGATCTCCTCGCGGTCTCCCCTCACGCCCAGGAAGAGCCAGACGATGACCGCGAGCGACACGACGCCCGCCCCGACGGCGCCCAGGACGTAGGGGTCGCCAGGCATGCTCATGCCGCCTCCTCCGCCGCCGAAGCTGGGGAGGGAGAGGCCCTTGAGGGAGAAACCGCGGCCCTTGGAGGACCGCTTCTTCCCACCCGGTAGGAGATTGACTTCAATCAAGGGTCAGCCCTTGTCCTTGGCGCCTCACAGGCGCAGTGCCAGGCCGAGGGGAAGCAGCAGCATGGGCGCCGCTTCCTCGATGGACACCTCACCCGCCGCCCCGGGACGCACCGGCACCCGCTCGAACGGGTTCACCAGGTGCGTCTCGACGTTCATGCGTCTCGCCAGCGCCTCGACCATCCCGGGCACCCGGGCGCCGCCGCCGGAGAGGAAGATCTTTCCCAGGCTCTCGCCATCCTCCCGGGTCATGAGGAAGGCGCTGGCACGCTCGATGCCCACGGCGATCTCGTCGGCCGAGGCGTCCACGAAGCGCTCCAGGTCCTCCACGGTCTCCCGGGCCTGCACCACGTCCTCGGCTTGCTCGGCCGTGAGGCCGCGCTCCCGCTGCAGGTCCTCCCGGATGCGCCGGGAGCCGAAGGGGATGTCCCGGGTCAGGATGGGCACCCCATCCTCGAGGATGTTCACGTTGGTGGTCTCGTGGCCGACGTTCACCAGCGCGATGATGCCCTCCTGGGCCTCGGGGTAGTTGTGCTCGAAGGCGTTGTGGAGGGCGAAGGCGTCCACGTCGATGACGATGGGGTTGATGCCGGCGTCCTGGAGCAGGCCCACCTTGTTGTCCACCAGCTCCCGCTTGGCCGCCACGAGGAGGACCTCCATCTGCATCCCGTCGTCGTGGGGATTCAGGATCTGGAAGTCCAGCTCCACGCTCTTGATGTCGAAGGGGACGTGCTGCTCGGCCTCCCAGCGGATGACCTCGCGGGCGTCCGACTCCTTCATGCGGTCCATCTGGATCTTCTTGATGATGACGTCGTGGCCGCCCACCGCGGTGACCACGTCCGCCGACTTCATCCCCATCTCCTGGAACAGCCCCCGCACCGTGTCGGAGACCAGACCGTAGTCCATGATCTCGCCTTCCACGATGGCGTCGGGCAGGAGGGGGCGCATGGCCACGCGGGACACCTCCGGCTGGTCACCGGAGTGGTCCACCTCCACGACCTTCACGAACCCGGACCCGATGTCCAGGCCGATGGAGGTCTTGCTGCGTCCGAAGAGGCCCATGCGTGCTCTCGTCGCCCGAGGATGGGAACAAATTTTCCCAAGAATGCCGGGATCAGCTTACACCCGGAAATCAAGCCTTGTCAAGAATAATGTGGCGTCCCGCCGGGAGGCAAGAATTAGTAAACATTTGACGCCAAACAGAAGTGGTCGAGGCCCGGCGGAGTCCTCCGGGGAGGCGCCGGACCTCCGTGCCCCCCCCATCCGGTGCTGGCGAAGGAGCCGGAAGCCGGGCCACGCACGGCCGGCGCCGCGCCCCGATCGGGGACGCGCTGTGAAGATGGCCCTGGTCACGGTGGTGGGCGCCCCCCCTGACGCCGGCGGTCCGGACGGGCTCGAATCCCCCCGCCTACGGGCCGCCTTCCTGCCCCCGCCCCCACCGCTCGGCGGCCCGCGGGCCGCCGGCGAAGGGCGAGACCGCGACGCGGAGCCTGCTGCGGAGGGGCGAGACTCGTGTGCCCCCGTCCCCCCCAAGTTGCATGCCAACCCTTCGAGTCAATATTCACGCGGATGCACTTCCCCGCCAAGGACGACGGCCGTCGCCCTTCTTTCCGGGGACGGGCAACTTTTTCCCGCCGCGGGCGTTCCCCGAGGCACCCCGGTCCCCATCACCAGAGGGGGAACGGGCCCGCCGAGGCGAGGGGGACGGGCACGCGCAACCGGGCACGCGCCGCATGCAGGGCCCGCGCGACGGCGCAGGGAGACGCAGTCGCCCTGGCGCCCTGGCCCACCGCCACGCCCCCGCCGGCCCGGACCTGACCCCACACACCGCCCCCCTCCACCACCCGCACCTCTCCTCCCGCCAGGACGAGGCCGTGGAAGACGGTACCCCGGAGGGTGAGCCGTCCGGTGGCCACGAGGAGTCCCTGCCCCATCCCCCCGTCCACGACCAGGTCCCCCTCGATGGCCGCCCCCACGAAGGTCTCGCCGCAGGGACCCTCGGGGTCCGACGGGTCCCCCCAGTTCCACGCGCCCGCCAGGCAGGTGGCCCCCTCTGCGATGGGCCCGGGCGTGCCCACCCCCGCCCCCACGAGGGGGAGAGCCCGCACCAGCGCGTCCAGGTCCAGACGGCCGAGGGCCACCCCGGCCCCGGTCCCCATCCTCGCCAGCGGGACGGCGGGCGGAGGGGGCAGCAAGGAGTCGAGGGGCTCGGCCCAGCGCCGGCAACCGTCGGGTGCGGCGGCGGCGCGGAAGGGCGGAGCCTGCAGGGCACCCGGCTCCACCGCGTCGTCCCCCCCGTACACCAGGACGGCCTCGCCTCGCTCGGCGGCGCGGGCCACGGGGTCCAGCACCCAGAGGAGCCGGCCGGCCCTCGAGACCCACGCCACCCCCGGGGCCCGTCCCTCCCCCTCCAGGAGCCATGCCTCCCGCGACAGTCTCTGCGCGGTGCCCCGGGAGGCGGGAGGGCCTGCGCCCCCCGCCCCCCAGGTCGCCCGCCCGCCGATGGGCAGGGCGCCCAGCGTGTCGGGGAACGCCAGCCCGGGCGACAGGGTGGTGGCCGCCTCCGCCGCGGCCCGCGCCTGGAGGACGCGGAGCCCTGCCGTGGCCGCGAGTCGCTCCTGGAGCGCCAGGAGGAGGACCCCGTGGGCCAGGAGCTCCAGCGCGACCAGCGCCAGGACGGCCATGGCGAGGACGCTGCCCCGGTCGCCCCCGCCCCTATCCACCCGGCCCCCAGGTCGGCAGCGCCACCCGCCAGGCCTCCTCCCCCGGCGGCGCGAGGGAGGCCACCGCGCCCCAGGGGACCGAGGAGAAGCCCGTCCCGGTGGGGTCGAGGGCCTCCGGCGTGAGGGGCTGGCGCCCCGAGTCCCCGGCGCGGTACCGGAGGGCGCCGCCGCTCAAGTGGTAGGACCCCCGCCGGAAGTAGGCCACGTAGACGGCGCCCGCCGGGAGCGTCCCCGAGAGCTGCCACCGTTCCCACCCCGCCCCGACGCCTCCGGGGCACGGCCGCGCGGCGGGCTCGCGGGAGAGGAGGAAGCGGGTCACGGGGACACCCGACTCCGAGAAGACCGCCACCGAATCCCCCCCCTCCTCGGGCCCCCGGGTCCCCTGCGGACGGACCCACACCGCCGAGCTCCCCGGGGAAGCCAGGCAGGCCGGGCCCCACCCCCGAACGCTCCGGAGCGCCAGAGAGTCCTCCCCAACCGCCGGAACCGAGCCGCTTGCCACCGACGCCCGGACCTCCACGCCCAGCACGTGCCGGGCCGTGCGCACCGTCGCGAGGACGTCGGCGCGCCTGGCCAGCGCTTCCTGTGCACGCCGCTGGGCCGCCAGCGTCGCGAGGACCAGCCCCAGGAGGAGCCAGCCGAGGAGGAGGCCCACCAGCGCCTCCAGGACCGTGAAGCCGAGTCGGGCTCCCGGGGCGCCCCGAGCCGCGGTCACGGCGAGCCGTCGCGGGCGCCGTGGACCACCGCAACCACGACACCGTCGCGCTCGTACTCCACCCGCAACGCGCCGCCGCCACCCACCTCCCACGCCACCCCGCCACCTTCGAGACGGGTGTAGCCCTCCCCTCCCCCGGCCCCGGACGCGCGGAGGGAGTCGTAGATCGCCTCCATGGCGGAGACGGCCCGTTCCAGCCTCTGGGCGCCCTCCAGCTCCCGGGCGGCCAGCACCAGTGTGCCCACCACCCCCAAGAGGCCCACCTCCAGGACCACCACGGCCACGAGGATCTCCACCAACGAGAAGCCCCCCCGCGTCATGGCCGGCGCACCCGCCCGTACCCCGAGATCACCAGAGCCCGCTCCGCCCCCCCACGGCGCAAGCGCAGGGTCTCCGACGCCACCTGCCCCAGCCCGAGGGCGTCGTACCTTAGCGTCGTCCCGGTCCGCCCCCTGGCCAGGACCACCGACACGCCCCATTCGGCCTCGAGACCCAGCGCGCGGTGGAGGGAGTCGCCCACCTCGATCCACGCCCGAGCCGGGAAGGCTTCCACCCGGACGCGGGCGCCACCGGAGGCGACGGCGGCCCTTCGCGCCTCCGCCACCAGGCCGGCCACCGCCTCGCGGGCGCCCGTCACCGCCAGGGCGTCACGCATCTGGGCGGCGCCCCGGAAGGTAGCCGAAGCCGCGAGGGACGCGAGAAAGAGAGCTGCGCTCAGCTCGAGGAGGGTATGCCCCTGTCTCATGGCCGACGATGGGACCGCCGGGCGGGCGCACCCATGGCCGGATGGGCCTACTCGATCCCGTACTCCTGGATCTTGTAGCGGAGCGCCCGGGGAGAAAGGTCGAGGAGCTCCGCCGCCTGGGTCTTGTTGCCGCCGGTGCGGTCGAGGGCGAGCTGGATGAGGTGCTTCTCCAGCCTGGCGCCGTGTCGCTTCACCGAGAGATCGTCGGTGTCGGCCTGGATTCCCGGGGTGTCCGGCGCCGGACGCCGCACGCTTTCGGGGAGGTCCTCCACGGTGATGAAGGGGCCTTCGCAGAGCACGAGCGCCCGCTCCAGCACGTTCTCCAGCTCCCGGATGTTCCCGGGCCAGCCGTAGGAGAGGAGCACCTCCATGGCATCGGCGTGGATGCCCTCGATGGCGACGCCGAGGCGCTCCGCGTGGCGCGCGAGGAGGTGCCTGGCGAGCTCGGGGATCTCCTCCCGCCGGGTGCGGAGCTGCGGCAGGTGGATGGGCACCACCGCCAGCCTGTAGTACAGATCTTCCCGGAACTCACCCGACTCCACCGCCGCTTCGAGGTCCCTGTTGGTTGCGGAGAGGATGCGCACGCTCACCCGCTTGGTCTCGGTGGAGCCGAGGCGTCGCACCTCGCCCTCCTGGAGGGCACGGAGGAGCTTGACCTGGAGGGAGCCCGGGAGCTCGCCCACCTCGTCCAGGAAGAGCGTGCCGCCGTCGGCGGCCTCGAAGAGCCCCGCCTTGTCGCGGTCCGCCCCGGTGAACGCCCCCCGGACGAAGCCGAAGAACTCGGACTCGAGGAGCTGCTCCGGGATCCCGCCGCAGTTCACCGGCACGAAGGGCCCCGCGCCCCGGGGGCTCTCCCGGTGGAGGAGGCGGGCCACGAGCTCTTTCCCCGTCCCGCTGGCGCCCATGAGGAGAACGGGGGAGTCGTGGCGGGCCACCTTCTCCACCACGTCCAACGCCTTCCGCATCGCCCCCGAGCCCGCCACGATCTCACCAAAACGGCGGTCGAGCTGCACCTCCCGGCGAAGGCGCCCCACCTCCTTGCGCAGGTGCTCCCGCTCTTCGGCCTTCCGCACGGTGAGCAGGGCCTCGTCGGCGCCGAAGGGCTTGGGCAGGTAGTCGTAGGCTCCCCGCTTGAGGGCCTCCACCGCCAGCTCCAGGCTCCCGTACGCGGTCATGACCAGCACAAGGGCCTCGCCCCCGTCCTCGCGGTACCGCTCGAGGAAGCCGAGCCCGTCCAGCTTGGGCATCCGGACGTCGCACATGATGATGTCCGGGTCCTGCTCATTCGCCACGACGAGCCCGGCCTCGCCGTCCTCCGCCACCACCACCTCGTAGCCCGCGTCGCCGAGGATGAGCGTCAGCGACTTCCGGAGCCCGGCGTCGTCGTCGATGATGAGGATCTTCACGGTGTCACCACGCCCTGGTCGTCGTGCGGGTCGGAGTCGGTGAGCCCGGCGGCATCCACGGCCCCCGGGAGCCGGATGGTGAAACAGGCCCCGCCCTCGGGGCCGCTGGAGGCGTGGATGCGCCCACCCATACCCTCGACAAGGCGGGCGCAGATGGAAAGCCCCAACCCCGTTCCCTTCCCCGGCTCCTTGGTGGTGAAGAAGGGGTCGAAGACCATGTCCAGGTGCTCCTCTGGGATCCCGGGACCGTTGTCCTCCACCTCGATGACCACGACGCGCCGGGCGGTGAAGACGGGGTCGATTCCCTTGCCGCCGTCGTCCTTGGACACCCTGCGCCGGTGCATGTAGTTGATGCCCGGAGGATCGTCGGCCCGACGTCGGGGGAGTCGGGAGACCCCCCCCTCCTCGGTGGAGAGGGTCACCGCGATGCTCGGCCCCTCCGTGCCGTCCAGCGCGTCCAGGGCGTTGAGGACGAGGTTCACCAAGACCTGCTCGAGCCGGTGGGGCTCCATGACGACGTCGGGGACGTCGTCCAGGGTCCGCCACTCGGCCGCCACCCCGTCCAGCTTTCCCTGGTTCTCCAGGAGCTCGCGGACCTTGGCGAGCACCTGGCCGGGCGGGACCGGGGCGGCCTCGGCCTCCCGGGGGCGCGCGTAGTCCAGCAGGCCCCGGACGATGCGATCGATCCGCCGCGCCTCGTCGCGGATGGAGTCGAGGAGCTCGGTGTCCCCTCCTTCCCGGGCCAGGCGGGCCTTGGCCACGTCCGCGTAGGCCATGATGGCCCCGAGCGGGTTGCCGACCTCGTGGGCGATTCCCGCCGCCAGCGTGCCCACGGAGGCGAGCCGGGCGGCGTGCACCACCTGGTCCCTCGCCACCACGAGCTCCTCGTTGGTGCGGTCCAGGGAAGCCACGTTCTCCGCCAACTGAGCCTGGTCGGCGATGAGGCGGTCGGCCATGGCGTTCACGCTCCCCGCGAGCTGGTCCAGCTCCAGGTGGTCCGAGGCGGCGACGCGGTGCCGGTACTCGCCCGAGGCGATGCGCCGGGCGTCGTCGGCCAGGCGCCGCAGCGGCGCCACCAGCGTGCGTCGGAGCACGGCGCCGCCGAAGATGAAGAGGATCGCGAGGTCGGCGACGAGCAGGACGACGAGGAAGAGGAAACCCTGGGTCGGCGACGCCAGCATCGGCACGAGGACTGCGAGTCCCAGGCTGGCCAGGAGCACGGCGCCGGCGAAGAGGACGCCGAACGCGAGGAGGAGTTCACGCCACAGCGGCGTGGGTGTGCGCACGAGGGCCCCGAGATGTGAGGGTCGAAGCGTTTCGGGGAGGGAAAGTGCGCTCCCGGACGGAGGCGCGGCAACCTCCGCGGGATTGGGAGTCAGGTCAGATGCTGCACTGCACCGTGCTCACGGTGGTCGCCGGCGTGGCGGCGGCGGCGTTGCCGTGGAAGATCGCGCAGCTCTCCGCGGGGAGGCCCGCGTGGAACGCCGTCGCCGACCAGCCCAGGTTCGTCGCCTCGCCGATGGTCACCGTCACGCCCTCGGTGTTGTCGAAGCCCAGGGACGTGAAGTTCGTGGTGTAGGCGTAGGCGTCGTTGTAGTAGACGTCCTGGAGGTTGGCCAGGTTCCGGAGGTCGGCGCGAGCCGCGGCCAGGTACGCCTTCTCGCGCACGGCGCCGAACTTGGGGATGGCGATGGAGGCCAGGATCCCGATGATCACGACGACGATGAGGAGTTCAATCAGCGTAAAACCACTGCTGCGCTTGTCCATGATCTCCTCGACGTGTGGCTTGGGGGGGGCTGCTGCACTCGGGGTGGCCAGACCGCGGCCGCTTGGTCGGGCGGCCCGAGGACGGAGTCCTCGGGCCGCCCTGTGACCATTCCTGTCACACCCGCGTCGCTACGCGGGGCGCGCACCGTTTAGTTGGTGCAAGCCACCTCGCCCGGAGCGGACGGAGTCGCGGGGCTCGAAGGAGCCGTCGCCGTGCCGTAGTAGATGGCGCAGCCCTCGGCCGAGCCGAGCGCCGAGTGGTAGGCCGTGCCGGTCCAGCCGGAAGACGAGGCCGTGATGGCCACGTTCACGCCCTCGGAGTTCGTGAAGGCGAGGGACGCGGTGGAGGTGGTGTAGGCGTAGTTGTCGGCGTAGTAGATCTCCTGCTGCGAAGCCAGGTTCTTCAGGTCCGACTTCATGGCGGCGAAATACGCCTTCTCACGGGTGGCGGAGAACTTCGGGATGGCGATGGCCGCCAGGATCCCGATGATCACCACCACGATGAGCAGCTCGATGAGGGTGAAGCCCTTGTTGTCCCGCATAGGTGACTCCGGATGGTAGGAAACAGGCCCATACTCCAGGCCCTCCCTTCTGCAAGGCGGGGTCCACATCCGGGACCTTTCTTGTAAGTTCATTTTCAACAACGAGTTACAGGCTGCTTCGGGATCCTGTCGGGCGCACGCCGCGCCCCCTCGGGCGTGGGATTCTGCAACGGACCCTTCGGATTGCAAGGGCACCCCAGGCTACCGGCCGGGTGTCGTCGGCCCCGCTGCGGCGTCCCTCGCCCCGAAGACCACCCGAAGCGAGTCCACCTGCCCCCGGCCCGCCGGAGAGCCGGCCCGCACCGCAGCCGAGTCCAGCGTGACCAGGGCCGCGGCGGTGTCCCCCGCGTGGGCCTGCAACTCGGCCAGGGAGACCCATTGCTGCCAATGCTCGGCCTCGCCCTGCTGGATGGCGGCCTTGCGGGCCTCCACCGCCTCGCTCCATCGCGCCTGCTGGGCGAGGGCGCCGGCGAGGAGGTGGTAGCAGACCGCGTCGGGACCTCCCACGGTGAGGGAGATCCGGCAGAACCGCTCCACCTCCTGCGGGCGCCCCTGCTTGTTGTAGAGGACGCCGAGCTGCCCCGGGGCGAGCCCGAACTCGGGGCGATCCCTCCAGGCCTGGAGGAGGAGACGCTCGGCGGCCTGGTCGTACCCCGCCCCCTGCAGCTTCTTGGCGATCTCGGTGATGATCTGGTATCCCGAGCCCAGGAGCCCCACGGCGGCCCGGTAGGACACGAGCGCTTGGCGGGTCTGGCCGAGCTGGTAGAACTGGTCGCCCAACACCCACTGGGCCCGCCCGGAGTAGGGGTACTCGGCGATGAGGGTCTCGAAAACCGCGTCGTTGTCCTCCCAGGTGGGGTTGCGCAGCCACGTGCGTACCCCCATGAGGACCACCACGAGGCCCAGCCCGGCCCATGCCGCGCGCCTCCGGTCGCGCGCCATGCGCACCACGAGCCACCCCACGGCCGCGGCGAACCCCACCGACGGGAGGTAGAGGTTCCGCTCGGCGAGAAGGACGCCGGACAGGAACACGACGTTGGCCACCGGCGAGATGGTCACGAGGAACCAGACCACGCCGAAGCCCACCGCGCGGGCGCTCTCGGAGCCGGCGCGGAGCTCGGGCTTCCGCCATGCCGCCCAGGCCCCGGCCAGGATCCCGAGGGCCAGGATCGCCCCCACCGTGTTGGCGGCATTCCACCCGATGGAGATGGGAATGACGTTGGGCGCGTAGTCCGACGCCAGGTCCAGCGGGAACACGAGGAGGCGCACGTAGTGGCTCCAGACCTCCGCCACCGTCCAGATACGCGGGATCTCCGCGAGGAGCTCCGCCCCGAGGGGCGCGAAGGGGCTGGCGATGCTCCCGAGGATGGCCATGCGGGCCCAGAGCATGGCCCCCCCCACGCCAACGAGGACGAGGTACGCCCGCCACCTCCGCCTCAGGTACGCTGGAAGCTCGCGGAAGGAGAGGCGCTCCCGCGCCGCATCCAACAGGAACACGGCGCCGGGCAACGTGACCGCGCTCTCCTTTCCCCCGAAGGCCAGGGCGTACAGGGCCCCGATCCCCAGGGCCCGCGCCCACCCCGTCTCCCGCGGGCCCCTCAGGTGGAGGAGGCACGCCACCAGGAAGAACAGTGCCGGCAGGACCTCGGCGATCCCCACGACGTTGGCCACCGCCTCCACGTGCACGGGGTGGACGGCGAACACCAGGCCCCCCACCAAGGCGGCGGGCGGGGACATGAGCTGGGCCAGGAGGAGCACGACCAGCGCGGTCGCGGCCGCGTGGGCCAGCACGTTGACGGCGTGGTAGAGCACGGGGTTGTCCCCCACCATCGCGTACTGCAGGCCCAGCACCAGGGTGGTGGTGGGTCGCCAGAGCCCCAGCTGCTGCCCGAAGACCCCGGGCCAGTACGGTTCGCGGAGGGCTTGGGGGAGCGTCTCCAGCGACTGGATCCCCCTGTTCTGCACGACGATGTGGATGTCGTCGTAGGCGAACCCGTTGGTCAGCGAGTTGGCCGAGGCCAACGCCCCCAGCGCCGCGGCGAGCACGGCCGCGGAGCGGATCGATCGCAGCGGCGATTCCCAGAGCTTCATGCGGCTCCTCCCGAGGTCTCGTCTCCCCCGTCACCCAGGCTGGCGGCTCTCCTTCTCGCCACCGCGGCCTCCTCCGCCCTCCCCAGGGCGTCGAGCACGTCCGCGAGGCGCACCCAGTCGCGCGCCGACGTCGGGTCCGCCCCCAGGGCGGCCCGGCGCGCGCGCACGGACGCCTCCAGGTCGCCCTTTGCGATGTACGACTCGGAGACCAGCGCCCAGAGGGCCGGGTCGCCCCCGGAGCGGGCCAGGCCGTCCAGCGCCACCTTGTGGGCCTCTCGCCCCCGGCCGTCGAGGAGGTATTGCTCGGCGAGGGCGCGGTACGCCGCCGGGTCGTGGGGCCGGAGCCCGACGGCGCGGACCGCCAGCGACTCGGCCGTGCGCCGCTCGCCCGCGGCGGCGAAGAAGCGGGACGCGTCCACCAGGAAGCCGTAGTGTCGGGGCTGGAGGGCGAGCACGGTCCTCCACAGGTCCGCGGCGGCCCGCCGGTCTCCCACCCGCTCCAGCCCGTTGGCCCGGGCCCGCATGGCCACGGCCGACTCGGGATGCTCCTCGGCCAGCGTGCTCATGACGGTGAAGGTGCTGAACCACGTGGGGTTCCGGTCGACGGTGCGCACGAGGAACGCCACGCCCACGGCCACGGCCAGCCCGGCCAGCGCCCTCCTCGCCCCCGCCGGCGCCCCCGCCACGGCGATCCCCGCGCCCGCCACCACCAGAGCCCCACCGGCGGAGGGGAGGTAGAGGGTGCGCTCGGCCAGCAGGATTCCCGCGGGAAAGAGGAGGTTGGACACGGGAAGGACGGTGACGGCGAACCACCCGATGCCCGCGGCGGCAAGGGGGGCCCTGCGCCGGAGCGCCACGGCCAATACGGCGAGCCCCGCGAGGATGGCGCCGCCGGCCAGCACCGAGGCATCCACCCCCGACGGCACCAGCAGGACCGCAGGCGAGTAGTCCGACGAGAGGGACAGGGGAAAGAGCAGGAGCCGGAGGTACTCGGGCCACACCGAAAGCGCGGCGAGCACCCGCCCCCCGGAGGAGAGCCCCATCAGCTCGGGGGCCGCGGCGCCCCCCGCCACCGTGCCCAGCACCGCCATCCGCACCATGAGATACCCGCCCAGCACGGCGGTCAGGCCCACCAACGTGGGGACCTCCCGGACCAGCCGGGCCCGGAGGGGCCCCGGGCCCGAGCGGAGCGCCTCGAGGAGGAGAAGCGCCGCGGGAAGCGTGACGGCGCCCTCCTTGCTCCCCAGGCCCACCAGGTACAGGAGCGCAAGGAGGATGAGGCGCACGCCCCTCCGGCCCTCGGCCCTCAGCCCGGGACTCAGGTACACGAGGCCGGCGGAGAAGGTGGCCAGGGCCACGTACAGCTCGCTGCGCCCCACCACGTTGGCCACCGCCTCCACGTGCACCGGGTGGAGCGCGAAGAAGGCCGCGCCGGCCAGGGCGGCGCCCACCGGAGCGAAGTGGAGGATCAAGCGGAAGAGGAGGAACGACGCCAAGCCGTGGGCGAGCACGCTCATGAGGTGGAAGCCCAAGGGGCTACCCCGCCACAGGATCCACTCCACCGCGAAGCCCGTCACGGTGACGGGTCGGTACAGCCCGGTGCCCTCGCGGAACCCGTGCCAGTAGGGGCCCAGGAGCGCCTCGCCCCAGAGTCCCTCCGTCACGACCGGGTTGGTGACCAGGACCGGTCCATCGTCGAGGGCGAAGCCGTTGCCGGTGGCGTTGGCGTACGCCGCCAGCGCCAGGACGAGGACGTAGGCCCCGGCCCGCGCCGGCGTCAGTGCACTCCCGGTGGAGGCCGTCAACGCGTCAGGAGCTCCCCGCCCCGGGGGCCGCTTCCCCCGCGCCGCCGGCCACCCGGTCGGGGGCGTTCCACGCGGGCACGGCGGGGGCGGTCCACTGGGGAGCCCGCGGGGGGAGGAGGTTGTACTTGACGATGGACCAGAGGGCGGAGACCCCGTCCTTCCACCCGATCTTCTTGCCCTCGGCGTAGGAGCGCCCGTGGTAGCTGATGGGGAGCTCGTAGATGCGGGCTCCCGCCTGGGCCAGCCTCGCCGTGAGCTCCGGCTCGATGCCGAAGCGGTGGGCCGAAAGCGGCAGGGACTGGAGCAGCTCCCTGCGGACCATCTTGTAGCACGTCTCCATGTCGGTGAGGTTCACGTCGGTGAACATGTTGGACAGGAGCGTGAGGAAGCGGTTCCCCACGGAGTGCCAGAAGAAGAGGACGCGGTGGGGCCCTCCCAGGAAGCGCGATCCGTACACCGCGTCGGCCTTTCCGCCCAGTATGGGCTCGAGGAGGAGGGGGAACTCGGCCGGGTCGTACTCCAGGTCGGCGTCCTGCACCACCACCACGTCGCCCGTGGCCCGTGCGAACCCGGTGCGAAGCGCGGCCCCCTTGCCGGCGTTCTGCTCGTGGAAGACGAGCTGGTCGATGAGGCCCTCCCTCTCCAGCGCCGGCAGGAGGTCCCTGGTCCCGTCGCCGGACCCGTCGTCCACGACGATGACCTCCATGCGAAGAGGCACCTCGCGGACTTTCCGGAGGAGGTTCTCCACGGTGGAGACCTCGTTGTAGCAGGGAATGACCACCGAGAGGACGACCCGGTCCCAGGGCAGGGTGGGATCGATGCCCGCGGGCTTGAAACGCCTCATCTCGAATCCGTGCATGCCGTGTTCCTCGTCTACTCGGCGAGACCGTATCGATTCAGCTTGCGGTAGAGCGTCGAGGGGTCGATCCCGAGCACTTCCGCCGCGCGGGTCTTGTTCCCGCCCTCGGCGCTGAGCACCCAGTGGATGTATGCCCGCTCGATGACCTCCATGGTGGGGTTGGGAGGCGTGGCCTCGTCCACCAGCCGCAGCTCGGGCCGCTCCCGGACCCGCTCCGGAAGGTCTCCGACCTGGATGACCGGGCCACCGGCCACCACCGCCGCCCGCTCCAGCGCGTTCTCCAGCTCGCGGACGTTGCCGGGCCAATCGTAACTCCTCAGGAGGTCCAGCACCTCCTCAGCGAGGCGGCGGGGCTCACCCCCCTCCCTCTCCGACAGCCGATCCAGGAAGTAGTGGGCCAGGACCTCCACGTCCTCGCGGCGGTCCCGCAAGGGCGGGAGCCGGAGCTGGATGACGTTGAGTCGATAGTACAGGTCGCTGCGGAACGTCCCCTTCCGGATCTCCTCCTCCAGGTCGCGGTTCGTGGCGGCGACGATGCGCACGTCCACCGCCACGCACTCGGTGGAGCCCACCGGAATGACCTCCCGCTCCTGGATGGCGCGGAGCAGCTTCACCTGGGTGGCCGCGCTCATCTCCCCGATCTCGTCGAGGAAGAGCGTTCCGCCGTCGGCGGCCACCAGGAGGCCGTCCTTGTCCTTGACGGCCCCGGTGAACGAGCCCTTGAGATGGCCGAACAGCTCGCTCTCCAGGAGGCTCTCGGGAAGCGCACCGCAGTTGATGGAGAAGAACGGCTTGTCGGCGCGATCGGAAAGCCGGTGGATGTACTGGGCGACCACCTCCTTCCCTGTCCCGCTCTCGCCGGAAAGGAGGACGGTGGAGTCGGTGGGCGCCACGGTCTCCGCCAGCGCCAGCACGTCGTTGAAGGAACGGCTGGTCCCCACGGGGCGCCCCGCCGTGGACCGCTCGCGGCGCTTGATCTCCTTCTTGAGGCGGCGGTTCTCCACCTTGAGCTGGCGGGTCTCCGCCGCGCGCCTGCAGATGGTGAGCAGCTCGTCGTTGGTGAAGGGCTTCTGGATGTAGTGGTACGCCCCCTCGTTCACGGCGCGCATGGCGGACTGCAGGGACGCCTGCGCGGTCATGAGGATGACCGGCAGCTCCGGGTCCACCTCCTTGGCCTTGGCCAGCACCTCCAGGCCCCCGGCGCCGGGCATGCGGATGTCGCTGAGCACCAGGTCGGGCCGCTCCAGGGAGAGCGACTCCAACGCCTGCCGCCCCGAGTTGGCCACCGCGACCTCGAAGCCCTCGCTGCGGAACAGGATCTGCAGCGTGTCCAGGATCCCCGTCTCGTCGTCGACGATGAGGATCTTCGCCTTGTTCTTCACGATTCCTCCTCCGGGCCGCCTTCCGCCACCGGGAGATAGATGACGAAGCGTGCCCCGCTTCCGGCGACACGATCCACGAACACGGCGCCTTCGTGGGCCTCCACCGCGCGGTGGACCACGGCCAGCCCCAGCCCCGATCCCCCTTCACGGGTGGTGAAGAAGGGGTCGAAGATCCGCTCCTTCACCGCCGGGTCCACGCCGGGGCCCGTGTCCTCGACGGACAGGGCCACGGGACGGCGGATGGCCGTGCCCCGGGGAAAGGGGCTCCGGGTCAGGTCCTGAACGCTCACGACGACCCTCCCCCCCGGCGCCGAGAACTGCACGGCGTTGAGGAGGAGGTTGAACAGGGCCCTGTGGAGGAGGTCGGGGTCGCCCACCACGCGGAGGGGAGCCTCGGTGCCCGAGCACGTCACCGTGACGCCGTCGGCCTCCGGGTGCTGCCGGACCAGGGCCACCGAGTCCCGCACCACCGAGCCCAGCGTGACGATCTCCCTCGAGGAGAGGCGGAGGCCGGAGTAGTCCAGGAACTCGGACAGGAGTCGGCTCAGCCGGTCGGACTCGGTGAGGACGAGGCGCTGCAACGTGGACCGGTCGTCGTCCCCCAGGGAGGGGCGGGTGAACTGCTCCACCGCGCTCCGGATGGACGCCAGGGGGTTTTTGATCTCGTGGGCCAGGGACGCGGAGAGGGCGGCCACCGCCTCGAGGCGCTCCGTGCGCCGGTTCAGCGCCTCCAGCCGCTCCAGGTCCGTGATGTCCTGGAAGATGGCCGTCGCCGACGGGGGCGAACCGTCCCCGCGCTCCAGCACCGCCGTGGAGATGCCCAGGCGCACGTCCTGGCTTCCGTCGGCCAGCTCGGTGCGGAACCGGTCCACGGACTCGCGGCCCTCGAGGGCACGGGTGAGGACCCGCCCCATGCCCGGGGCGCGCCGCTCCACCTCTTCCAGCACCTCACGGCCCAACCACTCCGCGGCGCTCAGCCCCAGGAGCGCCTCCGCCGCGGGATTGGCGTAGGCCAGGCGTCCGCCCGCGTCCACCGTCATCACACCCGTGGCCAACGTCGCCAGGATGTCGCCCGTGTCCAGGCGGAGCTGGCGCAGCTCCGACTCCACGGCGCCCAGGGCCTGCCCCGCCCGTCTCAGGCGGTCTCCCACCAGCCCGGTGATGACGGCCACGAGGGTGAACAGGGCGATCTGGAGCCCCACGTCCAGGCCGAAGACACCCTGGTATCCCCACACCAGGTCGGCGAAGTACACCATGCTGGCCAGGCCCCCGATGAGCATGCCCCCGGGGAGTGGGAGGAGGAGGGCCCCGTAGCTCACGACGAGGATGTAGAGCGGCGCGAAGCCCGAGTCGGGGCCGCCGGTGACGTGGACCACGCCGGTGACCACGAGGGTGTCGAGGATGACCTGGGCATAGAGGAAGTTCTCCCCCGGCCCACCCCCCAGGATGTGGGTGTACCAGAAGGACGAGGCGGTGACGGCGTAGGCGGCCAGGAACATCACCACGACGATGCGCGTGTCCTGGGTCGGCACGGTGGGCCAGACGTACAGCGCGCCGGCCATGATCCCCGTGACCAGGGTGAGCCGCGCGAGGTAGATCCAGCGGAGGAGGTCGCCCCGGCTGAAAAGCTGTCCCGGCCCCGCCGTCGACAACCGCTCGGATGCTCTGGCCACGGCGTTCCTTCCTGGGGGGCGAAGGCCGGACCCGGGCGCCTGGTGCCGCGGCGCGCCGCTCCGGCGGTGAAGTCAAAGCTACCACCGGACCTTTGCAATCTGCAATCGCCGCGTTCTTGCATATTGCAAACGCTCCTTTCCTGCCCCGCCGGATGGCACCGCCGGCCACGGGACGCCACCTTTGACGCCATGTCTGTCACCCGGCGCCTCCTGGGCCTGGGCCTCCTGGCGGCGGCCTGGCTCCCCCTGCACCGCCTCCTCGTCCCCGCGACGTCGGGCCTCGCCGGCGCGGTGACCCGGGACGCCGCCGATCAGGCCTGGCTGGCAGGCGCCTGGGGCACGGTGCTGGTGGCGGGGGGGGCCGCGGCGCTGGCCATCCTGTGGAAGCGGGATCCGGCTCCCCTCCTCGAGCGCGCCGCCGCGGGCCTGACGCGGGTGCCCCCGGGCGCCTTCGTCGCGGGGTGCTCTCTCGTGGCCTTGGTGCTCTCCGCGGCGGCCTCGCGCGTCCTCTTCGGTGGCCTTCCCACCTCGGTGGACGAGATGGTGCAGCTCCTCCACGCCAGGGTGCTCCTCGACGGACGGGCCGCGCTCCCGCTGCCCGGGAACCCCGCCGCGTGGATGGTCCAGAATTCGTGGCTCACGCCCGCGGGATGGGCCTCGGTGTACCCTCCCTTCCACACCATGGCCCTCGCGGCGGGCCTGGCGGCGGGCGCTGCCTGGGTGGTGGGCCCCCTGGCCACGGCGGCCACCGCGGGACTCACCTGCCTTGCGCTCGCGCGCCTCCTGCCGGACCGGCCCGCGCTGGCACGCTCCGCCGCACTCCTGGTGGCGCTCAGCCCGTTCCTGACGCTGCTGGGAGGGACCTACCTGAGCCACACCTCCGCGGCGGCGTTGGCGGCGCTGACCCTCTGGAGCGCCCTCGTGGCGCGGGACGGGCGCCCGGGGTGGAGCCTCCTCACCGGGGCCGCTGTGGGAGCGTTCGTGTGCGCCCGCCCCTGGACGGGCATGGCCCTGTCGGCAGCCCTCGTGGGGTCGGCGTGGCTCCCCGTCGTGCGGCTGAGGGGCCTCCGGTGGGCCGGCGCACGAGGGCTGGGCCTGGTGGCAGGGGGCGTCCCCTTCGCCGCCCTGCTCCTCGGGTGGAACCGCGCCCTCTTCGGCGACGCCTTCCGCCTGGGATACGCCGCGGCGTTCGGGCCGGCCCACGGCCTCGGCTTCCATCCCGACCCGTGGGGAAACGCCTATGGCGTCCGGGAGGCGCTGGCGTACACGGGGGCCGACCTGATGCAGCTCGGGGCGGTCCTCCTCGAGTCCCCCCTCCCCGCCGTCGGCCTCGTGGGGCTGGCCTTGCTGGCGGTGCCCGCGGCGTGGGCGGGGACGCTGCCGCTCCTCGCCTGGGCGCTGGCCGGGGTGGCGGCCAACGCCGTGTACTGGCATCACGGCATCCACCTGGGCCCCCGGATGCTCTACGAGTCGGCGCCGGCCTGGGCGGCGCTGTGGGCGCTGGCGGCGGCGGCGCTCATGGGGGCCCGGACGCGCCTCCCGCCGGTGGCGGCCCGCGGGGTGACCTGGCTCGTGGCCCTCTCGTTGCTCGGGGCCGCGGCGCTGGCCCCTCGCCGGGCCGCCTCCTACGCCGGGGGTGCCGCCGCGGCGACCCGCCTCCAGATCCCGGATTCTCCGGCGGTGGTGTTCGCCCACGGGAGCTGGTCGTCCCGGGTGGCCGCGCGCCTCGCCGCCGCGGGAATGCGCCGGGACTCGGTGGAGACGGCGCTCCGGCGCAACGACCTCTGCGCCGTGGACGCCTATGGACGGTGGCGTGCGGCGGGGGGCGCCGGCACTCCGCCCCCGTTGGACTTCGCCCCCCGCCCGGGGCCGGCGCCGGAGCTGGTGGTACGGGAGCTGTCTCCCGGGAACGTCATCCGGGCGCGCCCCGGGCTCGACCCCACCTCGGAGTGTCTGCGGGAGGCCCGTTCGGACCGACTGGGCTCGGTGGAGCTGGAGCCGCTCCTCTGGCAGGCCCCCCCCCTGGAGGGCGCGGGCGTGGTGTTGGCCAGGGACCTGGGACCCGCGGACAACGCCGGGCTCCTGGAACGCCACCCGGGTGCCCGGGCCTACGTCCTGGTGGCCGACGAGAAGGGAGGGTACGCCCGCGTCCTCTCCTACGTGGAGGGGATGGCGCTCCTGTGGGGAGGGGCCGCCGGCGCCGGAGGCGGAGGCGGAGGCGGGAGACCCGGGGCTACGTCGGGCGGGGGATGACGCGGACCTCCCCGGGCAGGGCGTAGCCGGCTCCGAAGAGCCGCCCCACGGGGCGGAGCGCCCGGGGGTCCACCGCCAGCGTCCCCTCCTGGAAGGGAAGTCCTTCGGCCACCCGGATTCCCACCACCCGGCCGATGACCAGCGTGTTGGGCGCGCCATGGAGCTCGACCTCCTGGGTGACGCGGCACTCCAGCACCGCGGGGGCTCCCTCCACGTAGGGAGCGTCCACCACCGCGGAGACGGCCCGCTCCAGACCGGCAAGGCGGAACTCGTCCACCTCGGGAGGGACGTCGGCCGACGTGGCGTTCATGGCCTCCAGCAGCGTCACGGACACGACGTTCACGCAGAAGGCCCCCCGGGCCCGGAGGTTCACCAGCGTGTCTTTCGGGCCACGGGCCCGATGTCCCACCGAGACACCCACCAGGAGGGGCGAGGCGGACAGCGCGGCGAAGTAGCTGAACGGGGCCAGGTTGGGGACGTGGTCCGCGCTCCACGTGGAGATCCAGCCGATGGGCCGCGGGACGACGAGGGAGGTCAGGAGCTGGTAGCGCTCCCGGGCGGTGAGGGTTTCGGGATCGAAGGTGGGCATGGCGGCGCGGCGCTCAGCGGCCCCGCGGCACCTCCAGGACCTGCCCGGCGTAGATCCTGCTGCCCCGGAGCTTGTTGAGCGCCCGGAGCTCGTCCACGGTGGTGCCGAGGGCCAGGGCGATGGTCCACAGGGAGTCCCCCGAGCGCACCTTGTACGCGCTGATCTCCGGCGAGCCCCCCCCGGGGGCCGGCGTGGGGGCCTCCGCGACGCGCGTGGCCTGGGCCGTCCGGAGCCGATCCACGTAGCTCCGGTACTGCCGCGGGAACACGGCGACGTGGTAGTGGGGCGGGAACCGCTCCCGTGTGGCTTCAACGACGCCGGCTTTCTCCAGGCTCAGGAGCACCCCCTCCAGCCACTCGCGGCACGCCCGGGACCGACTGTAGCGGAGGTCGAGCGCCATGCCTGTGGGGTGCACCGACCGCTCGGAGGCGTTGCGCGGCTGCTTGGACGTGGGCCTCGTCAGGCTGGTCACCACCAGGCGCTCTCCGCAGGCCGCCCGGTATTGCCCGGAGAGGCGCTCCACGAACAGCGCCACCTCCGGGCGCGCGTAGGGATGGGACACGCCGTGGAGCTCGAAGTCCCGCCCGGCCCGGAGCCGGACCAGGTAGCCCTTCTCGGCGAAGGTCCGGACGCGGGCAGTGGTCTCGATGAAGGTGAAGTCGTGGTCGCGGGCCGCCCTGTTCTGCCGGTCCAGGGACGCGGGCGAGCCCCGGAGGCTCTGGGCCCACGCCGGCGCCGGCGCCGCCAGGACCGCGGTCGCCAGCACCGCCGCGCGAAGCCCGGAGGCGGCGCGGCCCATGCGGCTCGGGGTCGGTGCGATGCGCGGCATCCTGCCCTTGGTGGGAGAGCCCGGAAGTCGAGGACGGCGGCCAGGCCCGCCGTCCCGGAAATAGATAAACATTTGATTACAAAGCGGCAAGTCTCTGTTCCCGGAGCGCATGGAGGAGAACGCTTCCGGGGCATCCGTCACCGCGCCTGGGCGTGCGGAATCACGGCGATTGGCCGACGGGCCCCGCCCCCGCGCCCGCCGGGCCTCAACCGCCCCTGGCAGCCTTGTACCGCTGGGCCACCCGGTCCCAGTTCACCACGTTCCAGATGGCCGCCAGGTAGTCGGGACGGCGGTTTTGGTAGTTCAGGTAGTAGGCGTGCTCCCACACGTCCACGCCCAGGATGGGCGTGTGCCCCTGCATGAGCGGGCTGTCCTGGTTGGCGGTGGCGTAGCAGGCGAGGCTCCCGGAGACGTCCACGCACAGCCACCCCCACCCCGAGCCGAACTGGCCCGCGGCGGTGGCCTGGAACTTGGCCTTGAAGTCGTCGAAGGAGCCGAAGGTGGCATCGATGGCGGCGCCCAGCTCACCGGTGGGATGGTTCGCGCCGCCCGGCGTCAGGATGTCCCAGAACAGGGCATGGTTGTGGTACCCGCCCCCGTTGTTCCGCACCGCGGTCCGGATGGCCTCGGGAACGGCGTCGATGCCACGGAGCAGCTCCTCGTCGGACTTGCCGTGGAGCGCGGCGTGGCCCTCCAGCGCCTTGTTCAGGTTCGCGGTGTACCCCGCGTGGTGCTTCCCATGGTGGATCTCCATGGTCCGCGCGTCGATGTGGGGCTGAAGGGCGTCGTGGGGGTATCCCAACTCGGGCAGTTGGAAGGGGAAGGCCATGGCCTCGCTCCTTGGGAGGGTCGCTTGGATTCGGTTCCTGCGTGGGGTATCCCGGCGCCTTAGCTTGAGGGGACGGGTCGCCCGCGCAGGCATCTTACCCCGTCGCGTCAGGAAGTTGCAAATCCCGGAGAATGGCCGTTGGAAGCCCCCTCGCCGCACCGCCGCATCCTCCTCGTGGACTGCGACGCGTTCTACGTCCAGGTGGCCCGGCTCACCGATCCCGAGGGGGCGGGGCGGGCGCGCCTGCTCATCGTGGGGGGCGCCGGGGGGCGCGGCGTGGTGACCTCGGCGTCGTACGAGACGCGGGCGTACGGCGTGCGCTCGGCCATGCCCACCGCCCACGCATTGCGCCTCTGCCCCGACGCCACCGTGGTCCCGGTGCCGCGCCGCGCCTGCGTGGACAAGAGCCGCGCCGTGAGACACGCCCTCCAGGACCTGGCCCCCGTGGTCCAGGCCGCCTCCATCGACGAGTTCTATCTCGACCTCGCCGGCACCGAGCGCCTCTTCCACGGGGAGCCCCTTGAGGAGACGGCGCGTCGCATCCGGGCTGAGGTGCTGCGCCGTACCGACGTCTCCGTCTCCATTGGCGGGGGGACGCGCCGCGTCATCGCGAAGCTGGCCACCCGCCGCGCAAAGCCGGCGGGTGTGTACGTCGTCCCTCCCGGCGGCGAGGACGCCTTCCTGCGCACGCTGGAGCTGGGCGACCTTCCCGGCGTGGGCCCTTCCCTCGTGGAGGCGCTCCGCAAGCGGGGCCTCGTCCGCGTGGAGGACGCCCTCGAGGTCCAGGTGGAGTGGCTCCAGGCCTGGCTGGGCGAGCGCCGGGGCGCCTGGCTGCACCGCCGCATCCGGGGCCTGGACGACAGCGAGGTGGACCCCCACGAGGCCCGGAAGAGCATCTCCTCCGAGCGGACGTTCTTCGCCGACCTCGACGACGACGCCGACCTGGAGCGGCGCCTGCTGGAGCTCTGCGGCTCCGTGGCGTCCACGCTGCGCGACAAGGGTATGCGGGCGCGCACGGTCACCGTGAAGCTCCGTGACGCCGACTTCACCACCCGCCAGCACAGCCGCACGGTGCCCGAGGCGGTGGAGTCGGACGCGGCGGTCTACGACGTCGCCCGGGCCCTCTTCCGCGAGCTGCGGGCCAAGAGGCGACGCCCGGCTCGCCTGGTGGGTGTCGGGCTCTCCGGTCTCTCCGACCCCACCGAGCCGCGGCAGCTCGCCCTGTTCGAGGAGCCGGGCTCCGCCACCGAGACCGAACGCGACCGGGCGGTCTCCCACGCGGTGGATCGGCTCCGCCACCGCTTCGGAGACGACGCCGTGCGTCCGGGACGCCTCCTGGACGGACGCGCCCCCGGCCGGGCACCCCGCGACGACGAAGGAGGGTGAGCGATGAGGCGACCGCAGGGTATACGCCATCTGTGGCCCGAGGCGAAGCCCCTCCTGGGCATGGTGCATCTCCTTCCCCTCCCGGGCTCGCCCCGGTGGGGTGGATCCATGACCGCGGTCCTGGACGGAGCGCTGGCCGACGCCGACGCGGTGGTGGCCGGCGGCATGGACGGCGTGCTGGTGGAGAACTTCCTCGACGCGCCCTTCTTCGCGGGCCGCGTGCCGCCGGAGACGGTGGCGGCCATGGCACGGGTGGCGTCGGAGGTGGTGGCGGCGTCCTCGGTGCCCGTGGGCGTCAACGTCCTGCGCAACGACGCCCGGGGGGCCCTGGGCGTGGCGGTGGCCGCCGGGGCCTCCTTCATCCGGGTGAACGTCCACACGGGCGTGATGTGGACGGACCAGGGCACCGTGGAGGGCCGCGCGGCGCGGACCCTCCGGGTCAGGGCGGCCCTGGGGGCCGACGTGGCTGTCCTCGCCGACGTCCTCGTGAAGCACGCCACGCCGCCTCCGGGGCTCTCGGTGGAGAGCGCCGCCGCCGACACGTGGACCCGGGGGCTGGCCGACGCGCTGGTGGTCTCGGGGAGCGGGACCGGACGAGCCACCGACCCGGAGCGGGTGGCGCGGGCCCGCGCCGGCGCGCCGGAGGCTCCCGTCCTCGTGGGGAGCGGTGTCACTCCCGAGACGGTGGCGGCGGTCCTGGACGCCGCCGACGGCGCCATCGTGGGCACGTGCCTGACCAGGGAGGGACGCGCCGGCTCGGGGGTGGACCCGGAACGGGTCAGGGCGCTGGTGCGGGCCGCCCGGGGGTGACGCGGGCGAGGTAGCGGCCCCCGTCCTCTTCGGCGACGACCGTCGCATCGAGCCCCACCGACGCGGCGACCCCGCGCAGACTGCCCGCGTCCACGAAGAGGAAGGGGAACGGCTCGCCCCACTCGCCTTCGAAGCCGAGCTGCATGTGCACCTCCCCGGGGTACCGGCCGTCGCCGGGGTCCTCCCACGCTCGGGGGTCCGTGGAGTCCAGGAGGAGCCGGCCGCCCTCGGCGAGATGGCCGGCGAGGCGGACCAGAAAGCCCTGGAGCCCGTCCAGGGATCCGGCGAGCCCGGCGCCGTTCATGAGCACCAGGATCGTGTCGAAGCGCTCCCCGGCCCTCAGCGTCTCCAGCCCGCCGGCGCGCACGTCCCCCACGCCACCGGCCACGAGCGCGTCCCGGGCCCGGGGAAGGACTTCGGCCGCGGTGACGAGGAGGCCCCTCCTCGACAGGGGCACAGCGTGGGCGCCGGGGCCGGCCCCCAGGTCGAACACGCGGCCGCGGGCTTCGGCGAGGGCGGTGGCCTCCACCGGCCCCATCTCCTCCGGACGGCGGAAGAACAGGGCAACGGGCACCTCCTCCTCTCCCCCGGCGTCGGTGCGCATGAGCACCACGGCGTCGCCGCTTCCCTCGAGGTACGCCGCCAGCGCCCGGTCCAGGGGCGCCCAGGGCCCCCCCCCGGGGGGCGCCGGGTCCCCCTGCGACGAGGGGCGGCCCCCGCGGGGCCGCCCCTCCTCCTCCTTCCGGCTCACGGGCGTGGGATCACCCCCTGCCCTGCCGCTTCTTCTCGATGTGGACGCGGGCGTTCTCCTCCCACGGCTTGCGCTCGAAGTAGGAGCGGGTCATCTCCGCCACCTGCGGCGCCAGGAGGATGAGGGCGATGAGGTTGGGGACGATGACGATGGCCAGCGCGATGTCGCCCATGGCCCAGATCACCGCCAGCGGCACCACCGCGCCCATGTAGTGCATGGCCACGTACAGGAACTTGTACGGGAGCACCGCCTTGTGGCCGAAGAGGTAGTTGGCGCAGCGGTCGCCGTAATAGCTCCACGAGATGGCGGTGGAGACGGCGAAGAGGATGGTGCTGATGAGCACGATGAAGTTGCCCCACGTGCCCGGCAGGCCGCGGCTGAACGCCTCCATGGTCAGCGGCGCCCCGCTCTCGGGGGCGTTCCCCCAGAGGGCCGCGTACGTCTGTCCGTCGTCTCCCACCGCCTGGCCCTCGGACGGGCGCACCACGCCGGTGAAGAGCCGCGTCTGGGCCTCGTCCACGTAGAGCGTGTCCACCCACGTCTCGTGCCACGAGACCAGGGGCGCGCCCACGGAGGTGCTCACGTGGACCCCGCCTTCGATGCGGATCTCGGCCGGGGCGCTGGTGCCCACGTACCGTCCCGACTCGGTGAGCGTGGTGTAGCTCAGGTCGCCGCCCCGCATGGCGACCTGGGTGGGGAGCTGGTCGTCGTGCATCCCCGTCATGATGATGACGATGCCCGTCATCGAGCAGATGAGGATGGTGTCGATGAAGGGCTCGAGGAGTGCCACCACGCCCTCGGAAACCGGCTCGTCGGTCTTGGCGGCGGCGTGGGCGATGGGCGCCGAGCCCTGCCCGGCCTCGTTGGAGAACAACCCCCTTCGCACGCCCCACATCATCGTCACCACGAAGACCCCCACCCCCGTGCCCGCGACCCCGGCGGAGGGGTTGAACGCCTCGGTGACGATGAGGGTGAGCGCCGGGATGAGCTGGTCGATGAAGCGGAAGATGATGAAGAGGGCGCCGGCCACGTAGATGGCGGCCATGAGGGGTGCCAGGATCGAGGTCACCTTCCCGATGCGCGTGATGCCGCCCAGGATCACCGTGGCCACGATGCCGGCGGTGATGAGGCCGGTGATCCACGCCGGGATGCCCCACACGGTCTGGACGTTGTCCGCCACCGTGTTCGCCTGCACCGCGTTCCCGGTGAGGAAGGCGGTGAAGGCCAGCATGACGGCGAAGAAGACGGCCATGGGCTTCCACCTGGGCCCCAGCCCCTTCTCGATGTAGTACATGGGGCCGCCGGAGACGGCGCCCTCCCACTTGTGGGCGCCGCCCTCGGCGTCCACCTCGCGGTAGCGCTGTGCCAGCGTCACCTCGGAGTACTTGGTGGCCATGCCGAGGAACGCGGTGACCCACATCCAGAAGAGCGCGCCCGGCCCGCCCAGGTGGATGGCGATGGCGACGCCGGCGATGTTCCCGATGCCGACCGTGGCCGAGAGGGCCGTCGTGAGGGCCTGGAAGTGGCTCACGTCGCCGGGCTCGTCGGGGTCGTCGTACATGCCCGACGTGACCGCGAAGCCGTGGGCGAGCCTCCGCAGCTGGACGAACCCCATGCGCAGGGTCAGGTAGAGTCCCGTGCCCAGGAGGAGGATCACCATGAAGGGGATGTTCTCGCCCTCCACGGGGATGCCCCGCTCCACCACGTTGGTGTTCAGCCAGTCGACGATGCTCTGGAGAAGGTCCATGCGCGCGTCCGTCCCGCTGCAGAGGTTCTGGGGGGGCGCCAGGCGCCTTCCCCTGGGGTCTCGAAGGTCGGAAGAATGCCCCGCCCCAACCCCCGGGGCAAGGCAGGGCGGCCCGGCGGGAAGGGGCTACGCCGCGGCGGGCAGGACCTTACGCTCCGGCCTGTGCCAGGACCCGCGCCGCCACCGCATGGCGCATGAGCTCGTGGGCGCGGTTGACGATGTCGTCCAAGGACGGGGACTCGCTGAACATCTCCTCGGCACGCTCCCGGAGCTCGGGCACCGTGGGGAGGTGGGGGAGCGCCAGCTCGGCGAGCATCTCCTCCACCTGGTCCCGGGCGCGGCGCGCCCGCTCGGCCAGGTCCTCCAGGCGGTGCGACTCGGCCCAGGCGTCGCGGACCCGCGCGGTGACGGTCTCCCACTCCAGGGCCACCGACGCGGCCAGGTCCTGCGCCACCTTCTCCACCACCTTCCGGCCCACGGGCCGATCGCCTCGCACGATGGCGGCCGGCGGCTCGCGCAGGTCCCAGACCAACCGGGTCCAGGACATGGCCTTGAGCACGTAGTAGGTGATGTCGATCTCCCACCACTTGAAGCCCTGCCGGGTGGAGCTCTGGTAGTGGTGGTGGTTGTTGTGCCACCCCTCGCCCAGCGTCACCAGCGCCAGGAACCAGTGGTTCCGGGAGTCGTCACCGGTGAGGTAGCGCTGGTCGCCCACCTCGTGGGCCATGGAGTTGATGGCGAAGGTCCCGTGGTACAGGATCACCGTGCTCAGGAAGAAGCCCACGAAGAGCCCGGGCCACCCGCCGAACAGGAAGCAGGCTACGCCCAGGACCACGGCGGGGACCAGGTAGTAGCGGTCGAGCCAACGGAGCTCGGGGAACTTCTCCAGGTCCCGGATGGTGCCGTAGTCGGGCCTCCAGTTGTTCTGGTTGAAGATCCACCCCACGTGGGCGTAGAAGAACCCGTGATGGCGAGGGGAGTGGACGTCCTCGGGCGTGTCCGAGTGGAGGTGGTGGTGCCGGTGGATGGCGGCCCACCAGAGGGCGCCGCGCTGCGCCGAGGTCTGGGCCAGGAACGCCAGGGCGAACTGAAAGGCCCGGCTCGTCTTGTACGAGCGGTGGGAGAAGTACCGGTGATAGGCGGCGGTCACGGCCCACATGCGGACGAGGTAGAGGGCGACCGCCATCCAGACCGCGTAGGCCGGAAGGCCCGTCCACAGGGCTCCCAGCGCCGCCAGGTGGACCAGGGCGAAGGGGATGGCCGCCGGGTAGACG
Organism: Gemmatimonadota bacterium; assembly: GCA_045863275.1. Lineage (GTDB taxonomy): Bacteria > Gemmatimonadota > Gemmatimonadetes > Longimicrobiales > Gaopeijiaceae > SZUA-318. The sequence continues at coordinate 37,475 of BTVB01000035.1, forward strand.
ATGTCGTCGTGGGGGACGTGGGCCTCGTGATGCGCCACCGCGTGTCTTCTCCTGTGGGGTTGCCTCCGCCCCGTGGGGGCGAATCGTCGGCAAGCTAACGGGGGCGGGAATGCCGGCCAAGCCGGCGAGGAGTGGCGCTACCGCCTCTCCGGGCCCATCCTAGCGCCCCACGATCCCGCTCACCGGAGTCCCCATGGTCCGTCCCGCCGTCCTTTCTTTGCTGGCCGCCACCCTCGTAGCCGGAGCGCCGGCCGCCGCCCAGCAGCGGGGCGCCCTGGCCGACGACATCGACCGGCTCGTGTCCCAGGTGAACGCGAAGGTGGTGGCATGGCGCCGAGATCTCCACGAGCACCCCGAGCTGGGGAATCGGGAATTCCGCACGGCGGAGCTGGTGGCGGAGCACCTCCGGGGCCTGGGGATGGAGGTGCGCACCGGCGTGGCGCACACCGGGGTGGTGGGGGTGCTGCGGGGGGGGCGTCCCGGCCCCACCGTGGCGCTCCGTGCCGACATGGACGCGCTCCCCGTCACGGAGATGGTGGACCTGCCCTTCGCGTCCAAGGTCCGCACCGAGTACAACGGCCAGGAGGTGGGCGTGATGCACGCCTGCGGCCACGACAACCACGTTGCCATCCTCATGGGCGCCGCCGAGGTGCTCTCGTCCCTCCGGGACCGCCTTCCGGGCACCGTGCTCTTCCTCTTCCAACCCGCCGAGGAGGGGGCGCCGGAGGGGGAGGAGGGGGGCGCCGACCTCATGCTCGAGGAGGGCGCGTTCGCCGACCCCCGCCCGGACGCGATCTTCGGCCTCCACGTCTGGCCCACCCCCGTGGGTGCCCTCACCTACCGGCCCATGGGCGCCATGGCGGCCTCCGACGCTCTCTACATCAAGGTGGTGGGCAAGCAGACCCACGGCGCCCTGCCGTGGGGGGGCGTGGACCCCATCGTCGTGGCGTCGCAGGTGGTGCTGGGCCTCCAGACCATCGTCTCCCGCCAGACGGACATCACGAAGGGTCCCGCCGTGGTCACGCTGGGCACGATCCACGGAGGCGTGCGGGGCAACATCATCCCCGACTCGGTGGTCATGGTGGGCACCATACGCACCTTCGACGAGGAGACGCAGCGCGGCGTCCACGAGCGGATCCGGAGGACCGCCGAGCAGATCGCGGCGGCGGGTGGTGCCGAGGCCGTGGTGCGCATCTCCCAGGTGGGGAACCCTGTGACGTTCAACGACCCCGCGCTCACGCGGTGGGCCCTGCCCACGCTGGAGCGGGCCGCCGGGGCCGACGCCGTCTCGGAGAGCGTGCCCATCACCGGCGCCGAGGACTTCTCGTACTACCAGAAGGAGGTCCCCGGGCTCTTCTTCTTCCTGGGGATCACGCCCGAGGGGCGCGAGCCGGTGCCCAACCACTCCCCCCTCTTCTACGCCGACGAGGGCGCGCTCCCCGTCGGGGTCCGAGCCTTGGCCGGGCTGGCGGCGGACTACCTCCTGGACCGGGCGCGGGGGGTGAGCCAGGAGGACTGACGAAGCCCGGGCCCGAACCTCCACACTTCACGGACGGAAGGCCCAGCTGTACTTGACGAGCAGACGCCGGTCCGTGCGCCCCAGGAGGGCATCGTCGGCCCCCGGAGCCTCCAGGTCCCGAGCCTCGTCCAGCACGACGAACAGGTCCCTCCCCTCGGCGAATCGGTACCGGAGCCGGACGTTGGTGGCGACGCCGCGCCGCGCCGCCGAATACTGCAGGAAGGCCTCGGCGCTGAGGCGCGTGTCCAGGGCCGCGGCCACGCGGAGCGCCGCCTGGTTGGCGTTGACCGTCTGACTCCTCCCGCCGAACGCGATGCGGTGGTAGCTCAGCATGGCCCCCAGCGTCAGGTGGGGCGAGATCCGCCACCACGGGTCGAGGGTCACGTTGGTGCGCCGGCCGTCGAAGGCCGAGCCCCCCCAGAGGGTGACGTGGCTCCCCACCTTCCGCGCCGGACTCATCTCGAAGCGGGCGAACAGGTTGACCCCGTCGTACACGCCCGCGGGGACGTCGGCCCCGGGGAGCGCGAAGCCCTCCATGACGTTCTCCCGGGTCACGTTCAGGGCGAGGTTGAACCACTGACCACCGCGGAGGGGGCCGTAGAACTGGGCTCGCCCCAGCGCGCTCTCCACGGTCCCGTCCTCGTTTCGGGCGTAGGCGCGGCCGTGGATCTGCAGGTAGGCCCGGACCAGGGGAGACCCCTCGCCGGGGTCCCACCCGTACCGCACCCGCGCCTTGGCCGCCCGGAAGTCGTCGCGGAACTCGAAGCCCAGCGCCGGATCGTAGGCCGTCCCCGAATAGCTCAGGTCCAGGTCGTACGCCCAGCCCATGTTCCCCCGCCGCTCCCAGAAGACGCGCGCCGTGGAGCGCGCTGCGAGGGAGGCCCGGGCCCCGTCGGCGGGGTCGCGGGTGAAGCCCGCCTGCACGGTGACCAGGTCCTCCCCCACGGGAAACCGGGCGTCTGCGCCAGCGGTCACGTCCGCGCCCGCCCCGGCGCGGACGCGGGACGTCGCCATCACGCCGGCGAAGCCGCCGCTGCCGAACGCCCGGCGGAGCCTCACCACGCCGTCGTTCTCGGCGGCCGCGCCGCCCGCGTCGTCCACCTGCATGGACAGCACCCCCACGTCCCAGGCCCCCAGGCGGCCGGCGAGGCGCGCCCCTCCCAGGATCCGCCGCGGGCTCCCGTCGTCGGAGAGGCCGATGCGCCGGGAGTGGAAGAGGCGCCCCTCACCCATGTCGAAGTCGAAGGTGGAGGCCCGCTCCTGGAAGAACTGTCGCTTCTCCGGGAGGAAGAGGCTGAACCGGTCCAGGTTCACCTCCAGGGCGTCGGACTCGGCCTGGGCGAAGTCGGTGTTCACCGTCAGATCCAGCGTGAGGTTGCTGGAGAGGCCCAGCTTGGCGTCCACGCCCACTTCGCGGGTGCCCTGGGTGACCGGGGCAACGAGGGGGACGGCGCCGGGCTCGCGGATGCGCTCGACGCCGGCGAGGGCGTAGGGCGTGACCCAGAAGGGCCGCTGCTGGCGTACCCCGTCCAGGCGCACGTCGCGGGCGCGGGAGGGCATGAACTCGGCCATGTCCCGGTCGGGCGGGATGGCGGGGAAGATGTGCTTCTCGTCCCGCCCGGCGATCCAACGGGCGGCGATGAGCCCCATCACCGCGTGGCCGTCCACCACCTCGAAGCCGAGGCTCGCCAGCGGGATGCGGACCTCGGCGAACCACCCCTCGTCCGTACGGGTCGTGGCCACGTCCCAGAAGGTGTTCCACTCCCGGTTCAACGGCGGCCCGGACGCCCCCGGCTGGGCGTCGTTCTGGACGGTCTGGTCCAGCAGGATCCCCAGCGGCGTCGTGGTGAACCTGAGTGCCGTCTGGTTGTCGTTGTACGAGTCGATGACCAGGTCGAAGGCGTCGTCTCCGTCCCACCGGTCCCGCTGCAGGGAGTTGCCCCGGATGTCGTCCGGATCGTCGTAGAACCAGCCGGCGGCCCAGAGATACTCGTCGTCGTACCCCACCCGGATGACCGTGCGGTCGGCCATGGGCCCCTCGAAGACGGGCCAATGCTGGACCACGGGCAGCGGGTCGAGGGCGGTCCAGGCCTCCTCGTCGGGCGTGCCGTCCAGCCTCACCACGCCCTGGATGCGGCCCAGGGCCATGGGAGGGAGGGTCCACGGCTCCGCCGAGGGCGGGGGCGCGCCGTCGCGGGGCCTCGCTGCGTCCCCGTTCCCCGTCCCCTGTCCCGCCACCTGGCCAGGGACTCCCACCGCCATCACCAACGCGCACGCCCCCGCCGTCCACCGCATCCCCACCTCCCCTGCCTCGGCTTCGTCGAACCCACACGGCAAAGGTGGGCCGAAGGGGCCCCGGGTTGGTTGGGGGGCCGTCAGCCTCTCGTCAGGGAATTGTCAGGGAGGTCGGGAAGGGCGCGACGGCGGGGAGCGGCCGTCAGGACTGGAAGCGGTACCCCGCCTTGTGAACGGTGAGGATGTGCCGGGGGTTGTGGGGCTCGGGCTCGAGCTTGCGACGGAGCTCCGCCACGTGGGTGTCGACGGTACGGCTGGCCACGGCGGCCCGGTGCCCCCACACCTCCTTCATGAGCGCCACGCGGGACACCACCGCCCCCTCCCGGCGCATGAGCGCCACCAGGAGGTCGAACTCCTTGGGCGTCAGCCCGACCTCGTCGCCGCCCCTGATCACCCGGCGGGCGGCCACGTCCACCTCCACCTCGCCGAAGGCCGCAGGCGGCTCTGCGGCCGCGGTGCCTCGCGCGGTGCGCCGGAGGATGGCCTCCACCCGGGCCAGGAGCTCCAGGACCCCGAAGGGCTTGGTGACGTAGTCGTCGGCGCCCAGGCGGAATCCGAGGACCTTGTCCGTCTCCTCTCCGCGGGCGGTGAGGATGAGCACGGGCACCTGGCTCCCCTCGCCTCGCAGCGCCTGGAGCACGCGGTACCCGTCCAGCCCGGGGAGCATGAGGTCCAGCACCACCAGGTCCGGAGCAAGGGTCCGGGCCGCCTCGAGCCCCTCGAGGCCATCCTCGGCTACCGAGACCACGTGCCCCTCGATCTCCAGGTTGTTCCGGAGGCCGTAGGCCAGGTCCGGGTTGTCCTCCACCACCAGGATGCGGGCCACGTCAGTCCCCCACGGCGGAAGGGGCGCGCGGGGACGCAGGGGCCCGAATGGGCGCCGGGGCGGTCGCCGCGGGCAGGGTGATGACGAAGCGCGCGCCCCCGCCCGTGGCGTCCTCCACGTGCACCGACCCCTGGAGGGAATCCACCACCTGCCGGACCACCGAGAGCCCGATGCCCGACCCGGCCACCGCCGACTCCCGATGCTGGGCCAGGCGCACGTAGGGGTCGAAGATGCGGCTTCGGTCCCGGGGCGGGATGCCCGGCCCTTCGTCCGCCACCCACAGACACACGGTCCCCCCGGCGGCCGCGGCGCCCCCCAGCACCACCGACTGGCCGGCGGGCCCGTACTTCACGGCGTTGTCCAGGAGGTTGAGGAGCACCTGCCGGAGGAGCCCCGGGTCGGCGGCGGCCCCCAGCCCCGGAGCAACCTCGACCGCCAGGGTGGCCCGGGCCTTCGCCGCCAACGGCTCGAAGCACTCGGCCACGTCGCGGGCCAGGGCCCCCAGGTCGGTGGGCTCGACCCGGGCACGCAGGGCTCTCCGCTCCGCCCGGGCGTAGAGGAGGATGTTCTCCACCTGGTGCGTGAGGCGCCTGGACTCGCTGGCGATGATCTCCAGCGACCGCGTCCGCTCTTCGTCCGATCGGACCCGCCCGAGGAGAAGCGTCTCGGCGAACATGCGGATCTGTGCCAGCGGCGTCCGCAGCTCGTGGGAGACGCCCGACACGAAGTCGGCGCGGAGCTGGTTGAGCTCGGCCTCCCTCCGGAGCTGGAGGAGCGCGCCCGCCACCAGCCCCACGGTGAGGAGAAGGAGGATCAGCACCAGCGGGAGTCGGGACCGGGGCAGGCCTCCGATGATGAGGGAGCCGGCTACGTCCGGGTTCACCGTCACCGACACCTGGTACCCGGCGAAGCGGGTCCCGAGGGTGTCGGTGGCCACGAAGTCGGACCGGTACGCCTCCCCGGACCGCCAGAGCGTGTCGCCCCCGGAGGTGGCCAGGACCACGGAGAACAGCTCCCCGTTCCCTCTCCCCTCGGTGATGGCCTCGGGCAGCATCGGGGGACCCCCGAAGGCGTAGGCCAGGGGCACCGACAGGCTCGCCGGCTTCAGACGGAACCCCACCACCAGCTCGGGGCTCGTCGCCCCCTCGGGGAGGGTCCGATACACCACCGGTCCGCCGCCGTCGCCGAGGTCGGCCATGACGGGGTCCCAGCGGTCGCCCAGGTCCAACGCCAGGTGGCCGGGGAGCCCCTCACGGATCCAGGCGCCCAGGCCCGGGTCCTCGGGGCCGGCCATCTCCGCCTGCCCCGTCTCCAGCGCCACCCGGAAATAGGCCCCGGCGGCCTGGGGGCCGTAGGACCACTTCCCGAAGTCCATCCCGGGGTCGGTGTCGGGGTGCCGCAGCGGGTCGCCGGGCCGGCGACCCCCGGCGCGGACGACCTGCTCGACACCGGGCTTGAGGAGCTTGTCCGCCACGTAGGCCCGCGCGGTCCCCGAGAACTCCCAGGCCGCGAAGAGAGCCTGCTCCTTCACCGTCTTGAGGGCGACTTCCTCGTGGGATCGGCTCGCGTCCGCAGCCTGGTACGCGAGGACGGCCGAGAGGCCCAGCGCGCCGAGGAGCAGCACGCCTACGAATCCCGCCCGGGAGCGGGCGGTGGAGAAGACGGAGAACCGGTCCATGGCTGCGAATATACGGACGCGGCGCCCGGGCTCCGAAGGGAAAAGGTCAGGGATTTGTCAGGCCTCCCCGGACGGTCAGTCCCCCGCCATCTCCCGGGCCAGGAGGAGGAGCTTCCGCTCCTCGCCCCACCGGTACCCTCCAAGCGCGCCCGTGGAGCGCAGCACCCGGTGACACGGGATGGCCACGGCCACCGGGTTGGCGCCCACCGCCTGGCCCACGGCCCGGGACGATCCGGAAGGAAGCCCCAGGTGTCGGGTCACGGCGCCGTAGGTGGCGACCTGCCCCACCGGGATCGCCAGCAGGGCCTCCCACACGCGGAGCTGGAAGTTCGTGCCACGGACGTGGAGGGAAAGGGGCCCGTGCCCCTCCGCACCCTCGAAGACCCGGGCGGCCATGGGGGCGACGGCCTCGGGCTCTTCGGACAGGCTCGCCCCCGGCCAGCGCGCCCGGAGCCGCTCCACGGCCTCCCGGCGGCTCCCCCCCTCCAGGAACTCGAGGGCGGAGAGGCCACGGGGGGTCGCGGCGAGGACGGCGGGGCCCAGCGGGCCCTCGTGCACCCCCCAGCGGAGGAGCACGCCCGCGCCTCCACCCCTCACCTCCGCCGGGGTCATGGCGTGGACGTTCACCATCAGGTCGTGGAGCCTCCCCGGCCCGGAAAGTCCCGCGCCGAAGGACGCCCCAAGCAGGGAGTCGCCCTCCTCGAGGAGGTGACGGGCCCGGACGGCGGTGGCGAACTGGAGAAAGCGCTTGGGGCTGATGCCCACCGCGGTACGGAACACCCGCTGCATGTGATGGGGGGACAGCCCCACGTGCCTGGCCACCGCCGGGAGGGAGGGCTGCTCCGCCTGGTGCTCGTCCAGGAACCGCACGGCCTTCTCCATGCGGCGGTACGTCAGGGCGTCCAGCGTTCCTTCGACCACGGGAACCTCCAGGGCAGGGGTGTCCGGCACGCCCCATGATGGCTCCGAGGGGACCGGCCCTCAACCCGATTCTTGCTCGGCCCTGGCGGGACACCGCCCGGCCCGTCGGCGCCTCCCCCTTGAGTCCGGGGCCGCATGACGTATTTTCCAATTCGCATTTATGAATACGACATCGCCACCCGCCATCCTGGACCATCTCTCCGCCCTGGGAGACGAGACCCGCACGCGGATCCTCGTCCTCCTGGAGCGGAGCGAGTTCACCGTGTCGGAGCTGTGCGCCGCCCTCCAGGTGCCCCAGCCCACGGTGAGCCGTCACCTCCGCACGCTCTCCGACGACGGGTGGCTCGCGTCCCGGGCCGAGGGCCGGAACCGCCACTACCGCCTGTCCGCCGAGCTGGGCGACGCTCACCGTGAGCTCTGGCGCGTGGTGCGGGCCGAGCTGGCCGAGGGGGGCATCTACGGGTCCGACGCCGAGCGGGCCCGCCAGGTGCTGGCGGAGCGGCGGCGCCGCTCCGCCGAGTTCTTCGCCGCCTCGGCCGACCGGTGGGACCATCTGCGCCGTGACCTCTTCGGCGCCCGCGCCGAGTTCCTCCCCCTCCTGGGCTTCCTCGACCCCCGCTGGACGGTGGGCGACCTGGGCACGGGCACCGGCGGGCTCGCCGCCACGCTGGCGCCCTTCGTCGGCCGCGTCATCGGGGTGGACCGCTCCGACGCCATGCTCCGGGCCGCGGCGCGCAGGCTCGAGGGGCACCCGAACGTGGAGCTGCGGCGGGGGGACCTGGAGAAGCTCCCCCTGGAGGACGGCGAGCTGGACGTGGCCGTCCTGAGCCTGGTGCTCCACTACGTCGTGGACCCGCGGGACGCCCTCCGGGAGGCCCGGCGCGCCCTGCGCCCCGGCGGGCGACTCCTCGTGGTGGAGATGCGGGACCACGACCGGGGTCCCGCCTACGCCGAGGAGATGGGCCACGTCTGGCCCGGCTTCGAGCAGTCGCTCCTCGCCGGCTGGCTGGACGAGGCCGGATTCCGCCACGTGCACGTCCGACCCCTCCCTCCCGACCCGGAGGCGACGGGGCCGCTGCTGTTCATTGCCACGGGCTCGAAGGACTGAGCTCACCCGACCAAGCGAACCACGACCCTCACGAGACGAGACACCATGAGCGAGACCGCCGTGCTCCCCGGGGAGCTGAAGATCGACGTCCGGGCGCCCCGCCCCCCCTTCAAGGTGAAGGACATCTCCCTGGCCGAGTGGGGCCGCAAGGAGATCCGCCTCGCCGAGCAGGAGATGCCCGGCCTCATGGCCGCGCGGAAGGAGTACGGTCCCGACCAGCCCCTGGCGGGGCTCAAGGTCATGGGCTCCCTCCACATGACCGTGCAGACCGCGGTGCTCATCGAGACGCTGATGGACCTGGGCGCCGACGTGCGCTGGGTGTCGTGCAACATCTTCTCCACCCAGGACCACGCCGCCGCCGCCGCGGCCGTCGGGCGTGAGGGCACGCCCGAGTCGCCGAAGGGTGCCGCCGTCTACGCCTGGAAGGGCGAGACGCTGGAGGAGTACTGGTGGTGCACCGAGCAGGCGCTCACGTGGCCCGACGGCTCGGGCCCCGACCTCCTCGTGGACGACGGCGGCGACGCGACGCTCCTCATCCACAAGGGCGTGGAGTACGAAAAGGCCGGTGCCGTGCCCGCCTTCGACGCCGACAACGAGCCCGAGGAGTGGGGCGTGATCCTCGACGTGCTCCGCCGCAACCTGGCCGCGGACGCGGGCCTCTGGCAGCGGGTGGCCGCCAACATCCGCGGCGTCTCCGAGGAGACCACCACCGGCGTGAAGCGGCTCTACGAGATGGAGAAGGCAGGGACCCTGCTCTTCCCCGCCATCAACGTCAACGACTCGGTCACAAAGTCGAAGTTCGACAACCTCTACGGGTGCAGGCACTCGGTGGTGGACGGCCTCAACCGCGCCACCGACGTCATGCTCTCGGGCAAGCAGGCGGTGGTGCTGGGCTACGGCGACGTGGGCAAGGGGTGCGCGCAGGCCCTCAAGGGCCAAGGCGCCCGGGTGGCCATCACCGAGATCGACCCCATCTGCGCGCTGCAGGCCGCCATGGAGGGGTACCAGGTGGTCCGCCTGGAGGACGTGGTGGCCACCGCCGACGTCTTCGTCACCGCCACGGGGAACCGGGACATCATCACCGCGGCGGACATGGCCCGGATGAAGGACAAGGCCATCGTGGCCAACATCGGCCACTTCGACAACGAGATCGACATGGCGGGCCTCAAGAAGACGCCCGGCATCAAGCGCATCAACATCAAGCCCCAGTACGACGAGTTCGCCTTCCCCGACGGCCACTCGGTGCTCATCCTGGCCGAGGGCCGCCTCATGAACCTGGGGTGCGCCACCGGCCACCCCAGCTTCGTCATGAGCGCCAGCTTCACCAACCAGGTCATCGCCCAGCTCGAGCTGGCCACCAACGCCGCGGCGTACGAGAACCGGGTGTACGTGCTGCCCAAGAAGCTGGACGAGAAGGTGGCGAGGCTGCACCTCGCCCAGCTCGGCGCGCGCCTCACCGAGCTCACGGACAGGCAGGCGGCCTACATCGGCGTCTCGAAGGACGGGCCGTACAAGCCGGATCACTACCGGTACTAGGTCTCCTGGTGGTCTTGGTGTAGGGGATGGGGGAGCGGGGGGGGGGGCCCGCCGGGGCGGGGGGGGTGAGCGGGGGGGGACCCCCCCAACCGGGGGG
>BTVB01000036.1:0-46299 GCA_045863275.1 Gemmatimonadota bacterium
CGTGGAGGGACGTTGAGCAAGGACCCCATCGCGTCGGCCCGGGCCCGGGCGGAGACCAACCCCGCCTCGTCCGATCCCCGGCTCCGGGGGCGGACGTACGCCATTCCCTTCGACCGGGTCTGGTCCACGGCGCTGGCGGCGATCCACGGGGGCCTGGCCCGCTGGAAGGTGCTGAGCAGCGACGACGAGAAGGGCGTGATCCTGGCCGAGGCCCGCACCGCCGTGCTCCGCCGGGACGTGGACATCCACATCAAGATCGGGCTGGACGAGTACGGCCAGACGCGGGTGGACATCCGCACGGCGCTCCGGGGCGCCCACGGGGACCTGGGCGCCACCACGCGGCTCATCGCCGCCTTCCTCGAGGAGCTGGACCGCCGGTTGGGCGCGACCCCTTCCCAGATCCTCGACCCCCTGCGTCCGCCCACCTGGACGTCGTGAGGGGCGCGGCTCGGCGTGGCGCTACCCGCCCGGCCCGGACGCACTAGTTTGCACCTCATGACACGGCACCGCTTCCCGGCCCTGGCCCTGTGCGTCGCCGCCCTGGCCGCGTGCGGCGCGCCCGAGAGCGAGCCCGAGCCCCTCCCCGAGGCGGCGGGGGAGACCGCCACCGGAAACTTCCGGGGCCGGGTCTACGAACGGAACTTCGTGTTCACGACGCTCTCCGGTGACTCGGCCTTCGTCGTTCCCTGGCTCATGACGGCCCAGACCCGCCCCGGTGGGGTGCACCGGCGGGCCCGGGGCCTCCTGGCCCGGGGCAACAGCTGGGACGGGTTCTTCGACCAACGGTGGGACACGCCTCCCACGCGGATCCCCTGGCGCATCCTGCCCCACGGGAGCCTCCGGCTCGTGGTGCGGGAGGGAGACGCCGTGGAGTCGGTGATCTTCTCCGAGGGTCAGCGGCAGCTGGAGCTGGAGCTGGAGGGCGGCTCGCTCATGGAGTGGACGGGCACCCGGGGGCAGCTGTACCGCCTGGTGGAAGGCGCGGCCTATCTCTCCGACCAGCGCGTGCCCGGCATGATCCTGGACATGAGCCGGGTCCACGGAGCCGACGAAGCCGCCCATGGGGATTGGGCGTTCCTGGCTTCCGGCGACTCCCTCCAGGTGGTCCTCGAAAACCCCACCGCGTCGGCCCCGGGCACCGTCGGCGGATGCCGCATCTGGGCACGCCTCGACTTCCGCGATCTCCAGTGGCCCTCCGTGACGTTGGACTGGGCCGAGCTGAACGCCTTCCAGCCCGCCAGGCAGGACGTCCCCGTCTCGTGGACCGTCACCTCCGCGGACCCCTCCTTCCCCCTGGACGGAGCCCTCCAGGTCCAGTCGGCGCAGATCCAGGCCGGTGAAGGCGTGGGTCCCGTCCTCCCCGTGGATGCCCTCTTCCTGGTGTCGGGCACCCTCCGGTTGGAGGGGCGCACCTTCCCGGTGCGGGGCCTCTTCCGGCACACGCGCCCGTGAGCGACGAGCTTTTCCGCGCCCTGGTGACCATCGTGTTCGGGGCCATGGCGGGAGGCCTCACCAACCAGGTGGCCATCTGGATGCTCTTCCACCCCTACGAGCCGCCCCGCATAGGGCGCTGGCGCATAGGGTTCTTCCAGGGCGCGGTGCCCAAGAACCAGCCCCGGCTGGCCGCGGCCATCGGCCGCACCGTGGGCAACCGCCTCCTCACCCCGGAGGACCTGACCCGCACCTTCTCCGAGCCCGAGTTCCGCCGGGCCTTCGATGAGCGGCTGGGCGCCTTCCTGGACGAGCTGCTCCAGAAGGAGCGGGGCTCGCTCCGGGAGCTGCTCCCCCCCGCCCTCCTCCACGAGCTCGAGCCGGTCGTGGACGAGGCGGTGGAGCTGGGCCTGACCCGGCTGCGGGAGTATCTCGCGTCGGAGCGCTTCGAGGAGTCGATGGAGCGCCGGGCGGGCAAGCTCGTGGAGGCGCTGCGCGACGAGCCCATCGGGGGCGTGCTCACGCCCGCCCGCGGGGAGGCCCTGGAGGAAGCCGTCCAGGAGTGGCTCCACGGCGCGGTGGAGAGCGAGGACTTCCGGGGCGCCGTGGACGACTACCTCCACCGGGGGTCGAAGCGCCTCCTGGCCCCGGGACGCACCTTCGAGGAGATCCTCCCCCCCGGGTTGGTGGGCGCCGTGGAGAAGGCCATCGCCGGCTACCTGCCCCTGGCCATCGAGCGGTTGGGCAAGCTCCTCGAGGACCCCCGGGCCCGCGCGCGCTTCGAGTCCACCATCCACGACCTCCTCCACCGCTTCCTCCGGGACCTGAAGTTCCACCAACGGGTGGTGGCCCGCCTGGTCATGACCGAGGACACGGTGGACAAGGTCCTGGACACCATCGAGAGGGAGGGCGCCGAGCGCCTCTCGGAGATCCTCCGGGACGCGGCGGTCCAGGACGCCATGGCCCGGGGCGTCAACGAGGCCATCGTGGACTTCCTGCGCCGGCCGGTGGCGTCGGTGCTGGGGGAGTCCGACGACCCCAGCGTCCTCGAGGCTCGCGACACGCTCTCCGGCTGGGTGGTGGGGATGGCCCGGGACCAGGCCACCCGCGACTTCGTGGTGGAGAAGCTCCACGGGGGGCTGGAGAAGGCCGGTGCCCGGACGTGGGGCGAGGTGCTGGAGCGGGTGCCGCCGGAGCGTCTGGCGAGCTGGGTGGTGATCGCCGCCCGGAGCGACGGCGCCACCAGGGCCTACCGCGAAGGCGCCCGCCGGCTCGTCTCCACGCTCCTGGACCGGCCCATCGGGACCCCCTCGGCGTGGCTCCCGGCCCAGGCGCCGGAGCGCATCGAGACCGCGCTGGGCGATCCCATCTGGGAGTGGCTCCAGACGCAGGTGCCCGACGTGGTGGAGAAGCTGGACGTGGCCCGGCGGGTGGAGCAGAAGGTCCTGGAGTTCCCCGCGCCGCGCATGGAGGAGCTGGTCCAGAAGGTCACGGACCGGGAGCTCAAGCTCATCGTGCGCCTGGGCTACGTCCTCGGGGGCATCGTCGGCGCGGTGCTGGTGGCCGTGAACGCCCTCATGGGCTGAGCCGCCGGAGCGTCCCCGTCAGCGCTCGTCGGGGTGCTCCAGGTTGAACCCGCGCCGCCGCTGGGTCTGGGACCCCCGCGGGTTGAGCTTCCGCTGGATCCAGGCGAGGGGGGTGAAGTGGCGTTTCACCTTCCGGGTGCGTCCGGTCCCGAGCACCATGTTGCGCTCCACGTCCTCCAGGCTCTGGTCGTACCGGCCGGGAAGGCCGAGCCAGATGCCCAGCGCCACGGCGGCCACTCCGCCCAGGATCTTCAGCGTCAGCATGGGAGCCAGGCCCCGAACCCACGTCCGCCGCGGGCCGTCAAGCCTTGCCGGCGGTCTCCAGGACGAGGAGCACCAGGCCCACGGAGAGGATGATCGCCACCGCGTTCGTCCCCACCGCCACCAGGCCGATGACGGTCCAGAAGACGAGGTGGGTGAAAAGGTATCCGCCGGGAACCAGTTCGCGCATGGCTGGGTGGGTCAGGGGGTACGGACGAGGCGCGATAATATGCAGCGCGCCGCGGCCCCTGTCACCCCCGGGGCGGGGCGGCCTCGCCTCAGGCGCACGGATGGACACGCTCTCCGTGTCCGTCGCCGAACCGCTGTGCTAAGCTGTTCGGATGAAGCCGTCCACCACCCGGATCGCCCTGGCGGGTCTGTGCGCCTGCGTCTTCGTCCAGGCGTTCTTCAGCCTCCGGCAGAAGTCCCTCACCTACGACGAGCTCTCGTACATCCCGGCGGGTTACTCCTACGTCGTCACCGGCGACTTCCGGCTCAACCACGAGCAGCCCCCCCTCATGAAGCTGCTGGCCGGCGCGGGGATGCTCCCCCTCCGGCCGCGCCTCCCGGTGGAGCACGCGAGCTGGGCGGCAGCCGGCGAGGGTGACCTGAACACCCAATGGGACTTCGGCCGGGAGTTCCTCCTCCGGGCCAACCCCAACGGCGAGCGGCTCGTCCTCTTTGCCCGGATCCCCACGGTGTTGGTCACCATGCTCCTGGTGGTCGGGGTCTTCGTGTTCGCGCGAGACCTCTACGGCCCCGCGGCCGGGCTCCTGGCGGCGACGCTCTGCGCCTTCGACCCCAACATCCTGGCCCATGGCCGCCTCGCCACCACCGACCTGGGCCTCGCCTGTTTCACCCTCCTGGCGGTCTGGGCGTACCGGCGCCTGATCCGGAAGCCCGCCATGGGCACCCTGCTCGCCGCCGGCGCGCTCCTGGGACTGGCCCTGCTGGCCAAGTTCTCGGGGCTCTTCCTGCTCGCGCTGTACCCTCTCTGGGCCTTGGCTCTGCCCTGGGTCCCGGGGGCGGTGTCGGTCCCCCGGCAGATCGCGGGCCGCCCGGTCCCCCGCGGCCCCATGAGCAGGCTCGGGACCTCGGTGGCGCTGTGTGCCGGGGTGATCGCGGTGGCCCTCCTGGTGGTCTCGCTGGGGTACCTCGCGCCCTTCCGGGCCGATCTCTACTTCCGGGACTTCCTGGCGGTGAACGTGAACGTGGACCTCCGGTTCCAGACGTATTTCCACGGCGCGTTCACGGAGGGGCGCATCCCCTGGTACTTCGTCGCCGCCTTCCTCCTCAAGACGCCCCTGGCCCTCCTCCTCCTCCTCGGGCTCCGTGCGGCCTCGCGGATCCGGCACGGGGGGGAGGGCTGGGACGTGGGCATCCTGCTCCTCTCCCCGGTCGTGATCTGGTTCGTCATCATCTCGTGGAAGGCCTTCCAGATCGGGATCCGATACGTCCTCCCCGTGTACCCGTTCCTCTTCGTCCTGACGTCGGGGATCGTCGCGTCGCCCTGGTTCCGGAGGCGGGGGGTCCGGGTGGCGGTCGCCGGACTCGTGGCGTGGGGGATCGGGTCCTCCCTGGCCACGTACCCCCACTACCTTCCCTACTTCAACGAGCTGGCCGGCGGTCCCTCACGGGGAATCGAGTGGCTCGACGATTCCAACGTGGACTGGGGGCAGGACCTCATCCTCCTGCGCCGCTTCCTCCGCGACAACGGGATCCACGACGCCAGGATCACCGGAATGGCCCGCTATGACCCGGCGCTCTACGGCGTGCCCGGCTTCGACCTGCCTCCCCACGAAGCGGTAGGGATCCTGAGCAACCCCGCTCCCCCCCCGGCCGTCTACGCGGTGAGCGCCCACCTCCTGAACCGCGCCAAGCTGTCCCCCGGGCCGGTGGATCCCCTGAAGGACCTCCAACCCGTGGCCGTGCTCGGTCACACCATCTACGTGTTCGACCTGCGGTAGAGGGCGCTCAGCGCGGCGACCTTCTCCCGGTCGGCGGCCCGCAGACGGATGATGCTCCACGCCTCCCCCAGCGCACGGAGCCCCGTGGAGAAGAAACGAACGGTGGACTTGTCGTGGTTCACCAGGTCGACGGGGACGAAGTCCACCGGGACTCCGGCGCGGGTGAGGAGAAGGGTCACCTCCACGTCGAAAAGGAAGCCGTCGGTCCGCAGGTCCCGGAAGAGGATCTCGGCCGCCGGGCCCGAGAACGCCTTCAGGCCGCACTGCGTGTCCACGTCACGCCGGCCCAGGAGGAACCCCACGACGAGGCGCACCCCTGTCCCCAGGTGCCGCCGGAGCCAGGGCTGGGCCCTCGCGTCGGAGTCGGGGAGCAGCCGGTTCCCGAAGACGGCGAAGCGCCCCGCCTCCACGATGTCGACACACCGGGGGACGGCCTCGAGGGCGTAGGGCAGATCCGCGTCGGTGAAGAGGCGGCACGCTCCCCGGGCGACCCTCATGCCCTCCGCCACGGCGCGCCCCTTCCCCCGGTTCTCCGGAAGCCGGATGGCGTGGACCTGCTCGCCGTCGGCGCGTGAGGTGAGCACCTGCCATGTCCCGTCACGGCTGCCGTCGTCCACCAGGACCACCTCCCACGACCGCCCAGCGCCTTCCAGGAAGGAGGTGAGCTTGTCCACGGAGGCCCCGATGACGTCGGCGCACTGGAAGCACGGGACCACCACCGAGAGTTGGGGCACCGGCGCGTGACCAGCCGGCGAAGCGTCGCTCAATCGACGGCCTCGAACCCGCCCAGTCCCGCGTCCTCCACCCGCTTCCGGGCCTCGGCCAGGTACCCGGGCTCCAGGCGGAGGAGGTTGCAGATCTTCCGCATGAGGTAGTCCTCCTTGCTGGCCAGCTCGCCGTCGGAGTAGACCAGCCCCCACATGATCTCCGCCAGGACCATCTTCTGGCCCAACGAGTAGTTCTCGGCGATGAGGTTGGTGAACTGCCAGAGGTCCACCGCCTCGGCGCGCGCCTCGTCGGCCAGGGTCAGCAGCTTCTCCGCCGAGGCGTGGTCGAGGCCGAACTGGCGACGGATGGCCGACTCCACGTGCTGGCGCTCGTCGTCGGTGAACTCGTCGTCGGCGTGGGCCAGCTCGAGGAGGAGGGCGCAGGCGGCCAGGCGGAGGTCCTTCTTCGACTCGGGCTCCTCCGCCGGGGGCGTCATGGAGCTCCTGAAGAAGTTCTTGATGGACTCGAGCATGGGGACCCCCGGGTTGTTCGACGGAACGTGCGCGTCGGCGCGGGTCAATCTATGGCCGGCGTCGCCCGTCCCGCACGCCCCCGGGGGGAGCCCGTCAGATCTCCACCCGGCGCATCTGGCGGATGCCGGCCCACAGGGGGAGCGCGATGGCCGCCACCGTGAGGGCCGCCGCCCCCGCGAGGCCCAGAACCAGCGGCACGGAGCTCACCTCCACCTCGCCTCGCTGGAAGCGCGAGGCCAGGTAGGCATACATGGGCCACGCCTCCAGGAGCACGACCCCGGCCAGGTACGTCACCGCGGACATCATGAAGAGGAGCCCGCCGAAGGACGTGGGGATCTCCGCGACGTTTTCGGTCTCGTAGTTGGGGTAGAGCGCCCCGAAGCCCAGCGCCAGCGCCGTGAGGGCGGCGGTGACGCCCACCATGGTGACGGTGGTGAGGACAAGGACGAAGGTGGACGCCTCCAGCACCACGTTGGTGATGACGATGAGGGGAAGCGCCACCGCCAGGAGCGGAACCGTGCCCACCCAGTACTTGGCCCAGAAGAGGGAGCGCACGTCCAGGGGCGAGGAGCGCAGGAGCCACATCATGCGCCCTTCCAGCGACATGGCGGGAAAGACGAAGCGGGCGGCGATGGCGGCCACCACGAACCCCGCCAGCCCCAGGTTCAGGAACGACACCACGTTGATGAGGAAGAAGGACACCTGCTCGCCGGTGTAGAGGGGCAGGACGGTGATGTTGTAGACGTACACCGCCACCAGCACGCCCAGGAGGATGAGCTGGGACCACTGGGTGGTGTCCCGGAAGAACACGCGGATCTCCTTGGCCACGAGCGCCCGGGTGGTGGGGCGGGCCCGGGCCATGAGGTGGTCGAGGATGAGCGACCGTATGCGCCCCTCCTTCCGCTCGGACCCTTCCTGCGCCCGCGTGAAGCCCGTCTCGTAGTGGCTGGCGTGGAGCCACGCGCCGAACACCACGAAGGCCGCGGCGGTGCTCCACAGCAGGAGGAAGGGGAAGACGTCGAAGGTGCCGTTCAGGTGACCCAACAGCGTGTGGGCCGCCCACTCGCTGGGAAGCCAGGGCGAGGTTGGGGTGCGGAGCACCGTCATGAAGTCCACCAGGTCCCGGAACTCCTCCGGGCGCACCAGCCGCTCCGGCCGCAGGAACCGGAAGAGCGCCACCACGCCCGCCGCCGCGAAGAGCCCCACGAGCGCCAGCAGGTCCCGGGTCCTCCGCGCGGGGAACACGTTGACCAGCACCAGCGTGACGGCGCTCCCCATCACGGCGGGCACGACCAGGAACGGCACCACCGTGGCCACCGCCAGGACGTAGTATCTCCACCCGGCGGCGTAGATGACGCCGTACGCCGCCAGGAGGGGCACGGCGAGCAGCGCCACCATCCAGGAGGAGTCCACGATGGTCTCCACCAGGCGGGCCCCGTACACCTTCACCGCGTCCACCGGCGACGCCACCAACAGCTCCAGGTCGTCGGAGAGGAAGAAGGTGGACAGCGCGGTGATGACGTTGGAGAGGACGAGGATCATGAGGAAGGTGAGGAAGGCCAGCCCGAGGAGCTTCCCCGCCAGAAGGTCACCGATCCCCTGCGTGCCCCGGAAGTACAGGAGCATGCGGTAGATCACCGCGAAGATGAGGGCCCAGAAGAAGAGGCCCGCGAAGCCCAGGAGCGCCGCCTTGAAGACCCGCCCCTCGTCGGTGCGGGCCCGGTTGAGCTTGGAGCGCAGCTTGGGCCGGAGGAGCCAGAGCACCCCGGCGCGGAACGTGGTGGCCTGCTCGCTCACGATTCGATGGCCTCCTTCAGGCCCGCGATGACGTCGGCCATGTCCTCGCCGCCGGTGACCTTGAGGAAGATCTCCTCCAGGTGGGCGCCGCCGGCGTGGGCCTGGGCGCGCAGCTCTTCCATGGTGCCCAGGGCGATGATCTCCCCCTTGTTGATGATGGCGATGCGGTCGCAGAGCGCCTCGGCCACCTCCAGCGTATGGGTGGACAGGAACACGGTCCCGCCCTGGTCCACGAAGGCCCGGAGCAGGTCCTTCAGGATGCGCGCCGAGCGCGGGTCGAGCCCCACCATGGGCTCGTCCACCACGATGAGCTGGGGCTGGTGGATGAGCGCCGAGCTGATGAGGAGCTTCTGCCGCATGCCGTGGGAGTAGCTCTCGATGAGCTCGTTCTTCCAGGGCGCGAGCTGGAAGAGCTCGAGGAGCCGGTCCGCCCGCGCCTCGGCCTCGCTGCCGTCCTTGCCCCAGAGCCCGGCCACGAAGCGGAGGAACTCGCCGCCGGAGAGCTTCTCGTAGAGGAAGGGCCGGTCGGGGACGTAGCCCACCCTGGCCTTCGCGCGCTCGGGGTTCCCCTGCAGGTCCTCGCCGCCGATGAGGATGGCGCCCTCGGTGGGACGGAGCACGCCCGCCGCCATGCGGATGGTGGTGGTCTTCCCGGCGCCGTTGGGGCCCAGGAAGCCGAAGATCTCTCCTCGGTGCACGTCCAGGGTCACGCCGCCCACGGCGGTGAACTTGCCGTATCGTTTCACCGCGCCCTTGAGCTGCAGCATCTCGGGGGCGGACTTCATCTCGGTCACGGGGTCAGTCCTCCAGCACGTCGATGTCCAGGTTGCCGATGAGGCGGACGATCTCCACCTGCTGGGCCAGCCCGCCGATGACGAAGCGGATGTGGGCGGCGTCGGCGGGATACTGACCGAAGGTCGGGTCCACCGCCACCCACTCGCCCAGCCACACCTCGGGCCAGGCGTGGTAGAAGAACGCGCCGTTGACGTAGACCAACCCCACCGCGGTGCGTGCGGGGAGCCCCAGGGCCCGGGCCATGGCGACGTACAGAACCGTGTGCTCGTTGCAGTCGCCGCGGAGCGTCTCCAGGACCTGCACCGCGTTGGGAACGGAGAAGGTGATGCTCTTCTCCAGCATGTTGTAGACGGAGGTCGTGAGGGTGCGGGCCACCTGCTTGGGGTCCTGCCGCCACTGTGACCTGCGCGCGGTGAGCTGCTGCGCCCGGTCCCGGATGCGCGGGTCGTCGCTCTGGATGAGGGGCTCGGGCTCCAGGGCCTCCCGCAGGTCCATGCGCGGGTAGGGGAGCTCGTACCCAGGGTCCAGCGCGTCCCAGCGCTCCCGGCGGACGACGAGGGTGTCGCCGCGCAGCGTCTGGCGGCCGCCGTCGAGCTGGAAGCCCGCCAGGTCCACCCCCGAGAGGAGGAACCGCAGCTCGTCGAAACGCTCGGCGTTGGCCAGATCCACGTTGCTCTGGACGGCGGTGGAGAGGATCACGTCGGCGCCGGGCGTCGCGTCGGCGGAGGCCAGGCGGGCGTCCTCCTGGGACTGGCGGGCCAGCTCGTACTCCGTCTTCCGCATGGAGAAGCCCAGCGGGCTGGAGGCCTCCAGGATCCGGCCGTCCTCGTCGATCCAGCTCTCCACCTGGATCCCGCCGAACACCTCCGCCACGCGCCACGCGGGAATGGAGTCGTACCGGGCCGGGGCCCAGCGGCCCGAGCCCGGGTCCATCGCCGCGCTGTCCGGCACCACGAGGGTGTCGTGCTCCAGCACGCGCACCTCCACGGTGCGCGTCCCCATGCTCGTGGGGTCGAAGACGGGAAGGCGGAACCGGTCTCCCACCTCCAGGCTCCCGCCCATGGCCACGCGTATGGGCACCACCGACGAGAACACCGGCGGCTGGGCCATGCGGAAGCTCAGGTTCTGCTCGCTCCCCGCGGACCGGATGGTCACGGACAGCGTTGTGTCGGCGCCCAGCGTGCCCTCGGCCTCGAAGCGCCCCACCTCGCTGTCCAGGGAGAAGGAGAAGGACTCCATGACCAGGGACGGGCTCAGCTTGACGCGCGTTCGCGCCACCGCCACCCCCGTCTGCCCCAGCGCCGGCAGCTCCAGGCTCATGAGGTCCTCGAGCTCGAAGCCGTCGGGGAGGGTGTCCAGGCGCGAGGTGGCCTGCCCCACCGTGCGTCCGCCCATCTCGAGGGTGTAGAAGTTCACGCCGGGCGCCAGCGAGAGGGCCGCCTCGGCCAGCCGCGCCAGCTCGGGCTGGAAGTACTCACGGCGGACCTGCAGGCCCACCATGACGAGCCAGGCCACGACGATGGCGCCACCCAGGGTCCTTCTGCCCAACCGTAACCTCCTCGCAGCTCGGCGCTCGGGGGCCGGGAGGCCGCCGGGCGTACCGTTACCTGTGGATGGGGTCTCGGGTTCCGTCAGTTGCGCATGGGGAAGCGCTCGCGGGTGAGCTCCTCCACCAGCCGGCGGAAGACGCCCGCCTCGTACTCGCTGGCCACGACGATGGTGAGATCCAGGGGGGGGTGCCCCTCGTCCAGGTGGTCCACGAGGATCTCCACCATGACGCGGGCCGCCTCTTCCGCGCCCAGGTGCCCCACCCCCAGCCCCAGCGGCGGCATGGCCAGCGACTGGATCTCCCACTCCACGGCGCGACGCAGCCCGTTGCGCAGGGCCCGTTGCACGCTCAGGGGCGACTCGGACTCCTCCTCGGAGGCCGTGACCAGGTGGATGAGGAACGTCGCCGGGAGACGCCCCGCCGGTGTGATGAACGCACCCCCCACCGGGAGCGTGCCCATCTGGTGGAGTCGGTCCTCCACCCCCTCCCCCGCCCGGGAAAGGAGATCCCGGGCCCCGGCGGTGAGGGGCGCCAGGTCCGAACGGATGGGGCGGAGCACGCCCTCGCCCTCCTGGTCGGCGAGGGATCCCAGGACCACGTTGATCACGGCCGTTGCAGCTCCCTGAACTTCCTGTACATGAGCGCAGCCTCTTCAGGAAGATGCTTCCGGTCGTAGAGGATGCCCAGGGTGTAGAAGGCCTTGGCGTTGGTGGGCTGGAGGACGGTGGCGCGCTCCAGGGCCCCCATGGCCTCCTCCACGCGGCCCAGCCGGTTGAGGGCCTCGCCCCGGTAGAAGAAGGCGCTGCCGTGCTCCGGGTCCCGGTCGCAGACCCAGCGCAGGTCCGCCTCGGCCTGGGAGTAGACGCCCCGGCGGAAGTGGAGGATGCCCAGCGTGGCCCGCACCTCCACGTTCTCCGGCGACAGCCGCAAGGCCCGTCTAAGCTCGGCCTCCGCCTCGTCGTAGCGCCCCAGGGCGCCGAGGGAGGCGCCCAGATGGTTGAGGACGTCCACGTTCTCCGGCTCGAGCTTCGCGGCGGCCTCGAACTGCTCCAGGGCCAGGTCGTGCTGTCCCAGGGACTCGAGGAGGACGCCCAGGCCGTTGCGCGCCTTGGTGTTCAGGGGGTTCTCGGCCAGCACCGTGCGGTACAGCGCCATGGCCTCGTCCACCCGTCCCGCCCCCACCAGGTCGCGGGCGCGGGCCAGGCGCTCCCCGGCGGGAGGCGGCGCCGGCCCCTCCTCCGGGACCTCCTCGGCCACCATCTCGAAGACCACCGACCGGCGGGTCGGGGCGGGCGCCGCTTCGGGCTCCGGCTCCGGCTCGGGCTGGGGCTCGGGTTCGGGCTCGGGCTCCGACTCGGGTTCGGGTTCGGGCTCGGGTTCGGGCTCGGGCCCCGGCTCGGGTTCGTGTTCGGGCTCGGGCTCGGGTTCGGGCCCCGCGTCCACCTCCCCCTCCATTCCCGCCAGCAGATCACCTTGCTCGTGGCCCAGCGCCTCGGCGCGCTTCTCGCTCTTCCGTCGCTTCCGGCGGCTCACGCGCTCCCCTCCCCCAGCACCCACGCCAGGTAGGGAGGGTGCCCCTCCTCCACGGGGAGGGCCAGCACCTCGGGAAGCTCGTAGGGGTGGAGCTCGACGACCCGGCGCCTGAGGGCCTCGAAGTCCCGCGCCGGGCACTTGGCCACAAGGAGGACCTCTGCGTCGCGCTGGATCTCGCCCTTCCATCGGTAGATGGACACCACGCCGGGCACCACGCTGACGCACGCCGCCAGGCCCTCCTCCACCAGGGTCGAGGCGAGGCGCTCCGCCGTGGGAGCGTCTGGGGCCGTCACGAGGACCGCGCGGACGTCGGTGGACATGGAGGTCGCGCGGCTACCGCCCGCCGTCGGGCCCGTCGCCCTGGTAGAGCCCGTCGATGACGTCGCCGAAGCGCTCCTGGATGACGCGCCGCTTCACCTTGAGCGTGGGCGTGAGCGTGCCGTCCCCGATGGTGAAGTCGTCGGCGAGGAGGGCCACCTTCTTCGGAGACTCGAAGGACGCGAGGCCGTCCAGCTCCCGCGCCACCTCCGCCTCCATGTGACGCCGCACCGCTTCCAGGCTCAGGAGGTGGGCGCGGTCCGACCAGGTCAGCCCCTTCCCCCGGGCCCAGCCCTCCAGGGCCTCGAAGGCCGGCACCACCAGCACCGACACGAAGCGCCGCCGGTCTCCCACCAGGACCGCCTGCTCCACGAAGCGGTTCTTCTTGAGGCGGTTCTCGATGGGCTGGGGCGCCACGTTCTTCCCGCCGGCGGTGACGATGAGGTCCTTCTTCCGGTCGGTGATGCGCAGGAAGCCCTCGGCGTCCAGCTCGCCGATGTCACCGGTGTGGAACCAGCCGTCGGGCTCGATGGCCTGGGCCGTGTCCACGGGGCGGTTGTAGTAGCCCTTCATGACCTGCGGGCCACGCACCAGGATCTCGCCGTCCTCGGCGATGCGGATCTCGGTGCCGGGAATCGCCTTCCCCACCGTGCCGATGCGGAAGTCCTCCACGGTGTTCACGTTGGTCACCGGGCTGGTCTCGGTGAGACCGTACCCCTCGAGGATGGTGAGGCCGATGGAGTAGAAGAAGCGGTTCAGCTCCGGCGCGAGGGGCGCCGAGCCGCTGACGAAGAAGCGGATCCGGCCGCCCACCGCGGCCCGCACCTTGGCGAAGACCAGCCTGTCCGCGAGCGCGTACTGGAGGGAGAGCACGCCCCCGGGGCTCCCACCGGCCAGCCGCTCGTCGGCCGCCCGGTCGGCCACGCCCACGGCCCAGTCGATGATCCTCTTCTTCAGGCCGGTGGCCTGCATGACCGCGGCGTGCACCTTCTCGTAGACGCGGGGCACGGCGCACGCCACCGTGGGCCGGACCAGCTTCATGTCCTCGATGGCGGTGAGCATGGTCCGGGCGTGCACGATGGTGCACCCCCGGGCGAAGAACAGGTAGTCCACCATCCGCTGGAAGATGTGCGACAGCGGCAGGAAGCTCACCGTGCTGTCGCTACGGTCGATCTGGAGCACCACGCCCGAGGCCACGACGTTGGAGCCCACGTTGCCGTGGGTGAGCATGACGCCCTTGGGGTCGCCGGTGGTCCCCGACGTGTAGAGGATCGTCGCCACGTCGTCGAGCCGGGCCCCCAGCGCCCCCGCGCGGAAGTCGGCGGCGGACAGGGCGGCGGCGCTCTCCGCCCCCGCCGCCAGGAAGCCGTCCCACGACAGCACCCCGTCGGGGAGCGCCTCCGGGGGATCGAACACCACCACCGGAAGGGCACTCCCCGCCCGCTCCCTGGCCTCCAGGGCCTTGCGCATGTGGTCGGCGTCGGGGACAAACAGGAGCTTGGCGCCCGAGTCCTTGAGGATGTACGCCAGCTGGGCCGGCGTGAGCGTGGGGTAGATGGGCACGTCCACCACCCGGGCGCACAGGCACCCGAAGTCGGCCAGCGCCCACTCCAGGCGGTTGGGCGACATGATCCCGACGCGGTCGCCGGCGGTCACGCCCAGGGCGTCCAGGGCGCACGCCACGCGACGCGTCAGCTCCTCCGTCTCGCGATAGGAGAGGTACTCCACCTCCAGGGACGGGCGGATACGGCCGAAGGCCCGGTGCTCGCCGTAGGCGTCCACGGCATCGAAGAAGATCCGGGTGAGGGTCCGGGGTTCCACCGGCCGTTCGTCGGAGGCATGGGTGCGCTGGGTCATGAGGCAGATCCTGGGGCGGGGGCCCGTATTCCTCAGGCCCGCTCGATGCGGACGTCGAGATCCAGGTCGGGACGGAGCGTGTGGAGCACGCTGCAGTACTTCTCCCGGGAGAGCTGGACGGCGCGCTCCAGCTTGGCCTGGTCCTCCTCCTGGGGCCCCCGGATGCGATAGGTGAGCAGAATGGTGTGGAAGTAGCGCGGCTCCTCCTCCCGACGGTCCCCGCGGACCACCACCTCCAGCGCCTCCACCGGCACCCTGGACTTCTCCAGGATGACGCGCACGTCCACCCCCATGCACCCGGCCAGGGAGAGGAGGAGCGTCTGCGTGGGCGAGGGGCCGGCCTTGCCGTCGCTGTCCAGCGTCGCCGTGGGCCCGCCCTCGACGCCACCGACGAACACCAGGCCGTCTCCCCTCCAGCGGAGGGTCACCTCAGAAGAGCTCATCAGGGGGTGGTTCGGGGGAGTGCTCGTGGGCGTCGCCGCGGAGCTGGGCAAGCGTGCTCCGGGCGTGGGCCACGTGGTCCGACGCGTCTGCCTCCGGCGGCGCGTGGGCGAGGAACGCCTCCAGGTGCCTCGCCGCCTCGTCGGGCTGGCCCGCGCGCAGGAGGATGAAGGCCAGCCCGTAGTGGGCTCCCGACGCGCCCGGGTCCTTCTGGAGGACGTGCTTGTAGGTCTTGGCGGCCTCGTCCGTCATGCCGATGCGCGTGTAGCACACCGCGATCTGCTGCAGGACCACCGTGTCGCCGGGCGCTTCCTTGAGGGCCAGCCGGAAGGAGGTGAGCGCCTCGTGGAACTTCCCGTCGCGGAGGAGGTCCGCGCCCTCCCGGTAGTAGTCCACCCGCCGGGGGTCGTCTTCTCCGAAGAGCTTTCTCCAGAAGGCCATGCGCGTGGGGGGATGGAGGGCGGCGGGCGCCGTGGCGATCCGGAGGCGTCCGTCGGGGTGGGAAGGTAGGCGCCGCAAGGCTTTCCGCGCAACGCCCAGGGGGGCCTCAACCCCTTGCCGCGACGGTGGTTCCGGCCTCGGAAGCCAACACCCTCAGCCCCGCCGCCTCCAGCAGCGAAGCCGCGTCCGCGGGGGCCGCGGTGACGACCACACGGGAGAGGGGCGCCACCACCCGGGCCGCTTCGGCGATCCAGGAGTGCCCCAGCGCGCCGTCCACCACCACACCCCGCAGGACGCGGCTGAAGAAGGGCACCCCCGGCCGCGCGGTGAGGCGGCTCACCCGGGGCACGTCGGGCCACCCCCCCATGTCCGCGTCCAGCGCCACGACCTCCACCCCCGCCACCGCCTCCGCCAGGGCCTGGGCATGGCCCGCCTGATCGCCCACCAGGAGGAGCGTGCCCGGTCCCTCCGTCACGCCGAGGAGGGCCTGGAGGCGGAACGCGGCCTCCGGGTCGGGGGGAGCGGGCGGGCCCGCCCGCCCGGGGCGCAGGTCCCCCCGGGGCGGCGCGCGCAGGTCGCCGAACCCGCGGGCGATGGGAAAGCCGTCCCGGCAGTTGGGGCACCCCAGCGTGCCCTCCAGGATCCGGCGCTCGTCCATGCGGTCGGCCAGGAGCACGAGGCCGAAGGCGGGCCCGCACCGCGGGCAGCTCAGGCGGTCGGTGAGGAGGAGGTGCACGGGAGGGGGGACGCCGGGCGGGTCAGTCCACGGCGGGCGTGCGCACCGCCGGGATGGGGGCACCGGCGGGCCCGTACATGGCCCACTGGGTGGGCGTCTCCCAGACCCGGGTGTACAGCAGGCCGGCGGCCTGCGTGGAGGGGAGGCGCTCCTTGAGCTTCTCCCAGAACCAGCGCGCCTGGTTCTCGGCGCTGGTCTCCACGCCCTGGAAGTCGGGGAGGTCGTTGAGCAGCGTGTGGTCCAGGTAGTCGGCCAGGGCGCGAAGCTCCCGCTTCAGGTCCACGAAGTCGAAGGCGATGCCGGCCTCGTTGAGCTCGGCGGTCTGCACCGCGGCCTCCACCACGTAACGGTGGCCGTGGAGGCGCTCGCACTTGCCCTTGTAGTGCACCAGGAAGTGGGCCGAGTCGTAGTGGGCCTGGACGGAGACGGTGTAGACGCAGGGCTCGCTCATGGAGAGGTCCTTCACGCGCGTTCGATCTGGAGAAGGGGGATGCGGACCGAGTCGGGCCTGGTGGCCACGAAGAGGACCGCCTCGGCCACGTCGTCGGGGTCGAGCATGGCCGAACGGTCGGGGAGTCCAGGGTCGGCGTCGGGATCCAGCGGGTCCCAGAGGGGCGTGTCGGTGGCTGCGGGCTCCACCAGGGTGGCCCGCACGCCCGTGC
The DNA here is from genome assembly GCA_045863275.1 of Gemmatimonadota bacterium. GTDB lineage: Bacteria > Gemmatimonadota > Gemmatimonadetes > Longimicrobiales > Gaopeijiaceae > SZUA-318. Next base: position 16,616 of record BTVB01000036.1, read on the forward strand.
CCCGCACCTCCTCGAGGAGCACCTCGTGGAAGCCGCGCAAGCCGAACTTGGACGCCGAGTAGGCGGCGTTGGCCGGGAACGCCCTGCGGCCCGCAACCGACCCCACGTTCACCACAAGGCCGCTCCCGCGCCGAAGCATGGCCGGCAGCAGGGCCCTCACCACGAGGAAGGGGGCGCGGAGGTTCACCGCCAGGTGGGCGTCCAGCGACTGGACGGTCTCCTCGGCGACGGGGGCGAGCCCGAACACTCCGGCGGCGTTCACCACCAGGTCGGGGGCGCCGCCCAACTCGTCCTGCAGGCGCTCCGCCACCTCCCACACGGCGGCCTCGTCGCCCAGGTCGGCGGCCAGCGCCGTGCCTCCGGTGCGGGCGGCCAGGTCGGCCAGCCGGTCGGCTGAGCGCGCCACGAGCCACACGCGGGCGCCCGCGCCCGCCAGGCGCTCGGCGACCCGGGCGCCGATGCCTCGGCTGGCGCCGGTGACCAGGGCGTTCCGCCCTCGCAGCGGCTGGTCGGCCATCAGTACAGCGGCCGGTGGAGGCTGGTGGAGAGGCGCAGGAACTCGTCGCGGGTGCGCTGGTCCTCCAGGAAGGCGCCGCGCATGGCCGACGTGATGGTCTTGGAGTTCTGCTTCTCCACGCCGCGCATCATCATGCACAGGTGGTACGCCTCGATGACCACCGCCACGCCCTGGGGCTGGATCACGTCCCAGATGGCCTGGGCGATCTGCTCGGTGAGGCGCTCCTGGACCTGGAAGCGCCGGGAGAAGACCTCCACCAGGCGGGCGGTCTTGGAAAGGCCCATGATCTTCCCGTCGGGGATGTAGGCCACGTGGGCCTTCCCGAAGAAGGGAAGCAGGTGGTGCTCGCAGAGGGAGTACAGCTCGATGTCCTTCACCATGACCATGTTGTGGTGGCGCTCCTCGAAGAGGGCGTCGCCGATGGCCTCGGCGGGCGTCATGTGGTACCCCGACGTGAGGAACTCCATGGACTTCCTCACGCGCTCGGGGGTCTTGGCCATGCCCTCCCGATCCGGGTCGTCGCCGTTGCGGCGGATCATCTCCGCCACCAGCTCCTCGTAGGCGACCCTCGACAGGTCCACCCTGGCGTTCTCGGCGCTCATGCGCGCTCTCCTCCCGTGTATTCGACGGAGTTCCGTGGCGTCTCGTGGAGGACCAGGCGCGCCAGGCGGATCCCTTCGGGGAGCGCGCCTGCCATGCGGTTCCAGATGGCCACCACCAGGTTCTCGGTGGTGGGGTTCAGTCCCTCCAGCCAGGGAACTTCCAGGTTCAGGTTCCTGTGATCCACGTCCTTCACGACCCGCGCCTCCAGGGCGTCACGGAGGAGCTTCAGGTCCATGACGTACCCCGTCTCGGGGTCCACGCGGCCCTCCACGGTCACGTCCAGCTCGTAGTTGTGCCCGTGCCAGTTGGGGTTCGCGCAGTCGCCGAAGACCGCGGCGTTGCGCTCGTCGGTCCAGTCGGGCCGGTAGAGGCGGTGGGCGGCGGAGAAGTGCACCCTTCGCGTAGCGCGCACGGTTGGCATCGGTGGCGATCCTCCGGAATGTCCTCTCGCTCTCGAAGCTCCGGCTACCCCCCGCGGCTTTGGCGGGTCCCTGCGAGGCCAGGGCACGCGTCGGGGTTCTCTCGCCAGCGCCTCGCGCCTGGCGTGGAGGTACGGGAGCGCTTCTGGCGCGGTCGCGCCGACGCTCGCCCACCCCGACGCGTGCCCTGGCCTCTCCGGCACGGTGGTCTGCGGCGCTCGTGCCGGCATTCGTGCGGGCGCCTCCGGATCCCACCGGCTCTGCGCGGGCCTTTCTTCCGGCTCGGCTTCGCCATCGCTGGCGGGCTCGGCGCCTGCTTCGCGGCGCCGTCGCTCTCGGGCTCCGCTGCGCGGTCGCTGGCGGGCTCGGCGCCTGCTTCGCGGCGCCATCGCTGTCGGGCTTGGCGCTCGGGCGCTTCGCGCCCTTGCGCCTCGCGGCGGCTGGATGTGCGAAAGGGCCGGCATCCTCTCGGACGCCGGCCCTTCCGCTGCGCACCGAAGGGGGTTTATTGAAGCCCGGGAAATATTTCTTGGTGACCACCCCGCGCCTTCCGCCTTCCCCCGGGGGGCATGGCGTCCAGCTCGGGAGCCAGTCCCGGCTTCAGGAGTGTTGGCTCAATAAAGGAGCCCTCCGGCACGCACCTCAATATACGGGGACACACTCCCCCGGCAAAACGGGACCTGCGGGTGCAACTTCCTGCCCGACGGGGGGGTAGGATGCGCGTTCATGGTCCGGTACCCTCCTGAAGAGCCGGGTTTGACAGCTTCCCGGCGCGGCGCGTAGCCTGAACTTCATGCACTGGACGTGGAAGGGGATCCGCAGGGCCCTGGGGGGCCCGATGTCGGCGCTCGTGGTCATGCTGAGCGCCGCGGTTCCCATGTTGGACGTCGCCGACCTCCGCACGGGTACGACGGTGGAGAGCCAGCACGACCCGGCGTCGTGCGCGCCTTCCCACGACCACACCGTGTGCACGCAGGTGGGCGCCAACCACGCCCTCGCCGGCCGGGCTCCCGTCCGCACGCCGGCCACCTTCGCCCACGCCCGGGTGCCCCTGCGCACCCTCCGCTCGGTGCTCGGCCCGGTGCTGGCCGACGGGCACCCCACGCGCGCCCCTCCCGCCGTCTGACGATTCCCCTGGCCCCGTAGCGGGCCCGTCACCGGACCGCCCTCCCCCCCCGGGGAGCGGCGTCCCAGGAAATCGCTCATGATGGAGGAGATCTTCCATGAACCGCACTGCCCCGCGGTTCCGCGCGTTCATCGTCGGAGCCGCAGCCGCCCTGATGGGGGCGGCCCCCCTGTCGGCCCAGGAGCCGCCCGCCACGGCCCAGGACTCGCTGCGCCTGGAGCTGCGCCGCCTCACCGCCCTCGTCGACAGCCTGCGCGCGGAGGTGAGCCGCCTACGCGCGGAGGGCCGCGAGCCCGAGGCGGAGGATGCCCTCGCCGCACTCCGCGCCGCCGCCCAGGCCGCCGCGGCCGCCAGTGACGTGCCCGCGCCGCCGGAGGAGCCCGAGTTCACGGGAGGCGCCCGATCCCTCCAGGCACTGAACCCCGAGATCAGCCTCAACGCCGACGTCTTCGCCCACCTGGCTCCCGACGACGCCGGCGCCGACAACTTCTTCGCCCGGGAGTTCGAGCTCTCCCTGGTCTCCAACCTGGACCCCTTCTCCCGGGCCAAGATCTTCATCGGCCGCCACATCGCGGGAGGCGAGGTCGTCCCCTTCGAAGACCATGCCCACGGCGCCGAGGGCGGTGAAGAAGCGGGCGGCCACGGGGGCGAGTTCGCCGTCGAGGAGGGCTACGTGGAATGGGTCGGTCTCCCCGGAGGGCTGGGCCTGAAGCTGGGGCGCTTCTACCAGCAGCTCGGTCAGATCAACCGCTGGCACCCCCACGCCTTCCCCTTCCAGTCCCGTCCCCTCCCCCACCTGGCCTTCCTCGGCGAGGAGGGCCTGGGCCAGACGGGTGCCTCGCTGCGCTGGCTGGCCCCGTTCGGCGGTGGCGCCGGCACCTACGAGGCCACGTTGGAAGTGACGCGGAGCGAGAACGAGGTCCTTTTCGGCGAGACGTCGCGGCCCTCGGTGCTCGGGCACGTGAACGGCTTCTGGCAGCTCTCCCGCGCCACCGACCTGGACCTGGGCGTCTCGTGGGTCACGGGCCGCTACGAGGACGCCGAGCACGTCCTCGACCGGAGCGTCTACAGCGCCGAGGCGTCCCTCACGTGGCGCCCGCCCGAGCGCGCCAAGTACCGGGGATTCAACCTCCGCGGCGGCGTGCTTGTCCTCGAGGGGCTCCTCCCCGAGGAGGACCACGAGGACGAGGCGGGCGAGGCCGAGCACGAGGCGGCGGCGGGGAGCCGCGCCCTGGGCTTCTGGGGTTGGGGCGAGGTGCGCCTTTCCCAGAGCTGGCTGGCCGGCGCCCGATACGAGTGGGCGGAGAACCCGGTCCACACCGCGGAGACGGCATGGCTGTTCAGCCCCACGCTCACGTGGTGGCAGAGCGAGTACGTCCGTGTCCGCGCCGAGTACGACCTGTTGGGGCGCACCGAGGAGTCGGGGAAGGGCCGCTTCCTCCTCCAGGTGACGTTCGCCATGGGTCCCCACAAGCACGAGAGCTACTGAGGAGGCCATGAGCATGCTCACGACGACCTTGGCCCTGGCCGCCCTGGTGGCGACGTCCGCGCCCGCCGAGATGCCCTCTCCACCCCGCGCCCCCGTGCGCGTGGTGGCGACCCTTCCGGTGTACGCGGCGCTGGTCCGCGAGATCGGCGGCGCCGAGGTGACGGTGACGTCCATCGCCGACCCCAACGAGGACTCCCACTTCGTACGGCCCAAGCCCAGCTTCGCCCTGGAGCTGAAGCGGGCCGACCTGTTCATCACCACGGGCCTCGACCTGGAGCTCTGGGTTCCCACGCTCCTGGACAAGGCGGGCAACGCCAACGTCATCGAGGGGGGGCGGGGGTACGTGTCCGCCCACACGGGGATCACGCTCCTGGACATCCCCGCGGTGGCCGACCGCGCCGCCGGGGACGTGCACATCTACGGAAACCCCCACCTCCACACCGACCCCCTCCGCACGCTCCAGATCGCCCGGAACATCACCACCGGGCTCACCCGGGTGGCACCGGACCGGCGGGGCGTCTGGGAGTCGAACCTGGCCTCCTTCGAGGACCGCATCCACCGCCGCCTCTTCGGAGCGCGGCTGGTTGACCTGCTCGGGGGTCCGACCCTCGAGCGCCTGGCCCTGGGCGGACAGCTCATGCCGTTCCTGAGCACCAACGAGTACGAGGGCCTGCCCCTCCGCGAGCAGCTCGGCGGGTGGCTCAAGGCCGGCGAGGCGCTCCGGGGCCAGCGCATCCTCTGCTACCACAAGAACTGGGCGTACATGGAGGAGCGTTTCGGCTTCCAGTGCGCCGACTACGTGGAGACCAAGCCGGGGATCCCACCCACGCCGAGGCACGTGGCCCGCCTCGTGGAGGAGATGCGCGAAGGCGGTCTGCGGGTGCTCCTGGCGGCCAACTACTTCGACCAGGCCAAGGTGGACGCCGTGGCACAGCGCGGCGGCGCCACCACCGTGATCGTGCCCATGCAGACCGGGGCCCGCCCCGGGCTGGACGACTACTCGGCCCTGGTGGACCTGTGGGTGGGGAGCCTCGCCCACGCCATCGGCGCCGTCCACCACCCCTGACGCGCGGAGAACACGAACGTGATCGAGCTGCTGCTGCCCCCGTTCTTCGCGGCCATGATCATCCTCCTCACACACGCCTACTTCGGGCTCCACGTGATCCAGCGGGAGGTGATCTTCGTGGACCTGGCGCTGGCGCAGATCGCGGCGCTGGGGAGCACGGTGGCCTTCCTCATGGGCGCCCAGCACGGGTCCCTCACCGCCTACGCCTTCTCCTTCGGCTTCACGCTGCTGGGGGCGCTCATCTTCTCCCTCACCCGGCTGGAGGAGTCGCCGGTGCCCCAGGAGGCCCTCATCGGCATCACGTTCGTGGTGGCGTCGGCGGCGGTGATCCTCCTGGCCAGCTTCGCCTCCGAAGGGACCGAGTACGTGAAGGAGACCCTCACCGGCTCCCTCATCTGGGTCACCTGGCCCACCGTGGTCAAGGTGGCGGTGTCCTACGGCGCCATCGGGCTCTTCCACTTCCTCATGCGCCGGACGATGCTGGCCATCACCTGGGCGCCGTCGCGGGTGGCGCACCTCCGGTTCTGGGACTTCGTGTTCTACGCCACCTTCGGCATCGCCATCACGTCGTCGGTGCAGATCGCCGGCGTGCTCATGGTGTTCAGCGTGCTCGTGATCCCCGCCGTGGTGGCCTTCTTCTACACCCGGACCTTCCGGTCGGCGCTCCTGCTGGCGTGGGCGTCGGGGACGGTGGCCATCGTGGGCGGCCTGGGCATCTCCTTCGCGCTGGACGTGACCACCGGGCCGGTCCTCGTGGTGTCCTTCGGGGGCATCCTCATGCTGGCCCTGATCTTCCGGGGGCGCTTCGGGGTGCGGGTGCGGAGCCCGGAGGACCGGGGGCTCCGCGTCGCCATGTTCGCCGAGTCCCCCGCGGGGAACTGAGGAGCGCCGGGACCCCCGGACGCGGTCAGGGGCCCCGGAAGCCCCGGAGGAGGCGGAGGTTGGCCAGGTCCGCCGCCACCGGGTCGTCCAGCTTGGGCGTCTCCAGGACCTTGGGCACCTCCCTCAGGCGGGGGTCCAGCATGATGCGCCGGAAGGGCTCGGCGCCCAGGGTCCCCTCGCCCAGCGTCTCGTGGCGGTCCTTGTGGGACCCGAGGGGGTGTTTGGAATCGTTGAGGTGGATGAGCCCCAGCCGGCTCCACCCCACGACCCGGGCGAAGGCGTCCCACACGCCGTCGTAGTCCCCCGCCAGGTCGTACCCCGCCGCGTAGGCGTGGCAGGTGTCGAGGCACACGCCCACCCGCTCCCGCGCCCCGACGGGCAGCGCGTCGAGGATGGCCGCCAGCGCCTCGAAGGACCCGCCGACGCTGGTGCCGCTCCCCGCCGTGAGCTCCAGGAGGACCCGGGTGGGGCCGTCGCCCGCCGCCTCCAGCGCCAGGGCGATCCCCTCCGCGTTGCGGCGCACCCCCGCGGCCAGGTCCCCGTCGGTGGCGTTCCCCGGGTGGGTCACGAGGAAGTCGAGACCCAGGGCGCCGCACCGACGCAGCTCCCCCTCGAAGCACGCCAGGGAGCGCCCCCAGAGAGCCCGGTCGGGGGACGAGAGATTGATGAGGTAGGAGTCGTGCGCCCCGGCCACCCGGATGCCGTGGACGGCCCGGGCCTCGCGGAAGCGGGCGGCGGTGGCGTCGTCCACCACCGGCTCGGCCCACCGGCTCGGCTGCTTGGTGAAGAGCTGGAGGCAGGCGGACTCGATGGCCCGGGCGCGGGCCGGCGCGTGCTCCACGCCGCCCTCGGTGGAGACGTGGGCTCCCAGCTCGTCGTCGTCGCGTGGGGTCATGCCGGAAGGTGGATAAACTTTGCCCCTTCCGGTACCGGATAACGCCTCCCGGCCCTTGGGGGGCCGGAGGATGCGCCTCGTGGCACGGACACCCAACGCTCTGTCCCGCATGAACTTACGGGAATTAGGACTCGTTTCGGTGGGAGCCGCTTTGCCCCGGCACGATCCTTGTTCCTCTCACGGGGCGAACGCCTTCCCCGGAAGGCTCTGCCAAGATGGAGTGAGGATCATGCGCGTCTCAGCCGACGGCTACATCGACATCCGCGATGGGCGGCGGGTCCGGACCCCCGGCCGGCACGCCGACTCCGTGGAGCCCATGCCCGAGGCCGAAGCGCTCTCGTTTCTGCTCTCGCACAGCTTCCCCGGACACCGTCGCATCGTGCGGTCGCTGAACGCCAACGAGCGGAGCCGCATCCAGCTCGCCGCGTGGGCCGACTCGGTCTCGGAGAAGATGGCCCTGGTGGACCGCGTGTGGCGTGCCATCACCGAGCCGGTGCTGCCGCCCACCAACCCGAGGGCCCCGGAGCTCGTGCAGGTGGTGCAGTTCGGTCCCTGGGCCTATCCCATCTACCTGGACGGGGCGGCCACCCGGGTCATGCCCAACGGGGGCGTGCCGGTGGGTGAGTTGGACGGCCGCGGCCGGAAGGAAGTGCTCAACCTGGGTCGGAAGACGGCCTAGACGGATACCCCGGCCCCGACGGCTCGAGGCCGCCGGGACCGGGCACGGTGTGCCCGCGCCCGCTCTGGGCGGGGCCTCACGCCCTGGGGGGGGCGTGCCTGGTGGCGGCAGGCTTCGGCCTGCCGTCACCTTCTTTTTCCCCCTTGGAGGGTTCCCCGCCCCTGTCTCCCAATCAGGACACCCCCCTCGACCCCGTCCCCGCCGGCGGACGGAGGGACGATCGTCCCCGGACGCCACAACCGCTTGTGTCGCAACGCATTCAGCCATCGGTGGGTCCCCGGCACACCCCTTGCATTCGGGGGAGTCCGGTGGGGCCCGCGGGTGGCCCCCCTGCATCGGAGGCGAGGATGGAGAAGAGGATGAACGTGCCGGCCACGCTGCCGGCGGGCACCGGGCGCGTCGCCGCCCGGCTGGGGCTGGGCGCCTTGCTGGTGGCCGTGCTGACGGCCAACGCCCTGTCCCAGGAGGTGGAGCGGCGCCCCTTCGACCTGGTGGGCACCGTCACCGACGAATCGGGCGAGGCCCTCGTGGGGGCGTTCGTCTCCCAGGGCGACTCGGAGTGGGGCTCCCTCACCGGAGAGAACGGGCGCTTCGTGCTCCGGAGGGTGACCCCCGGGACCGTGACGCTCCGCGCGGAGCTCATCGGGTACGAGACCCTCGTCTGGAGCGGGGAGGTCGCGGAGGGCGAGGCCCTCACCCTCCGGCTGGCGGCCGAGCCCATCCTCCTCGAGGGGCTCAACGTGGTCACCGACCGCTTCGAGTCCCGGCGGCGGGGTGTGGCCACGTCGGTGCGCTGGTACGACCACGACGACCTGGCCACCTCGACCCTGCCCACCGCCCTGGACTTCGTGGCCATGCGGGCGGGGCTCGCCCGGGTCCGGTGCAACGGGCGCTGGACCGACCAGTGCATCCTGGTGCGCGGCCGCGCCGCCGAGCCCGTGGTCTACGTGGACGAGTTCCCCGTGGTGGGGGGCATGGAGTACCTCCAGACCCTCCAGCCCCACGAGCTGTACATGGTCGAGGTCTACGGGGGCGGGCGGCACATCCGGGCGTACACGCCCCAGTTCATGGAGCGGGCGGCGGAGAACCGGCTCCGGCCGATTCCCTTGGTCTGGTAGGTAGGGCGGGGTGCGGGGGGACGTGCCCCCGCTCGGGGGGGCGCTCGCGTCGCTGTGCTCGCTCGCTCCACGTGCTTCGCACGTGAGCCCCCCTCGGGGGGCACATCCCCCCGAACCCCTCCGACCATGCCCGCACCGGCCGGGGCGGTGTCCGCCTTGAGGGCCCGGGGGGTAAGGCAACCGATGCGAAGCATGGGGCGCGCAGCGCCCCACGGGTCCGACAAGTGCCGGGATGCCGGGACCCGGACCCCGCAAAGGCCCCGGTAGGCGCGTGGGTGGGGCACTCCCCCCGAGGGGGGCTCGCATGCGAAGCATGCGGAGTGCAGCGAGCGAAGCGACGCGAAACGCCCCCCCGAGCGGGGGAACGCCCCACCCACGCGCCGTACCTAAGACGTAGGCAGTCCGGGACGAGTCATCCCGCGCACGTCCAACGCTTCGTCCAGGCGCTCCTCCGGAAGCAGCCCCTCACGGAGCACGATCTCCCGCACGCTCTTCCCCTCCCGCGCCGCCGCCTTGGCCACCTCCGCGGCCTTGTCGTACCCGAGGTACGGGTTCAGCGCCGTGGCGATGCTCGGGTTCAGCTCCAGGAGCTCCCGGCAGCGGGCCTCGTCGGCCTCGATGCCCGCGACGCACCGGTCGGCGAACACCCGGGCGGCGTTGGCCAGCAGCGTGATGGATTCCAGCAGCGCCTGGGCCAGCACGGGCATCATGACGTTGAGCTCGAAGTTCCCCCGGCTCCCCGCCACGGTGACGGTGACGTGGTTCCCCATGACCCGGGCGCAGACCATCATGAGCGCCTCGGACATCACCGGGTTCACCTTTCCGGGCATGATGGACGAGCCGGGCTGGACGGCGGGAACGCGGATCTCGGCCAGCCCCGAGGTCGGGCCACTCCCCATCCAACGCACGTCGTCGGCGATCTTCATGAGGGACGCGGCCACCGTGTTCAGCGCCCCCGACGCGCTCACCGCCGCGTCCCGGGCCCCCTGGGCCTCGAAGTGGTCGTCGGCCTCCCGGAAAGCGAGTCCCGTGAGCGCCGCGACGTGGGCGATGGCCTTCCCGGGGAAGTCGGGATGGGTGTTGATGCCCGTCCCCGTGGCGGTGCCCCCAAGGGCGAGCTCGGACAGCTCCTCCGACGCCCGTCGCACCCGCTCCGTCCCCTTGGCCACCTGGGCGGCGTACCCGCCGAACTCCTGCCCCAGGCGCACCGGCGTGGCGTCCATGAGGTGGGTCCGGCCCGACTTCAGGACCCCGTCGAAGGCTTCCGCCTTCGCCGCGAGGGCGTCGCGCAGGTGGTCCAGCGCCGGGATCAGCTCACGCTCCACGGCCACCCGCGCCGCCACGTGGATGGCGGTGGGGATCACGTCGTTGGACGACTGGGCGAAGTTGACGTGGTCGTTGGGGTGGACGTGCCCTCCCAGGATCTGTCCCGCCCGCCGGGCGACGACCTCGTTGGCGTTCATGTTCGTGGACGTCCCCGAGCCGGTCTGGTAGACGTCCACCACGAAGTGGTCGTCCCACCTGCCGGCGGCCACCTCCCCGGCGGCCTCGACGATGGCCCGGGCGATCTCGCCGTCCAGGGTCCCCAGCTCTGCGTTGGCCAGCGCGGCAGCCTTCTTGATCGTGCCCAGGGCCTCGACGAAGCGGCGGCCGAAGCGCTGGCCGCTGATGGGGAAGTTCTCCACGGCCCGCTGGGTCTGGGCGCCCCAGCCCGCGCCTTCGGGGACCTTCATCTCGCCCAGCGAGTCCTTCTCGATGCGATAGCCGTCGGCCATGGGAGGGTTCCTTGGGTCGGGGAGCCTCCGCCGCCGCGGCGGCCCCGGGTCAGCCGTAACGCCCTTCGATGTAGTCCGCCGTCTGCTGATCCCGCGGGCGGAGGAAAAGTTCCTCGGTGGGAGCGTGCTCCACCATGCGCCCCAGGAGCATGAACGCCGTCTCCTCGCTGGCCCGGCGGGCCTGGGCCATGTTGTGCGTCACGATGAGGATCGTGTAGTCGCCCTTCAGCTCCCAGATGAGCTCCTCCAGCGCCTCGGTGGCGGCGGGATCCAGCGCCGAGGTGGGCTCGTCCATGAGGATCACCGAGGGCTTCAGGGGCAGCAGCCGCGCGATGCAGAGCTTCTGCTGCTCCTCCAGGGAGAGGCGGGTGGCCTTGTCCCCCAGCCGGTCCTTCACGTCGTCCCAGAGGAGCACACGGGAGAGCACGGACTCGACGATCTCGTCCTCCGAGGCCCGGGAGAAGGAGCCCTTCCGGTGCAGGCGATGGGCGAAGAGGACGTTGTCGCGCACGGACAGCGGGAGGGGGTTGGGCCGCTGGAACACCATCCCCACTTCCTTGCGGAGCTGCGCAAGCTCGACCCGCTCGCCCAGGACGTCGGTGCCCAGGACGTGGATGCTCCCGGCCGTGCGCACGTAGCTCCCGAGGCGCTCGTTGATGCGGTTCACGCTCCTGAGCAGCGTGGATTTTCCGCACCCCGACGGCCCGATGAGCGCGGTGATGGAGCCCCGCCGCACCTCCAGGTCCACGTCGAAGAGCGCCTGGAAGGTCCCGTACCACAGGGACAGCTTGCGGACGTCGATGGCGAGGTCAGCCAAAGCGCCCCTCCACGTAGTCCCGGGTACGCTGGTCCACCACGGGGCCGGTGAAGAGCGCCTCGGTGGGGCCCACCTCCACAAGCTCCCCGTTGAGGAGGAACGCCGTGCGGTCGGCCAGGCGGCGGGCCTGCTGCACCAGGTTCGTGACGAGGATGATGGTGACCTCCGCCTTCAGTTCCCGGAGCACGTCCTCGATGCGCATGGTCGTCACCGGGTCCACCGCGATGGAGAACTCGTCCAGGAGCAGGAGGTCCGGGTCCTGGGAGAGGGCCCGGGCGATGGTGAGGCGCTGCTGCTGCCCGCCGGAGAGCAGGCTCCCCAACGCACGGAGGCGATCCTTCACCTCCTCCCAGAGCGCCGCCCGCCTGAGGCACCGCTCCACGATCTCGTCCAGCCGGGCCTTCTTCTTGATGCCCGCCAGCCGGGGCGCCAGCGCCACGTTGTCGTACACGGAGAGCGGCAACCCCACCGGAAGGGGAAACACCACCCCGATGCGGCGCCGCAGGGCGTAGAGGTTCCTCACGCCGTCGACGTCGCGGCCGTCGAAGAGGATCTCCCCCTCCACGTGCATCTCGGGGTGGAACTCGTCCATGCGGTTGAGCGCCCGCAGGAAGCTGGTCTTGCCGCTCCCCGCCGGCCCGATGATGCCCAGGATCTCGTTGGGCAGCACGTCCAGGTCGATCCCGTTGAGCACGGCCTCGTGCCCGTAGCGGATCCTCAGGCCGCGGACCGAGACCTTCGGCTGCGCGTCTACCACTTCTTCTTCCCCCGGAGGTAGACGCGGAAGCCGATGGAAAGCGCGTTCATCACCAGGACCATGGAGACCAGCACGAGCGCGACGCCGTAGCGCAGCTCCTCGGGCACGTTGGGCACCTGCGTGGAGACCACGAACAGGTGCAGCGACATGGCCATGGTCTGGTCGAAGACGCCCTGGGGCAGGAAGGGGAGGAAGAGCGCCGCGCCGGTGAACATGATGGGCGCGGTCTCGCCCGCGGTGCGGCACACCTCGAGGATGACGCCGGTGAGGATCCCGCTCACCGAGTTGGGGAGCACCACCGTGCGGATGGTCTGCCACCGGGTGGCCCCCATGTTCCAGCAGGCCTCGCGGAACGCCATGGGCACGGCCTGGAGGGACTCCCGGGTGGACACGATGACCACGGGGAGCGTCATGACCGCCAGCGTGAGGCTCGCCGCCAGGATGCTGGTGCCGAAGCCCGCGAAGAGGACGAAGGCGCCGAGCCCGAACAGGGCGTGCACGATGGAGGGCACCCCGGCCAGGTTGATGATGGCCAGGTTGATGATCCGCGTGAACCAGTTGTCCGGGGCGTACTCGGAGAGGTAGATGGCCGCGGCCACGCCGATGGGCACCGACGCCAGCAGCGCCACCGCCACCAGCCAGACGGTCCCGATGAGCGCCGGGAAGATGCCCCCCGCGGTCATGCCGTTGGTGGGCGAGGAGAAGAGGAACTCCATGGAGATCATGGGGCCGCCCTTCTCCACCAGCACGAACAGGATGATGAGCACGGGCACCACGAGCACCATCGTCATCATCCCGAGCAGGATCGTGACGAGCCCCTGGATCTGGCGGTTCCGCTGGTTGAGGGTGGTGGCCTCGAACATCAGCGCTTCCCCTTCCCCCTCACGACGATGTCCGCGGTGAGGTTTATGGCGAAGGTGACCACGAACAGGAGGATCCCCAGGGTGAACAGCGCCTGGTAGTGGTCCGAGCCCACCGGCGCCTCGCCCAGCTCGGCGGCGATGGTGGCGGTGAGGGCCCGCACCGAGTCGAAGGGGCTGGTGGGGATGTTGATGGAGTGCCCGCTGGACATGAGCACCGCCATGGTCTCGCCGAAGCCGCGGCCCACGCCCAGGAGCACGGCGGCCATGAGCCCGTTCTTGGCCGCGGGGAGCACAACCTTGAAGATCACTTGCCACCGGGTGGCCCCCATGGCCTCGGCGGCCTCCCGGTAGCCGTCGGGTACGGCCTTGAGCGCGTCCTCGGCGATGGTGGTCATGATGGGGGCCGCCATGAGCCCCAGGATGATCCCCGAGTTCAGGACCCCGAGACCCACGGGCTGGTCGAAGGTCCGGATGATGAGGGGGTTCATGATGGACAGCCCGATGAAGCCCCACACCACCGACGGGATCGCCGCCAGCAGCTCCACCAGGACCTTGAGCGTCTCCCGTACCTTCCCGGTGGCGAACTCGCCGATGAAGATGGCGGCGCCAAGGCTGAAGGGGACGGAGAGGAGCATGGCCAGCCCGGTGACGGAGGCCGTCCCGGCCATGAGCGCCAGGATGCCGTACGTGGGCGGCCGCGACGTGGGGCGCCACGCGCGGGACGTGAAGAACTCCTTCACGTCCAGTGGGCCGGCGATGAAGCCGAAGCCCTCCTTGAAGACGAAGACGAAGATGGCGCCGATGAGGACGATGGCCGAGGCGCCGCCCACGAACACGAGCACGGCCACCAGCTTGTCCACGTACCAGTCCCAACCGCGGCGGTCCAGATCCATGGCCCGCGTGGGCGTCATCCTGTCTGCGTCAGCGGGCATCCGGGCCAGCCAGGGTGAACATCAGGTCCTGGACGCGTACGGAGATCTCCCGGTACAGGCCCTCCAGGGTCTCCCGGTCCATGCCGGGCTTTCCGGCCACGTCCCACTCCAGGATGACCGACCGGAACGGCGCCTCGGCCAGGCGCTCCCGGTTGGCCGGGGCCATGCAGACGATGACGTGGAAGTGCTGCGGCTCCTTCAGCGCCGCCTCGAGGGAGCTCGGCCGCATGCCCCGCACGTCGATGCCCTTCCCGTCCAGGAAGGACGCCAGCTCCGGGTCCATGACCTCGGCGGGGCTCCACCCGGCGCTCCGGTACATCCCGCTCTCTGGGAAGGCCTTGCGGGCGTACGCCTCGGCCATGAGCGTGCCCCGGTCGTTCCGGTCGCCCACGAAGAGGACGCGGAAGACCTTGGGGTCCCGGCGGTCGCCGGTGACCGCGAAGATCGTCTGTTCGCAGACGTTCTCCGACTGCTCCGCCACGCGCTTGATCAAGTTCACGATGCGCAGCAGCGCGAAGGCGTCGGCCAGGGGGATCTCCCGCTTCTCCCCCGCGTCCACCAGCGCGTCGAAGACCGCGTTCAACGTGAAGTCGGTCTGGTCGGCGAGCCCGTACGTCTCGCGCGCGGCCGTGACGTCCCTGTCGTGGAACGCCTGCATGGACTGCTGGAACGTGCGCCGCGCCTGCATGGCGATGAGCTCCATGTCCCGCGCCACCGACTCGGAGGGGCCCCGGGTGAGGTGGGCGACCTCCCGGCCGATGGTGCTGGCGTAGTCCCCGACGCGCTCCAGCGCCACGTCCAGGCGGAGCACCGCCGAGACGAAGCGCAGGTGGCCGCCGCTGGGCGCGTGCCGCACGATGAACGCGTGGCACAGGAAGTCCAGCTCCTTGATGCGGCGGTTGATCTGCCGGTCGCCGAGGGTGACCTGGTTGGCCAGGGCCACGTCGAAGGCGAGGAGCGCCTGGATGGCGTCCTGCATCTGCTTCTCGACGAGGCCCGCGACCTTGCGGAGCTTGCGGTCGATCTCCGACCGCTCAGCCTCCATCCGTTCTTCGTAGTGCTGGCTCATGGCGTCGGGGCAGGAAGGCGGCCGGTGGGGCTCAGCCGCACGTCACCACGTGGGTGGGCGCATAGCCGGCCTTCTGGATGATGCACTGGCCCGCGTCGCTGAGGATCCAGTCGAGGTACTCCTTCACGGCGCCCTCGGGCTGGCCGGCGGTGTACATGAGAAGGGGCCGCGCCACGGGGTACGTGCCGTCCAGCGCCGTCGCCTCGGAGGGCGTGACGCACTCGCTGCCCTCGCCCGCCGACACGCAGGGCATCTTCACGTCGGGCGTGGCGTAGGCCAGGCCGCTGTACCCGATGGCGCAGGGGGTGTGGGCCACCAGGTCCACCACCTCGGAGGAGCCGTTCATGTCCCGTGAGCCCAGCTTGTACTCTCTGTCCGCGAGGACCACTTCCTTGAAGTAGGCGTATGTCCCCGAGTTGTTCTGGCGGCTCACGCGAATGATCTCTCCGCTCTCGCAGCCGGGGACGCTGATCCCGAGCTGGCTCCAGTTCTCCACCGTCCCGCCCTCCGCGTAGATGTCGGCGAGCTGGGCGAAGGTGAAGCTGGAGATCGGGTTGTCGGGGTGCAGGAACACGGCCAGCGCGTCGAAGCCCACGGTGTGCTCCATGGGGTCCACGCCCCGCTCCCGGGCGGCGGCGTACTCCTCCTCGCTCATGGAACGGCTGGCGTTGGCGATGTCCACGGTGCCGTTGATCATGGCGGAGATCCCGGTGCCCGAGCCCCCTCCGGTGACGGCGATGGCCACTCCGGGGTTCACCACGCCGTAGGCCTCCGCCCAGGCCTGTGCCACGTTGACCACGGTGTCGGAGCCCTTGTTCTGGATGACGACGCGCTCCGCGCGGTCTCCTCCGCCGCAGGCGAGGATGGCCAGCAGGAGCGGGACGGTCTTGGCGAAGCGGTTCACGGCTCTTCCTCGGGATCGGGCTTCGGGCATTGTAACAAGGCCGTAAAATCTACCACGAAACCCGAGGCCGGAGCCACCTCATCCCCCCCCGCCCCGAACCCCCGCGATCCAGTCCCGCAGCTCCCCCTCGTATTGCCGGGTGGTGATGAGGGTGAGGACGTCGCCGGGCTCCACCCGGGTGAAGCCCCGGGGTACCACCACCCGGTCCCCCCGCCGAAGCAGGGCGATGAGGGCGTGCTCGGGCACCCGGATCTCCCGGATTGCGTGGTCGCACACGCCGGCGTGCCGGGCCTCCACCTGCAGCTCCAGGTGCACCGACTCGAACCGGCTCTCGGGAGGGAGGGCGTCGGTGCGCTCGATGAGGCGCTGGTGCTCGTCGGAGAGCTCCTTGTAGGCCCACATCATCTCGGTGCGGCGGAGCACGCCCACCACGACCGCGGGATCGTCCCGGTCCACCACGGGGATCTGGTACACGTCCCGCTCGGTGAAGCGGCGGAAGGCATGGCGCAGCGTCTCGTCGGCGGAGCACGTGACCACCGCGGTGGTCATGATGTCGCGCACCGTCTGCTTCGACCCGGCCATGTCCGTGTCCACGATGGCCCGCTCCAGGTCCGTCACCGAGGCGATGCCCAGGAGCCGCTCCCCCTCGTCGAGGACGACCCAGCTGTGGTTCCGGTCGCCCCGGGCGTGGGTGGCCAGCGCGTCCAGCGACATGGAGGGCGCGACGGAGGGTACTTCCTCGGTCATGGCGTCGGCGACCAGCAGGAGGTCCAGCGTTCCCAGCTCGGCCCGGGGGCGCACCATGGCACCCCGGCGGCGGAGCTTGATGGTGTAGATGGAGTCGGGGTCGATGCGCGAGGCGATGAGCTGGGCCAGGACCACCGCGAGCATCAGCGGGAGGATGATGCGGTAGTTGTCCGTCATCTCGAACAGGATGATGATGGCCGTCATGGGGGCGTGGGACGAAGCGCCGAACACCGCCGCCGCGCCCACAAGCGCGTACGCGCCCGGCGAGGCCGCGACGCCGGGAAAGAGCGAGTCCGCCACCCGCCCGTACGCCCCTCCGGCCATGGCCCCGATGAAGAGCGCCGGCGCGAAGACGCCCCCGGACCCGCCGGCGCCCAGGGTGACCGCGGTGGCGAACATCTTCATGAAGACCAGCGCCAGCATGAGGCCGGTGGTGAGCCCCCCGGCCATGGCCAGCTCCACCCCCTCGTGCCCGACGCCGAAGAGGTGCTCGGATCCGAAGGTCCCCAGCAGCCCCACCGCCAACCCTCCGAGCACGGCCTTCACCCAGAGCGTGGCGTGCCACCGGTCGAACCAGTCCTCGATGCCGTACACCGTGCGGACGTACATCAGCGAGATGATGCCCGTGACCAGCCCCAGCCCCAGGTAGAGCCCCAGCTCCCAGTTGCTCACGAACTCGAACTGCTCCAGCAGCCGGAAGGCCGGCTCGGTGCCCAGCGCCGACTGGGCTACCGCCGTGGCGCTCACCGACGCCACCACCACCAGGCCGAAGGAGCGTGCGGCGAAGCTCCCGAGGATGACCTCCAGGGCGAAGAGGACCCCCGCCACCGGGGCGTTGAAGGTGGCGCCGATGGCTCCCGCGGCCCCGGCGGCCACCATGAGCTTCACCTCCTCGGCGTTGAGGCCCACGAACTGGGCCACCGCGCTCCCCAGGGAGGCCCCGATCTGGACGATGGGCCCCTCCCGCCCCACCGAGCCGCCCGACCCGATGGAGATGGCGCTGGTCACCGCCTTGGCGAAGGCCACGCGGGGGCGGATCTTCCCGCCCCGCATGCGCACGGCGAACTGGACCTCGGGCACGCCGTGCCCCTTGGCCTCCTCCGCCCACCAGCGCACCAGGTAGGCGACCACCAGCATCCCCGCCGCGGGTGCCACCACCGTGACGGCCCAGGCGGGGATGGGGAGGCCCAGCGAGGGGCCGAGCCGGGTGCCCTGGTCGAAGAACACCCACTGCACCGCCCGCACCATCCACCGGAGGGCGATGGCTCCGGCCCCGGCCAGGACCCCCACCGCCACCGCCATGGCCAGGGGGGCGAGGGTGTCGGAGCGCTGGAGCGCGATGCGGAGGCGGGCGAGGCGGGGCCGGGCGTTCACGTCGGCGGGGCTCGGTGGGGCGTCCGTGGCGTCACCCCTTCCTGGGCTGGCTGGGCCGCATCTCCACGCGGCTGACGTGGGCCTCCCTCGGGTAGGCCAGGAGCTGCATCACCGCCAGGGCGCAGTCCTCGGCCTCCAGGCGCCAGTCGCGCTCGTGCTCCTGCTCCCGGCCCCCGAACCAGGTGTTCACGCTCCCCGGCATGACGATGCTCACCCGCACGTCCTGGTAGCGGACGTCCAGCATCATGGCCTCGGTCATGCCCAGGAGCCCGAACTTGCTGGCGTTGTACCCGGTGCCGCCGGCGAAGGCGTTCCGGCTGGCCAGCGACCCGACGTTGACGATCCACCCGTCGCCGGTGGCGCTCAGGTGGGGGATGGCCGCCTTGGAGCACGCGAAGACACCTCCCAGGTTCACGTCCACCTGGAGCTTCCACTCCTCCCACGACAGCTCGCCGATGGGCTTGAAGATCCCCAGGCCGGCGTTGTTCACCAGGATGTCCAGGCGGCCCAGCCGCGCCACGGTCTCGTCCACCAGTCGCTGGCACTGGACGGGGTCGGCGACGTCGCAGGGGATGCCCACGACCTCCCCCGCCGCGTGCTGGTCCAGCTCGTGGGCCGTGGCCGCCACGTCGGCGGCGGTCCGGGCGCTGACCACCACCGAGGCCCCCGCCTCGGCGAGGCGCCGAGCCACGGCCAGGCCGATCCCCTTTGTGCTGCCGGTGACGAGGGCGACCTTCCCGGTGAGATCCGGCATGTGCTTCTCCCTGCGAGGATGACGGCTGGCCGAAACGGCCTCGACGCGCGTATGAGTGTCCCATGAACGAGCCCGAAATTCAACGTGTCGCCCTGGTGACGGGAGGGGCCGTGCGCCTGGGCCGCGCCATCGCCCTCGGGTTCGCCCGCGCCGGTTACGACGTCCTGGTCCACTACCACGCCTCGGAGGAGCCCGCCCGGGAGGTGGTCCGCCTCGTGGAGGCGATGGGACGGCGGGGCGCCGCGGTGCGGGCGGACCTGAGCCGCCCCGGGGAGCCGCGCCTCCTCCTGGACGCCCTGACCCACGCCTTCCCCCGCCTGGACGTTCTGGTGAACGGCGCCGCCGGCTTCGACGCCACGCCCCTCCTGGACGTGGACGCCGAGGCGTGGGACAGGGTGTTGGCCCTCAACGTGCGCGCGCCCCACCTCATGGTCCGGGAGGCGGCGCCCTTCCTGTCCGAGACGCGGGGAGCGGTGGTGAACCTGGTGGACCTGTCGGCCTTTCAGCCGTGGACCGAGTACCCCGTCCATGCCGTCTCCAAGGCGGCCCTGGCCCACCTCACGCGGGTGCAGGCCCGGGCGCTGGCCCCCCGGGTGCGGGTGAACGCGGTGGCCCCCGGCGCCGTCCTCCCACCGGACGACTACCCCGCCGAGCGGCTCGAGGCCCTGCGGGCACGAACCCCCCTCCAGACGCTGGGGACGCCCGACGACGTGGTGGAGGCCGTCCTCTTCCTGGCGCGGGCCCCGTACGTCACCGGGCAGGTCCTGGCGGTGGATGGAGGGCGCCTCCTGGGCGCCCCCGCCCCCCCGGGCGCGGAAGGATGAGCCGAGCCGGGGCCGGCCGTCGCGGCGCCGCGCTGAAAGAGACCGTACTCTGGCTGCTCCTCCTGGCCGGCGCCGCCTGCGGGGAGCCGGGTACCCTCGCGCCCCCCGGCGACCCTCCCGTGGAGGAGCCCGACACGCTGATCTGGCCGCTCCCCGGAGGCGCCCTCACCGTGGCCGACACGTCGACCCTGGCGTATTCCCGCCCGGCGCCCTCCCTCGCGGCGGAGCGCCTGCAGCTCCACGTCGACGGGCGCGACCGGCTCGCCGCCCGCTTCTCCGACAACCCGGGCGCCCGCGATCCCGGCCTGGGGCCCCTCTTCAACGCCAACACGTGCGAGGCGTGCCACGCCCGCCGGGGGAGGACGCGGGGCTCGCTGCTCCTGCGCCTGAGCGCCGGCGGCGTAGACGGGCGCGGCGCCCCCCTTCCCGCGCCGGGCTTCGGGAACCAACTCCAGGACCAGGCCGTGGCGGGCCGCCGGGCGGAGGCGCGGCTCGCCGTGCACTTCGTCCCGGTGCCCGGCGGCTATCCCGACGGCTCGCCCTACGAGCTCCGCCGCCCGCAGGTGGAGGTGGTGAACCCCTACGCCCCCTTCGCCCCCGACCACGCTGGCCTGCGGTCTCCCCGCGCCCTCTTCGGCCTGGGGCTCCTGGAGGCCGTGGCCGACGCCACCCTCGAGGCCCTGGCCGACCCCTCCGACGCCAACGGCGACGGAGTGTCCGGGCGGGTGAACAGGGTCTGGGACGAGGCGGAGCAGCGTACGCGAGTGGGGCGCTTCGGGTGGAAGGCGAACGAGCCGTCCCTGCTCCAGCAGGCGGCCGCGGCGTACGTCGAGGACATGGGCGTCACCTCCTCGTACTTCCCCCGGGAGGCCGTGGCGGGACAGCCGGGTCACGACGACGGCCTCGACGACGACCCCGAGCTCCCCGACGACGACCTGGCGTCGGTGACCTTCTTCCTCCGCACCCTGGCGGTCCCCGCCCGCAGGCGCGTCAACGACCCCACGGTCCGCCGCGGGCAGGACCTCTTCACGCAGGTGGGGTGCGTGGCGTGCCACGTCCCCACCCTGGCCACCGGGTCGCTGGCCGGGGTCCCGGAGGTGGCGGGGCAGACCATCCACCCCTATACCGACCTCCTCCTCCACGACATGGGCGACGACCTGGCGGACGGGCGCCCCGACTTCCTCGCCGACGGCCGGGAGTGGCGCACCCCGCCACTATGGGGGCTGGGCTTGGCCCAGACGGTCCAGGGGCACACCGATCTCCTCCACGACGGGCGCGCCCGCGGCGCCGAGGAGGCCATCCTCTGGCACGGGGGGGAAGCGAAAGCGGCCAGGGACCGCTTCGTGGCCCTGGCCGCCGACGCCAGGAGCGCGCTCCTGGCCTTCCTGATGTCGCTCTGAGCAGCGGGGCTCAGCCCGCCGCCGCGCCCTCCGGCACGTGGGCGCCGGCACCGCCGTGGGCCAGCCACCGCTCGGCGTCCAGCGCGGCCATGCAGCCCGTCCCGGCCGCGGAGATGGCCTGGCGGTAGTAGTCGTCCATGACGTCCCCGCAGGCGAAGATGCCTTCCACCGACGTGTTCGTCCGCCAGGCGACGGGCATCTCGATGTACCCGTTCTCCTTGAGGGCCACCTTCCCCTTGAGGAAGTCGGTGTTGGGCTTGTGGCCGATGGCCACGAACAGGCCCGCCACCTCCAGCGTGCTCTCCTCGCCCGTGACCACGTTCTTCAGCCGGACCCCGGTGATGAAGTCGTCTCCCAGCACGTCGGTGACCACGGTGTTCCAGACGGGGCGGATCTTGGGGTTCTCCAGGGTGCGCTCGGCCATGATCTTCGAGGCCCGGAACTCGTCGCGCCGGTGGATCACGTGCACCTCGCGGGCGAACTTCGTCAGGTAGGTGGCCTCCTCCATGGCCGAGTCGCCGCCCCCCACCACCGCCACCACCTGGTTCCGGAACGCCGGCAGGGCACCGTCGCACACCGCGCAGGCGCTCACGCCCCCGCCCGAGTGGGCCAGGCGCTCCTCGTTGTCCAGGCCGATCCACTTGGCGTTGGCGCCGGTGGCGACGATGACGGCGTCGGCCTGCACCACCTTGCCGCGGCTGGACGTCAGGACGAAGGGACGCCGGGTGACGTCCACGTCCACGACGTCCTCGGTGACGATGCGCGTGCCGAAGCGCTGGGCCTGGGCACGCATCTCCATCATGAGCTCCTGCCCGGTGACGCCGTCCTTGAAGCCCGGGTAGTTCTCCACCTCCGTGGTGAACATGAGCTGGCCGCCGGGGATCATGGTGCGGCTGCCGGCGCCCTCGAAGACGAGGGGCTCGAGCTGGGCCCGGGCGGCATAGACGGCGGCGGTCCAGCCGGCGGGGCCGGAGCCGATGATGACGACCTGCTCGCGCTCGCGAGGCGTGTTGTCGGCCATGGGTTCCTTCCTACTTGTCCTTGAAGACCTTGAGACTCGTGGAGTGGCCGGGGTTCACCCGGGCCGTGGGGTCCACGAAGTGCACGGCGTTGTTGACGGCCACAGCCGCCTCAGCGAAACCCGTGGCGATGAGATCGAGTTTCCCGGGGTAGTCCACCAGGTCGCCCGCGGCGTAGATGCCCTCGATGTTGGTGGCCATGTTGGAGTCCACCTTCACCCGGTTCTTCTGGATGTCCAGCCCCCAGTCGGCGATGGGGCCCAGGTCCGGCTTGAAGCCCAGGAAGGTGAACACCGCGTCGCACTCCAGCCGCACGTCGGCGTCGGTGCGGTTGTCGAAGATCGTGACCGCCTCCACCCGGTCGGAGCCGTGGATCTCCCTCACCTCGTGGAAGGTGCGTAGCACGATCTCGCCGGCCGCCACCGCCGCGTCCACGCGGGCCACCGTGGCCTGGTGGGCCCTCCACCCATCTCGGCGATGGACCAGCGTGGTGCTGGCGGCGTGATCCTTGAGGATGAGGACCCAGTCCAGCGCCGAGTCGCCTCCCCCCACCAGGACCACGTGCTTCCCGGCCCAGGACGACGGGTCCTTCACCGCGTACTCGACGCCCTTGTGCAGGAGCTGCTCGTAGCCGGGCACCTCGAGCACCATGGGCTCCAGCGCGCCTTTGCCCCCCGCGAGCACGATGGAGCGCGTGAGGTACTCGCCGCCGCGGCACACGAGCCGGAAGGTCCCATCCTCCCGCCGCACCTCCCGGACCTGCTCGTCCAGGACCACGTCCGGCCCGAACTGGAGCCCCTGCTCCACCAGGTTCCGCACCAGGTCCTTGGCCAGGATCTTCGGGAACCCGCCCACGTCGAAGACGTCCTTCTCGGGGTAGAGGGCGGCGAGTTGCCCGCCCAGCTCGGGGAGGGAGTCGAGGATGCGCGCGGAGCGCCCGCGCATGCCCGCGTAGAAGGCGGCGAAGAGCCCCGTGGGCCCGCCGCCGATGATGGTGATGTCCCGGATGTCGTCGGCCATAGCCCACAAGTCTAACCCGCGCGGATTGCGGATCAAACCGGGTCAGCCGCCCTGTTTCTCCCCGGTTCCCCGGTACAGATCGGAGGCCCGGTACCGGGCCATGCCCCGTTGCACCAGGAGCTTGATTCCCACGGCGCCCGGGACGGCGATGAGGAGGCCCACGAAGCCGAAGAAGAAGCCCCCCACGGCGAGGGCCAGGACCACCCAGACGGGGTGGAGCCCCACCGAGTCGCCGACGATGCGCGGGCTGATGACCGCGCCCTCCAGCCCCTGGGCCACGCCGTACACCACCGCCACCTTGAGGAGCGACACGCCCACCGAGCCGCTCACCAGCGCGATGAAGACCGCGGGCACGAGGGAGAGGAGCAGGCCCAGGTAGGGAACCACGGAGAAGACGGCCACCAGGAGCCCCAGGAGGGCCGCGTAGGGGAAGCGGGCCAACGCCAGCCCCACGCCCGTGATGGCGCCGATGGCCAGCGCCACGGTGATCTGCCCCCGGACGTACCGGCCCAGGAGCCGGTCGTACTCCCCGGCGAAGGAGAGGACCGCCTCTCGGCGTCCAGAGGGGACCAGGTCGGCGGCGATGGCCTTCAGCCGGTCCCAGTCCCGGAGCAGATAGAAGGTGAGCACCGGCGTCAGGACGACGTAGCCAGCCACGCTCAGCACCGTCCCGATGCCCCTCCCCACCCCCAGGAAGCTCCGCCAGGCCCAGCCGGCCAGCGCCTCGCGGCGCTCCTCCAGGTACGTCACGACGGCGGCGGAGTCCACGCTGCGGAGGCGCTCGACCAACGCGTCCTCGTCCACGAGGGGGATGTCCATGCGCACGAGCCGCGCCTGGATGCCGTCGAGCCATCCCGCCACCCGCTGGAAGAACACGGGGGCCTTCTCGGCCACGTCGGCGAGCTGCTGGACGGCGGCGGGGATCCCCAGGAAGATGAGCACGGCCAGCGCCGCCAGCGCAGGAAGGGTCAGGAGCAGGATGGCCAGCGCCCGGGGCACCCGCACCACCTCGAGGCGGTCCACCAGCGGGTCGAGGAGGTAGGCCAGGGCCACCGCCAGGACGAAGGGGGCCAGCAGGGAGCCGGTGGTGGCCAGGAGCCAGATGAGCGTGAGCGCCGCGGCGGTGGCCAGCAGGGCTCCATGGCCGGGGCGGCCCCGGAAGGGGGCCAGCACCGCCCACAGGAGGAAGAAGAGGAGGAAGGGGTTGAGGACCGCCCGGAGTGTGAAGAGGAAGAAGCCCAGCACCAGCAGGACCGCCGCCGCCTCCAGCGTCCGCCAGACGGTGAACTCGTTTCGGTCCATCGGGGCTACTCCCGCTCGCTGGACAGGATCTCGCTGGCCACCATGACCACCTCCCGCGCGTTGTCGTAGGAGATGCGCGCCGCCGCCTCGGGCAGCGGGAGCCAGACGCACTCGGTGATCCCCTCGGCCAGCTCGGGCCGGGGCTCACCCTCCTCCGACACCATGATGTAGAAGGCGCAGAACTTGTGGATGAGCTTGCCGCCGGCCCGGAAGTACCAGTCGATGGTCGCCAGCTCCCGGCCCAGCGTCAGGTCGGTCAGCCCGGTCTCCTCCCTCACCTCGCGCACGGCGGCCTCGCCGCTCCCCTCTCCGTTCTCCAGGTGCCCCTTGGGCAACCCCCAGTTCTGGTAGGGATCGCGGATCACGAGGACGTGGGGCTCGCCTCCGATGGTCCGGACCACCACCCCGCCGGCGCTCCGCTCGATGCGGGCCCTGGTGCGCTTGGCCATGGGACCTAGAAGATGGACAGGCGCACGTAGCGCCGCGGGTTCTCGCGCAGGTCCTTCAGCAACAGGTCGAGCTGGAGCAGGACGCCTTCCGCCCGCACCGCCATGGTGCTGTCGGCGACCAGACGTCCCAGCGCTCCCTCGCCCGCCGCGACCTTGGCGGTGAGCACGTCGATGCGCGCGATGACCGAGTCGGCGCGGGCCAAGGTGGCCGCCAGCTCGTCGCTGGAGCCCGCCACGTCGGCGGCGATCTTCTGTATGCTCCCGCTGGCGCCGGCCAGGTTGGTGACGATGGTGTCGATCTGCTGGTTGGCCAGCAGCTCCTCCACGCGCTCGAAGGAGCGGCGCGCCACCCGCGAGGCCTCCTCGATCTCGGCGAGGGCGCTGTCGGCGCTCACCGTGATGCTCATGGCGATGCGGGACTGCTGGTCCACCAGCGCCCGGAGGTCCTCGCTCACCACGCCGAAGTTCTCGATGGCCCGGGCCAGGTTGGCGGCGGTCTCCTCGTTGAAGGCGACGTCGAAGCGCTCGGTGAGGTTGGCCAGGTTGTTGGAGATCTGCTCGGCGGACGCGGTGAGGCGCGACAGCTCGGGCAGCGCGTAGCCGCCCAGCACCGGGACCCCGTCGGAGGTGGTCCCGGGAGGCACCGGGTAGAACGCGAAGCCCGGGAACCGGTCCCCGCGCACGATCTCGGCCTGCCAGTCCCCGAAGAAGGACTCGGGCGCCAGGAGCACCACCGCGTCCTGGGGGAGGGGGATGTCGTGCTCCAGCTCGAGGATCACCCGCACGGCCTGCCCGTCGGGCTCCACGCCGATGGCGGACACCCGGCCCACCTGGACGCCCCGGAACTTCACCGGGTTCCCCGGCGAGAGCTGGGCGACGTCGGTGAGAAGCACCTCCAGGGGCACCGACGGCCGCCCCCAGTTGGTGCCCTTCAGCCACAGGGTACCGACCACCCCCACGGCCACGCCGGCCAGGATGACCAGCCCCACGAGGATCTCCCGCGCGCGGTTCACGTGGCTACCTCCAGCAGATCGGGCCTCCCCTCGATGAATCCTCGCACCACCGGATCCTGGGACGCCCGCACCTCGTCGGGGGTTCCCTGGAACCGGATGCGTCCCTGATACAGCATGGCGATCCTGTCCGAGATCCTGTAGGCGCTGGCCATGTCGTGGGTGATGACCACCCCCGTCACGCCCAGCTCCTTCCTCATGCGAACGATGAGCTGGTCGATGACCGCGGTGGTCACCGGGTCCAGCCCCGTGGTGGGCTCGTCGTACAGAAGGTACTTGGGACGGGTGGCGATGGCCCGCGCCAGGCCCGCCCGCTTCTTCTGGCCTCCCGAGAGCTCGGCGGGGTAACGGCCGCCGAAGCCGTGGAGGTCCACCAGGCCCAGGCATTCCTCCACCCGCTCGGCGATCTGGCTCCGCGTCGTGCCCGGGATCCGCTTCAGCCCCATGCCCACGTTTTCGGCGACGGTCATGGAGTCGAAGAGGGCGGCGAACTGGAAGACGTACCCCACCTCCCTGCGCAGCGCGTAGAGCTCCTCCTCCTGCATGGCGCCCACGTCCCGCCCGTCCACCCACACCTCCCCGGCGTCGGGGACGAGGAGACGGACGATGTGCTTGAGCGCCACCGATTTCCCCGTGCCCGAGCCGCCGATGATGGCGAGGGTCTCCCCTTCGAGCACCTCCAGGCTGAAGCCCTTCAGGACCTGGTTGGCGCCGAACGCCTTGTGGACCTCCTCCAGGCGGATGCTCACAGGAGCACCGCCGCCCAGAAGGCGTCCAGGACGAGGATGATCATGCTGCTGGCCACCACCGCCTGGGTGGTGGAGCGGCCCACGCCCTCGGCTCCGCCGGTGGTGCCGAACCCGAAGAAGCAGCCCACGGCGGAGACGGTGAGCCCGAAGCTGGCGGCCTTGATGGCGGAGAACCACACGTCCCAGGGCTCGAAGAAGAGGCGGAGGCCCTTCAGGAACTCGTGGGAGGACATGTCCAGCAGGTAGAGGGACGTGCCCCATCCCGCCAGCACGCCCATGCCGTCGGCCAGCAGCACGACCACCGGGAACATGAGCACCGCCGCCACCACCCGCGGCACCACCAGGTAGGCGACGGGGTCGTAGGCCAGCGTCTCGAGGGCGTCCACCTGCTCGGTGACGCGCATGGTCCCCAGCTCGGCGGCGATGTTGGCGCCGACGCGGCCGGAGAGGGCGAGGCCCGTGAGCACCGGGCCCAGCTCCAGGATCATCGTCTTCCCCACCAGGGTGCCGACGAAGTAGAGGGGGATGGCGCCGGTGAAGGTGTAGGACGCCTGGAGGGCGAGCACCACGCCGGTGAAGCCTGCGATGAAGAGGGCGATGGGGACCGAGTCCACGCCGATGCGCGCCATATGGCCCAGGAGGTGGGGAAGCCACATCCCACCGCGGCGCAGGGCCCGCGCGGCCCCCACCGCCAGGAAGCCGGCCCGCCCCACCGTCGCCAGAACGGAGGTCGCCGACCGGCCCAAGGCCCGCACAGCACCCAGCATGGATACGCCCATGGTCAGGAAGATAGCGGCGGGCGCCGGGGGCCGGGCAAATGGACCGGGAGGCGGGCCCTCCCGGTCACTCGGGGGCCGGAGACGCCTCGGATTCCAGCGTGAACTCCACCTCTTCCTCGCGCATCCCGTCCTGGGAGGGGAGGGCGTAGGAGATGCGGATCCGCCGGACCGCGGCACGGGGATCGGCGAGGCTCACCTCGAAGTCCAGCCGCTGATCGGGGGACACGATGCGCGTGCGCACCCGGTCCCCCGGCTCGGTCTCCGGACGGTCCAGTGGGTTCCGGAAGAGCGTCTTGGTGGACTGTCGTCCGGTCTCGAGCTGGCGGGTGACCTTCACCTGCTTGAGCCAGTCGGGCTGGTAGTTCACCCCGTACTCGAAGCCGCGCTGGTCCGCACCGTGACCCTCGCGATTGTGTCGCGCCACCCCGTTCCTCCGGCAGATAGGTCCCGAAAAGAGTAAACGAATGTTTCCGCGCTGGGGTCCGAATGTCAAGTTTTGTGAGACGACGGGAGGCGGGAAAGCCTGCTGTCATGGGCCTGATCCCACCTCGTCCGTTCGGATTTTTCCCACTCCCGTGATCCGCCCGCCGCCGCAACTTGGCGGAATTTTCCCCCGGCGGCGCACCTCCCGTTATCCCGTGTCCCCACCGTCATTCCCCGCCCCGAACTCCGTTCTTGACCGCCCCGGTGGGGACCGGTACCTTGGCCTCATCTCCAAACTACAATGAAACCCGTCGGCCCCCCGCATCCCGGGCGGGGCTCCCCGTGCCGACCCGCTCCCGAGCTTTCCTGCGACTCCGCGTCGCTCGTCCCCTCTTCCCCCCATCTCCGCCCGACGGCTACCCCCAACGCCGTCACCGCTTCCTCCCGGAGCCCTCCGTGGACATCTCAGAGCTCAAGAGCAAGAGCGTCGGCGAGCTTCACGACCTGGCCGAGGAGCTCGGCATCGACGGCTACGCGGGCATGCGCCGCCAGGATCTCATCTTCCGCCTCGAGCAGACCCTCCTGGAGCGCGAGGTGGTGCTCCGGGCGGAGGGAGTCCTGGAGATCCTCCCGGAGGGGTACGGCTTCCTGCGCTCGCAGGATTGGAACTACCTCTACGGGCCCGACGACATCTACGTGAGTCCCTCCCAGATCAAGCGCTTCGATCTGCGGACCGGCGACACGGTGCTGGGGCAGGTCCGCCCCCCCAAGGAGGGCGAGCGCTACCTCGCGCTCCTCAAGGTCGAAGCCATCGACGGGATGGACCCGGAGGAGACCAAGCACCGGGTCAGCTTCGACAATCTGCGCCCCCGCTACCCCGAGGAGCGTCTCCACCTGGAGCTGGCCGAGAACGGGAACATGGCCACCCGGGTCATCGACCTCCTCGCCCCCATCGGCATGGGTCAGCGCGGCCTCATCGTGTCGCCCCCGAAGGCCGGCAAGACCACCATCCTCCAGCAGATCGCCAACTCCATCTCCACGAACCACCCCGACGTCCACCTCATCGTGCTGCTCATCGACGAGCGCCCGGAGGAGGTCACGGACATGGAGGAGCACGTCCGGGCCGAGGTCATCTCCTCCACCTTCGACGAGCCCGCGGAGCGCCATACGCAGGTGGCGGAGATGGTCATGGAGCGCGCCAAGCGCCTTGTGGAGCTGGGCAGGAACGTGGTGATCCTCCTGGACTCCATCACCCGGCTGGCGCGGGCGTACAACGTGGTGGTGCCCCACTCGGGGAAGATCCTCTCCGGCGGCGTGGACGCCAACGCGCTCCACAAACCGAAGCGGTTCTTCGGAGCCGCGCGCAACATCGAGGACGGCGGGTCGCTCACCATCATCGCCACGGCCCTCATCGAGACGGGGAGCCGCATGGACGAGGTGATCTTCGAGGAATTCAAGGGCACCGGCAACATGGAGCTCATCCTCGACCGGCAGATCTCCGACAAGCGGATCTTCCCGGCCATCGACGTGAACCGGTCGGGCACGCGAAGGGAGGAGCTCCTGCTCTCCGACCTGGAGCTGAACCGCGTCTATCTGCTGCGCAACTTCCTCAGCGACATGCCCCCGGCGGAGGCCATCGAGTTCCTGCTGTCCCGCATGAAGAGGACGGAGACGAACAAGGAGTTCATGGCCGAGATGGCGCAGGGGGTGTAGCGCCGGGGATCCTGCGAGGGTCGGGGGTGGCCCCTCGGGGTCCAGCGCCTCGCGGCCACCGCGTGGGTTCGGGAACGCTTCTGGCGCGGCCGCGCCGACGCCCCCGAGGGGCCACCCCCGACCCTCTCCGGCATCCGGGGCTTCTGGTGCGGACCCGGGGTCCAGCGCCTCGCGGCCACCGCGTGGGTTCGGGAACGCTTCTGGCGCGGC
>BTVB01000036.1:46399-47136 GCA_045863275.1 Gemmatimonadota bacterium
GCGCCGACGCCCCCGAGGGGCCACCCCCGACCCTCTCCGGCATCCGGGGCTTCTGCTGCGGACCCGGTTGGTCGAGTCGGCCTCCGGGGGGGAAAACCTCCGGCTCTCGGCGGGACCGCTCGCGCCTTCGGCGCCCCGCGCTACTCGTCCAGCACGTCCTCGTAGCGGGGGTTCACCACCAGCTCGCCCTCGTCGAAGATCTTCCGGTCCCAGGGGTAGATGACCGTGGCGTCCGTGGCCAGCGCGTAGTAGTCGGGCTTGTAGCCCCGGGTGCGCGCGAAGCTGGTGGCCGTGCGGACCTCCTGGGGCCGCAGGTCCCGCACCGCGGCCAGGGCCAGGCGCAGCGTCTCGCCGGACGTGGCGATCTCGTCGACGATGAGGACCCTCTTGCCCGCCGCCTGCGAAGGCGCGGCGGAGAGGACGGCGGGGCGCTCCCGAACCACCTCGTCTCCCTCCCTGCGGGAGATCTTCATGGAGTGGAAGTCCACGCGGAGGATGGACGCCACCACCGCCCCGGGGATGACGCCGGCGCGGGCGACGCCCACCACCAGGTCGGGCTGGTAGTCGCGGGCCACCTTGAGGGCCAGGGCCCGGCACAGCTCCCCGAACATCTCCCAGGAGAGGTCCATGTACTCTTCGGGCCTGCGCGAGGCCCCCGGGAGATCGAACGTGGGCATGCTCATGTCCCCAACGTACCGCCGGGCGCGGGGGGGAGCAAACGCGACCGCGAGCGGGTC